>NZ_JAOZEW010000013.1 GCF_025847235.1 Flavobacterium shii
TAATGCCCCTCTAAAAGGAAGCCTTACAGGAAGTGGAGCTATTTCTATAACAAATGGTACAGACATATTATATGCAGATGCAGTTGTTAGAGTAAATGGAGGTACAAAAGGTCAGGTTTTAACTAGTAATGGTACGGATGACTCAACATGGACAACTCTAAGCGCAGCTGCTTTGAAAATAGCACATGTTAGTGGAGGTGGTACACTAGATTTTGCAAATGATTTTACATTAATTAATGCAGTTGGTTTTACAGGAATTGTAAACTTTATATTGCCTACTCCAACAGATCCAGTATTAATAGGAAAGGTATATAATATTAAACGTACTGATGCTGATAGTAATGCGATTGTAAAAATTGTTGCTGCAAGCGGAATAATTGATGTAAATGATACAGAGATGACTCTAGGAGAAGCAAGTACAGTTCAATTAATGTTAGAATCTGTTGCACCGGTAAGATGGTTGCTAGTTTATAAATTCTAATAAAGTTAAATATTTTATTTTAAAAGCAGAGACATATAGTCTCTGCTTTTTTTGTTACAATAATTTTGTTTAACCACAGTCTTAATATTTGTAAAAGAGGGAGAATCAATATTGGAATTGTTATAAGCTAAAACCTTAATTTGTATCAAACTAGATATAATGACTTTTGCTTGATGAGGAAAAAAAACAAGATTAAAGTTTTTATGTACTTGCCATAATTCCTTAGTAGAAAAATATTTTCTTTTTTTTTCAAATATGGAAATCTCAACAATTAGAAAAGCAGAAAGAATAGCTGTTTTCTACCTTTTAATGAATGATTTAAAGTGTGATTTAATATGTCTTAATCTACAAGTCTAAAAACTTTTACTGGTAAACATTTTTACAACTATTAAAGAACTTTGCACATCAGAAAAAAGTGTTCAAATGACTAAAAAGTTACACAATAGTATTAATAAAATTCAAGTTAAAAATGGAATTTAAAAAGAAAATAGCATTAACGTTTGCTGTGATGGGAGCAGGTATTTTTGTTTCCAATGCGCAAACAGGAATCGGGACTAACAATCCAGATAATTCGGCTCAATTAGATGTTTATTCTAATAAAAGGGGGGTGTTGTTACCAAGACTTCAATTGGTTAGAACAACAGAGCAAGGGCCTGTAACAGGACCTGTTGCAAGTTTGTTGATCTACAATACTTCTACTATTAATGATGTAACACCTGGTTTTTACTACTGGGAGGGTACTAAATGGGTAAGAATTGCAAGAAGTGATGAATCTACTTTTGCAAATCTTACTCCTGATGAGAAAGCTTCTTTAAAAGGAGATATTGGACCTGAAGGCCCTAAAGGGGATACGGGATCAGTTGGAAAAGATGGTACTTCTGTGACTATCAAAGGTTCTAAAAGTAGCGAAAGTTTATTACCTGATACCGGTAATGCTGTAGGAGATGGTTATATCATCGCTGGAAATTTATGGGTATGGGATGGAGCTAAATTTAATAATGTAGGTCCTATTCAGGGTCCTAAAGGAGATGCTGGAGCACAAGGTATTCAAGGCTTAGTTGGAGCAACTGGAACACAAGGTACTGCTGGAGCAAAAGGAGATAAAGGTGATACTGGATTACAAGGTATTCAGGGTTTAGCCGGAGCAACTGGAACACAAGGTACTGCTGGAGTAAAAGGAGATAAAGGTGATGCTGGACTGCAAGGTATTCAGGGTTTGGCTGGAGCAACTGGAGCACAAGGTACCGCTGGAGCTGTAGGAGCAAAAGGTGATGCTGGATTGCAAGGTATTCAGGGTATCCAAGGTTTAGTTGGACAAACTGGAGCAAAAGGAGATAAAGGTGATAAAGGTGATACTGGATTACAAGGTATTCAGGGTTTAGCCGGAGCAACTGGAACACAAGGTACTGTTGGAGCAAAAGGAGATAAAGGTGATGTTGGATTACAAGGTATTCAGGGTTTAGCTGGAGCACAAGGTACTGCTGGAGTAAAAGGAGATACTGGTTTACAAGGTATTCAAGGTTTAGTTGGAGCTACCGGAGTGCAAGGTCTTAAAGGAGATACAGGATTAGTTGGTAAAGATGGTACCTCTGTGACTATCAAAGGTTCAAAAGATAGTCAAAGTTTGCTGCCTGTTACAGGTAATGTTATAGGAGATGGTTATATCATCGCTGGAAATTTATGGGTATGGGATGGAACTAAATTTAATAATGTAGGTCCTATTCAGGGGCCTAAAGGAGATGCTGGAGTACAAGGTATTCAAGGTTTGGCTGGAGCAACTGGAGCACAAGGTACTATTGGATCCACTGGGGCAAAAGGAGACAAAGGAGATGCAGGAACACAAGGTATTCAAGGCTTAGTTGGAGCAACTGGAGCTGTTGGAGCAGCTGGTGCAAAAGGTGATGCTGGAGTACAAGGTATTCAAGGTTTAGCCGGAGCTACTGGAGCACAGGGTACTGCCGGAGCAAAAGGAGATAAAGGCGATGTAGGAATACAAGGTATTCAAGGTTTAACTGGAGTACAAGGTCTAATCGGATTAACTGGAGCGACTGGAGCAAAAGGAGATACTGGATTATCTGGTGCTACAGTAACAAGATACAACCTTACATCTACAAATTCTGCACTTAGTATTACTGGTGCCGGAAAAGTTATGGATGCTAATACAACTATGGATATTTCGGGTGGTACAGCAGGACAAGTCTTAACCTCAAATGGATCAAGTTCAGCTGCTTGGAAAGCGGTAACTGGCGATAATTTAGGAAATCACATTGCTACACAAGATTTAGTGATGAGTGCCAGAAATATTAATGGTGCTCTTAATGTAACAGCAAGTGGTACTGTAACGGCTGCTAATGTTGCCGCAACAACAAAAGTTACTACTCCTGCTGCTCAAATTACAACAGGTGCTGGTTTGAATAAAATTGCAACATCAGATGCTGCTGGTAATGTAGTATGGACAGATCCTGCAACTATTGCTGCAAAAGGAGATGACTTAGGGAATCATACTGCAACTAAAACTTTAAATATGGTCAATAATAATATTGATAATATTTTAAATGCTAATGTTTGGAATGCAGTTGCAATATTTGATCAAAATAAATCTCTTCCTAATTATTTCTCTTTAAATAAAAAGAATGGAATATTTAACATATCTAATAACAAAAGTAATCTAAATCTTTTGTCAATTGATGAAAATAACAGTACTACAAGTGTACGGTTCTTAAAAATTAACAACGGTACAGATAATGCCCCTGCTGTAGCAGGTAAGATTGCAATGTCTGCAGATGCTGAAGGGAGTGTAATATGGACTGATCCTGCAAAAATTGCTACAAAAGCTTCTTGGTTTGATGTTGATACTAAAGCTGCTGCAACTGCAAATACCCAAAGTATTTATCAAATGAGTACAAATATGGGTATTGGTACGGCAACACCGCATGCACAATTACAATTAGGAAACTCTGTTTCTGATAGAAAAATTGTTATGTATGAGGACGCTAATAACGATAATCAGTTTTATGGTTTTGGAGTACAGAGTAGTTTGTTGAAATTACAAGCACCGGCGTTTAGTTTTAACTCAGCTGTTGATGCTACATCTTCTAAAGAGTTAATGCGTCTTAATGCAGCGGGACTTGGTATTGGTACCACAAAACCATCTAATGCTTTACATGTTGTAGCAACTACTAACCCACTGCGTTTAGAAGGTTTGCAAAATGGGCTAATAGCAAATACGCTTTTATCTGCAGACGCAAATGGTGTAGTAACTAAAGTACCGGTAGGTACTTCTGGCCAAGCTTTAACTACAGATGCTTCCGGAAAAATGGCTTGGTCCAATGTTCCAGGTGATAATTTAGGAAATCATACGGCTACTCAAAATTTAGAGATGAGTAATAAAGATATTAATAATATTAATTCAGCAAATGTTAATAATCAGATTGTGTTCACTGATAGAACTAAAGCAAATACAAAAACGACTTATTTGTATAAACAAGATGGTTTTGTAAATATTTGGAATCAGGCGAGTAATAGAAATGATTTAGCAATTAATGAAACTACAGGAAAAACTACTTTAACAGCTATGCAAATTGTACAAGGGACTGATGGTGTTACTCCTAAAGCAGGTTATCTAGCTACTTCATTAGATACTGCCGGTAATATAGTATGGAAAGATCCTGCAACTATTGTCGCAAAAGGAGAGACAATTACTTCATTACTGTATAATGGAGCAAACAATTCATTGATCTACACAAATGAAGCAGGTAATGCTTTAGAGTATAAATTAACGGATCTGGTTTCTGGTGCTGAAACACTTACTAGTTTAGTGGTTAATACCAATAATGGTACATTAGATTATAAAGATGAAAAAAACAGAGTAAATCAGCTTGATATTGCGGCTGCAGTAAAAGAACCTTGGTTTAGTTCAACAACTAACAAAGGTGCAACATTAAATACTGAGTCTATATATACAAACGGATGGGTAGGAATTGGATATAAAACGCCATCTACAGCACCTAATGAAAAATTAAGAGTAAATGGTGCCATCTCGACAGTGAATACTTACTATGCAGATTACGTTTTTGAAGATTATTTTAAAGGTTTTTCAAATATCAAAGCCGAGTATAAATTTAAGCAGCTATCTGAAATAGAAGCTTACATCAAGAAAAACAATCACTTGCCAGGGATAACGCCAATTACAGAATTGGAGAAAACTAAAGAAGGATATTCATTTAATATGTCAGAATTATCAGTACAGTTACTAGAGAAAACGGAAGAAATTTATCTTCATATTATTGAGCAAAACAAACAATTGGAAGCAAAAGAAGCAGAGATCAAAGAATTGAAAGCAGCGACAGAAGCTATGAATGTGCGTTTAGCAAAAGTAGAGAAATTACTTGAAAATAAATAGTTAAGTGTTTTATTGTGAATGGTTTAGTGTGTTTTTTACATGCGAAAATGATTAATATAAATTTTTAAATAATAAGATTATGAAAATACATGCATATTCGATGCGAAAGATCGCTTTAGCAGTGATCGTATTTTTGATTAGTATCAGTTCTGTGTTCGCACAGGCTGATAACTCAAAAATAAAAGATGGAACAGTAACCAACGGTGCCGAAAGGGCGAAGTCTGGTGCTATATTAGAACTAGAAAGTAATAGTAAAGGAATGTTAATTTCCAGACTAACAACTCCTCAAAGAGATGCTATAATACCTGCTAACTTAAGCAACGGATTATTAATTTTTAACATAACAACCGGATGTTTCGATTATTGGAATCAGGTACAGGCAATGTGGTTAAGTATGTGTGGTTCTCAACCACCGGCTACAGCTACGATTTCGACTGGAGACTGTAGCAAAGCAATTGTTAACGGTACTTATAAACAAGGTACAGCCTTAACAGGATCAAATTACTTATCTGTAGCTGTTACCGTAACACAACCGGGTACTTATACTATATCTGCAAATACTGCAAATGGGTACTATTTTAGTACAAACGGTGCTTTTCCTGCAGCAGGTTCTTATGTATTAACACTTGCAGGTGTGGGTACTCCTAATAAAGGATACGATACAGGAAACGCGGGAGATGCAGTAACCATCACTCTTAATGGTACAGTGGTTTCTTGTAAACCTAATGTTTTTGTTGCAAAAGCAGATGTTAATTTTGTGTTAACATGTAATACTGTAGCCTCAGCAGGTTCTTATAATATTGGTTTGCCTTTAACAAATGCAAATAAATTAACATTAAGTCTTAATGTTGGTACTGTAGGATATTGGTCTATAAACACCAATACGGTTAACGGATATTCTTTTACAGGATCAGGAACATTTACTACTACAGGGGTTCAAACAGTAGAGTTGTTAGGTACAGGTACGCCATTGGCATCTGGAGCAAACAGTTTTACAATTAGCTCAAATGCTGCTACAGTAGGTACGTGTAACAATATTGTTATTAATGTTGCTCCGGTAGCGTATGCATTAAATTGTAGTACAGCAACACAAAGTGGAGTATATATGGTAGATACGCAGTTAATCGCTGCCAATAAAATTGTATTGCCTATTAATGTTACCGCAACGGGTAAAGCAACGATATCTACCAATACGGTAAATGGTATGACTTTTACCACTGGCGAGATTAATCTTTCTGCTTTAGGGCAGCAATCTGTTACATTATTGGGTACTGGTAAGCCTACAACAGCAGGAGTTTCAGCTTTTACAGTTTCTGGAACTACAGGAGCAACAGCTTCATGTGCATTAAATGTTACGGTAGGGGCACAACCTATATCATATGCCATAAATTGTGGATCTATAACAACAAGTGGCTCTTATATGCCGGGTACTGCAATGACGGCGGCAAATACAATGACGGTTCCGGTTACGGTAACCTATCCTGGAGCGTATACAATGAGTACAAATACCCAAAACGGTATAACGTTTTCTGCATCAGGTACATTTTCTACTGCAGGAACTCAAAGTGTGGTTATGACTGCTACAGGTACACCAACAAATGCTAGTACGTATACTTTTAGCATAACGTCCAACAGCACAAGTGCGGCATGTACTAAGAGTGTAGATTTTGGTTCTCGTGCAATGAACGTACTTTTGCTTAATTTTGGTGGCTTCTATAATGGTGATGTTGGTATTAAAACGATGCTTAATTCAAAAATTAATTATTCGCTTAGTGGTACTTGTGCAGTTAATGATGTCAAAGTATTTACAACTACCATTGGTTCGGACGATGCTAGTGCTACTTCATTAAAAAACACAATTAATACAAACAAAATAGATGTTATATTATATCAGGATGGAGCTGCAGCGAACACATTATCAAATAATAATGTACTAAATGTTGTTAAAGATTTTATAAATAATAAAAAAGGAGTAGTAATATATGGTGTTGGAGCTGGTGGTGAAATGGGAGATCAGATTGCAAAATTAGCAAATGCTGTAAACTCAATGACAGGAGCAAGTATGGGGGCTAAAGCTTATAATTACCCTGAGGGTAATAATTTAAAACCTGTACCTCTTTATAAATTTTCTATCGCCGCTGATGCGACATTATCGGGGCCTTTTGGAAATGTTAAAAATCGTTTTTTTGGAGGTTTTAATAATGTTAATAGTCCACTTTTTAATAATGTCCCTTTAAATATTACTATTTTAGCGACTCTGGATGGTGATAATAGTTCTGTTGAGGTTTTTAAACATAATGAATTAGGATTTGTTTATGTTGGTAGTATGTATAATTTATTTGGAGTACCTGGAGATACTTCTTATGAAGCTTTTCCATTATCTGTTTCAGCAACCGGTATACCTCTAGGAAAAGAAGATTATGCTGGCGGCGCTCGCAGTACCACAGTTTATAATAGCGTATTAGCTGCAAATACATTTGCATGGGCATTTAGTTATGCAACAGCGAATACAAATATTAATTATCAAATTAAGTAAATTATAATAGAAGATTCTAAAAAATCAATTAGCAAAAGCTATATCGAAAGATGTAGCTTTTCCTGTTTTAGTTTGTTATCTATTGTAACTGTTTTTATTAGGATCATTTGTCCTGAAGGCTTTGTCTTGAACCTGATCACTTTTTTCTTCAAGAACAAAGAAGCCTAACGGAATTATACCAAAAAAGGTAATCTAATCTTTACCACTTATTTTTTAGTACAAATCGGTTCTTTTTGGAAGCAGAGAATCTTATAAAAAAAGAGTAAAATTAGCAGTTAATATTATGTTAAGCTCTGTTTTATTAGAAATAGCAAGCGGTATATTTTAAATAATCATCTTTTAAAAATGTAACAATAATGAGGAAGGGAAGAATGAGAGCTTCAAGAGACAAGATTTTGAGAGGCAAGATGCTAGACTTTGAGAAAAAAGAGGATAGACTAGGAGATAATAGATGAAAGAAACAAGACTGGATCTGAAAACTGAGACTAAAATCTCAAAGCTTAACCGCAAAGTGCGTATCCCGAGGCTTCGGCATCGGGATACGCACTTTGCGGTTAAGCCACTGAATACCGAAACTCAAATCCATTCCTCGGCACTCTTAAAATTATCGGGAAAATAGGTAAGATACTGAACCATTCTGGGTGTTGCACCTTGGTTTGGTGTGGCACAATGAGGTAATGTATTATTCCATATTATAAAGTCACCAGCATTACCAATTATAGGTACAGGTTCTAAAGATTTGATAGCTTTTTCTCTGGGATTTTCATCAGGTTCCAGGTTATCGAGCCAGTAATCTATTTTATTATGAAATCCTGGGACACAATGAAAGGCACCCTCATGGGGGCCACAATCGGTGAGGTAGAGGAGGCCTTGTAGTCCAAAAGGAATAGGTCTTTTTAAACTGGTATCCCAATGAAGCGGGCTTCCTGTAAAAACAAAATCTTTGGTATCTGGAGGACTAAAGCTTACTTTATCAATAGACTTATATATATTACTAGTATTATAAAGTTGTTCGTAAGCTTTCTTTATTCGGGGGGAGAACCTGTTTTTGTTTAATGTTTCATGATCCGAAAAATTAAGCATCAATCCCTTTTGTTCCGGATGTCTTATATACCAAGACTCCATGTCGTTAGGATCTATTTTTAAGAAATCCAAAATCGCTTGCTGCGTATCTTCACAATCTTGTTTAGAGATAACGTTTTTTACGATAATATAGCCATTCTCATCCCAAAATTCAAGATCATCCTCCGAGAGAACATTATCTATAACCTCATTATAATCAGTGATTATATCCTTCTTTCTTTTATTTACCCAATTTTTAAAAGTTTCAAAATTGGGTTTTTCAAAGTATAGAAATTGTAGCGTATCTTCCATGCTAATTCCCAATTGGTATAGGGTTTCAATCTCTTTATTCCATGTATTAGTTTCATTTTTGGCAGAAACGGAGGAAGGCTCCAAAGCTTGTCTCCATAGTTTTTCAAGAATAGTCCAGGGCATTTTTTATATTCAGTTTTTAGTTATAGTATTCAGTTTCAGTATTCAGTATTGAGTGGTTTAACCGCAAAGGTCGCTAAGCTTTGAGATTTTAGTTTCAGTCTCAGTTTTCAGATCCAGTCTTGTTTCTTTCATCTATTATCTCCTAGTCTATCCTCTTTTTTCTCAAAGTCTTGCCTCTTGCCTCTCTCAACTCCCATCTCAAAACCTCTCCTCAATCAACTGATTCGGTATTTGGTCAAAGTAGAGTTGTAATATATAATCACCAGTTACGATACCATTAGAGAGTAATAAATGGCCATCGGGATTATTATTCCATGTAGAGTTAGTCGAGATATGATGTACGCCACCGTGGTAGGGAGCAATATTGGTACTTAGTATTACAATAGGTTTACCATTTTTATTCACGAGTTCTTGTCCGGGAATGAGTCTTCTGGCAATAGTATATTTTCCATTTGCTAGTAAGACAGGCTGGTCTAAACTACAAAGAATGTCTTTTTTTATCTCATCATAAACAGAAATATAAACCATCTTAGATTTTGGAGATATTGGATTGCTATCAATACTAAAAGATACTTTGGCGGTAGACCAGAATAATTTAATTTTCCCTTTTGCAGATTTCACAAAAGCAGCTAAAACAGTATCTCCTTTACAAATATTATCAATAGACTTTATTCCTTCCGGAGTGTCTATTGACGTGTCCTGAAACAGATTATTACTTTTAAAATTAATTGAAGGTTGTGTAGAATTAGTTTTCATAATTATATTTTAAGAAGTTATTGATTTGATTTTAACTCTTTAAAGTATTTTTGCTTAGCAGTAAAATGAATATTGGAAATGAGGGTAGGTTATCAAATGTAGTAATTTTTTAGCATTATTTAGTAGGTATAAATACCTGATTTTTAAATATATTGTTATAATTATGCGTAGAATGGGATTGAAGATGCAATTAAAAGAGTGTACACAGTTTATTTTTTATGTTATAAAATGTGATACAGAGAACGTTTTTTTAGTTTAGAAGAAAATAATATGTCTTATTCTATGTGTTTTAAAACTTTTAAGGGCAAGATCTACTGTATGCTATATGGATATTTGTAGTATTAAAAAACATAGTATTTGAGTAAGGAGTCGGACAGCTTTTTTGAGTTTTAATATTGAGGTTTTTTATATTTTGATAATATTTTTGTAGGATGAGGAAGCTTCGGTTTTCTCATCCTTTTTTGGTGTAATTGATACCTTAATCTATAAGTTTAAAACCGTTTAGGAGTAAAAACAGGAAAGAGTTAATGGTATATTTGTCAGATTTCCATTTGTCTTTTTATAAGGCAAATAGTTATTTAATATTGTTTTTTTTGTAAAAATGAGGAGCGAGTGTTTCCTCATTTTTTATTTACACAAATGCCTGATAGGTTATTTACATATTATAAATAATCCTGTTGGGTGTAATTAGTTTTAACACATAAAAAGGTAGATTTTGGTACTCTCGAAAAAGGTGTTTCATTTGTTTAAAAAACATCCCGTTCCGTCCCGCAATGTCATTAAGTTAAGAAACGATTTTAAAATGATTTCAGTTTTTGACTAACGATTTTTGATTTCAGATGTATTAAATCTCGTAAAATCAACAATCTTATTATTCATGAACACAAAATCAAAAATCTACAATCGTTACCTGAGCCTGAAAGTGCGAACAGGCGAAGCAATCTTCAATCTCTTAACTTAATGACATTGCCCGAAGCTTCGGGATCGGGACTAGCTATGTGAAAGAAATGCATTTCTTGTTGTGCTCTTTTTACACATAAAATCTATGTTTCTATGCATTAAAAGAAACTTTTGCAACCCAAGCAAAGCAAATAGACAAGGTAATTACACCCAGCGGGTTATAAATACACATAATATAATGGTGGCATTCTAAAGATATGGAAGTAAGTTGCGGAAATATATAGAGGAAAGTAAATTGAAGAGATATATTGAGGAAGTATATTGCGGAGACGCACTGCGGTGCGTCTCTACCTGTGTTGTGCATAAAATCAGTTTCAGGATCTTTCATCTCTAAGTCTCAAATCTCCAGATATTTCCTCTCCAGGTCTTTCCTCTTTTTTCTCTCCTCTCCAAGTCTCTTCTCTCCTGTTAATTCGCCTTATTCTGATATACCAATAACTTTTAAGGGTTAAGGCATCTTTATTAAGGCTTTAATTTTGCACCGTAATTTAAAATGCAATTTGTATAACAGATATAGATAAATGTATGAAAAAAAATGACTTATATAAAGTGACAAGGTTTTCGATCGATAGATACCCCGCTGGTATTTGGAGTCTTATGCTAATCTTATTGGTTTGCCAAAAAGGGCAGGCACAAGAAGATAACAAGTTTGTTAACGAAGGCGAAATGAGAGTAGTAGGAGATACGTTATCTATACATTTTAATTTTGATAATTTGAAAACTGGAAAGCTTGTAAATGACGGAAACGTATTTGTTTTTGCAGATTGGTATAATGACGGAGATGTAACTTATAGCAATTCAAGTAAAGGGAAAACTTTTTTTACAGGTGATATAGAACAAAAGATTGAGGGAAGGTCAGTTACAAATTTTCAAAATCTAATTCTCGATAATACAGCTGCACTAACACCTATTCATTTGGGTGCAATAATTACAATCAATGATAAGGCAACATTTATAAATGGAGTAGTAGATGCATCTCTCAAAAACAGTAAGGTTGTTTTTAATGAAAATGCTAGTCATACTGATGCCAGTGATTTAAGTTTTATTGATGGAAGAGTAGAGAAAAAGGGAAATAATGTGTTTGAATTTCCTGTTGGAAATGACCTTTATTTCAGACCTTCTTATCATGCTGTGAGTAATAATATAGGTGATATATATACGACTCAATATTTTTATAAAAACTCAGATGATCTGCATAAGCATTCAATAAAAGACGAATCTATTTTGGTCATTAATGATAAAGAATATTGGAATGTAACAAAGGATCAGGGAGATGATAAAATTATATTAAGCTTAACGTTAGATTCAGCTACTACTCCACCTGAGTTTTTTAACCTAAATGAAGATACAAAAATAGTTATAGTACGTTGGGATGATGCTTCGGGTATGTGGGTAAATGAAAAAGGAGAAGTAGATCCATTTCCGAGTGCAAGCAAAGGTACCGGGTACACACAATTGTTAACATCGCAAGTTAGCGGATATGGCATTTTTACAATGGCACTCGTTAAGAAAGATGCACCAACACCACTTGACGTAATTGTTTACAATGCAATCTCACCAAATGGGGATGGAATAAATGATACCTTCCTTATTAAAGGGATTAATCAATTTCCTGATAATACAGTCGAAATATACAACCGTTGGGGGGTAAGAGTATATGAAGCAAAATCATATAATGAGAGTGATGTAATGTTTACAGGATATTCTGATGGACGTGTTACAGTAAACAAAGGAGAGAAGCTTCCTACAGGAACTTATTTTTACATATTGAAATACAATAATGGCGAAAAAGGAATTGAAAAAGCAGGATATCTATATATCAATAATCAATAAGATTTTAAAATTAAAGAATTAAAATAATTAGAACTAATGAAAAAGTTTTTTTACATAGTAATACTATTGTTTTTAGGAATTCTTGAAGCTTCGGCTCAGCAAGAATCGCAGTATTCACAATACATGTATAATACTATGACTTTTAATCCTGGTTATACAGGTTCAAGAGAAGTAGTAAGTGCAATGGGATTATACAGAACACAATGGGTGGGATTAGAAGGCGCACCAAAAACGATGAACTTTTCGATACAAAGCCCATTAGGATATCATGGTAACGGTATTGGATTAAATATATTAAGTGATGAAATCGGACCAACAAAAAATACCGATGTGATGCTTAATTATGCTTATACGATTTTAACAGGTACAGATTTAAAATTCTCTTTTGGTATTTCGGCAGGATTTCAAAATCTGGATATTGATTATACCAAGTTAAATGTCGAGAATAAGGCAGATGGATATTTAAGCGGTACCGAATCACAGTTTTCTCCAAATGTAGGGGCAGGGGTTTACGTACATACTTACAATTGGTATGTAGGTTTGTCTGTACCTAAATTTTTAAGCACAAAGCATAAGAATGATGATGTTGCGATGACACAGGTTACACAAAGATCTCACTTTTATTTAATAGGAGGTTATGTATTTGACATTAATCCTTACTTAAAATTTAAACCGGCTGCACTGTTAAAAGTAGTTAGTGGAGCTCCAATTGCAGTCGATGTATCTGGGAATTTTTTAATCAATAATAAATTTACGTTAGGGGCAGCATATCGTTTAAATGCCGGTGTAAGTGGCTTGGCAGGTTTTCAGGTTACAGATGGTATCCAAGTAGGATACGGATATGATTATGATACGAACAAGTTAGGGAACTACAATTCAGGTTCACATGAGCTTTTTATGAGATTTGATCTTTTCAATAAGATTAATAAACGAATGATAAATCCAAGATTCTTTTAATAATGATTATAAAAATACATATGAAAAAATATTTTTTACTTTTGATAGTCTTATTAGGATTGCAAAATTCTTATTCGCAGACTAAATTAATTAATAAAGCTGAAAAACAATACGATCAATTGGCATATGCATCAGTTAATTCTGGTGATTTGTATGATAAATTAATTGAGAAAGAGTATAGCTCTTCAGCAGTATATGCAAAACTAGGTGATTCTTATTACTTTAATGGGGATTATAAAAATGCCTTAAAAGCATATGATCAAATAAGCAAGTTAAAAGATAACTATGTTTTTACGAATGAACAGTTATTTAGATATGCACAATCTTTAAAGTCGAATGGACGCTATGATGAAGCAGCAAAAGTTATAAAACAACTTAACACTAAATCGGGTAAAGAAGCAATAAACCCAAGTACAGATTACCTGAAAGATATTAAAAAACAATCAAGTAGGTATTCGATTAAACTTGTTACTGCCAACTCTAAAATGCCAGATTATGGTACAGCATTTTATAAAGAGAATCAAGTGATTTTTACTTCTGCGAGAGATACAAATGTTGTTAAGAGGTATAAAGATGCCTGGACAGGAAAACCTTATTTTAAACTTTATGAAGCAACAATTACTCCAGATGGGGATTTAATAAATCCAAAGAAACTTACAGGGAAAATTAATTCGGTTTTTCATCAATCAACGCCAGTAATTACAAATGATGGAAATCAAATGTATTTTACCAGAAGTAATTTTTTAGGAAATAAGCTTGGTGAAGATGATACAAAAACAAATCGTCTTAAAATTTACAGAGCAACACTTGTAAATGGAATTTGGGATAAAATAGAAGATTTATCTATTAATAGTAATGCTTATTCTAATGCGCATCCAGCATTAACGCCAGATGGTAAAAGTATGATTTTTGCTTCGGATAGATCAGGGTCTTTAGGACAGACCGATTTATATGAAGTTGAAATAAAAGCAGATGGTACTTTTGGAGAACCTAAGAATATGGGTGCGTCTATAAATACTATAGGAAGAGAAACATTTCCATTCATAACTAAATCAGGACAACTTTATTTCTCATCAGATGGGCAGTCGGGACTTGGGGGATTGGATGTTTTTGCAGCAATAAAAAATAAAGATAATAGTTATGCTGTTGTAAATCTGGGAGAACCTATAAACTCCGGTAATGATGATTTTGGATTTGCAATAAACTCAGATAATCAAAAAGGTTTTTTTAGTTCTAATAGAACTAATGATGATCAGATTTATAGCTTAAAAGAATTAGAACCTCTTAAAGAAGTTAAGCTTGAAGCTACTGTTTTTGGTAAAATTTATGATGATAAAACGGGAGATCCATTGCCAAAAGTTAAGATTATAGTATATGACGCAGATAATAAAAAAGTAGATGAGTTTTACACCGATAATGCAGGTGAATATTTATTGAAAGTTCCTGGTGGAGATTATACTTTGATGTATGAAAAACAAGGTTATGAATTAACTAAAGATTCTATATCTGTAACTGGAGGTGAAGATTCTATAATGATGGATAAACATCTTAAAATAGACTCTAAAGCTACACATTTAACAAGTGAAGATAATCAATTGGTAACAGATGGTTCCGACTTAACAAAAAATCTTGGATTAAAACCAATTTATTTTGATCTGAATGGAACGAGAATTAAAAAAGCATCACTAAAAGAATTGAATAAAGTGGTACAGCTTTTAAAAGACTATCCTGCAATGACAATTGATATTAGATCGCATACAGATAGCCAGGGAAATAATAACTATAATATGAAACTATCTGATAGGAGAGCACAATCGACTATTAAATATCTTATTGATAAAGGTGTGAAAGCAGAAAGAGTTACTGGAAAAGGATATGGGGAGACTCAAATATTAAACAAATGTTTAGATGGTGTAAAATGTTCAGACAAAGAGCATCAGCTAAACAGACGATCAGAATTTATCATATCGTTTAATAATAAGTAAGTTGTAAATTTAAAATAGAATGTTTAAAAAGTGGGTATCGTTTTGATATCCACTTTTTTTGTTTATTATGTTTGTTTAAAGGGGCAAAGGTTCTGAGATTAAAAAAGAGGAGAAATGCAAGATGCAAGACTGGAACTAAAAACCGAGACTGAAAACTAAAAGCTTTGTGCCCTTTGCTGTTAATTTTTTTTGCCACAGATTTCAAGAATTAAAAAGATTTCCATGTTGTCTATAAAGTAACGAGGATGATATAGATTTGCTGCTGTAAAACAGATTTTTAAAACCTTGCAAACTTTGTGTTTAATTTTTTCTTGAACAGATTTCAAGAAAGTGCAGTTTGGGGCTTTGACAAAGAGTTGCTAACTTAAATTGTCTATAGAACGCGGATCCCGAAGTTTCGGGATCTGCGTTTCTTTCGCAAAGAGTTAGATAGAATTAAAAGGATTAAAATTTTGCGAACTTAGCGGTTAAACCACTGAGACTGGAAACTAAAAGCTTAGCGTCCTTAGCGTAATTCCTTGCGAGCTTTGCGGTTAAGCAACTGAAAACTGAAAACTTTTACGATTAACTCCTCAACTACATATCATTTTCTCGTTGGATATAAGGAACAGAAAATTGGGAAGCGACCTGTTTTTTCTTAATCTTTTTTATAAAATCTTGTGAAGGCTTCCTATGGAAAAGATCATAATATTTTGTACAGAAATAGCTTAGTTTAGTATAATTTAACTCATAAATCACTTCGGTTAAAGTGCTGTAATCTCCGCTTTGTAAAAGCTTGTAGGCAAGAAGCATTTTCTCTTTTATAAAGAGATTATTTGGGGTATTATGGAATTCTTTTTTAAATAACATTTTATATTTGGAAGGTGACATTCCTGCCATTTTAGATAAAAAAGGAACAGATGGGAATGGGTTATATAAATGATCCAGTAGATATGTTTTAGTTTTAGCGATGGCTTCTATCTCAATTTCAGTACTTTCATTTTTTACAGCTGCCGAGTTTGAATATCTATTTAAAAAATTCCCTAATAATTTTAAAGATGTACCTTTTAAATAAGGTTCAAATGAGGAATCAAAAACAGATTTACTCTTAAGTGACTGTATTAGTAATATGCTATTACTGTCGATATTGTCGTAGTAGTAAGGAGCTTTTTTTTCGATTGTAATTTTTCGATTAGTAAATTCTTCACTAGGATGATTTTCTACGAACTCATTCAATAGTTTCTTGTCTACGAGCAAACGTAAAGCTAATGTTCTTTGTCCTACTGCAGGCTCAAAAGAGCTCTCAATATTATTATTTATAATTGCTAAGCCTAAATTAATAGAAGAGCCAATTTTGTAATCTATGTTATCTATTTTTATTAAATTGGCTTGGTCACTTTGATCAAAATGAAAAATATATAATTCATCTTCAGATTTAAGTCTGTTTATTTTTATAGGTGTTGATAAAACAAAATCCATAAAGAATGCCGAAATACCAGGTGTGATTTGAGTAAAAAAGGAGTGTCCATGACCCAGAGTTTTTGGAAGTACAATTATTTTATTATCAATAAGTTCTCCTCCTATTTCTTCGGCTAATTGATGTTGCCATTCGGGAGTCAAACTGTAAAAGTGAGTAAAGTTTTTCATAGATGAATATGCTGTTTATCTTTGTTAAGAGTTGAAAATATTATAGTTGATTAATGAAATTTTTGGGAGATATTCCAAACTGTTCTTTAAATTTTGAAGCAAAATAAGAGTTATTGGTAAAGTTAAGCTTATCCGAAACTTGTAATATAGACAATTGATTTTCTTCTAGAAGCTCTTTGGCTTTAAGAAGTTTATTATCCATAAAAAAAGTATTAGGCGTTATGCCAGTAATTTTTTTAAATATATTTTTAAATTTTGATTCAGACATATTCGCCTTACTTGCCATTAATTTAATAGTAGGGAAATGATCTTCGATATTACTGATTAAAAACATTTGTATTGCTACTATATTGGCCAAATCAGCCTCGTTTACAGTTTGAATGATAATTCTATGGCTTGCCATTTTCTTTAAATAATTAGCAAGTAATAGCTGTACTGTTCCTATGAGGTTTAAATCAAATATAGGTCCTCCTACTTTTAATTTTCGTAAATCGGTTAGTATATGATAACTTTCGCTGCTCATCCTGTCAAATCGTATGATTGTGTTTTTTGTAGGGTCGGTTATTTTATCTATATCACGAAAATTTATATTGTTTTTCTTTGCAAATGATTCTATTGTATTTTTTTTTACAAAAATGCAAAGCACATAGGTCTTACTTCCAGCTTTTACAAAATAATTGGATTCCAACGCACTATCAATAACAGACAAGTTGTATTGCCAACGACCTACATTATGCAAATAGTTTTTACTTGATAATGTTGCTTCGCCTTCGGTTAGGTTATAATACATTCCAACGAAATCATTGGTCATATTTTTCTGGATTAGGTGTAAATTTTTATTATACGCCACATCAATGTAATATGCTATAATCCCTTCTCCACAATCGAGAAAATATCTGGTTCCGGATTGTATACTCTCTGGAATAATTATAAAATTACCATCAACTTTTCCTTCTAACTTACTAGCTAAAGGAGCTACCCAATCTAAATCGGCGCTATATGAATGTTCAATTGTTTTCAATTTTATATGTATTTTTGTACTATAAAGTTAGTTTTTTTAGAGTTAAATAATTGATTTTCAGTAATTATTAATATTATTCGTATGTTGTTTTTTATTCTGTGCAGGGTAGATACCATAGCCAGGGATTAAAACATAATTTAATTATCCATTGATTTTGACATACAGAGTTATAATTAGTGTTTTTTTATACCTACAATTGTTTTACAAATATTTTTGGCGCGATTCCAAAATGCTCTTTGAATTTTGAAGCGAAATAGGAGTTATTTGTAAAATTGAGCCTGTCTGAAACTTGTGTTATCGTTAATTGTTTTCCTTCAAGAAGTTCTTTGGCTTTGAGCAGTTTATTTTCTATAAAGAAAGTATTCGGGGTTTTGCCAGTTATTTTTTTGAATAAATCCTTAAATTTTGATTCAGACATATTTGCATTATGAGCCATTAATTTGATAGTAGGAAAATGGTCTTCGATGGTATTAATTAAAAACATCTGAATTGCAATTATATTCGCTAAGTCTGATTCATTGACTGTTTGTATGATAATTCGAACACTTGACATTTTTTTGAAAAAATTAGAAAGTAATAAGTGGACAGTCCCTGTAAGATTTAAATCAAATACAGGCCCACCAACTTTTAATTTACGCAAATCATCTATCAGGTGAAAACTTTCGCTACTCATCCTGTCAAATCTAATAATTGTATTCTTGGATGGATCTGTTATTTTATCTATATCTCTTAAAGTAATATTGTTCTTTTGGGCATAGGATGCCATCATACTCTTTTTTATAAAAATGCATAACACATAGGATTTGCTTCCTGCTTTAATAAAATAATTTGTTTCCAGCGAACTATCAATGACTAATAAATTATATTGCCATCGACCCACATTATGTTTAAAATTACTACTGGAATATTTTACTTCACCTTCACTTAAATTATAATAGATACCTATAAAATCATTGCTTATGTTTTTCTGAATTAAATTCACGTCTCTGTTATTCGTTACATCTACATAATAGGCTACAATGCCATCACCGCAGTCAAGCACATATCTTGATCCTTTAAAAAGGGTATCTGGTACAACTATGAAATTGCCATTAACTTTTCCTTCTAGTTGTTTTGCAAAAGGAGCCACCCAATCTAAGTCGGCTCCGTATGAATGTTTAATTGTTTTCACTGTGGTATTTTTATAAAGTAATATTTATATAGTTAATCCTTTAGGTTTCTAGCATGAGAGTGGAACCATAAAGGAGTCATAAATTATTTTACTCGACTCTTAATATTTTTATTTTATTGATACCTGAAGGAAATTGCCATGAAATTTCATCATTGACAGAGTATCCGTATAGCGCTAATCCCATAGGTGACAATACTGATAATTTATTCAAGTTCAGATTACTTTTTTCAGGTATCACTATTTGAAAGTTTTTAATTATGTTGCTAGCTATTTGTATCGTAACTTTTGAATTCATTCTTACAATATCCAGAGGCATTTTGTTATAAGGAACTACTTTGGCTGACTCAAGTTCTCTTGAAAGTCTCTTTATGGATAGGTTGTATGTTTTGTCAGTATTGATTTGTGATGTTGATATTATATCTTTCAATAATTCAAATTCTTTTATTTCTATTGTTATTCCGTTATTTTTCATAATCTAAATATGATTTTATCTTTATTTTATTGTTTATGATTCCTAACGCAGTTATATTCCGTAATCTATAGCTGCAGTAAGGTGATATATAAAAGGGTTTAATTTTTTTTGCATTCTGTATCTCTTGCTAAAAAGCAAGAATATTATTGTTTGTTCTTAATAATTTTATTTTGTAATTTTTTTATAACACAATGATGAAATATTGCAGAATCTGGGATGCAATTGTGACTACAATATCTTGTTTTAAGATTGTTATATGTAAACAATAGATCTTTGATGACGAGTGTAGGATGTATTTTTGGGTCACTATTCTATAATTGCAAAGTCTCCAATCCTATCTAGAATATGTAATTTTATTTTTTCGGTTTCGGAATCTTTAATTTGAAAAAATTCGTTATCCAGAGAATTAAAATAGGGGAACTCTTTATACATTTCGGCATATTGCTCAGGAGTTCTTTTAGTTTCCAGATATGTTTTATTATCAAAATAAAGAGTTTTGGCTTTGTTGATATTTTGTGCCATTTTTGATATTCCCCAACTTTTTATTATATCAGAGAATAGTGTATCAAAAATATAGGTGCCATATCCATCTTGTATTAATTCCAGAAAGCCACCATTTGTAACTTCTCCATACAATATGTTATAGGCCATTAAGGTATGTTGTGAATTATTAAATTCATTTTCAATATTAGCATAATAGCCATTGTCTATTATTTCATAATATCTGGATAAGAAGAGAAAGAAAAATCCCCATGTATCTTCGTTTGTTTTTAATATTTCTTCCTTGGTAATTTTGGGTAATGTTTTGTTGTGAGTAATCATTTTAACTTCAGCTTTCATTTCCATCTTCATTTTCTTTTTCATTTTCTTTTCCATTGTATTACTTTATTGAGTTTATTATAATTTTTTAGCCTGCCATTATATTAAAGTTATTTTTATAAATGTCCTTTTCTTGTTAAAATAGAACCAGATTAAGACAAAATGTATGCCTAAAACGGGAGCGGAATATAATAGACTGTTAATCAATTTAATGATAAATGGACACCTATAAACGCCAACTTTTGGCTTGGTAGTTTCGTATCAGTTGAGGAATTATTACACGTTTTTAATTTATATTATTTTCTGATTAAGTGTTTTACGATCTATTTGTAAAATTTTTGCAGCGTGAGTTTTATTATTGTCAACTGCTGCAAGTACTTTTAAAATTTGTTCTTTTTCATATTCTTTTAATGATTTTAAAATGACGGTTTCTCTGCCAGAGATATGATATTTAAGATGTTCGGGAATATGTTGAACATCTATAATATGATCGCTCATTATTATCATGCTTTGTATTATGTTTTCGAGTTCTCGTACATTGCCGGGCCACGAATAGCGTATTAATATTTCGCTTACTTTTTCGGTCATTATGATATTTGGCTTGCCATATTCGTTGCCATATTTTTTTATAAAACAGTCGATTATAGGAAGTATGTCATGTTTTCTTTCTCTTAAAGGAGTTGTTTTTATATTAACTACATTAAGTCTATAATATAGATCTTCCCTAAAAGTGCCTTTTTGAATCATTTGATATAAATCGGTATTGGCAGCAGCAATTATTCGCACATTCAATTTTTCGGATGTTTGCGATCCAACTCTGGTGATTTCTTTTTCTTGTAATACCCTAAGTAACCTTGTTTGTATTAATAATGGTGCAGTACCAATTTCATCCAGAAAAATGGTGCCTCCAGCTGCCGCTTGGAATAATCCAATCCTAGACTCGGATGCACCAGTAAATGCCCCTTTGGTATAACCAAAAAGTTCCGATTCCATGAGACTCTCTGGGATGCCACCACAGTTTACTGTAATAAACGGCATCTTGGCCAATGATCCTTTATAATGTATTGCTCTTGCAATAAGTTCTTTTCCTGTACCAGTTTCTCCCTGGATAAGAACAGTTGCCATATTGTTTTTTACTCTTTTTATTACTTCAATTAAATCTGCTAATTGGTTTGAATTACCTACAATTCCTGCATAATTATTACTCTCAATTTCTATTGTGTTTATAGCTGGGAGTTTAATGCCTTTATTTTTTAGCTTAGTAAAGGAATTTTCTATTGCTCTATTGAGTTCCTCATTGGTAAATGGCTTAACGAGATAATCGAATGCACCGGATTTTATAGAAATAACAGCACTATCAATCGATGGTAGTCCTGTTATTACCAATTTGGGTATTAACGGAAAATGCTCTTCGGTAAATTTTAAAAGCTCTACGCCATTAATTTCTGGCATATTGAGATCGGTTATTAATAAATCAATCGTATTATGTTTTAAAACTTCCAAAGCTTCATTTACCGAGGATGCTTTATAGGTGTGATAATTAAATGTTTTTAAATTACGCTGAAGAAGATTAAGCATATCATAATTATCATCAACAATCAATATTTTTTCTTTTTTTAAGCTCATTTTATTGGTATAATGGAAGTTTTATTAAAAATATGGCACCTGTGGGAATATTATCCGTTACATTGATTTCTCCTTTATGATTCTTTACTATTCTATGTACGACGCTAAGACCGAGACCACTACCTTCTTTAATATTTTTTGTGGTAAAAAAAGGATGAAATATTCTTTGCTTAATTGCATTTGGTATTCCGGATCCATTGTCTTTAATGGTTATTAAGAGATTTTTAGTATCACTTTTTACGATTGTTTTTATAACACTTTTTTTAGGAACGGCATGTATAGCATTTATAAGTATATTAAAAAGTACTTGGGTAAGCTGAATAGAATCAATTTTTGCGATGATATCTTCATCTTCAAAATCAAGTTGAGATTGTATTTCTTTCTTCTGAAAGTTTTGTTTAAGAAAAGATAGTGCATCAGTTACGATAGGTTTTATTTTTTGCAATTGTAATTGCTGCGGGACTTCACAGGAAAAATACATTAGTTTCTTTACGATTTCACGCGAATAGATAGCCGAGTTTATAATTCGGGTTATATCTTCCTTAACCTGTGTATCGTTAGTATGGTCATTTATAAGTTCTGCAAATCCCAGGATATTACCAAGAGGGGTATTGAGCTCATGCGCAATGCCGGCAGTCATTTCTCCCAGAATCGCAAGGCGGTCTTTTCTCTCTACAGCCCTTCTTAGGAGGTCTTTCCTTTCCAGATTTTTATATTTCTCTATGTAGTTTGTAACTTCCAAAGAAACAGTATCCAAAAGATCTTGCTCGTCTTTTAGAAATTGCGTAACCAAGTATTTAGGTTGAGGATAATGTACTTTTATGAATCCTGTAATTACATTATTAATATATATTGGACTGTATTGTGAAACAGTCTTTTTTGGGATTGTAGCTGTTGTTAATATGTATCCATTAATCTGAATTTCGACTATACAATCTTCTGGAAATCTCCAGGCTTTTTTTAATGTCAAAATTATCTTTTCTAAAATACCTTTTTCTATTCCGTTACATTGTGCTATTGTTTTGGTAATATCATAAAGGCAAGAAAGTTCTTTAATTCTTTCATTAAGTTTTTCCTCGGGTGTATTATACTTCATTTTTTTTGTAAGAAAAAAGTTAAAAATTTTATGAAATTAATCAAAGTTAGATAAATTACCTAATGAAAACTAAAATAAGTGAATTTGTTTTAACTATTTAAAAATGAACTAAATAGGCTTGTGTAATGTGGCTTATTTTATTATTTATATAACTTTTTTAGGCTATTTAATAGCTTTCTTTTGAGTTAAATTAAAAGCGTTTTAGATTTTATCAAATGAGAATTATTTTCGGGTTTTTACTTTAGATTTATTTTGCCAGATCTATGTGAAAAACATATTAAATTAGTTGACATGTCACTCTTTTTATTAAATTTGTTGAATGCTAAAGGATACAAAAGTTATATTAGAGGATGAGGCTCCTACATATGATGATATTTCGGAAAGTTTTGTTTTTCAGATTCATCGTATGAAGCGTGCAATATTTAAACACAGCAATTTTTTAATGAATGATGCCGGTGTCAATTTGCAATTGGAACAACTTCCTATTATTATGATTCTCCAAAGAAGAAATTTATCTCAGCGCGAACTTTCGGATATTACAATGCGGGATAAATCTTCGATTTTGCGTAGTGTAAATGCACTTGAAAAGAAAGGAATTGTGGAAGTAAGAAAAGATACTTCCGATAAGAGGAAAAACATTCTTAATTTGAGTTTAGATGGAATGAATCTGGCAAAAAATATTAGAGCTTTAATGAAAAAATCTGAAGATGAAGTACTTTCTGTTTTTACTAATAAAGAACGGGCTTTAGCGCTTAAAACTTTGAGAGGATATGCGGATCGATTAGAAAAATTGTAATTTTTTTAATTTAATTTAGTTGACATGTTAACTATGAAAACGAAAGATTTATAAATATAAAGAAATAAAATAAAATGGAAAAGAACCCCTTATTAGAAGGTCCAATACTTACTTCATTATTAAAATTAGCTGTGCCTATAATGATTGCCAATCTTTTGCAGGCAGCTTATCAACTTGTAGATGCTTTTTGGGTAGGGCGCTTGGGGGGAGCTGCAGTAGCATCAGTTTCGGTAAGCACTCCAGTAATCTTCTTGATGATTGCATTAGGAACTGGTTTGGCAATTGCGGGGTCGATACTTATTGCACAATATTATGGTGCCGGAAATCAAAAAATGGTAAACCATGTAGCAGCACAAACCCTATTAATGGTAATAAGTGTTTCAATAGTATTGGCAGCAATTGGTTTTTGGATGAGCCCCTATTTTTTACGTTTGTTAGGTGTAGCGCCCGATGTATATGTTAATGCACTAGGATTTATGCGTATTGCATTTATCGGAATGGTTTTTAGCTTTAGCTTTATGATTTTTCAATCGATAATGCGAGGTGTAGGGCGAGTAACATTGCCTGTATATATTGTATTGGCTACGGTCATCCTAAATTTTGCTCTCGATCCTTTGTTTATATTTGGATGGAGATGGATTCCCGCACTTGGGGTAAAAGGTGCTGCCCTTGCAACATTATTTACCCAGAGTATAGCAATCGTAATAGGTTTTGCAATCTTGCTTCGGGGTAACCATGGAATCCATTTGCGTTTAAAAGATTTTAAACCGGATTATCCTCATATTAAAAAAGCCTTTAAAATAGGTTTTCCTTCATCTATAGAACAATCTATGAGAGCATTGGGCATAACTGCTATAACTTTTTTAATAGTTCATTTTGGTACTGTTACCGTAGCTTCTTATGGTGCAGGCTCAAATCTGGTGCAATTAATATTAATACCAGCACTTGGTTTATCTATGGCAATATCTACATTGGTAGGGCAGAATATTGGTGCCGGAAATATGGTTCGCGCCGGGAAGATAGCAAAACTTGGAGCGCTGGTAGGATTTGTATCATTAACTATTTTAGGAATTATCGCTTATATTTTTGCACCTGAACTTATCGCTTTTTTTGTTCCTAATGATGCTGCAGTAATAGAAGGAGGAACCATTTATTTACGTATTGGATGTCTTTCCTGGGGTTTTCTTGGTTTGCAGCTATGCTTAACTGGAGTATTACGCGCTACAGGAAATACTACATTACCAATGGTGCTTACTTTGGTCTCACAATGGGTATTGCAATTTCCATTGGCATATATTTTATCTCACCATACAACTTTGGGCAAAATAGGAATATGGATTGCATTTCCGGCTTCTACAATTATTACCGCTCTAATCACTTTATATATTTATACAAAAGGGGATTGGAAAAAAAGAAAACTTACTGATAAAATAGGTAAACTATCTGCGCTTGTTGAAGAGGAAACGATTAAAGAAGGATTAGAGGTTTCTAAATAAGATCAAAGTATATATTGCATTTTTAACCATTAAGAGATTAAGAAAAACTAAGCATTTATTCTTAAAGAAACTTAATCTCTAATGCTAAATAAATTACAGATTCATTCCTCCCGAAACTTCAATGCGTTGTGCATTAATCCATCGCGCATCTTCGGTACATAAAAATGCTACAACGCCACCAATATCATCAGGTAATCCTGCGCGACCTAAGGCAGTAACCGATTTTACATAATCATTATATTGCTGGATATCTCTAACTGCTCCACCACCAAAATCGGTTTCTATTGCTCCCGGAGCTACAACATTAACGGTGATTTTACGACTGCCTAGTTCTTTGGCAAGATACTTTGTCAAGGTTTCTATAGCTCCTTTCATCGATGCATAAGCAGAATACCCTGGCCCTGTAAAACGCGCCAATCCCGTAGAGATATTAATTATTCGTCCACCATCTTGTAAATAAGGCAATGCTTTCTGGGTTAAAAAATATACTCCTTTGAAATTGATGTTCATTAATTGATCAAACTGCTCTTCGGTAGTTTCCGAGAAAGGCACATTTATTCCAATTCCCGCATTATTAATTAGGAAATCAAAACGTTCTGTATGGAAAGTGTCTTTTAGAACAGCAGCAATTCGGTCATAAAAAATGTCAAAACTTTTTATATTACCACCAGTATTAAGCTGCAATGCAACTGCTTTTTGCCCCAATTGTTCAATTTCGGCAACAACAGCTTTTGCTTCCTTTTCATTACTGTTATAAGTAAGTATTACATTAATTCCTTTTTTGGCAATACTCAATGCCATGTTTTTTCCTAATCCTCTGCTGCCTCCGGTTACTAAAGCTATTTTATTATTTGTTGTCATTTTAATATTTTTATTGATTAACATTCATTTGATCGAATACTTTTTTTAAATCGGCAGCACTTGCATTGGCTCTTGTTTCGCTGGATCCAAATGTAAGTTGGTCTTTTCCTTGTTTTAATTGTTCGAAAATGGATTCGATAAAACTTGCTACGCTTGGCGCTGCGTTATGTAAGCCGATACCACCGAGATCGGTATTAAGCGCTGGCGGAACAATTTCTACTACCTCTATATTTTTTGATTTTAGTAAATGACGAAGTGATAGTGTAAATGAGTGGAAGAAGGATTTGGTGGCCGAGTAAACAGGCACTTTTGCAAAAGGAGAAAATGATAACCCCGAGGTTACATTCATAATCGTTGTAAGTGATTTTAAATTGATGAAAAGAGAGATTAAATGGAGAGGAGCTTCAATATTAGTCGCTATTTCATTTTTTGCACGTTCAAAAAAATCTTCGTCCGAAACATTCATCCATTGCTGTATGCCAGCATTATTTACAAGTACATTTAAGTCACTATGATTTTTGGATACCCATTCATAAAGTTCTATTCGTTCCGATTCAATTGATAAATCACATACTCTGGTAATTACTGTGGGGAACTTATCGGCAACTTCTTTTAAAACCGATTCACGTCTTCCGCAAATGATTACAGTATTGTTTTCCTGAATAAATCTTTCGGTAAGTCCCAAGCCAATTCCGCTTGCGCCACCAGTAATTAATATTTTATTATTCTGTAATTCCATCTCTAAATTTATTTTAAATTGATAAGACAAAGGTAGGAGCGAAGTAAAGGGGGCTTATTGCAAATATCAATCAGATGCTTGCGAAATTCAAATATGACAAATTATGTTCGAAAAGATAATGGTGTAAGTGTAGTTTGTTTTTTGAAAAAATTAGAAAAATGTGCTAATTCTTCAAAACCAAGAGAGTATGCAATTTCAGACACATTCCAATCGGTTTCTTTTAGTAGAATCTTGGCCTCCTGTGTTAATCGGCTACTTATTAATTCGGTGGTAGTTTTACCTGTATTTTCTTTAAGTACTTTATTAAGATGGTTTACATGAATGGACAAACGAGTCGCAAAATCTTTGGCAGTTTTTAATTCCAATCTTTGATGTGGAGATTCTATAGGGAATTGTCTCTCCAATAATTCTATAAATAATGAAGAAACTCTGGCTGCTGAATTGTGTTTGGAATATAGGGCAGTAAGTGGTTGTAGTTTTTGTCCAAAATGTATTAACTCAGACACATAATTTCGAATTAAATCGTACTTATAGATATAATCGGAGTTGATTTCTTTGTGTATTTTTTGGAATATCGATTCAATTTCTAATGTTTCTTCATCCGTAAGTTGAAAAATAGGATAGCCATCTGATTTAAATATAGGAAGATCGTCGAGTTCTATTCCGTTTTTATTTCCTGTTATAAATTCGGATGTAAAAACACAAAAATGCCCCGATTGATAGATGTCCTGCGGAACATAATGATAGGGAATCTTGGGTGTTGCAAATAAAATAGCATTCTTTTCAATATCAATTACTTTATCGGCATATTCGGCTTTGTTTTTCCCTCTTATCAAACTTATTTTGTAATAAGCTCTGCGATCATAAGGCATAACAGGTTTTTCACGAAGTTTTTCCCAGAGTTCTTTTATATTGAAAACATTAAAGTGACCAATTTCTTTTTTTATATCATTTGGTAATAACGAGCCAGGCTCAATATCCGAACCTTCGGTAATGTTTTTGTAAAACTCGTCTATTGATGTTGTTTTCATTAGAATGATTTGTAAAAATCAAATATACGAAATTTTGTTAATGGTTATTGCTTGATAGTTGTTAGTTAATTTATATAAATGAGTTTTAGGTTTGAAAAAAAAATTAAACTAAAAAAGTGTTCCTTGTATTAATTCTGATTGTGTATTACTATTGAACTTAAATGTATCGATTACCGAGAACTGTTTTATGACTTCATCAAATTGTCTCAAAACAATACTATTACATATAAAATTAATATTGATTGAGGTAAACATTTGGTTTGCAATGACTATATTTTCCGGGGGTAATCTTCTTGCAATCGAGATATGGGGATCATCACTTTTTTTCATGTTTCGGATAGCAAGTGATTGCTGAATCCTTTTCATAATTGGTTTTAATTTGCTTTTAGAAATTTCATTAGGAGTTATGAAAAAGGCACCATTGGGATATGAGTCAAATTTTTCCAGATGTACTTCTACAGGTTCCAAAGCATCACACAAGCGGCTTAGTTTCTTTTTTATAATTTCAATTTCTGTATCCGAAACCTTAAATTCGCAGATGGTAATATGAGCAACAGAATTTTTACTATTGAACCATTTTATTTCATTAGCCAATTGTTCTTTCATGGATTTCACCAAAGTAATAATAAGTTCTGGGGGATATATTGCTACCGAATAATGTTTTTCCATGATTTTTTTTAAAGTGTAAAGGTGTAAAGGTACAAAGGTTCTGAGATTGGAAAAAGATGAAAGATGAAAGATGAAAGAAGCAAGATAAAAGAAGCAAGATAAAAGAAGCAAGATGAAAGACTGTAACTGTAAACTATAACTGTCTAGTATTACCTGTGTTCCATTTTTTTCTTTTCAAAATATTTCACGGCATCATTAATAGCTACTTCAGTATGCTGGTATTTTATTTCTAATTCATTTATTGATTTTTCATTTGAGTAAAAATTATTGATGCAAAGAGCTTTCATGTTTGTAGAGCTGATACTGGTTTTTATTTTGAATAATCGGATAAAATCTCCCAAATAACCTGATGCGATTAAGATTGGTCTTGGAATTCGGATCATAATTGGATTTTGATCTGTAATGAAATTTAGTTTCGTGAAGAACTCCAGGTAGCTAAGGTTTTTATTTGCCAGAAGGTATTTTTCTCCATTTTTTCCTTTCTCTAAACTTTTTATGATTCCAGATGAAACATCTTTTACATGAACAAAATTTTTCCCTCCGGCAGGGTAAAATATGATTTTCTTTTTCCATCCCATCAAAATGATTTTTCCTGAACTAGGTTTTGAGTCATAAGCGCCAATCATAAAAGTCGGGTTAATTATTAGTACTTCGATTTTATCTTTATTTTGAAGTAAATATTCTTCAGCTTCCAGTTTGCTTTTGGCATAAAATGAATTTGTAAAAGGGAGCTTTATTTCTTTTTGCTCATTTCCTAAATCATTTAATGAACCATAGCCTAAAGTATTTGCTGTGCTTACAAAAACAAACTTTTTTACGTTGCAGTAAACAGCAGCATTGAATAATTGAACAGTAGCATTATAATTTATTTTCTGATAATCGGTATACTGGATTAAGTCCTGACTTGTTTCGGCTGCGATATGAATTACAAAATCAATATCACTTAATAGTGGAGTTAAATCATTGAATAAATTGCCTTGATGAATTTGTAAATTAGCATGATTTTTTCCCTTAAACTTAGCTTTATCGCGTATTAATCCTTTTACAAAAAATCCATTACTGAGTAAACTTTCTATTAAATTGGCACCTAGTAAGCCATTGATTCCAGTTACAAATACTTTTTTCATTGTCCAATTTCTCTTTTTATTGCTCGTGTCATTAATGGTAATCTTATTCCGATTGGTAAAATTCTCAATATTGCCCAGCTAATGGGGTTTACCATAATTACGGTATCTTTTTTTAATAATTGTTTGATACAGTATTGTGCTACTTTTTTGGGATCCAGCAAGGTTAGTTTTCCTAAGAATCCTTGTTTATTGATTCGAGCTGTAATTTCATCACTGGTTTTCATAGCACCAGGATTTACAACGCTTACAAATACATTGGTATCTTTTAATTCCTGATATAATCCTCTTGAAAAAGAATGAATAAAGGTTTTGGATGCGGGATAAACTGTCTTGTAACCAATAGGCGAAAAAGCTGCCATACTCGAAACATTAAGAATATAGGATTGGTTTTGTTCCATTAAATTAGGTAATAATTGATGGGTTAGGATAGATGTGGCAACCACATTAAGTTGCATAATGGTATTGATGTAATCTACTTTGGCATCGATAAATTTTTTAGTACCACCTGTTCCTGCATTATTAATTAAAATATGGACATTAAAGTTTGCATTTATCCAGTTTGATAAGAGGATGACATTATCCGGAACTGCTAAATCGGTTTCGAAAGTAGCTGTTTTAACGTCATATTTTTGGGCTATTTCATTGGATAAATCCAAGAGTCCCTGATTGGGTAAACTTACCAATATGAGATTCATTTTTCTTTTGGCAAATTCCAAGGCAAATTCTTTTCCCAATCCCTGACTTGCTCCTGTGATTACTACAAATTGTCTGTCTGATTTTTTTTTGGTTGTCATAATCTATAATTTACAAAGCAAATGTAGATTTGATCAGAGTTGTAAATGTTCGTGTTTATAAACAAGAACTAGTTTTTTTTTGTGTAATTGATTGATAATTAGTCTTGAAATAATGGTTTTACGTTCGTTATTATAAACCGGAACTATTCTTCTTGAATTCAGACGGAGTTTGGTTGGTAATTTTTTTGAAAGTATTATTAAATGAAGTTTTAGAGTTAAAACCAGATTCATAGGCTATCCCTAAAATGGAATAGTTATTCATCTCTTTTTTTACCAATAATTCTTTTGCTTCTTCTACGCGGTATTTATTGATAAACTGGAAGAAGTTTTCATTAAAGCCAGAGTTTATCGCATACGATATTTGGTGTGGCGTACTATTTACCAATTTAGCCAATTTTATAAGATTTAGTTCACTATCCAAATAAGGCTTTTGCTCCAGCATTAATTTATTAAGTTGCATTTTTAGTTGTATTAATTCTCCATCGGAAACGACTTTTCTCTTTATTTCTATTAATTCTTCTTGTTCATTTATTGCAATTATCTCGGACAATTGTTTTTTATCGAATGGGAAAATCTCTTTTTGTTTTAAAGAATAATAGGCAATAAAAAGAATTATAATTAGGGAAGTACTATTTATAAAAATATTTAGGGACAGCGAGTAGAAAAATATATTATAGACACTAATAATTATGCTCATCACTAGAATAGACAGAATAATATATTCCAACCAGCTGAGGTCTATTTCATTTGCATTTGATGAAAATAGGAGAATATTTTTTTGGTGTTTTCTAATTTTTAAATAAGAGGCAATCGCATAAAAAAGGGATTGTACAAGCATAAGCAGTATCGAAATAAGGCGGAATAAAGATAAATCGTCTTGGTTGTCTGCTGTTTGCAAAAGCAAAATCACCAAAAACAGAATGGGTAAAATGAGGTATTTAAAATCGGATTTACCGAATTTGTAATTTGGGGTTGTAAAGTTTACAATGCTAAAATAAAATAAAAGTGGGGTGAAAAATTGAATAAATCGCAGTAATAGATTTACTGTTTCACTAATTTTAGGATAATCTATTAATACTGTTATTTCATCAATCCAAAAAGTTGCCCATAGAAACAGAAAGATTCCGAAATAAAAATTGGCTTTTTTATTTACGTTTAACGGATTACTAATTTTAAGAAAAGAAAGCAAAATAAGCGAACCAAAAATCAAAATTATAATCAAGGAATTAAGTCCGTCTATGTTCATACTGCTTTTATTAAATATAGTTTGTCAAATTTAACGATTTCGGCTTTTGCTAAATTGTTTTTAATAAAAAAACCTGTTCAAAATAATGAACAGGCATAAGTAGTATTTGGGGGATATATACTATTGACTAATTTATATATCCAAAGTTTTGTGTGAATTCTTTGGTTACATCCATAGTCGATTGTGGAATAGGGAATACTCTACGGAATGGTAAAGTGGTAGGTTTTGCAGTACGAGGTTTATCATATTGTCCAAAACGAATCATTTGTGGACGACGGTTTAATTCCCAATAGTTTTCGTAACCTAACTCATTGAATAAAATTGTTGCATCCAGCGCTGTAATTGCCTTTCCTGCAACATTACCAAATAATGCTTCTCTTGTTCTACTGGTACGCAATGTATTAATATCTGAAAGGGCTTGACCTGTTGCTCCTTTACGGAAATATGCCTCGGCACGCATGGTGTAAATTCCTCCTAAACGAAACAATGGAATATCAACATTACTGGTGCTATTTCCTTCCTCAGGATCAAATTCGTATTTAAACACACGAACTCCGCGATTGATTTGATTTTGTGCCAGGATTGCCAGTGAAGCATTATCAAAGTTAAGTTCGGGTGTAAAATTCATTGGGGTAGTAGTACTTTTTTCCATAACCAAAGGAGATACTTTGATGCGATTATCGGCAGTCATTTCGAATTTTCCATTTGATAAAAGTTTAGGTCCATATTGTGGTCCTTCCATAATTCCAAAATTAAAATGAAACCAAGGTAATGCTGCGCTTTTAGGAACAAAATCGGATGCCGGTACGCTAGTTGTTGTAGCATCGTTCATGAACCATGTCCCATCACTGTATTGTACATATCGGTGGTATCTTGGGTCATCATGATTGTTATTCCAGCTGTAATAAAACTCAGGAGTCATACATGCAGCATTAGTTCCTCTGTTGGCAGGAGAAGTTCTTTGGTTACGTTCCATCGATACATAAGCAAAGGAGTTACTTCCGTTACGGATATAATCTATTTTCTGGATTACGGCAAAAATCAACTCTGAACTATTGGAGTTATCCATAGAGAAATTCTTGAAATAATTGCTTTGTAGTTTAAATCTCCCAGAGTCGATTAATAATGAGGTGTAGTAAATTACCCGATCCATATCGGTTCCGGTTCCACTAACAGCTGGTTCCATAAAATTAAAGCTTGAGCCAGTATTATAACGATCTTTTAAAACAGCTCTGTTTAAATACATGGTACTTAATAATCCATAAGCGGCTTGTTTTGTAAAACGTCCGTTATGAGTAGATTGTTGACCTAAATCGGCAAGATTAGGAATAAGTGCTTCTACCTGAGTAATTAATTTATCGATCTCTGTATCTGCTTTAAATATTTGTAACGGAGCATTAAGAGTAAAAGGATCTCTGTATGGTGCTTGCCCGAATAGGTCTAGGGTTGTGTAAGTATAGTAAGCCAAAAGCCCTTTTGCTTCAGCAAGAAAAAGCTCTTTTTGCGGTATATTACTGGCACTAATTGACTTAATTGCAGTAAGAGATCTTGTAATACCATTGGTAATATTGTTCCAGTTATCGGTAACAATTGCATTATCGGGAGCCCACGTAAATTCATGCATAGAACGCCATTTTCCTCCATCGCCCCAGTCGCTTCCGCGTGTAGGCAACATGGCTTCATCGGTAGTGTATTCTTGTAGAGCAAATACGTTTCCGTGGTCTACAAATGTTCCGTCGCCTAAACGATCATATGCCGCAGCAAGTGCTCCGGCAGGATTTGATGCATCGTCTCCAAGTACTTCATCAAGTACAACTTCGTCCAGATTGGTACAATTAGAGAATAATAAGGCAAAAGAAATTACAGTAAGAATTTTGATACTGAAAAATTTATTTAATTTCATGATTTATAATTTTAAAGTTGCACCAAGGCTAAAAGTTCTGGAACTAGGATAACTAGAGTAATCAATTCCTATAGATTGGTTTCCACCATTCGATTTTGGACTATTGATTAATGGATCATAACCTGTATAATTTGTAATTGTAAATAGATTTTGACCTGTAGCATAAAGCGTTAATCCTTGTAGCCAACTCATTTGCTTGGTATTGATATTATATCCTATGCGAGCAGTATTAAGTCGTAAAAAGTCCGATTTCTCTAAGAAAAGCGTCGATAATTGAGGTGAGTTTGCAGGATTTGCACCAGATTGATAATATCCTGTAGCCACGTTTCTGTCCGAAGCAAGGTTGTTTATATTCAAAGCATTTAATCCTGTATTGTTTAATAAATAACCTCCGGTTTGACCGATAATAGAAAATGAAAAATCAAAATTCTTATAGCTCATCTGACTGTTAAAACCATAATAAAAAGTAGGTAATGCCCCTTCGATAATAACACGGTCACTACTATTAATAACCCCATCTCCATTGGTATCTCTAAAAATGTTTCCGCCTTTATCATCAAATCCAATATGCTCTAATAAGTAGAATGATCCGGCAGCATAACCACTTTTGTAAATATTCGCGTTTACACCCGATTGTCCAGGACCAGAGATTGTACCGGATAAAATTTCGGAAACGGGTAAATCTTTAATTTTATTATTAAGAGTTGCACCATTGGCATCTATCGACCAGGAAAAATTTTTGGTGTCGACAATTTTAGATCCTAACATAAATTCAAAACCTTTATTAACGATTTTTCCATCTATGTTTACCCAAACAGTTGTTGTAGGGCTTAATGCCTGAGAAGGGATATTAAGAATTGCATCGGTTGTGGTTTTATTAAAATAATCCAGAGTTCCGTATAATTTTCCTTTCCATAAACTAAAATCAATTCCAAGATTAAGTTGTGTTACCACTTCCCATTTTAGATCCGGATTTGGAGTACGACTAACCGAAACACCATTTACTAATGCTAAATCATTATAAAGGTAATATCCATCTCCAGGAGATAAAGCATAACTCGCCTTTGTAATTTTATTTTCTACTTCCTGGTTTCCTGTTTGTCCCCAGCTCGCTCTTAGTTTTAAGTTTTCGATAGTTGCAGATTCTTTAAGGAAACCTTCTTTGGAGATGTTCCATCCCAATGCAAATGATGGGAAATAACCATATTTATTATTATCGCCAAAACGCGTAGAACCATCGGCTCTCATCGAGGCTGTTAAAAGATATTTTTCATTAAAAGTATAATTTACTCTTCCAAAATAAGATTGAAGTTCATTTTCCTGAGCATAACCAGTAACTCCGGTTTGGGTTCCTGCAAAACCTGGATTGTTTTCGGGTAATACTCCAGAGTTTTTATCGGCAATTCCATCAATACTAAAACTAGTTCCGGATCTTTCAAATTTTTGATAAGAGAAACCTCCAAGTACTTCTAATTTATGTTTTTCGGCGTATAGATTATAGGTTAAATAATGCTCGATAAGTGAGTTCTTAGATTCCAGATTACTCTGAACGTATTTTCCTTTTGGATTTAAATCGGTTAAGTTAGGGAAGATGGTTGTATTTCTTTCGGACATGGAACGATCTACACCTAGATTTAATTTGTATTCCAATCCATTAACAATTCTAAAAGATGTTTCTAAGTTTCCAAGTACACGTAAAGTACGTGTTTCATCATTATAAATACTCAATAAATAAGCAGGATTATAATGTGCATTCATATTAAAATTGGTATATTTTCCATCTTTATCAAAAACGGGTCTGGTAGGATTTGCCATTAATGTATGGATAACCAATTGCCCATTAGAACCTCCATCATCACTTGTAGGAACCCCATTATCGGTGGTTTGGCTGGCAGTAAGATTTACTTTTACTTTTAAACGTTTGTTGTCCAGAAACGATTCGGCTGCGTTAATTCTACCCGATACACGTGCAAAATTACTTTGATTGATAATACCTTGTTGGTCCATTTTGGCAAGAGAAACATAATAATTTCCTGTTTCGGATTGTTTAGAAAATGCCAATGAATTATTACTTGTAATTGCGCTTCTAAATATTACATCCTGCCAATCGGTGTTTCCGCCATGATCAAATGCAGGATCTTTAATTGCTCCTCTATATTGATCTGCCGATAACACATTTAATTTTTTGATTACACTTGAAACTCCCATGTATGAATCTACAGTAAAAGTAGCATCACCCTTAGCTCCTTTTTTGGTTGTGATGATAACAACTCCATTTGATCCTCTTGCTCCATATATTGCCGAAGCCGAAGCATCTTTTAAAACTGTGATCGATTCGATATCACTTGTGTTAAGAAAGTTTAAAGGATTTTTGGGAGCAGAACTTCCAAATCCAACATTTGTTCCCGATGGACTTACATCATCATTCGACAATGGTACGCCATCTACAACAAAAAGAGGTGTGCTTCCGCTTCGGATAGAACCAACTCCACGAATCGTAACATTTATACCTGCTCCAGGTTCACCACTAGAATTAACTACACGCACACCAGCTACTTTTCCTTGTAGTAAATTATCTGCTGATATATTAACACCTTGCTTAAAGCTTTGTGCGGTAAGTTGGGTAACAGCACCAGTAACATCCGTTTTGGCTTGTTTTCCATAACCTACAATTAAAACTTCGTTAAGCTCGGCAGCATCTGGGACTAATTGAATATTTATAATGCTGGCAACCGGTACAATTTTGGTTTTATACCCCATACAAGTAATCGTAAGAGTATTTCCAGTATTGGCATTGATCTCGAAGCCACCATCAAAATTGGTTAATACAGCATTTTTTGTTCCAGTTTCGAGAATAGATACACCAGGAATTGGCAATCCTTTTTCATCGGTTATTTTTCCTTTTACAGGTTGGTCTATAAATGCGTGTTTAGTAGTAATTGCTGCTTTTTTAACTAATACCAATTTATTAATAATGCTATAGCTAAAATCGGCTTTTTGAGATAAATCTTTCAAAACGACTTCAAGAGATTCTTTGTTGTAGGATATTGTATAAATAGTTTGATCGGCTATTATTGCTTCACCATAACTAAATTTATAATTGGTTTTCTGGCTTAATTTTGAAAAAATAGAAACAAGTGTTGCCTTCTCTAAATTATTTTTTATTTTTGAATTTGTAAGCAACTTTTCTTTACTTTGTCCCGTTTGAAAGCACAATAATGCCAGGACTAAAAAGAAGATTTTTTTTAGTGTAAATTTAAAATACATGATTTAAGTTATTTGTTTAAGGATACTTAATAATTGTTTCGCAGTTGTTCCAGCAACTGCGTTTTTTGTTTTTAATTTACTGTTACAGTTCTGTCATGTTGTTCTAGTTTTAGGTTTGTTATATAATTAATTTGCTTAAGGACATCCTCCAGAGAAGCTTCTTTCTCTACATATACCGTTAATTTTGTATTTATTGAGACTCCTTTTTTCAGGTTAAATACTACTCCGTATTTGTATTGCAGTAAAGTAATTACCTCGTTTAATGTTACATTGTCTAGAGTAACATCTTCCTTGTACCAATTAATTAATAAAGAAGAATTTGCTTGATGTTTAGTGAGGTTATTTGCGACAAATAATGCTTCTTCGCTAGGTTTTAAATCAACGCTCTGATTCTTGGATGTTACATTTACTTTTCCTGTAACCACAATCACACTGCATTTGTCTTGGGATAACTGAATGTGAAATGATGTTCCAACAACTCTCGTTGTAATTTCACCGGAGCTAATTATAAAAGGATGTTTGTGATCTTTTGCAACATTAAAAAATGCATTTCCTTTTAGTAAGGATACTTTTCTTTGACTTCCATTAAATTGAACCGGATATTCTAAAATAGAATTGGCTGCCAGATAAACGATAGAACCATCTTTTAATTTAATAGAATCTGAAACTGTAGTAGTCTCAAGTGTAAGTAATTTTTCATTTTCCAGAGAAGGCTTAAAATAGACTCCTAAACCTATTAGCAATGCTATACTTGCCGCAATAGCATATTTAAGATATATACTGAACGTTTTATCTTGATTGATATGATTCTTGATGTTATCATATATTTTTTCTGAAACTTGCTCTTTAATTCCCATAACAGAAGTTTCCCATTCGGAATTATCATATTCTGATTGTGCAAAATTATGTAACAGGTTTTCTTCGGCAGTTGTAGTTTCTTTTTTGGAACTTTTATCTATAAGATATTCTAAACTGTGTTTTGTTTTCTTGATCATAATTGGTCTTATTATCTATAAGTACCAGAAATATGAAATCGTACTATCGTAAAATATTATGATAATGTTAACAGAAGGTTATACTAAAGATTAAGCCGAAAACAGGAGGTAAATCACTAACCAGGTTAAATCTTTTAACTCAAAACGCAATTGCTTTAATGCTACCGAAATTTGATTTTTTACGGTTTGCTTAGATAATTGAAGTTCAGTTGCTATCTGATCAATATTCATGTCCTGAAGTTTGTACATTAGCAAAATTTGCTTTCTTTTTTCGGGTAGTTTATCCAAAAGAATATGGAGTAAATCGATTAATTCGGGATCTGTAGAAGTAATGTTTTCGATAAGATAATTTTCGAATTTGTCTTCGAGGATGGTTTTATCAAATCGATTATTTTGATAATGTTTGAAAATTTGGTTTTTTACAGCGCGGAACAAATAATTTTCAATGGAGATTATATCGAGTTCTTGTTTCCTTTCCCAAAGATCAATAAAAACATCCTGAACAATATTTTGCGCTAGGTCCTTATCCTGAGTCATTTTGTATGAAAAAGAATTTAGCTTTTCCCAATATTCGGTATATGTTTTTTCAAATTTTTTAGGGTCTTTCATTCTACAGAAGCATGGTATTATTAAATGTAAAAGAATGAAATGTAGATCGATTGTATTTTTCCTAAAAGTTATTTTTAAATTAAGTAATAGCTTAATAAAAATATTTTTGTGTAAATATGATACTGCGGTTGCGATTTCTTTTTTTTGCAATAACACACTTATAATTAGCAGAATTTAATTTAGCCGATTAATACCAACTTCAAATTATTCCAAAAAACGATAATTTCTCATGAAATCAATTTCTACATTTCTATTCTTAATTTGCTTTACTGCAATTTCTCAAGTCAATGCCCAAAATGATAACTTAACAATTAATAAATTACAGGTAATAGGATCTCATAATAGTTACCGAAAAGCTATCGAACCAGATTTATTTAAGGTCTTGCAAAGCAAAGATTCCACACATGCCTTGAACGGTTTAGAATATGAACATATCTCTATTACAGAACAATTGAATAAAGGGTTACGAAACTTAGAAATAGATGTTTATGCAGATAGTAAAGGTGGTAAGTATGCACATCCCAAAGGTTTGGATATAGCAAAATCTACTTCACCTTATGATCCTGATGGAGTAATGCAACAACCTGGTTTTAAGGTTTTTCACATGATGGATATAGACTTTAGAACTTCGTGTTTTACATTTGTAATTTGCTTGCAGGAATTAAAAAAATGGTCCGATGAAAATCCTAATCATGTTCCTGTTTTTATAACTTTAGAGCCTAAGGATGGAAAAGTAAATCTATTTGGAACGGAACCGGAAATGTTTACTCCACAATTATTTGATGAACTGGATAAAGTAATTTTAAGTGTTCTAGGAGCAGATAAAGTAATTACTCCGGATATGGTGAGAGGTAAATACAAAACATTAGAAAAAGCTGTTTTGCATAATAACTGGCCAACATTAAAAGAGGGAAAGGGTAGGTTTATGTTTCTATTGGATGACAGTAATAATAAAAGAGATTTGTATGCACAAAATCACCCCTTTTTAAAAGGGCGTGTCGCTTTTATAAATGCCGATCCTGGTAAGCCGGAAGCTGCTGCAATGTTCAGGAATGACCCTGAAGACAAAATGATTCCAGAATTAGTAAAGAAAGGATACATAATTCGTACGCGTGCCGATGGTGATACCAAAGAAGCTCGTGCCAATGATTATACCCGCTTTAATGCTGCAAAAAATTCTGGAGCACAAATTATTACTACAGATTATTATTTGCCAAGTACATTCTTTGATTCTCCTTACCAAATAAGGTTTGATGACGATAGTTATGAAAGGATAAATCCTATAAATGGTCATGGAAAATAAGACGTATTATTTGTAGTTTTATTCTTTCTTTTTATGGGTTTTGACTATGTTTGTAGATTATATTATTAATCTATAATTACATTTTCAATATGCTTCAAAATCAATCCTTAATACCCGATATAAAATCTATTATTGCTACTGCGAGAGATAAAGCAATTAGAGTTGTTGATAATGAGCGGACTATAATGTATTGGAATATTGGCAAGCGCATTTTTGAAGAGGAACAACAAGGAAAAGACAGAGCAGATTACGGAACATATCTAATAAAATTTCTTGCAGAACAATTGCAACCAGAGTATGGGAGTGGTTTTTCAATAAGACAATTAGAACGTTACAGACAATTTTACCGTATATTTTCAATTGCGTCCGCACTGCGGACGCAATTGAGTTGGACACAGTATAAAATGCTTTTAGTGATTGATAATCATGATAAAAGAGAGTTTTATATTGCTGAAAGTGTGAAGAATAATTGGACTTCAAGACAATTGGAACGTCAGATAAATAGTAGTTTATATGAACGTCTTTTAATGAGTAGTGATAGAGATGATGTTTTGGCAGTTGCCAGAAATGAGAAACAACCATCTGATGCGAGAGATATTATAAAAGATCCAATGTATTTGGAATTTCTAGGGCTAAAAAGGGAATCATCATATTATGAAAAAGATTTAGAACAAGCTATTATAACACACTTGCAAGATTTTTTATTAGAGTTGGGTAATGGTTTTTCTTTTGTAACAAGGCAAAAACGAATTCATATTGAGGGTGATGAGTTTTTTGCAGACTTGGTTTTTTACAACCGAATACTACAATGTTTTGTAATCATAGAGATAAAAACACATAAACTCACTCATCAGGATATTGGACAATTACAGATGTATGTGAATTATTACGACAGGGTAGAAAAACTACCACATGAAAACCCAACTATCGGGATTTTACTTTGCGCAAATAAAAATGATGGGGTGGTTAAATTCACACTGCCGGAAAATGAAAAAAATATAGTAGCGAGTCAGTATGGGCTATATCTTCCATCTGAAAAACAACTATTGGAAGAGGTTAAAAAAGAATTGGAGAACTTTGAAGAAAAAAAGCAATAAAAATATAGAAGTCGTCTCACAGTAAAAATAGGAGATGACTTTTTTTGATATTAAATAAAGGGGCTGTTTACGAACAAGCCCCTTTTGTATTTTACAAATAAATATTCTTGAGTGACTTAAAAACAGGTATTTGTACTTGTTTTTCTTAATATTTAACTTGTTAATTTTGAGTTGTGTAAAGTGTTAAATAAGAAATTATATTTTTTACATAATTGCCCCCGCAAAGAAACTACCGAATTATTTATAAACTTAAAATATTAATATGTCATATCTAAACGTCCCTCGTCTTACATTTTCAGGAGATTTTATTTCAGATGTCTCCACGGTCAACAATGATACACAGCATTACAACAATAGTACCTTTCAATCAAAATACCAAAAACCGAAGACAGAAATAGCAGCTAACGGTTGGTGGAACCCTGAAGGTGGTGCTACTTTTGGTTTTCAGGATTGTCATGTAAAACAAATTATTGGAGAAGATGGTACTAGTACATCAGATCCTTTGTTGGATGATATTATTGGTCAAATAGTTTGTGGTGCTGAAGGAAGAAATTCTGGAAAAATGGTCGATTTAGACCCACAACAACAGATGGTTTCACAACTTTGGGGAGTAACATTTAGAATACTTACTGCCAAGAATGAATTACTACTTGAAGGAAAAATTGACCCTACAGGTTTTAGAAATTTGCAAATGCGTCAGCAAACAGGAGGCAAAGTTAATGGACAACCTTTTGGAGGTACATGGACATCTGTTATTGAAGATGTAGTTTGGGGTGATTTGGCACATAGCTCACCTTTTTTGATGGCATTAAAAAGTAAAACTCAAGAAAATAAACTAAGTATCAATTTAAATGCATTTGGATATTATTACAATCATGCTAAGGATGGTCGATTTTCTTTGGGGCGCATATTAGGAGGTCTAGGACCTTGGTTTACAAATGAACCTAAACTTTTTGCTCCTGCTAGAAGATTATATGGTATTATTGGGGATGCACCAAATGATAATCCAAAAACACAACAGCCTATTTTCTTTGGGGCCTCAAATTTTCTATTTGATAAGAAAAATGCAAGACTCTCTATTGATCTGGGAAGTTCGTTTCCTATATCAGATTCAATGGGGAATATTTCTCTAAATACTAATTTAGTTTTAGCAGTTAGTAAAAAAAGTATTACTTTTTCTGCTAGTGATTCAATTAATCTGGTAACTGGTAATGACGTTCTATTTATTGGTGAAGTTGAGTATGAAAAAGGAGCTGACTGGATTAATACCACTAGTGCTATTTTAGATTTTAATAATCTATCTAATGACGTTGTTTCTGCGCTAGAAGATAATCAATTATTATTACTAGGAAGAGCTTCTATAAATAATATGTATTCAATTATTGCAAGAGAAGCCATTGATGGTATAGTCATAAGAGCCGATAATTTTGTACAGCGTTTAGATACAAACCAAACAAATGAAGTGAGATTATATGCCTATCAGTTTGGGGTACCTCTGCAAAATAAAAACATAACTATTACTCAGGAACCACCTACGGCAGTATCTCCAAAAAAGGATAATCAACCACCTATTTGCGATATACCAGGTAATAACTATCCTGCAGCAGGTTTGACCTTTGACACGACTATTGTCACCGATAATAATGGTCTAGCAATATTAAAATTAACTGGAAATAGTATTAATTGTCCTAGAGAATATCTTGATGGCCAGATTTATACTTTAGATTATCAGCTAACTAACGTACCAATAGATGCAGCTTCGGGGTCTGTAATGCCAGACAATTTTATAGCGATACATCTAAGGGATCATTATGAAATTCCGAATACCCCTGTTTGGTCAGATATTAAGCCTACAATGATTCAGTTTGCAAATTTATATCCAATCATGAGTAAGTTTTTCATCGATTTTAGCGATCCAGATGCGCTTATAGCTAAAAAAGATCTCTTAATTTTTGCATTTGATAGAGATATTCATGACCCTATTTATATGCCTGTAACCCGTGATTTATCAGAAAATAAGAGATTGACTATTTTAAAATGGCTTAATAATCCCATAATTGATGAACAGATTGTTTTATCAACAGAAAAAAAGGTGGTCGATGCAAATCTTGCAGAAGAACTTTTGCAAGCCAAAGCTACTCCTTTAACGGATTATCAAAAACAATTAAAAGACGCAGTAAGAGCCAAAAATGGTTCAAACTTTAGTAGCCCTGAAATTAAGAACCTATTTGAATTTTAAACTATAAAATCATGCTAAAAATAAGCCCTAAATTTGTAAATGCTGTAATCAATGCTGAAAAGTTAGAAGATCTTTTTCCATTGTTACAAAATGCAATCGAACTAGAACACGCTACTATTCCTCCTTATCTAACAGCATTGTTTTCGTTTAAACCCAACACCGAAACTGCTATTAGAAGTGTTATTCACTCTATTGTTATTGAAGAAATGCTGCACATGAGCATAGCAGCAAATATATTGAATGCATTGGGAGGAGAACCTCATATATCAAACCCTAATTTTGTACCAGATTACCCGACACATTTACCTATGGGTATAAGTAAAGGCTTAATTGTCGGTATAGAGAAATATTCTCCCGATTTGGTGAAGAATGTCTTTATGGAAATAGAAGAACCAGAAGACCCATTAGATCTTAGTAAAAGTTTTAAAGCTAATGCTTTGCCAACGTTTAGAACTATTGGAGAATTTTATCAGGCTATACAACAAAAAATAGAAGAAATAGCTCCGGAAATATTGCCTGGCGATCCAAAAAGACAAGTTACTTCTAATTTTTTCGACTCAAATTTATTATATCCTATACATACCAAGGAAGATGCAATAAACGCCATCAATATTATTATTGAACAAGGAGAAGGAACATCAACTTCACCAGTAGATGAAGAAGGAGAAATAGCCCATTATTATAGATTTCAGGAGTTATACCTTCGTAAAAAATTAGTAATAGATCCAAATGCTCCACATGGTTATTCCTATAGCGGTCCAGCTATACCATTTGATGCAAATAACGTACAACCTATGTTTCCTAATACTAAATCCCACATGTTGCCTGAAGGTTCAGAAGAAAGAAGGCAGGTGGATATATTTAATAATTCTTATAGTGATTTACTAAATGGATTGCACCGAACTTTTAATGGTGAGCCTGATTATATTAATAATACAATCGGTGTTATGTTTGATTTAAGATTAACGTGTCAAAAACTAGCTGAAACACCATTTCCAGGAAAAGAAGGATATACTATTGGGCCAACATACGAATTTATCACAACAGCATAAAAATCAGTAATTATTTAACTTATATGAAATTCAAGTCAAAAACAGTAGTCATTAAATTATCGGTGAGCGATATCCTTAAATCTCAAAAATTCTACGAGGAAATTCTAGGATTTAAGGTTGATGAAAAATACACACTTAATTCAGACGGAAATTACGGAACAGAGTCTTTTATACAATTGTATTTAGATCCCAAAGACAAGAATAGTTTTATGCTGGGCTTGTATAAAGATATTGATGTGCCTTTTTATCCATTGCCGGAAACTGGAACTGCACCTACTTTTATTGTAGATGATATCGAAGCAACGCTGGATTATTTTAAAAGCCAGAATGTAGTAATTGATGTAATAGATGGAGAAATAATTATTTCTAATATTTCCGATAAAGGATATGTTGACCAGTTTTTCTTTTTTAGAGATCTGGATAATAATTCTTTGGTAATTCGAGAGAATATTTTGAAGTAAAATATTTTGAAGTAAAATATTATGAAAGTGTAATTAGTAAAGTTATAAGAGCAATGATAGAAACATCAATCAAAACAGATTCTGGAGAAATAATCAAAACAGTAATCCAGAGTAAGCTTTCTGGATCCGAATTGGATTGGTTTGAAAGCAATATTGCCTTTGAAAACAATACACAGTTTTTCCAGACGTTTGGATTAATCTCCAGAAATATCTCTCTCATTATTCCCGAATGGACCTCGCAGGAAAAGGTAGTACTTGAAGAATTATATCCTGGTTTTACGCAGAGTAATTGGGACTTACAGCAACTTTGTCGCTGCTTACTAATGATCCATCTCCCAGCACATCAAAATATTGAAATATTAAAAAACCTGGCAGAGATGGCAGCTATTAAAGAGCTTGTATGTCTTTATAAAGGATTGTTTTTCTTAAAGAATGCTCCTGATTTTGTCTTGATGGTTCAGGAAGGAATAAGAACCAATATGGTTGCTGTTTTTGATGCTATCGCATTAGCAAATCCTTTTGCAGCAAAATATTTGCCGATTGACCCTTGGAATCAATTGATTTTAAAAGCTGTTTTTATGGGACGTCCATTGTATCAAATCATTGATTTAGACTTACGAAAAAACGAGAAATTAGCCTTAATAGTACACGATTACATCCACGAGCGTTGGTCGGCAGGGAGATTAGTATCACCCGAAATATGGAGATTGGTTGCTGGTTATGTAAATCAGGAAATAGCAGCCGATTTAGTAAATGCTATACATAACGGAGATACATTAACAAAGCAAGCTGCTATAAAAACGTTAAAAGAAAGTTCGTTTTATAATGAGAATGAAATTCCCAATGAAGCATTACTTGATAAGTACATCTCATGGGATGAAATAGGAAGACAATATTATTCACAATTAAAAATTTAATATTATGTATTATATAGATCCACATATTCACATGGTATCCAGAACAACTGATGATTACCAAGCTATGCGTGCCGCTGGTATTGTGGCAGTTATTGAACCTGCTTTTTGGTTAGGGCAAGCCCGTACAGAAGCTTCCTCATTCAAGGATTATTTTAGCACTTTGGTAGGTTGGGAAAGATTTAGGGCTTCACAATTTGGGATTAAGCATTATTGTACGATAGGTTTAAATTCTAAAGAAGCAAACAATGAAGCTCTTGCAGAAAAGGTAATGGATTTATTACCTCTATTTGCGGCAAAAGAAGGAGTTGTAGCCATTGGCGAGATCGGTTATGATGATCAAACACCAGCCGAGGATAAATATTTTAGATTACAGATTGAGCTGGCACTAAAATTTAATTTACCGGTAATGGTTCATACACCGCACCGTGATAAAAAAAATGGAACCATTAGGAGCATGGATGTGTTGGAAGAACATGGAATTGCTCCTCATATGGTAGTAATAGATCACAATAACGAAGAAACCGCCAAACAAGTTTTGGATAGGGGATATTGGGCAGCTTTTACAATTTACCCAAATACCAAGATGGGTAATGAACGTATGGTTGAGGTTGTAAAACAATATGGCTCCGAGCGTATTATTGTAGATAGTTCTGCCGATTGGGGTGTAAGCGATCCTTTATCTGTTCCTAAAACAGCTGCCTTAATGCTGGAAAGAGGAATTACCAAAGAAGATGTGCATTTAACCTGTTATAAAAATGCACTTACAGCTTATTCTCAAAGCGGTCAAATGCATGAAGAAGATTGGAAAAATGAAATGACAGTTACACAAGATTCACTCTTTGAAGGAAGTAGTGTTCTTAGAGGTCAAGAAGCCAAGGAAATTGTATATCCGAATATTATTATCGAAAACTAAATGTCCAGCAAATTATTTTATTTATTAACCTTATTGCGTCCTGCAAATATCGTTACTGCAGTGACAGATATTCTTGCGGGTATTGCTATTTCGGGAGTCTTAATTTTTGATACTAATAGTAGTCATTTTATACTTGATCTTTTATTATTAGTACTTTCTACCATTGGTTTATATGGCGGAGGGATTGTATTTAATGATATTTTCGATTTAGAATCAGATACTATAAACCGTCCCGAAAGAGTACTTCCTCGCGGTTTGGTTGGTAAAAAAGAAGCAATTTTGCTAGGATGTTTCATGCTGATAATGGGAATTGGACTTGCCTTTATAGTATCAGTTCTTAGTGGTATTTTGGCACTTATGATTAGTTTTTTGGCCCTTAGTTATGATAAGATAAGTAAACATTATCCAATTGTAGGACCTTTAAATATGGGACTTTGCAGAGGAGGTAATTTGCTTTTAGGGATGAGTATTAGCAATGATGCTGTTTTTAATTATTGGTACATTGGTATTATTCCCATTTTATTTATTGCAGCAATTACACTTACTGCCAAAAAGGAGGCATCCGGAAATAACAAAGCAGCTATACTAGTTGCTTTACTGCTAGATGCTATAGTAGTTGTTTTATTTGTTTATATAGGACACTTACTAGGATTTAGATTTTGGATTTTATTACCCTTTCTTCTTTTTTGGTACGGAATTAATTTTTTTGCAAAATACAAAGCTTTCATCTACAACCAACCAGCTACAATACAAAAGGCTGTTAAGACAGGAGTATTGTCATTAATTCCGCTTAATGCTAGTTATGTAGCAGGTTCAGCAGGATTATTTTTCGCGCTATTAGTATTGGCTTTATTGCCATTATCCATTCTATTATCCAAAAAATTTGCAGTCACCTGATTAAACCTCCCCGAAAATGAAATACCAACACCTACTTCAGCAAAATTTCCAAGTGTCATTTAATTATGACATTATTTTTAGTCGTTCGATATTCGATGTAACCAATTCATCACTTATTGATGTGATTAAAAAGGAACCTGGTTTTCAACAACCCAAAATAGCAATTGTAATTGACAGCGGAGTTGTTGATTGTACAAATCAATTAATTAGTAAGATTATTAATTATTTTAATCAGTATCAATTTGAAGTTACCGAAGCCAATCTGATTATAATTCAGGGAGGAGAGGAAGTTAAGAATGATCCGGATTATATCGAAGCAGTATTGCAATTAATAAATAATAACAAGATAGACAGGCATTCTTTTCTTATAGCAATTGGAGGAGGGGCTGTACTCGATGCAGTGGGTTATGCTGCTGCAATTGCGCATCGTGGAGTGCGCCTTATCCGAATACCTACGACAGTTTTATCTCAAAATGATTCGGGAGTCGGGGTGAAGAATAGTATGAATTATTTTGGCAAAAAAAACTTTCTGGGCACATTTGCTCCACCATATGCTGTACTCAATGATTCTGATTTTTTGACTACTTTAAATGAACGCAATTGGAGATCAGGTATATCCGAAGCCATAAAAGTAGCTCTTATTAAGGATGTATCTTTCTTCGATTGGATAGAAAACAATACGCAAGCACTCAATAATAGAGATGTTCTGGTCATGGAAACACTCATTATTCGTTGTGCCGCTTTACACACCGACCATATCTCTAAAAAAGGAGATCCATTCGAGAAAGGTTCTTCGCGCCCTCTAGATTTTGGACATTGGGCTGCACATAAAATGGAACAACTTACGAATTATGAAATTACGCATGGAGAAGCCGTAGCAATAGGTATAGCGCTAGATGTGACTTATTCTTTTTTATCCCATAAAATTGATAAACCGAGTCTGGATCGAATCTTAAAATGTTTCTTAGCGTTAGGTTTTGCCATAACCCATCCTATTCTTGATACTCATCTTGATGCCGTTATAAAAGGATTAGATGAGTTTAGAGAACATCTTGGCGGTCAGCTTACAATTATGTTGTTAAGTGATATTGGTACAGGCGAAGAAGTACATTCGCTTAGTAATGAATTAATTGCCGAATCGGTTCAATATCTTTATTCATTTTGTTTACTAAATACAGAAGTATGTTAATTAGTGAAAATTGTCATCTAAGTTATTGTACCAATATTCATGCAGGTGAATCTTGGCAAGCTGTTTTTGAAAGTATTGTAACTTATTGCATTCCTCTCAAGAAAGAAGTATCACCGGATAAACCTTTTGGTATTGGCTTGCGTCTTTCGTACCAAGCAGCAACAGAATTAATACAGAATAATAACCTTTTGATTTTTAAAAAGTGGTTGTTGCGCAATGAAATGTATGTGTTTACTCTAAATGGATTTCCATACGGGAATTTTCATAATGAGCCAGTAAAGGATAAAGTTCATTTGCCGGACTGGACAAGTAGTGATAGATTAAAGTATACTCAGTTACTTTTTACTATTCTGGGAGAACTCCTGCCAGCAGGTATAGAAGGGGGAATTTCGACTTCACCACTTTCTTATAAACATTGGTACATAACAGAAGATAGCCTGATAAAAGCCAAGCAAATAGCAACAAAACAATTAGTAGCTGTTGTTGCGCAGTTGGTAGGGTTTTATGAATTCAAAGATATAATAATGCATCTTGATATTGAACCGGAACCCGATGGTATAATCGAAAACAGTGATGAATATATTGCTTTTTTTGAAGATTATTTACTCAGAGAAGGAGCTACATTATTGGCTTCTACTCTTACTTGTAGCTTATTGCAAGCCAGAGAGTATATGCGTAATCATATACAGCTTTGTTATGATGTTTGCCATTTTGCAATAGGTTTTGAAAAGAGCGAAGAAGTACTTCAAAAAATGGAAGACCACGGTTTAAAGATTGGAAAATTACAAATTAGTGCTGCTCTTAAATGCGTTACTTCTGCAACTATATCTATTGATGAACTTCAGCAATGTCTGCGTACTTTTGATGAGCCTACTTATTTACATCAGGCAGTAATTAAAACCACAAGTGGGGAATTGCTCAAGTTTAATGATTTAAATAAAGGAATAGAAGCAATGAAACGTACCGATTTTAAGGAGCTTCGTACACATTTTCACGTACCAATATTTATAGAAGATTACCAACTATTACAATCTACGCAAAATGATATTACTGATATTTTGAAAAGCTGGCGCAAAAAAGAGTTTACGCAGCACTTAGAAATAGAAACCTATACATGGCAAGTTCTCCCTGCTCATTTGCAAGCAGATTTAACCGAATCGATCGAGAGGGAATTAAAATGGGTTATGGATAAAGTAACCGATGAAGTAAGTGTTGTCTAAAAGGAGTTGAGGTTATCACAAAATAAAAATAAAGACATATTAATACCAAAAAAATGCAACAAACAGTCGTTATTAATGTAGTGGGACTTACGACTACTTTACTTCAGGATTCAGAACTTTTTTTGCACCAATGGCTAAAAAAAAATGCGCATTTAAGTATTATTGAACCTGTACTTCCTGCTCTTACCTGTTCGGCTCAAACTACTTATTTAACCGGGAAATGGCCTTCAGAACATGGTATTGTAGGTAATGGATGGTACGATAGGAGTGATGCCGAAGTAAAAATGTGGAAACAGTCAAATAAACTAATACAATCACCACGAATATGGGATCTGGCAAAGAAAATGGATTCCACTTTTACTTGTGCCAATATGTTTTGGTGGTACAATATGTATTCAGATGCCGATTATACAGTAACGCCACGTCCACAATATTGGGCTGATGGACAGAAAAAACCAGATTCCTACTCGAAACCTGCCAATTTAAGAGATCGCTTACAAGGCGAACTAGGGGTATTTCCGCTATTTGATTTTTGGGGTCCAAAAACAACAATACGTTCCAGTCAATGGATTGCCAAAGCATCAAAACTGGTTTATGAATGGTATAATCCTACGCTTACTTTAATTTATTTACCTCATTTAGATTATTGCTGCCAAAAGTACACTCCTAAATCACTTGAAATAGATAAAGATGTAAAAGCCTTAGATAAAGTATGTAAGGATTTAATTGAATTTTATGAAAGTAATGGAGTCCAGATTATTGTCTTATCCGAGTATGGTATTACTAAGGTTACAAATCCGATCCATATTAATAGATTGCTGCGCACGCTGGGATATTTGCAAATAAGGGAAGAACGGGGATTAGAATTATTAGATACAGGCGAGTGTCGCGCTTTTGCACTCGCTGATCATCAGATAACACATATTTATGTAAAAGATAAAAATGATCTTCCAAAGCTCAAAGAGTTACTTGAAAAAATTCCCGGAGTAGCAAAAGTATTGGATGACGCAGGAAAAACAGTACATCATCTCAACCATGAGCGCGCAGGCGATCTTGTACTTGTTGCGAATCAGGATAGTTGGTTTACTTATTATTATTGGTTGGACGATAATGCTGCCCCCGATTTTGCACGGACTGTAGAAATTCATAAAAAAACGGGTTACGACCCTGTGGAGCTATTTCTTGACCCTAAAAAGAAATTTATCTTGCCGCGAATTATTTTAAAATTAATTAGAAAAAAACTTGGATTCCGTACCCTTATGAATGTCATTCCGCTTGACGCTACATTGGTTAATGGCTCTCACGGATGTATTCCCGAAAATGATGCAGATAAGCCCATATTCGTGAGTAAAACAGTTCTAGTTGATAAAATAGAAAGTAACTCTGTATGCCAACACATATTGGATTCTATTTTTAAAAATGCTATAAAATAAATTTGTTTTCATCATTAAGATTTAAGTATAAAAACTTAATTTTTTTTAATGCCAATGATAAAACTATTTCAAGTCCTGTAGTGTGCCTGATTGTAAATCGATGAGAAAATGATTGGCAGGATCACTATTAGAAAACTTATTAAAGATGATCAAGAAAAGACTCAATTTTTGCTGAATTGAATTTTCACTTATTTGATTTTCGTCTTTATGGTTTTCAAAAAAAGTTCTCGATAGTAATTGATATTGTTTCATTCTCTCTTTTCCGATATCGATAAATGCCAATTGGTCGGCACTACGAATGCGGTAAAAATCTACAATAAAATCAAAACCAGTCCATTTTTTAAAATCACTTTCTTTCAGATTATTTTTCTTTAAAAAAGCATTCATTTTTATTTTGGCGGAAGCCCATTCTTTCTTGAACTCATTTCTGTTTTTAAGGATATAATCATAATCTTTATTCGATTCGATATTTGCCAAAATCAGCAACTCATTGCCTGAAGTAGAAAGAAGAAAATCTTTGAAAGGAATTGGCCAATCATCCGATAGAAAACGCAAACGAACTAACTCTTTCAAATGAAAATCGGTAAAATCATGGTAGTTTTTTGTTTTTAGAATATCATAATTCCAAATATCTTTTTTGTTTTGACTCTTTAAAAAATTATATTCCATTTTATACAAATCAAAGAGTTCATCATAACGTGGGACATTATTGATGGGTATAGTTTCTATTTCGATTTTATCGGATGATTTTATGGTGAGTAATTTGTAAGCTGGGATATATGCAGCCAGTGAAGGCGTTTGTATATTTACAAGTGTATTGCCTTTTTCTGTTTTGCGTAATCCCGTATCATTAATATGCATATGTCCTCCAAAGTGAATCTTAAGCCCAGCATTTGCAAATGTTTGCGCAACTTCTTCTTGTGGTACCCGGTTTAATTGAAATTTATCTGCCCCCATAAATTGTTTTATTTCTGCAGAGGCATCATCATTAAAGTCAATCATTGGGAAATGACTAAAAGCTATTAAAGTTTTGCCTTTTTTTTTGGCCTCTTCTGCTATTTTCTGTATCCATGTTACCAAATGTTTTTTATGAGAAAGAACATTGTTATATCCCATACTGGCTTCCGAATAATTTTTGGAATCTTTAGGATCAGCCGTAGCATTTTCCTTTGGAATATATACATTCCCATCAATTGCCAATAACCAAAGTCCTTCTATAGGTTCGACCACATAACTTACATCGGGAACAGTATAGCCAGGTGCGACTTCATAGTTTCTATTGGATAACACAGCAGCTTCAACAGCTTTATCATAGCTATAATTCTCTAGTGAATAGGTTGTAAATGGTGTTGCCCAAAATTTATAATTTTTCTTAGGGAAGAAACCAAAATCTTTAAGATAATTGGTGATACCGAGATATCCCATTTTGGCAATATCCGGACTTATAACAACAGGAAGTTCCAGTGTATTATTGGATTGATATAAATCTCTTTGGCTAAAAATAGGTTGCGATTTCCCACCGTTTCCTAGAAAATCATTCTTACCCGATTCTTGTGCAAATGGACCAACAGGATCATGGTTTCCAGTTGTAATAAAGAATTCAATACCATATTTGGCGGTGTATTGATCGAGGATTTTTTGTAAACCTTTTACGTGAATTGGTTGTCCATCGTCGCTATAATCGCCGGGAAGTGCTACAAGTTTTATGTTTCGCTTTGCAATATCATCCAGTGCAGCTATGAAAGCATAATAATTCTCGTTAAAAATTCGTGTAGAATGCAGTTGCGCATCCATGGTTCGTATAAGTGTGTATTTGCCATTCTTAGGATTTAGTAATCCTTTGTAATCAGTATTGGATAATGTTCCATATAAATCTTGTAAATGAACATCGGCAAGAAAAGCAATTTGTAATCCTTTTAATTCGTTTTGAGCAGTCAACCGAACTGAAATTCCATATAATAGGATTAAAAAATAAACCAAGGACTTCTTCATTATGCTTTTGGGATTAAATAAGAAGTTGCAAGTATAGGTAATAGAGGGCAGTTTTTTTTTAAGAGAATGTTACCTAAATATAATCGTTTAGTGTACTGTTTGTAAAATCACAAAATTAAGCTTGAAAGGGATTTTTATGTCTTTTAATATTCAATACATTAGCAAAAAAAATATCAATCCACGTTACTTAAAAAGTGAATGACCATAATGGTTATTCGCTTTTTTTGCTTAGTTAAATGTTAATAGCATTTATTAAAAAATAAATTGAATTAGTTTATACTAAAAACCCCTTTCGAACTACGCCGAAAGGGATTTTACTGAAATGATAATTAGAATAAATTATAAGAATCTTTAATTTATTTTCTAAAAGAAATCAAGGTTTGTAATAATACAGATATCATAACAAATGATAAACCAATATAAAAAGATAAATTCAGTTCCTTACTTTCATTAAAGAATATAAATGCCAGTATAATTGCATATACAGGTTCAAGATTAAAGCTTAAATTCACAGTAAATGCTGCTATGTGTTTTAAAGATTCAGCAAACAATACGTAGAGTCCAACGGTGCAAAAGGACGCTAGTAAGATGAGGTAATAAGTATCTTTTAAACTTGGGATTATACTATGTACAGGAAAAAAATGAAGATAAAAGGGAAGTAAAATCCCCAGACCTATCGTTCCTCCAATCATTTGATAATAATTAACGAGTCTGCTGTCATAGCTCTTTACCAGTTTCTCATTGTATATGGTGTAAAGCGCCGCTAGAGCCGATGATATTACACCCAGCATTATTCCTAATTGATACGATGAATCAAAATGGAAAATTAAGGCGATACCCAATAATGTAATTACGCTTAACATTAATTCTGACATACTAAATTTATGTCTATTAATTAAAGGGCCAAAAATAGCTGTGAAAAAACTAGTCAAACAATAACAAACTACACCCACAGAAATGTTTGAGTACTTGATACTGGCATAGAAAAATACCCAATGTATTGCGATAAGTATCCCGATTTTTGCGATATCAATTTTTTCTTTCAACTTAATATTCGTTGATATCCGGAATAATTTTACAATTAGTAATAAAATAATAGAAGAGAAAAATACTCTATACCAAACTAGGAGCCCTTCATTAAGGGATATAAGCTTACCGAATATACCAGTAAAGCCAGCGAGCATTACAGCGAAGTGTAATACCAAATATGATTTTTTCATAAGAATTGTCTACCTGTCTCTAAAGACGAGGATTAAGAATTAATAAATAAAGTGAGTTGTAAGCATAGCCAAACTGCCAATAAATAAATCGGCCAAAGACTACATAGTTTACAACATATGTTAGTTATTAAATTCTTGGTGGAGGAAGACAGCCCTTTCTGTTCATATCTGAAAAATTTTAAACAAAAATAGTAAAAAAAATAACTCTACAACTTTTTGAAATCGGTAGGCTTCATGTTTTTTCTTTTCTTAAAGTAATTTGATAAATGACTTTCATCGGTAAAACCAAATTCGTAGGCAATTTGCTTGATAGGCATTTGGTTATTGGATATTCTTTTCTCAATTAATGTTGTTCTTAAATTATTAATGTAGTCACGATAACTAATGGAGAATGTTCTTTTAAAATAGGCACTAAAATAGGTTTGGGCTATATTAAAATGAGCCGAAATTGTTTTTATCTGAACTAATTTTGGATAATAGATATTCTGATGAATATAGGATGTAATTTGTTCATTATCGATATGATTTCCTTTAATCTGTAGGTTCATGCCGCGTATTGTTTCCTTGATTAACCCAAAAATGGAAAGAATTTGATAAAATACAATTGGCGATGTTGTTACGTCAATTCTACTGTTATAAGCTGTAATGTTTTCTATAGTATTTTTTAGAATTGTTTTACAAGGCTCGTCTAATTTCAGGACTGTTTCTTTAAGTAGTTTGTCCCGCATAAATCCTTCGGGTGTATTGAGTAATAAATCATCGCAGAAAAGACTTTTATTAGAATTAAAATAATTATCGGTAAATTTTATATATACAAATCGGGTGCATTTTTTTATATCAAAATAATGCTCGTCGTCTGGAGATATTACAAATAAATCACCTGATTTGTAAGGAAGTAAATTTTTGTTTATATGATGGATTCCAGAGCCTTTCATGATGTAAATAATCTCATAATAGGTATGACTATGAAAAGGAAGATGAAATTTTTCTTCTTCAAATTCATCTATGACAAGAGTTTTGAATTGATTTAATTTCGGCATTGCTTTATATGTACAAGTTTATGTCGTAAATATACAATTTATTTTGTGTTCATCAGAAGTAAATTTGTCCCATAGAAAATTTATTCCTTTTCTTTAAAAAATCAAATGAAAAAAAGTCTTATTGCGCTCTCATTGGGCGGTTTAACTATTGGGATTACAGAGTTTGTGATGATGGGCTTGTTGCCAGACATTGCCTTGGATATGAAAGTTACAATTCCTGTGGCTGGATATTTAATTTCGGCATATGCTTTAGGAGTTGTAATTGGTGCTCCATTATTAGTAATTCTTGGCAGAAATTATCCACCAAAAAAAATGCTTTTAATTCTAGCAATTATGCTTGCTGCATTTAATGCACTTTCTATTATTGCACCTACTTACGAAATATTATTTGCTTCGAGATTACTCTCGGGGTTACCTCATGGTGCCTTTTTTGGAGTTGGAGCAGTTGTTGCAAGTCGTTTAGCCGATAAAGGTAAAGAAGCACAAGCAGTTTCTATAATGTTTGCCGGGTTAACACTGGCTAATTTAATCGGAGTTCCAATTGGTACCTATATAGGTCATCATTTTTTATGGCGTTATACATTTGTGCTTATTGCTATAATTGGATTACTTACGTTTCTTTTTATTTATTTATGGATGCCAAATTTAGAGTCTAATAAAAATGGTAGTATAAAAATTCAATTACAGTTTTTTAAGAAAACCGAAGCATGGTTAATTATTGCAATAACAGGAATTGGTTCCGGAGGTTTGTTTGCGTGGATTAGTTACATCGCACCTTTGCTTACGAATGTTTCTAAATTTTCATCAGAAAGTGTTCCTTATATTTTAATTTTGGCAGGATTGGGAATGGTAATCGGAAATTTTATTGGAGGTAAACTAGCCGATAAATTCTCTCCGGCTACAATAATAATAACGTTGCTTTTTGTTATGGCGATAGATTTACTTTTGGTTTATTCTTTCTCGTATAATCAATACGCTTCTTTATTTCTGACGTTTTTAACGGGTTGTGTTTCGTTTTCGATTGTAGCACCAATCCAAATGTTAATGATTCAAACAGCAACTGGCGCCGAAATGATTGCTTCGGCGGCAATTCAGGCAAGCTTTAATATAGGAAATGCGTTAGGTGCTTTTTTAGGGGGATTACCTTTAATTGCAGGATATAATTATGCTTCTCCAAATTTAATAGGAGTAGGAATGGCGATTTTGGGAATACTCTTTACTTTTATATTTATACAAAGGAAAAAGAGTGCGTTGCAGACGCAAAGAGCTTAAATAAAAGCACAAAAAAACTCCAATGAAAATTGGAGTTTTTTTATAGCTATTAATGAGTTACATGTAAATCAAAGCTACTTACTTATTGTATTTCAAAAATTACCGGAGCTGTTCTTGGTAATAAATAACTACCCGCTCCAACGAGTTTAGTATTAATCTCCGAGATAGTAACTTGATCACCTCTGCCTGCTTTTGAAAGTACAGATTTACATTGTGCATTTAATTTATTGCCAGAAACAACAATTGTAGGTTGTCCGGTAACTTTTAAATTAAATCCAACAACATCTAATCCAACTTCGAAATCAAAATCAACTAATTTAGCGCCAACCGTTGCTACTTCTAGATTTGATTTAGGTCCTTTTACAACACCCATTTCTCCTCTAATAGTTCCAGTTGGACTTGGAATACCTTTAATTCTAAAAGTTTTCTTATCAGAAACAGTAGAACCATTAGGCAATGTTCCAGTTACAACAATAGTTGTTTCAGTTCCTGTACCCGGGCTCATATTGTATTTTCCTGCTTTACCCGCAGAAGATAATCCTGGAGCACTTACTACAACTTTATTATCTGCAACACCTGCAAATGATACTGAAATTGGGTTAACAACTCCTCTGTAAACTACATTCATTTTATCTGCAGAAATAGTAGCTGAGTTTGGTTTAGGAACTACAACATAGTTTCCAGAAAATTTAAGTGGAATTGTTTTTCCATCTTCCAAGAATGTAAATTGACCATTAATACTTTGTTCTCCAATTCCACCTGCAGTCATAGATATAATGGCTTGACCATTAGCATCAATTTTACCTGGACCTGAAAAGGAAGTAGGTTTTGTGTTTTCGTCATAACGACCTAAAACAACTTTACCTGTAACAGTTTCTCCTTGAAAGTACGCACTTTTATCAAGAACTACAATTGCTTGGTAATTACTGTAAGATGCAGCAGCAACCGCAGCTTTTCCTAAAGCAGCACTATAAACATCTGATTCTGCTTTTTGAACGTCATTTTGCCAAGCAGACAGTTTTGCAACTGAAGCAACTGCTGGAAAACCTTTAAAGTGATAGGTTAAATATTTGTCTTTTAAACCTTCTTTATTTTTAACATCAGAAGTATCAAATTTATTATCAATCTCAGTTATAATTGCGCTGTACTTTTTATCAGTCAATGCAGCTTTCATATCAGCTTTATATTTGTCGATCTTAGCAATAATCTCGTTGCCTTTTGCAGTATAACCTTCTCCAGTAAACCAATTGTCTATAGTATCGCCTTTGTCCATAGACTCGTAAGGTAATTTTCCAGTTGTTTTATCTACTTCAAATCCTTTTACTACATCGGCTTTTAATGTGCTTATGTAATTAAAAAATTCTTTAGTTATAGTTTCTACTTTGTGAGCTGTTCCTGCAGCCATTGCAAACTCTCCTTTTGCTTCAGCAGCTTTCTGATCTAATGAAGACAACATTTGTTCATTGCTTGCTGTTGCTGCAGAATTAGAACTTTCAAATTTTTCATTCATTAAGCCAAAAGCAGATAATACTTCTTTTGACATATTCATTGCCAACATTGCGATGAAAACCAGATACATCAGGTTAATCATCTTTTGTCTGGGGGTTAATTTTCCTCCTGCCATATTTTCTAAATAATTAGTTTATTAATGATAATTGTCTTTTAACTAATTATCCTTTATTATTCATAGCCGAAAGCATACCACCATAAACATTGTTTAAAGAAGCAATATTTGCAGTCATTGATTGCATTTGCTCTTTTAATTTAGTTGCGTTTTCTGCAATTTCTTTGTTCGCTTCTGCATTTCTTGAAGCACTTTCCAATTGAACTTTATATAAACTATTTAATGACTCCATTTGCGTAGCAGCTGTAGACAACTCTTCGCTGTATTTTTTAGTAGAAGCAATTGAATCAACTGTTGGAGCAATACCTTTAGCAGCAGATTCAAAGTTTTTGATACTGTTACCTAAGCTTGACATAAGTTCTCCGTCGATTTTAGCTTCTTTAAGCATAACATCTAATTTTTGAGATAACAAACCTTGTGTATCAGCTGTAGTATCAACTTTTGCGGTTTTAGTTTTTGCTTGTCCATTAGCCAATTCTGGATATGCTAATGTCCAATCTAATTCATCATCAACTGGTTCAAAAGCAGAAAGTGCGAAAATTAATGCCTCTGTTACTAATCCAATTGAAAGCATCAATGTACCTGTTAAAGGTCCAATTTCAAAATGGGTGATCTTGAATAAAGCTCCAATAATTACTACTGCTGCTCCCATACCGTAAGCGAAATTCATCACTTTTTTACTTAATAATGCCATAATTTGTCTTTTTTCTTGTTATTTGTTTCCATATAAAATGATATGGGTTTTGTTTAATAAAATTTGATTGTTTGAAGCGGCAAAAGTATTTATAAATTATAGCTGTTATTGATGGTAAACGTTTTTATACTTATAAATTAAGACTTTTTTTATTTGTAAATTATTGTATTTCAGTTTGTTTGTAGTGTAGTTGTAACCAAGTATGATTATTTAGTATATCAAGTACTGAGAGATTGAGAGAAAAACAAAATCTAAGATGTTATATAAGCTCCTTAGGATGTAAAATAAAAGGTTATTTTTACTATATTAAGTTCAGTTTTTACATTATCAATATAAATTAATTTTAGAATGAATAATAGAAAAAGGCTAAAGGCAGTGTCTTACGGAGAAGTACTTTGGGATGTTTTTGGGAATGAAAAGAAAATAGGCGGTGCTCCACTTAATGTTGCTTTGCGAATGAAAACCCTGGGTTGTGATGTTGCTATGATAAGTTGTGTAGGAAATGATCCAGACGGAGTTGCTATTGTAGATCAGGTTAAAAGCTTAGGCTTGGAAACCAGTACTATTGTTAAATCTGAAGAATTTCCAACAGGATTAGTTCAGGTTTCATTAAACAAAATGGGATCGGCAAGTTATGAGATAAATTATCCATCGGCTTGGGATAAGATAATTCTAAATGATTCTGCTAAAAAACTTGTTGGAGATGCCGATGTGCTTATTTATGGAAGTTTGGTTTGCAGGGATGAAGTATCGCGTTTGTCATTAGAAGAATTACTTCAAAATGATGTATATAAAGTTTTTGATGTCAATTTAAGAAAACCACATTACACTTATGATATAATCGAAAAACTAATGAAATCTGCCAATTTTATAAAGTTTAATGACGAAGAGTTGTTAGAAATAGCTTTGGCTATGGGATCTCCTTTTACTGATTTGGAGGATAATATGGCATTTATTGCCAAAAAAACAAACTCCAAAGCGATGTGTGTTACCAAAGGAAAACATGGGGCATCTTTGTTATGGGAAGGGAATTTATTTCATAATAGCGGTTATTCAATTAAGGTTGCAGACACAGTAGGGGCAGGAGATTCTTTTCTGGCAGCATTGATTACTTCATTGCTTACGGATACAGATCCGCAAAAATCAATAGATTTTGCTTGTGCAGTTGGGGCTTTAGTTGCCGAAGCTGTTGGCGCAAATCCTGAAATTTCTTATTCTAAAATAGAAGAACTGATACGTAAAGGATCTTAGTTATTTTAAGGTTCAAAGCTCGATAAAGATTGTGGATTTTTTGGTGAGACCTCTCCTTTCTCGTGATGAGAGGATTGAGAAAAAACAAGATTGAGAGTATATACTCATTTTTAATTCGATTCAGCTAAACTTTCTATCTCATTAGCACTTTTTTCTAGCATAGTTTCTTTATGTTGTGCTCCCCAATTGCTTAATTGGCACCATATCGGAACCAGTTTTTTACTTATATCAGTGAGTTCATATTCTACACGAGGAGGAACTTCGGCATAAACAGTACGTTTTACCATTCCATCGCGCTCTAATTCTCTTAGTTGTAGAGTAAGCATGCGTTCCGTAATATTAGATATCTGGTTTCTTAATTCACCAAATCTTAGTTTTCCTATTTCAAGTTTACAAAGTATCAATAACTTCCATCGCCCACCTACAAGGCATACGGCGTAGGTAAGATTACATGTTGTTATGTAATTTCTATTCTCTGTGTTGGTAGATGTTTCCTTGCGTTTAGCCATTACTTACTTTTTTGTTAGTACCCTACAATGGGGTGTTTGTTATACAAAATTATGGTACTGTCTGTAATTTTGCAACAATAATTAAAATATTAACAAACATGATTAAATACACATTTTCGTTTATTATGGCAATAGCATTTATTGGAATTTCTGTGGAAGCACAAACAATCAAAAAAGAAAAATATGACCGTATCGATAAGCTTGCTGAACAACTTTTGAATCAAAAGAAAATTTCAGGCACATCTATTTTATTAATAAAAGACGGCACAGTAATTTATGAAAAGGCATTTGGTTTTGCAGATATTGAAACTAAGAAGCCAATGGAAACCAATAGTATTTTTAGGATAGCATCGCAAACAAAGGCAATTACCTCGATTGCAGCAATGATACTTTGGGAAGAAGGAAAATTTCTTTTGGATGAGCCGGTTTCTAAATATATTCCAGCTTTTAAAAATCCAAAAGTACTTGTTTCCTTTAATGCGAAGGACAGTAGTTATACAACAAAACCCGCATCAAGAGAGATTACGGTTCGTGACTTGTTTCGCCATACTTCGGGGATTACATATCCTGTATTTTCTATAGATGAGCGTTTTAATGCTATTTATGCCAAAGCTGGAATCACAACAGGAATAGGAAGTAAAGGTATTTTGAAAGAGGAGATTATAAAACTTGGAAATATGCCATTACTACATAATCCCAGTGAAGCATTTACTTACGGATTAAATACTGATGTTCTTGGATATTTGGTCGAAATATGGAGCGGAAAGAAATTGGATGTTTTCTTTAAGGAAAGAATTTTCGAACCTTTAAATATGAATGATACTTATTTCACTTTACCCAAAGAAAAGGAAAATCGTTTAGTATCTGTTTATCATAATTTGAATTCAAAACTAGAAAAGGTAAAAATTCCAATATATGAAGGAAATGAAATAATGTACCCAATCACTAAAGGGATTTATAATTCTGGCGGAGCTGGATTGAGTTCGACAACTGCCGATTATGGAAAGTTTCTTCAGATGCTTTTGAATAAAGGGGAATACAATCATAAACGATTGATTGGACAAAAAACTGTAGCGCTCCTTATGGAAAATCAGTTGAGCGATGCTGTAAAAATTAATGGAATGGGAGAGGATTTTCAATTTGGTTTAGGATTTGGCTTGGTAACCGAAAAGAATAAATACCTGTATTCTTCTAGTACAGGAACATTCTATTGGGGCGGCGCATTTAATACGCATTATTGGGCAGATCCTAAAGAGGGACTTATAGGTCTTGTTTTTACGCAGGAATATATGCCTGAGTCTTATTGGGATTTAGGATTATTATTTAAAAATACAATTTATCCTTATTTAAATTCCGAAAGTAATGAAGGTAGATAAGAAAATTGCATACGTAGGATGCCTGGGGATGATAGGTATAATAACTACAGAATTTGGAATAATTGGAATTCTCCCGCAGATTGCTAACTATTATGGAGTTACTATCGATAAGGCTGCTTGTCTTTTAAGTGCATTTGCTCTGGTAATAGCGCTTACAGGTCCTTTTATGACTTTATTGTTTTCTGGATTTGATAGAAAAAAGATAATGCTTGCAACTATTTTTATTTTTTTATTATCAGCCGTTGTTTCGACATTATCACCGCCTTTTTGGCTTTTGATGATTGTGAGGATGTTACCGGCTTTTTTGCAGCCAGTATATATCGCCACTGCAATTGCAGCCGCTGTAGCTTCGGGTAAAAAAAGCCAAGAGAATCAATTAATGGGTATTGTTCTTGGCGGGATTGCTTTGGCAATGGTTACAACTGTTCCTGTAGCAACTTATTTGGCTAGTGTCTTTACATGGCAGGTTTCTTTTTTTGCTCAGGCAATAGTAAGCATGTTGGCTTTGGTTATGATTTTCAAGATAATGCCTTCAGGGAATGTACCCGAGAAAAAATCATACGGAAGTCAGATTAAGATTTTAAGCGATAAACCTTTCGTTTTAAGTACAGCAATGAACTTTTTTATGATTGCTTCCTGGTTTTCGACCTATAGTTATTTTGCAGATTATTTAGTGAGAACAAGAAAGATTGATATGGAAACAATTAGTTATATGCTCTTGTTATTTGGTATTATGGGGGTTTTCTCAAATTGGCTCTCGGGGAAAATGCTAACCAAAAGTATAACCAAGACAGTTACTTTTTTTCTTTCAGGAACAGTAATAATTCCGCTTATACTTGTTTATTCTGGCGATGGTATTTGGGTAACTGTGATTTTGGTTGCAATTTGGGGATTCTTTTATGCGCCATGTTTTTTAAATGCTTCGGCATACATGATTTCTGCAGCACCAAAATCTTTGGAATTTGCTAATAGTCTGGCAACTTCTTTTGGAAATCTCGGAGTATTTCTAGGAACGGCTGTGGGAGGTTGGGTAATTTCTCAAAGTAGTATTAGTAATATTCCTTGGGCAGGAATGGGATTTGGGATATTATCATTATTAATGGTTGTTTGGAGAAGTATTCTGGAAAGGAATGAAAGAAGACTTGTAATAATCAATTCGGTAAATTGATAAATAAAAATACCTGCAAGGAAAACTACTTGCAGGTATTTTTATTTATATATAATTTTGGTAGGTGTTTCGAAAATTAGCATTCGTTAAAATTCTTAATTAGCATTTGATTTCTTTAAAAAAATCAAAATATTGATGTGTTTAATTTAGTATTTAACATATTGAATGATATTCATTAAAAGGATACTTATTGAGAATAATTAATTGTTTAGTATTTACATTAAATAATATTATTTGTTAACTTTTGTTTGTTTGTAAATTTTTAATTTATTGATTTTCATCTTTTTAGGTTGTATTTTTTGTAAGCTTTTTGCAGGTTGTTTTTTTTATAGTTTAATTATTTTTAAATTTACTTCAGAATTAAAACATTTAAAATATCATATCATGGACAAATTATCAGCCACAAAAAACAGCCCAATTACGTATACTCAAGATGAAGTTACACAAGCATCCTTAGACTACTTTAAGGGTGATAGTCTTGCGGCGACAGTTTGGGTAAGCAAGTATGCTCTTAAGGATTCTCAAGGTAATATATTTGAAAAATCTCCAAACGATATGCACCATCGTATAGCTGGAGAAATAGCTCGTATTGAAAAGAAATATGATAATCCACTTTCTGAAGATGAAATTTTTAATTTAATAAAAGATTTTAAATATCTGGTTCCTCAAGGTAGTCCAATGACAGGTATCGGAAATCCGTTTCAGGTTGCATCATTATCTAATTGTTTTGTGATTGGTAATGATAATTCAGATTCGTATGGTGGAATTATGAAAACCGATCAGGAGCAAGTACAGCTTATGAAACGAAGAGGGGGAGTTGGTCATGATTTGTCACATATTCGTCCTAAAGGTTCACCGGTTAAAAACTCGGCATTAACATCTACAGGATTAGTACCATTTATGGAGCGCTATTCCAATTCTACTCGTGAGGTTGCTCAAGATGGTCGTCGTGGAGCATTAATGCTTTCTGTGTCGATTAATCATCCTGATGCAGCAGATTTTATTGATGCCAAAATGGAGCAAGGGAAAGTCACAGGGGCAAATGTATCTGTTCGTATTGATGATATATTTATGAAAGCAGTAAAGGATGATGCCATATATGTTCAAAAATACCCAATATTTAGTGATAATCCGTTATATTCAAAAGAGGTAAAAGCCAAGGAACTTTGGAATAAGATTATTCATAATGCATGGAAATCGGCAGAACCAGGAATTTTATTTTGGGACACTATAATTAATGAATCTTTGCCAGATTGTTATGCCGATTTAGGATACAAAACCTTATCTACAAATCCATGTGGAGAAATTCCGCTTTGTGCATACGATTCTTGCCGTTTATTGGCTATTAATCTATTATCTTATGTAAATAAACCTTTTACTAAAGATGCAACTTTCGATTTTGATCTTTTTAAGAAACATGTTGCCATTGCCCAAAGAATAATGGATGACATTATTGATCTTGAATTGGAAAAGATAGATGCAATATTAGAAAAAATTAATTCCGACCCAGAAAGTGATGAGGTAAAATTGGTAGAAAAAAATCTATGGCTTAATATTCGACATAAAGCCAATGAAGGTCGCCGTACAGGAATTGGAATTACTGCCGAAGGAGATATGCTTGCTGCGCTTGGTTTGCGTTATGGAAGTGAGGAAGGCGTTTTGTTTTCCGAAAAAACACATAAGATACTTGCTATAGAGGCTTATCGCGGATCGGTAAATTTAGCCAAAGAGCGAGGGAAATTTGCTATACATGATTTTGAGAGAGAAAAAAACAATCCATTCTTACTTCGATTAAAAGCAGCTGATAGTGAGTTATATTACCAAATGAAAGAACATGGGCGTCGTAATATTGCTTTGCTTACTATTGCCCCTACAGGAACTACAAGTCTTATGACGCAAACTACATCGGGTATTGAGCCTGTTTTCTTACCTGTTTATAAACGCCGAAGAAAAGTAAACCCAAATGATAAAGATGCCCGTGTAGATTTTGTTGATGAGGTAGGGGACAGTTGGGAAGAATATGTTGTATTCCATCATAGGTTTAAAGAATGGATGCTTATTAATGGCTATGATGTTTCTAAAAATTATAGTCAGGATGAAATTGATGATTTGGTTACAAAATCTCCTTATTATAAAGCTACAAGCAATGATATTGACTGGCTTAGCAAAGTGCGTATGCAAGGTAAAATACAAAAATGGGTAGATCATTCTATATCAGTAACTATTAATGTACCGAATGAAACGCCAGAGGAAATGGTTGATAAATTGTACATGGAAGCGTGGGAAGCAGGATGTAAAGGAGTTACAGTATATCGGGATGGTTCACGTTCGGGTGTTCTTATCGCTAATACAGAAAAGAAAGAGGAGACTACGGAAAAGCATACAAGTATCTTTCCGACTAAACGTCCTCAAATATTGGAAGCTCATGTAGTTCGTTTTCAGAATAGTAAAGATAAATGGATTGCTTTTATAGGATTATTAGAAGGCAGACCATATGAGATTTTTACGGGTCTTGTAGATGATGAAGATGGAATTTTAATACCACGTTGGGTTTCTGAAGGGCTTATTATCAAAAATAAAAATGAAAACGGAAGCAGTCGTTACGATTTTCAATACAAGAATACACGAGGTTATAAAACGACTATCGAAGGACTTTCGCATAAATTTAATCCAGAATACTGGAATTATGCCAAACTGATATCAAGTACGCTAAGACATGGTATGCCTATCGATAAAGTGGTAGAATTAGTAAGTAGTCTTCAGTTGGACGGGGAATCCATAAATACTTGGAAAAATGGCGTTACCCGTGCGCTTAAACGCTATATTGTAGATGGAACAGAAGCTCATGGTCAAAAATGTAGTAATTGCAATTCAGAGAACCTTATTTATCAGGAAGGTTGTCTTACTTGTAATGATTGTGGATCTTCTAAGTGTGGTTAGTTGATTTAGGTTTTAAGGTTCTCTGTAGAGACATACAGCAGTGTGCCTAAAGGCTCATAGTTTCAAAGATTTTCTGTAGAAAAATGTACAACAATGCGTTTATGTTATAAAGTATGCTTAACAATTTAGCATCTTACTGTATTATCTGTTTTTTAAATTTAAAAAACGCCTGCAAGGATTTTCTTTGCAGGCGTTTTTATTTGTGTTTCTTAAAAGAGAACGCAGATGATGGGGATTTAAATGGATTCTTGTTTTAAACTAAAGTCTCTGGGAATCGTTTGAAGAACTGCTACTGCCACGGGAGTTTTACGACATTAAACGAATTGGAATCAATCTTGTTCTTTCCAATCTTGACCCTCTTGGTCTTGCCTCTTCCTTTTCAGTCTTGTCTTTTTCCTCTCTAAGTCTTATTTCTTCTCATAAGTAGATTCCGTTCCATCTGCGGCAATCATTCCATTAAAAAGTATCAGTTTATTTTCTATAAGAGAAACATATGTTTTTTCTTTATTGTTAAACGTAATGCTGTAATTGGCTTTGCGATTGTTTATAGGCATCTCTTCAGGTGTAATGGTAAATGTACCAGTCTCTACTTTTTTACCATCATTATATTTTTCGAAATTTTGCCCTTCGAATTTAAATAAATTACCATTTCCAGCTTTAAAATTAGGATCAACTCCAGCAACTTGTATTCCTTCGATATGACGGAGTTCCCATGTTCCGTTTAATTCATCAGATGCAGAATTTTTTTGGCAACTTATAATTGTAAGGAGCAGCATAAAAGGTAAAGTCAGTTTAAAAATGTTTTTCATGTGTTTTATTTGTAAAGGGTTAAGTTAAATATTGATGAGAAACGAAGTTAAGAAAAATAGATTTGGATTGAGAAAATTATGCAAACCATTCTTTAATTTATAAAACTCATTTACGGTTTTATCTTCATTTTTTTTGATTAAAAATGGCTTATACTGGGTGTTTTAAAACTTTTAAGAGTAAAATAAACATCGATTAATTGCAATATTTGACATGTTAAAAAAATATAATTGTATTTAATAAACAGTTTACACGTGTTATTTGTAACTAATTGATAGTTATTTTATTACAAAAAAAGGATCTAAAATAATTACAAATCGATAGAATAAAATCACATCGTTTAAAAGGACACTATTTCAAGATAATGAAGATACTCGATTTAGTTAAAAGACAATTTACTTTTTTAATTCATTAACAATCTTAACACAATTTATTAATCCCTTAATTAAAAATTATTAGCATGATGTGTACATCTACTTATTCTTTTAAAAGAATGTCTTTTTTATTTTGTTGGATGTTGCTTTTGTCTGTGTTTCAAACAGTAAAAGGACAAGCTCCCACAATAAACAATTTTAGTCCGCAAAATGGTCCTGTTAAGAGTACGGTAACCATTAATGGAGCTAATTTTAGCACAACGCCATCACAAAATATTGTGTTTTTTGGCGCGACCATAGCTAAAGTCTCGGCTGCTACGAGCACGAGTTTAACAGTTGAAGTACCAGTAGGAGCTACATATGAACCGATATCGGTAGTAAATGGAGCAACATCTTTAATAGGGTACTCTAAAACACCATTTATCACCACTTTTATACCTAGTAAAGGAAATATAACTGTTGATGATATAAAGGTAACTTCGGGTAAAGCGCTTACAGGTACTGGTGCATTGAAGAATGTATTAATTGCAGATATGGATGGAGACGGGAAGTCCGACTTGGTTGTGCTTAGTGGTATTACAGTGTCTATTTTTCATAATATATCTTCGGCTGGCTCTATAAGTTCTTCTTCATTTGTTAATGCTGAGTCCTTTGATATAGATGAGGAGTTAATTCCTATAGCTATAGCTATTGGTGATTTAGATAATGATGGTAAACTAGATATTGCAATAACAAGTGCTGCAAGTAGTGGTATTGGTGTAGTCTCTATTGCAAGAAATACGTCTTCTAATGGAGTTACCAGTTTTGATGAAGTATTAGATTATGTTACTGGTGCTAATCCTGTAAGTATTGCTATTATTGACTTGGATGGTGATGGTAAGGCCGATTTGATAACGTCGAATTTTGACGATAATACAGTGTCAGTTTTACAAAATATTTCAACAGGAATCGGGCGTATCAGTTTTGCCAACAAAGTTGATTATATTACTGGTGCTAATCCTTCATTTGTAGAGACTGCCGATTTGGATGGAGATGGTAAGGTAGAACTAGTTACAGCAAATAGTGGTAGTGCTACAATATCAGTTTTAAAAAACACATCTACAATTGGCACCATCAGTTTTGATAGTGAAGTACTTTTTCCTGTTGGAGCAGGTCCATATAGTTTAGTAATTGGAGATTTAGATAAAGATGATAAGCAAGATATTGCTGTTGTTAATCGAACTAGCAATACAGTATCTATTTTACGAAATACAACTTCAGGAGTTGGAAACATAAGTTTTGCTTCTAAGATTGATCTTACTGCTAAAAGTGGTGTAAAATCAATAGCAATTGGTGATTTGGATGGTGATGGGAAACTGGATTTGGTAGTTACTTCTACTGGAGTTTTGTCTGTTTTTCATAATACATCATTAGCAGCTGGAACAATCAGTTTTGGAAATAGAGTTGATATTAAAGGAGCAACCAATATTGATAAAGTATCTATCGGAGATTTGGACGGTGATGGTAGAAATGACTTAATCACTGAAAATGGTGGAGATGGTACCATGTCTATTTTTTATAATAGTCCAGTGTTTGTACCAACGATACAAGCTACAAATGTTATTTTTACTAATACTACAGCAACAACTACAACTGCAAGTTGGGTAAATGGTAATGGATCAACAAGATTGGTATTTATGTATGTAGGTACAAGTGATAGTCCTTTACCTGTTGATTATACAACTTATACCCCTAATACTGTTTTTGGGACAGGAACTCAAGTTGGTGCAACAGGTTGGTATTGTATTTATAATGGTACAGGTACCACAGTAGACATAACAGGTTTGACACCAGGAGTAGAATACCGTTTAATGACGCTTGAATATAATGGTTCCCTTAGTAACGAATTATATTTAACAACTACAAATGATACTAATCCTAAAGATGTTATTGCTCTTAGTAATATATCTTCATTAATAGATTTAAGCGCAAGTGCTGGAGTATTGAGTCCAGATTTTTCTCCAACAATTCTTAAGTATAGTACTACTGTACCTTATGCTGTTGAAAATACAACATTAACACCAGTTACTACAAACGCAAATGCAACGGTAAAAATAAAAGATGTATTAGTTCCTAGTGGAATTGCTTCTGATTCATATCCTTTGGTAGTAGGAGCTAATGTTTTTACTGTAGTAGTAACAGCTCAAGATGGTATAACAACAACAACTTATGAGGTAACTATAACCAGAACTGCACCACCAACTATTACAATAGCAGGAGATTTACTGGGTTATGTAACGACTTATGGTACTGCATCAGATTCAAAAATAATTAATGTGTCTGGGGCAAATATGCTTGAAGGAATCACGATAACTCCACCTTCACAATTTGAAGTAAGTAAAGACGGTATCACTTTTACTAGTTCCGTTATTATTGACGGATTAGGTACTATAGCATCTACACCGGTTTATATTCGAATAAAAGGAACTACTCCAGCAGCAGATGTTGCTTATTCTGGAAATGTTAGTTTAGTAAGTGGGGTATTTAATAACAGTGTTGCTATTTCTGGAACTGTAAATAAAGCAGATTTAAACATTGTCATTGATAGTCAGACTAGAATCTACGGAAAAGATAATCTTGCATTTACAGCAACGACATATGATGGATTTAAAAATGAAGATACAGAAGCAGTTTTAACAGGTTTGACAATATTTGATACTACAGCAAACATAGAAAGCGCAGTAGGGAGTTATCCTATTACAGGAAGCGGAAAAACTTCAGGTAACTATAATATTACATATGTAGCAGGAAATGTAGTAGTTACTAAGGCGACACTAAGAATCACTGTTGTTAACGTAAGTAAAGTTTATGGTGCTGTTAATCCAGAATTAACAGTAACATATGAAGGATTTGAAAACGGAGATACAGTAGCTGATATAACTAAACCAGAAATTAGTACTACAGCAGAAATAGGAAGTCCAGTAAATGTGGTAGGGTATCCTATTATAGCAAGCGGAGCAGTTTCGGATAACTATACTTTTACGTATAACGTAGGAACATTAAAAATTACTCCGGCATCTTTAAAAATTACTGTTGACAACCAATATAGATTCTATGGAGATGATAATCTTGCATTAACAATGAAATATGAAGGTTTTAAAAATGGAGATACAATAGCTAGTTTAGCACCAGCACCTGCGCTTGTAACTTTGGCAAATGCTAGCAGTCCAGTAGGAATTTACGGTATAGTGTCAAGTACAGTAATAGCTGCACAGAATTATGATATTAATTTCATTGGAGGAATAGTTGTAGTTGAGAAGGCACCTTTAACCATTAAAGCAAATGATGACAGTAGAATGTATGGTATAGAGAATCCAATATTTACAATAAGTTATATCGGATTTAAAAATGGAGATACTGATGCAGAAGTATCTTTAACAACTTTACCTGTGTTTGTTACTACTGCAGGAATAGGAAGTCCAGCGGGAGATTATCAAATTGTTGTTAGCGGAGCAATAGCAGTAGCTACAAATTATTTTATTAACGATTACCTTCCGGGTACCTTAACTATCGTTGCTTCATCTAATGCGAATTTGGTTGATTTAGAGATTAGTAAAGGTATTTTAAGTCCAGCATTTGCAGAAGGAACTACAGAATACACAACTACTGTTCCTAATGACGTTACTAGTATAACAGTTACACCTTCTGATTCGGATGTTAATGCAACTGTAACCGTAAATGGAGTAGAAGTACCTAGCGGAACTGCTTCGGGAGAAATTGCTTTGCAAGTAGGAGAAAATACAATTACTACAGTGGTAACAGCTCAGGATGGAACTGTTAAAGAATATACAGTGGTTGTTACAAGAGAGGCGGCAGTTGTGCCTATAGCTTCTGATGATGCAAATTTGGTTGATTTAGAAATTAGTAAAGGTACTTTAAGTCCAGCATTTGCAGAGGGAACTACAGAATACACAACTACTGTTCCTAATGATGTCACTAGTATAACAGTTACACCTTCTGATTCGGACGTTAATGCAACTGTAACGGTAAATGGAGTAGAAGTACCTAGTGGAACAGCTTCGGGAGAAATTGCTTTGCAAGTAGGAGAAAATATAATTACTACAGTGGTAACAGCTCAAGATGGAACTGTTAAAGAATATACAGTGGTTGTTACAAGAGAGGCGGCAGTTGTGCCTATACCTTCTGATGATGCGAATTTAATTGATTTAGAAATTAGTAAAGGTACTTTAAGTCCAGCATTTGCAGAAGGAACTACAGAATACACAACTACTGTTCCTAATGATGTTACTAGTATAACAGTTACACCTTCTGATTCGGATGTTAATGCAACTGTAACGGTAAATGGAGTAGAAGTACCTAGCGGAACAGCTTCGGGAGAAATTGCTTTGCAAGTAGGAGAAAATACAATTACTACAGTGGTGACAGCTCAGGATGGGACTGTTAAAGAATATACAGTGGTTGTTACAAGAGAGGCAGCTGCAGCAGACAATGCAGGTTTATCTGATATTACTGTTAATGAAGGAACTTTAAGTCCAGCATTTAATACAGATACAAACGACTACAGAGTAGATGTACCGAATGATATTAATTCGATCATAATAACTCCTACGCCAATCGATCCAAATGCAACAATAGCGATGTTTGTTGATGGATTGCCAGTTGATCCTACTGCTCCAATAGATTTAAAAATTGGAGATAACGTAATCACGATAGTAGTTACAGCACCAGATGGTACACAAGATACTTATACAGTTGTTGTTAATAGAGCATATGTTACACCAGGTGCAGTTATTGCAAATAACATTCTTACTCCAAACGGAGATGGTAAAAATGATTATTGGGAAGTTAAAAATATTGACTTATATCCAAACAATTCAGTTAGAGTTTATGATAGAGCCGGAAGAATAGTATATTCTAAAAACGGTTATAATAATGAATGGGATGGATCTTATAACGGATCTCCATTGACTGAAAATACTTATTACTATCTAATTGATCTTGGAACTGGTTTACCTAACATCAAAGGATTTATTACAATCCTTAGGGACTAACCAAGAAAGAGTATAAACGGAGCAATAACAAGTAGTAAAAAAATGTCTATTGCCATTATTGGCAATAGACATTACTAAAAAAAAATATACAATGAAATCAATTTATAGTAAGATAATTATATTCCTAATTGTATTAGGCGGGAATACGGCAAATGCCCAGTTAACAGAGTTCCAATCCATGTATTTTCAAAATCAATATTTGGCAAATCCAGCTATGGCAGGAACGGACAAAGGGCTAAATTTGAATATTGGCTACCAACGGCAATGGGCTCCAGTTCCTGGAGATCCAGTATTAATGAATGCTACAGTCGAGTATAACTCAGGAGATAGAGTAGGACTGGGGTTAAATGTTCACAGTGATAAAGCGGGTTTAATTAATAGAACAAGAGTACTGGGAACTTATGCTTATCATTTGCCAATTGGAGGGAATGATCAAAAAATAAATTTTGGACTATCATTAGGAGCAAGTTTTGCTTCTATTGATTATAATAAGATTGTAGGAAGTATTGATGACCCAACAGTGCAGAATTTTAAAGAAGGCGGTGTTTTCGATGGAGATTTTGGTGTTGCATACACATCAAAATTATTAACGATACAAGCTGCAGTACCAAACCTACACGGTCTTTTCTTTGATAACAATGATGGTACAAAAAAATATGTAGATCGCCCTGTATTTTATTCGGCTGTAAGCTACAAGATACTTCTTTCGAACGAAATAAATGACTTCAACATTGAGCCATTGGTTGCTTATAGAGGAGTAAAAGGGTACAAAGATATTTTAGATTTAGGGGCAAGGTTTAATATGCCAGAGCATAATATAAATTTATCAGGTTTTTATCATTCCAATGAAAGTTTTTCTGCAGCATTAGGAATTACACTTGATAAATTTGGTGCTTTCCTATCGTATTCTAATTATATTGGTAATAATGGTGCTTACGCAAATAACACATTTGAATTTGGACTTAATTATAGATTTAGGAATTAAAAATAACAATCATTTTACAGTTGATTATTTTAAAACCTCAAGATTTATCTTGGGGTTTAGCTTTTTAATCAAATGTTTAAACCATAAAATTACCGAGGTTTAATTACTTTTGATAAAATTCGAGGTATTTGTATTAAGTCATAATCATCCGTAAAAACAATATATTGGTTATGCCATGAAGGAGAGAATTTTTCCTTATAATCTCGTAAACCTTTATAATGGGAGAATGATTTTACTTTTTCATATGCGTATTTCATTGATCTTTCCTGAATTGTATTTGGGTTTTCGATACCACTCATTGGAGCAAGACCGAGATTTACAGCGGTAAGATTTTGAGATTTTAAATAATTAAAAAGTTCGATTAAAATAAAATCGATTATCCCATTTGGAGCATCTGTAGTTTTACGAATAAGGTCGTAAGTGCCTTCACCTTTGGTATAATCAGGAATGATATTAAGAAAAGCAATAATTCTCTCTTCTTTGTTCTCAATTGTAATTATTGTTTGTTTTTTTAATTCGTCCCATAAAAAAATTCCTTGAGAGAATAAGATTTCTTCTCTGCCAGTTTCCTCTAGCCATTCGTCACTTACAGATCGTATTTTTTGCAATAAGCCATCTTTTATAGGAGGGAAGTTTATGGTTGTTTTTAGTTCTAAATCGCTAATTTTTTTTAAGCCATTACGTAATGATTTTTTGCTTCCGCCTTCTAGACTGAAGGTTGATAAATCGACGATACCTTCTTGCCCAACAAAAAAATATTTTTTACCAAGTGATTGATACATTTCCAGATTTTCTTCGGGAATGCGATAATAAATACTTTTTAATCCAGCTTCATAGCAAAAGTTATCAAATTCGATTATACATTGTTTTGCTTCCTGACTGTTTTTGGCAACAGGATTTTCGAGCACAACAGCAAAGTTTCCTGTGATTCTATAGGCTAAAAAGGCATCGTTATTTTGTGAAATAAAAAGAAGTTTATCAAAATAAGTTTTAAAATAATCCAGAGGAGAATTTCCATATTTTTCCAGAAGATCGTTTGCTATTTCTTTTTCTGCTGCACTCACAGAGTTTTTAGATATATATGGTTTTATCAGTGTATAAATTAAAAATGAAAAGGAGATAAAACCACTAATTTTAATTGATGCCAAAAAGTGTCTCGAAAAACCATCGGTAGGATTTAGATCATAACTTCCTAGTAAAAAATAATTTTGAAAGGTATATCGAATAGATTGACTAATACTAAAGTCGATATTGAAATGCTTCTTGTCGAGGAAATAGAAGCCAAGAATTCCGTATATTAATACAGCAGTAACACTCAGGATTGCCGTTTGTAAACCTAATAATCGAAGTCTGGGATTGGTCTTGATGTAATATTCTTTTCGCGTTGCAATTAAAATGATGCACACTATCAAAGCAAGAGTCGATTCCTCAAAATCGATTGCTTTGGTAAGATTCCCTATTAGTGAAATTACAGATAAGCCTAAACCAAACCACCAAGCCATTTTTAAGCCCTTTAACATAAATGATGAGGTAACCAATAGGAATAATCCCGAAGTAAAAACCAGATAATTGGATAAATGTATTGCTTCTAGTGGTAAAAAGTTTTTTAAGCGCATTAATCTGTCGCTAATGGCAGGTGTTAAAACCGAAATTATATTTATTATTCCTAGGCAAAATAGCAATAGCGCTGGAACGATTCGCATTAAGAGTTTATTTATTTTGGATAAAAAAGTAAGCATTCCTATGAATAACGGAATCCAAAATTCAAATACGCGATACAACAATGTAATAGAAATTGCTTCGGTATTGGTAAAGCCATAACGAATTAATATAAAACCCATTGAAACCTCTACCGGGCCAAGACCACGAAGAAAAGGAGATATGATAAGAAAGATTACCGAGATTATATATCCCATCGACGCGGCTACGAGTGAAGGTTCAAATTGTAATGCTACCATTGCAATATACAAATGAGAAATTCCAATTATGTCTATAAAAATGGAAAGTAGAACTGTATAAATAAATTTGTTTCGATTTATAGAGTGATTTTGTAAATCGGTTAGGAAAATTTCAGTTTTTGGAAACCATTTTAAAACTAATTTATTAGCTATTCCTTTGTTCAATATCGAATTAAATAGTACAAATAGCACCACAATCAATAGTATGATTACAGTCATTCCAATCCATTCACTAGATGCGATTGTTCCATTTAATAATGCATAAATGAATAAGGGAATTCCAACAATAATAACTGATAAAATCCCTATAAAACCGTAAATTGTTGATGCCAAGTGAATTTGTACTTTCTCAATTCCTTTTTCGGCTATCGATTCTGTAAAAAAATATAATGAGGCAACACCACCAGCTGGAATAAATACACTTATGAAATTACGTTTTAAGAATAAAACTAGTGCTTGATTTAATTTGATTTTAACTCCAATAGAGGCAAATGAGGTAACATACATGCATCCTTGTAATAAAATATATAGCAAAGCCACCGAAATTCCACCGATAATCCATTCTAGTTTTGAATTTGTAAAGCTGTCCCCTATCTGAGACAATTCGGTTTGTTCTTGCTTTATGAACCATATGGCTATAGCGAGGAAGAAAACAGTTAAAATAAACTGAGTAATTATTTTTCCGTTTCGGGACAATAAAGGGACGCTTCTTTCTTTGAAGAATTTGATGCAATAATCAATTTTTGATAGTCTTTTCACAGTGAGTTTAGTTATCTTAGTATAAATATATTATAAAAATTGTAAAATATCACATGGAATTTAATTATGATGAATATGTATGTTAAAATTACTATAGTTCATTTGTTTTTCATTTAACTGTATTAATTTTAGATAGAAATTTAAACCAATTGTTAATTTTTAAAACATCAAAGATTATGAAAAAGCTGTTCTTTGTATTGACTATTTTATATGGTACTTGTGTAATTGGTCAAAGTGAAGTTAAACCAAATCAAGAAGTTGTTCCTCCAATAGCAGTAACTATTGCTTTCCAAAAAGAATTTTCGGGTAAAGTTCCTACATGGTCAATGGATTATGAGGGAGAAGATTTAGATCATGTTCGATATCTGGCCAAATTTAGTACAGGCTCTTCTGTGGGTTTGGCTGTTTATGATAATAATGGAGTATTAAAAGCATATGAGTTGGCAATTCCCCAAAAAGAACTCCCAAAAGCAGCTTTGAGTTATATAAAAAGTAATTATCCGAATCAAGATATTAAGGAAGCAGCAAGACTTATCGACGGTAATAATGTTATAACTTATGAAGTCGGGATTATAAAAAACGGAAAATTCTTAGATGTAGTATTTGACAAAAAAGGAAATTTTATTGAGGTTACAGAGAAGAATTAATTATAAAAATAAATTCACCCCGAGTTTTAATCAATTTGAACAAATAATTTTACAAAACAATAATGGACAATAAAAAACAGGTATTTCAAACCAATACTAAACAACGTTGGAAAAGTTTCCAATGGTCAACCAGATTTATTTTATTTATTGCCATTTTAATGATTCCGATTTTTATCATTACCTTAAAAAGAGGGCTGAAACCGGCATTACCACTTTTGGGAGGTAATGTGAAAACAGAAAAAAGTTTATCCAATCCGATAGTTCCAGTCGAGCTAAGTGATAAAGAATTAAAAAAGTATAAAGGTTTTGATATTTTCTTAAGAGAAAAAAGAGAAATCAATAAATTAAAAGCAAAGCCAACTGTTTTAAACATAGAACAGGTAAGAGCTGCCTTTTATGTTGATTGGGATCCGCAGAGTTTATTCTCACTACAAAAGAATATCAATAAACTTAATATGGTTATTCCGGAATGGTTTTTTATTGATCCAAAAACCGATTTATTGCGAACCGAAATCGATACGGCGGCTTTGAAAGTAATGAAGAAAAGCCATGTAAAAATCGTTCCGATAATAAATAACATCAATGAATCATTGGGAGAAGGCGAATTTGATGGAGACTTAATTCATCGCATCCTTCATGATAATGTAAAAAGAGAGAGACTGATTAATGATATTGTAAAGAATCTTAAAAAGTACGAATTACAAGGAATAAATATTGACTTTGAAGAGTTTAAAGAAAATAGTGATGAACCTATTATAGCTTTTCAGAAAGAGTTGTATGAAAAATTACATCCTCTGGGATACATTGTTTCACAGGATATAATGTCTGGAGATAGCGATTTTAATATAAAAGCATTATCAAAGTATAACGACTATATGTTTTTAATGGCCTACGATGAACACTATAGCGGTAGTGTTCCCGGGGATATAAGTAGCCAAAAGTGGATTGAAAGGATATTGGATGAAACGGTAAAAGAAATCCCTTCGGATAAAATTATACTTTGTATTGCAGGTTATGGGTATGATTGGCAACAAAAAAGTCAAGGAGTAACAGTAAGTTATAACGAGGCAATATCTCTTGCCAAGCAATATGGAGCAACTATTAAATTTAATGATAACAGTTATAACAACTCTTTCAGTTATACAGATGGTAATGGAAAAGAGCATAATGTTTATTTTACAGATGCAGCTACAAATTTCAATACCATTCGATTTGCCGATGAGTATGGGGTTGCAGGAACAGCTTTATGGAGGCTGGGAAGTGAAGATCAGCGGTTATGGAGTTATTATCAGCGAAGTTTAACCAATGAAAGTATTCAGGAGAAACCTTTTGATTTTAACCGTCTTAAACATGTAAATACAAGATTTGAAACCCCCGATTATATTGGAGATGGAGAAATACTTGATGTTATAACAGATCCTCAGCCAGGTATAATACAACTAGAAACAGATCCGGTAGAGTCTATAATTACAGAACAAAAGTATGTGCAGCTACCAACGAAATATGTAATTAGTAAGTTTGGTAATGTACATAAACAAGTAGTTTTAACTTTTGATGATGGACCGGATCCTACCTATACGCCTCAGATATTAGACATCTTGAAAAAAGAAAAAGTACCAGCCGTTTTCTTCATTGTAGGAATACAGGGCGAAAGTAATATTCCTTTGCTGCAAAGAATTTATAAGGAAGGACATGAAATTGGGAATCATACTTTTACACATCCAAATATTGCATTGGTAAGCTCCGAAAGGGCTTCGGCAGAAATGGAAACAACAAGATTATTGATAGAAGCAGTTACGGGAAGAAGTACAGTCCTTTTTAGAGCGCCGTATAATGCAGATGCAGAGCCTACTACCGAAGCTGAATTAAGACCAGTTGCTTTAAGCAAAATTCAAAATTATTATACTGTTGGAGAAAGTATAGATCCTAATGATTGGGAAAAAGGAGTTAGTGCCGATAGTATTTACTCAAGAACAATAAAGCAATATGAAGCAAATCCCGATAAAGGAATTATTTTGCTACACGATGCAGGAGGAAACAGAGAATCTACAGTAGAAGCTTTACCTAGAATCATTAAATATTTTAAAGATAAAGGAATTCAGTTTACTACCGTTTCACATTTGTTAGGCAAAACAAAGGATGAAATTATGCCCAAGGCAAAAGGAGATTATATAACGCTGGATAATTTTATTTTTGACTGTGCTTATTGGTTTGGACAATTCATAACAGCTACATTCTGGGTTGCTATTTTTCTTGGTTTTTTACGTATTGCGCTTATGGCTGCAATGGCATTTATAAAAAAATGGAAAGATCATAAATACCCGCCAACTTATAATCCGGTTGTGGGTTCTTACCCCAAAGTGAGCATTATTGTTCCTGCTTATAATGAAGAGGTAAATGCTGTAAAAACTATTCAGAATTTACTTCGTCAGGACTATCCGGATTTTGATATTGTTTTTATTGATGATGGATCGAAGGATAATACCTTTAAAATGGTTAACGATGTTTTTGAAAATCATGATGTTGTAAAAGTATATACAAAACCAAATGGAGGTAAAGCATCTGCATTAAATCATGGGATTGCACTTACTCAAAATGATTATGTAGTGTGTATTGATGCTGATACTCAGCTTAAAACAGATGCCATTTCGCAATTGATGAAAGGGTTTAGAATGCAGGTGAAAAACAATCAGGAAATTGGTGCTGTTGCTGGTAATGTAAAAGTAGGGAATGAAAATACGATGCTTACCAAATGGCAAAGTATCGAGTATACCACGTCACAAAATTTTGACAGAAGAGCATTTGATTTAATCAATGGTATTACCGTTGTTCCAGGAGCGATTGGTGCATTTAGGAAAGAAGCAATCGAAAAAGCGGGAGGTTTTACAACCGATACTCTTGCCGAAGATTGTGATTTGACCATTCGTATATTGAGAAACGATTATCGCATTATAAATTGTATCGAAGCTGTAGCCATAACAGAAGCTCCCGAAAGTCTTAACGAATTTATGAAACAGCGTTTTAGATGGAGTTATGGTATTATGCAGGCATTCTGGAAAAATAGAGATGCTTGTTTTAATCCAAAATTCAAAGGATTAGGAATGGTTTCTTTACCAAACGTATTAATTTTTCAGATAATATTACCCATTTTTGCACCCTTGGCCGATTTAGTACTTATACTAAGTTTAATTTGGAATCACGATGATATAGACAGTTTGCACAAAATAGGAATCTATTATATTGTTTTTATGGTAGTGGATATGTTGGTAAGTCTTGTTGCCTTTATATTTGAAAAAGAGAAATTAACAAAATTAATTTGGTTGATTCCACAGCGATTTGTTTACCGTCAATTAATGTACGTTATCTTATTCAAGGCACTAAGAAGAGCCATTAAAGGAGAAAGTCAAAGCTGGGGAGTATTAATTCGTACTGGAAATGTAGAAACACTTAAATAGATTGGTTATGAAGAATGGATTCTATAAGTAGAATCCATTCTTTATATAATTTTGAAGTAAAAAACAGTAGTCATTGTGACTTTATGTAGCATTAATTATATATTTTTGAAAACATAATCAACAGCACCATTCTTTTGAACAAACTTTTCATTCCTACTTTATCTGTTGGTAATATTCTTGGCGAAGAAACTTTAGGTATAACCTTGTTTCGGCATAGTGTAAAGGGGCGTAATGCATTCGAACAGCCTCATAAACATGACTTTTACATGCTTTTCTTTGTAGAGGAGGGTTCAGGATTTCACAGCATAGATTTTACACAACACACAGTAGGCGATAATCAGATATATTTTATACGTCCAGGGCAAGTACATAACTGGTCGCTTAATATAAATACAACAGGATTTCAGTTGATGCTTTCGCCCGATATCATTACTATTTTTTCAAATTTATCACAACTACCATTTTTTGAGCAAAGCGTTCCATCTTGTCTTTCTTTAATTAAAGATGAATTTCTGGAACTCAAAGAACATTTGCAAGAGATAGAATTAGGGTTACCACAAAATGACTTGCTTACAAAAGAAATAGTTTTACTTCGATTGCATTTACTTTTTAAGCTAGTGCAAAAGGATTATTTAAAACAATTTCCAGAATATGAATTTTCGGTTAGGCCAGAAAAAGTAATAAAAAAGTTTAATGCTTTAATAGAAGATAATTTTCATGTAGAATCATCGGTGAATTTTTATGCGAATAAACTCAGTATTACTCCAAACTATCTTAATATTCTTTCTCAAAAACATTTAAAGATACCTGCAAGTGATGTTATAAAAGAAAGAACAATCCTAGAAGCCAAGCGTTTACTCACGAGCACCGATTTGTCGATAAAGGAAATAGCATATCAACTAGGTTTTAATGACAATGGATACTTTAGTAAAGTATTTAAAAAATATGCCGGAAAAACACCAGGCGATTTTAAAGAAAGTTATAATCTTTACCATACTTATCATCAATAATACCATTCGGATTTAGATTTCTAAACGATTTTTGTAAACAATAAGCAATTATGATTTACAGAAGTGATTATGGTTTTCAAAAAAAAAGTTATTGGAAAATTCAAAACAGAAAGAATCTTCTATGCTGTTTAATTTTGAATGCGCTAATATTAGTAGGATGTTCTTCTAAGCAAACGGATATAAAAATAGATAAGATGAATCGCAAAACACTTTTTGAAGCAGTAAATACGGGGGATGTTACTCACATAGTTACTCTATTAAAAAAGAAGCCTTTTTTGGATGTGAAAAATAATGAAGGAGAAACCCCTTTAATGAAGGCAGTTTATGATCATAATAATGAAATAGCAATATTATTAATTAATGCCGGTGCCGATGTAAATGCACAAGATAAAATGCTTAACAGTCCATTTTTATATGCTGGTGCAGAAGGAAATTTGGAGATTGTAAAATTAGCACTGAATCACGGAGCAAATTTTGAAGTATATAATAGATATGGTGGCACTGCGCTTATTCCCGCGGCAGAGAAAGGACATCTGGAAGTGGTAAAACTTTTAGTAAATACAGCTAATTTTCCCAAAGATCATATCAATAATCTAAGATGGACAGCATTACTGGAAGCAGTTTTACTAAGTGATGGAGGTTCTGTGCACATAGATATTGTAAAAGCTTTGATCGCTGGTGGTTGTAATGTAAATATTACCGATAAATATGGGGTAACCCCTTTAGGTCATGCTAAAAAACTAGGATATACAGAAATGATAAAAGTGCTGGAACAAGCGGGGAAGTAAAGGTTCTTAGGTTCTGAGAAATAAAGGGACAAAGACACAGAGGTTTCCGAGGAAGCGCACAGCAGTACGTCTTAAAGGTTTAAAAGAAAGGTTCTAAGATGCTAAGGTTCTGAAAAATAAAGCTACCTACATAGGTACAAAGGTTTCCAAGGCAGCACGCAGCAGTACGTCTTATAGGTTCAAAGGAAGAATAGCTTTGTGAACTTTGCGTAAACCCTTGCGCTCTTTGCGATTAATTTCAGAGGCTCAATATACCTGAGATTATCAACTATTAACCAACAATTAATAATTATCAATTATTCCTTCATGTTGTCTTCATGTTAAAAGCTTAACTTTATCTTTTTAAATTTCAAAAGGATTATAGATATGGCTAATAAAACCTCTCCACATATTCTAAATACTTCTGCAAATCTTTTGGGTTTTTGCCTTATTGTTATCACCTCTTTACATATTACCAATAAATCAGAAACAACTCATATAGATGAATTCACATCGATAATATCTATATTTCTTATTTTCTCCTGTTTCTTTTCGTTTTTATCTATCAAGACACAGAAAAAGCGACTTGAGAGAAGATTGGAAATAATAGCCGATTATTTATTTGGATTGGCATTAGTAGGAATCTTGATTGTTGTTGTAATCAAGACACTAGACTTAACAGCTTAAACTTGTTTTAATAAAGTTAAACAGATTCAATTATCTTTTCGCGATGGTTTAATCCCCATTGTACTAAAGTTTCGGTAACAGGTAATACCGATTTGCCATATTCGGTTACAGAATAAGCAACAGTAATCGGTCTGGTATCCTGAACTACTCTTGTAATAAGTAAATTTACTTCCAAGTCTTTAAGTTCTTTACTTAGCATTTTTGCAGATATTCCTTCTATCTCACGTTGCATTTTTTTGAAATGAATTATTTGATGCGTTCTGTTGGTTAGAAATCGCAAGATCATCAATTTCCATTTCCCTCCCAGTACGTCCAGACTATCACGCATTGCAAGTAGTTCCTCTGTACAATTTGCTTCACGCAAAATGCCATCTCTTTTAATTTTTGCCATAATAGTTTCTTTTAGGTAACTAGTAACCTTTGGTTAACCGATAGTAAATATAAATGATATTCATAATATTTTTGTGTTTTAAATCAATAAATATGAAAGCAATTATAGCAGATAAAGACGGTAAATTACATCTAAAAAACGTAAATATTCCAACAATAAAAGAAGATGAATTACTTATAAAGATTATCGCTTCGGGATTTAATCCAATCGATTATCAGATGCTGGAGAATGAACTGGAAAGAAAGTTAATGCATTCTCCAATATTAGGGAGAGAATTCTCGGGTATTATAGCCGGGGTAGGAATAAATGTTAGAGACTTTAAGGTTGGTGATGCCGTATTTTCGGGTTCAGGAAGTATGGGGTCCAATGGTACATATGCTGAATATATAGCCATTCGAGAATCTATTGTAGTACATAAACCTAAGTTTTTATCTTTTGCGCAAGCAGCAGGAATTTCTTCGGCAGGATTAACAGCCTTGCAATCTTTTAACCGAATGAAATTACAAAAAAACGATTCGGTTTTAATAACTGGTGCAGCAGGAGGAGTTGGAGCAATGCTGGTTAAAATCTTATTGGCGAATCAATTTACGAATTTCATTGTTACTGCAGGAAATGATGAAAGTATTTCGTCTCTAAAAGAAATAGGAGTAAAGGATAGCCAAATTGTTAATTATAAAACGGATGATGTAGCAATTTTTGCTTTAGCAAAAAACAACCAGCAAAAGTTTGATTTTATAGTAGATTTAGTTGGAAATAAAATAGGCGAAATTGCAGCCAAACTATTAAAATCAAATGGAACGTTTCTAGATGTAACCGCACTTTCTACCGAAGAATCTAGAGAAACATTATTTAATAAAGGTGCTGTAATCATGAATATTTCAAATTATACATATTCTGTAGAGAAAGATTATGGATATTATAAAAACGGATTGTCGGAATTGGTTCGATTAATAGAAAATAAGGCTATAACTCCACCAAATATTGAAATTATAGGAGAGTTAAATGTGGAGACTGTAAGCAAAGCACATGAAATACTTAGCTCGAACAAAACAAAAGGCAAGAAATTAATCATGCGGGTGAGCATTTAGTCTCAGTTTTTAGTATTCAGTAGCAGTAGCAGTAGCAGTAGCAGTTTGGAGACATCTAAACTGAATATAAAATTTAATCAAAAAAAGAGAGTTTGCATGCAAACTCTCTTTTTTATATAATTGTAAACTGCGACTGAATACTAAAAAAACTACCACCCCTTTACAGCGCCGCCTTTAAATTCTTTTTCAGCTGCTTTTTCTACTTCAGGAGATTGGAAAGCTTTAACGAATTTTTTTACTTTTTCTTCGTTTTTATTATCTTCTCTGGAAACGATTAAGTTTACATAAGGAGAGTCTTTGTCTTCTACAAATAATGCATCTCTGGATGGAACTAGTCCAGCTTGAGATGAGAATGTATTATTAATAATAGCAATTGTTACATTTGCATCATCTAATGCTCTTGCTATTTGTGGCGCTTCAAGTTCTAATATTTTTAGATTTTTAGGGTTTTCTGTAATATCAGTTACTTTTGGCAAAAGCCCAACACCGTCTTTAAGTTTTATAAGACCATTTTTTTGCAATAACAACAAGGAACGTCCTCCATTGGTAGGGTCATTAGGAATGATAATAGTACTTTCTGGTTTTAATTCGGCCAAAGTTTTTATTTTTCTAGAATATCCAGCAATAGGATAAACAAAAGTTTTCCCGACGATAGCCAGTTTATATCCTCTTTGTCTTGATTGCTCATCAAGATATGGTTTATGCTGAAAAGCATTTACATCAATATCACCTTGATTTAGAGCTTCATTAGGAACCACATAATCATTGAAGGTTATTAATTCTACATCCAATCCGTATTTTTCTTTTGCTACTTTTTGAGCAGCTTGCGCAACTACAAATTCAGGTCCTGCGGCAACACCAACTTTTATATGGTTGGGATCATCTTTTTTATCTTTTCCGCAGTTTGCAAACACCAAAGTAAGTAGTAGTACTCCAGCTAGTATCGAAAATTTATTTCTTGTATTCATATTTTTATTTTAAAATTAAATTTTTATCTGTGATCAAAATGTTTAGATAGTGCATCTCCTGCAAATTGTATTATAAATACAAGGGCAACCAATAAGATAAGAACAGCATTCATAATTGTTGCATCATAGCCAATGTACCCATATTGGTAACCAATTTGTCCTAAACCACCAGCGCCTACAGCACCACCCATTGCCGAATATCCCACAAGAGTTATAAGCGTAATCGATGCGGCATTGATAATCGATGGAAGTGCTTCGGGCAATAATACCTTATAAACAATCTGGAAAGGTGTTGCTCCCAATGCTCGTGCAGCTTCGATTAATCCTGAAGGTAATCCCAAAAGACTGTTTTCGACCAATCTTGCGATAAAAGGCGCAGCTCCTATACTTAAAGGAACTAATGCAGCACTTACTCCGATAGAAGTTCCTACTAATGCTCTGGTAAAAGGAATCATCCAAACAATTAAAATAATGAAAGGGATAGATCTGAAGATGTTTACGACAACCGATAAGATTCGGTTAAATAAAACATGCTCCAAGATTTGTCCTTTGCGTGTTAGGAATAAAAATATACCTGCCGGAAGTCCCAGTACGAAACCGAAAAATCCAGAGAGAAATGTCATAGTAATAGTTTCCCAGGTACCTTTTAATAATAATGTTATAATAGATTCAGACATAGCCTAATATTTCAGTTTTAATATGTTTTTCTTTAAAAAAATTGATTGCTTGATTTTGTTCATTTTCGTCACCCGATAATTCTACAATCAGTATTCCAAAATTTACATCGCCAGCAAAAGCAGTTTGTGCCGTTATTATATTAGCATTTACATTGAATTTTCTAGCTGCTTGCGTAAGTATTGGTTCATTAACCGATTTTCCGTTTAATTCCAATCGCAATAATGGATTAAGTCCTTTTTTATAAACTATCGAAAGACGTTCTTGGTATATATCCGGAATTTCGATATGTAACGAAGACGCAATAAATTCGCTTGTTAAGGCATGCTTTGGATTAGCAAATATTTCGCCAATGGTTCCTTGTTCTATAAGTTCTCCATTACTAATTACTGCAACTTCATCACAAATTGCTTTTACAACTTCCATTTGGTGAGTAATAAGCAATATGGTAATATTTAAACGTTTATTGATATCCTTTAATAAATTCAAAATAGACCTTGTGGTTCCTGGATCCAATGCACTTGTAGCTTCATCGCATAGTAGTACTTTAGGATTGTTTGCTAAAGTTCTTGCAATAGCAACACGTTGTTTCTGACCGCCAGAAAGACTTGTTGGGTAGTCATTTATTTTTTCCTCGAGTCCTACAAGCTGTAGCAATTCTTTTACCCTGTCTTTAATATCAGCTTTAGAAACTCCGGCGAGTTCCAGTGGGAAGGCTACATTATCAAAAACGGTACGAGAGGATAGTAAATTAAAATGTTGGAAAATCATTCCGATTTGTCTTCTTTCTTGCGCCAGTTGAGAGTTAGATAACTGTAATAAAGAAATCCCGTCTACAATTACCTCGCCAGATGTTGGCTTCTCTAATAAGTTAATACAACGTATTAGTGTACTTTTTCCTGCTCCCGAAGTACCAATCACACCAAAAATCTTTCCTTCCGGCACATGAAGAGATACGTTTTTTAATGCCGTAATTTCCCTTCCAGTCTTATAAAACTTTTTGGTTATGTTTTTTAATTCTATCATTTTCTATTTATAGTAATCATTATTAATGTTGAGGAAACCTTTAGGTTCTTATAGAATCTAGAACAATAGGTTTTTTATACCTTATAAAATTATGGTGCAAATGTAAGTCACATTTTGTTTATATTAAAATCTATGGGTTAAGTAGAACAAAAATAAAATGTTAATTTTTGATTTTTACAATTTACATAAGGAGATTTCGTGGTAAAAAAAAGATTTTCATGATTCGTATTTAGGATACATATAAAACTTGACTTGTTAAAATTTAATGCATAAGAGTTCATTTTTTTTATTAAAATTATATAATAAATGCTTAAATTTAATCTAACTTTAGAATTCGCATGATTTGTATTACGCTTCCCAAATCTTTATTATAGATATTATGCCAAGAAACAAAATTATTGAAAATCTAAGACTTCCCAATGTTTACATCCTTTTATTAATAGTATTTCTATCTTGTACATTGCTAATTTTTATTAATTTTTTCACTATTAAAATTTTATCTGCGAATAGGGCTTATGTTAATGGTGAATCGCATTATTCAAAAGGTCAGAAAGATGCTGTTCGACATCTTATAACTTATTTGTATACAAAAGACAGAGATCAGTGGGATTTGTATAAAGAAGAGTTGAAAGTCCCTCAAGGGGATGGAGTTGCAAGAATTGAACTTTTGAATAATGGAGATGTTAATGTTATTAAAAAAGCATTAAGAGATGGGAGAAACCACGAAAAAGATCTGGATGACATGATATGGTTGTTTAGAAATTTTAAAAACGTTTCTTTTTTAGCAAATGCTATTAAAGAATGGGAAGAAGGAGATAAGCTGATAAATGAATTATTTGAGATAGGAAAAAATATTGAAAAAAAAATAAGCACATCTAATTTAAGTGCCGAGGATCGTGAAAGCATTCTTAAACGTATTAGTGTAATTAGTGATCAATTAACGATAAATGAGCGTAATTTTTCGAACACACTTGGTGAAGGTACACGTACGATTAAGGATCAATTAATGTTTACCAATGTTATCTTTATCTTGATTATTATAAGTAGTGTATGTATATATTACTCAATTATGGTTAGAAAAATTATAATTTCTAAAAAAGAGATTGAAAACCAAAACGAGAATTTAATCCTTGTTAATAAGGAACTAGACAGGTTTGTTTATAGTGTTTCGCATGATTTACGTTCGCCAATTACTTCTCTCAAAGGATTGATTGAAATTATGCTGTTGGAAGATGACTTAACACAAATTAGAGAATATTTAAGTTTAATGAATCAAAGCCTGGTAAAACAAGATCAATTTATAAATGATATTATTGATTACTCAAAAAATAAAAGGAAAGATGTAATTGTTGAGCCAGTGAGTTTGGTAAATTTATTTGAAGATGCCATAATACAACACAAACACATAAAAAATGCTACCAAGATTATTATTATCGAAGAGTTTTTGGTGGATAAAATTCAAAGTGACAGTTTGAGATTGAAAATCATAATAAATAATTTACTTTCTAATGCTATTAAATATGCAGATGCGAGTAAAGAACAGATGCGTATTTCGATTAAAACATATGAAGAAGGGGACTTTTATAAGATAGAAGTAACCGATAACGGAATTGGGATTAAACCAGAGTACAGAGAACATATATTTGAAATGTTTTTTGTAGTTGATAGTAATAAAGGTTCAGGACTTGGTCTTTATATAGTAAAGGAAGCTGTTAGAAATCTTAACGGTAATATTGAGGTTGATTCTGAATGTTCAGTTGGAAGTAAATTTATTGTAACGATACCAAAATTATATGAAATCTAAATATGGTTTTTTGCTGGTAGAAGATAGTGATATCGATCAGCTTGTCATAAAGCAATTATTAAAAAAAGTACTTGATGTCACTGAAGTAAATGCTGTTAAGAACGGTAAAGAGGGAATAGAATGGATTATTGCGAATCGGAAGGGTTTTAAGAAAGCTTTGGTTATTTTATTAGACATTCAGATGCCAATAATGAATGGATTTGAATTTCTTATTGAATACGATAAGTTATCTGAAGAACTAAAACATGAAACTCAAATTTTTATACTTTCTTCTTCCTTAGTTCAAGAAGAAATCGATAGGATTAAAAGTAATCATTATGTAACCGATTTTTTAAGAAAACCAATTGCAATTAAAGAGTTTGGAGATATTTTATATCCAACTTTAAAAAAGAAAATGTGATAAGTCTTAGTCTTTGATAAGATTAAGAAATGCTTCTTTTAAAGATTGCCAAATCAAGTTTGCTTACTTTTTAATTCATTGATTTCCCTTTTTAATTCCAAAAACATTGTTTTAACATTGTCTAATTCTGATGTTTTTTGCTCTTTATCATTACGACCAATGTTGCATACATATTCCCAAATTTCAAGAATGTCGGAAGCTTTCACAGGATAAGGTGGGTAAAATGTATTGTCGGAATGTGCTATTAAATCATTTTTTCCGTTTTTATTAAGACGCTTATATACGATCCCATCTGTTTTTGTAATCAGGATATAAGTCCTGCCATCCATCACCTCTCCAAAATTCTCTATATATCGGCCTACTATAAAAGAACCATTTTCATGAGGAGGCATAGAATCTCCTTCTACAGGAAATGCTCTATGTTTTCCATGACCTAAAAAAGGTAAAGAAATATGTTGTAAACTTTCAATAAATTCAGGATCTGAATACCCGGTAAGGTATCCAGCTTTTGCTTTATGCGGAATAATTTCTATTAAATTATCGCCATTTCGGTCAACTGTAATTGGTAATAAGATTCTATTATCTCCCAATTTGAGTAACTCGCCCATAGGTATCTTTTTCATTTCGACCGAAAGTAAAATATCGATACTAATATGAAAAAAGCGTGAAATGGCTATCAATATTTCTGGAGGTGGCGAGTTTTTACCATCTTCATATTTAGCATAACGATCTCGGGATATAAGCAAACCTTCGGCAACTTCACGTTGTGAAATCTCTTTTCTAGCTCTTAGGTATTTAATATTATCAGAAAATAAAGACATATGTTAATGGGATAATTTGTCACAGTAAATATATGTAATTTGTGACGATATGTACTAATTTTGTTTTGCATAAAATGAAAACAATAACGAATAGTTCATTTCACTTAATTCAATAGCATGTTACTTTTTGATGATACCGAGATATTTACAAGCGGAAATAAAGGGAAAAAGGTTTTTGACCTGCCTGATACGGAGCTGATATTACATGATACTCTTTTTACAAAAGAAGAGTCAGATCATTACTATAATGTTTTGCTCAACACAACAGCATGGCGGGAATATGAAATGGAAATGTATGATAAGACGCTTAAGGTTCCAAGAATGATTTCGTGGTATGAAGATAAAACAAATATTGGATCAGACCCCAATCTTCCGGATTGGACACCAGAATTATTACTGATAAAAGAGCGAGTAGAAGCAGAGACACAAATTAAATTTAATAGTGTATTGCTCAATTTATATCGAAACGGAAACGACGGAGTGAGTTGGCATAGTGATCGAGAGCAAAATTTTGGAAAAGATGCTATTATTGCTTCAGTTAGTTTTGGCGAAACCCGAATTTTTGGTTTAAGACATAAATTTAAAAAAGAGATTCCAAAATTGAAAATTCCATTGCATCATGGTTCCTTTTTATTAATGGGTGGAACAACACAAAGTTTTTGGCAACATCAGGTTCCTAAAACTACAAAGAATATATTGCCAAGAATTAATCTTACTTTCAGGATTGTAGATAGGAAACCATAATAACTTATGAATTAATTCATAAGTTATTATTCCATACATCTATAATTGCTTCAGTAAAGCATTTGTTCTACGAATAGATTCTTCATCTTTATAATCCAGCCAAGCTTGTCCTTTGCGTTTACGCATCCAGTTATCATAATAGCGAATAACCGCCACATTTGCGAAGCCTTTAAGTAAATTTCTAGGTCTTCCGGATAAAGAACGAAGACTTAGAGAGAATCCGGGAGTCATATATTTCATGTAATGCCACCAACCTTCGGGCATATAAAGCATTTCACCATGATTTAAATGAGTGATATATGGTTTTACTAGTTTAAGTGCTGGAAACTTTTCATAATCGGGATTATCAAAATCTATATCTTCATTACAAATCCAGGAATAAGGAAGGCGATACATGTATTTTGTTTCTTTGGGATCTACAAGGACACACTGTTTTTTTCCTTCAAAATGGATATGAAAAATATTAGGAAAATCAATATCGTAATGCATAAAAACTTTAGCATTCTGACCTCCAAAAAACACCAGAGGAAGACTTTTTATCAGTCTAAGTCCAAGTTTAGGCCATCTTATATCTGCTTTCATTGCAGGTACATCTTTCATTAGGTTGTATAGAAATATACGAAGATGTGTGGGACCTTTCTCCAGTATGTCAATATACTCGGACATAGTCATTGTAAAGTCGGGTTCATTGACTTTTTTTGTATGATCTGTTTTACGGTTATCGTATAAGGGGACGGTTTTATCTCCGGCAACTTCTCTTAGGAAATTAAAATCCCACTTTGTAAAAGCAGGCCAATCTTCGATTTGGTTTGTAATAACTACAGGCTTTTGAGGCTTATAATAGTTTTCAATGAATTCCTCTTTGGTCAGTTTTTCTACTCTTTCAATTTCTATATATTCAAAAGCCATAAATTAAAATTTTAAAATTGTTAGAAAAATATAAAGTTACGTATTCTAAGTTTTGTTTTGGCATAAATCATAATCATTTATTCACTATATGCGAAGAAATATGTGAATAACTTGTAGGAAGATTATAGTATTTAAACGCATTTTGAGAATGGAAATTGTATTGTTATGAGCGTTTATGCTTCGAAAATCTTGTGGTAATTTTGAGTTTTATAACTTTTTTTTAGAATTATCTGTTACCCCAGATTTATTAAATTTATAAATTATGCATGCAAAAAATTAGATTAATAAAAAAAAATACAATTTTAATTAGATTGTTATATTTCTTTAAAAAATTATGACCGTAAAATTTTTTTTTATGCATAATTGTTTATGTTTGTTAATAAAATATTAAATTATTAGTTAGATTTAACTTTTTAATTTAGTAATCAACTCTCTAGAAACAAGCGAATAGAATTACCATATCTTCTAAGGGTATGTTTTCTATAGCTTTGTAAATAGGGAAGGTTGAAATAATAATACCACATTGTTAAGAATGAAATTAAGTTAAATGTTAAGTAAATTAAAATCATTTGTTAAAATTTATCCTGTAAATGAACTAAAGAAGTTTGCAGAGTATAAATTTATTAAAAACAAAATATGTAAGTTTTTATTTGCTAATGTTAATTATCCAAAACAAATTGACTTGAATAAAAAAAGTGATTCTACTGTAAGTCAGTATATTCATAATAAAAAGAGTCTTATAATCCTAACCAAATTATGAAAATCCAAACAACAACACATGTCGATATCCTCGATGATTCCATACTTTGGAATAATCTGAAGGCAGGGGATGAAAAGGCATTTTCATTACTCTTCGAAAAACATTATGCGCATTTGGTACGTTACGGAAACTCACTATCTTCTTTTGCCGAAAAAGTACAGGATTGTGTGCAAGATGTATTTACAGATGTTTGGGTTTATAGGGAATCATTAAATGATGAAGTTGTTGTAAAGGCATATTTGTTATCTAGTGTCCGTAAAAGAATTGCGCGACTTAATGAACGCGATCATATTTTTCGTAAAACTACTTCTACAGACTCGATTGAGTTTTTATTTGATTTTTCGGTAGAACATCAGCTTATTGCCGATGAAGAAACTTTGGGTAAAGTATCGCGACTCAATAAATTATTAAATGATTTGCCAGGCAGACAAAAAGAAGCTTTATATCTTAGATATAATCAAGGGCTTAGTGTTGAGCAAATTGCTGATATGCTTAATGTTAACTATCAATCTGCAAATAATTTATTACACCGTGCTTTATTGAATCTTCGTAAAGAATGGAAAGGTAATATTTCTATTTTAGTGCTATTATCCTCAAGTGTTTTTTGATTTTTTTTAATTAAATATAAAAAAAATCATAATTAGGTGAGTATATAAAATAAAAACTGTCCTCTATGTTTTTGTAACCCTTATTTTAAGATGCAAGAACGTAACAATTATACAGAAGTAGAAGATTTTTTGTCCGACGAATCATTCCGAACATGGGTTCGATCCGAAGAGGATTATGAGCACTGGGAAGAATGGGCTCTGGAGAATCCTAGACGTGCAAAGCTGGTAGAGCAAGCACGATTATGGTTATTGGCAATGAATGTTCCCGAAACTACTTTATCCTCAGCAGATATTCAATCTGCATTAGAATCCACTTTGGTAAAAATCACCAAAAAAGAAGCTACAATAAATAAAATAAATTCTCCTGTACAAAAACTGTGGAGAAATTATTGGCTTAGTGGAGCTGCAGCTGTTTTACTTTTCGGACTTTTATTAAATTGGTTTTATAAAGATGATTTTGTTTCCGAAAATTCTATTGTTACTTACAAAGAACTTATCCATGATAATGGAGAAGGACTTGTAGAGCAAACCAATAATTCGGATAAATCACAAATTATAACTTTATCAGATGGTAGTTCTGTTTTGTTAAAACCAAACAGTAAGTTAAGTTACCCTAAAATATTTGTAGGCAATGAAAGAAAGGTTTATCTATCTGGCGAAGGCTTTTTTGAAATTAGTAAGAATCCAAAAAAACCATTTTTTGTCTTCGCCAATGAGATAGTTACCCGGGTTGTAGGAACAAGCTTTAGAATTAAAGCATATTCGGATCAGCCAAATGTAGAAGTACTTGTTCGTACAGGAAAAGTAACAGTAAGATCTAATGAATTGATTTCAAACTTTGGCAAAAAAGAGGAAGAAGTTGTTTTATTGCCAAATCAAGCGTTACGATTTGTACGTCAGGAATTTACTTTTAATAAAATTACAGATATTACACAAGACGAGTCTTTGGCACATTCTGTAGGCAATATTGAACAACTAAGTTTTGAATTTACCGATATTCCAGTTGCTCAGATCTTTAAAACAATTGAGCAAGCTTATTTGGTAAAGATTGATTTTCCTCATTCGAAATTAAAAGATTGTCATCTAACGACTTCGTTAAGTGATCAACCATTACCCGAAAAACTTAAAATTATTTGTAAAAGCCTTGGCAATAATACAAGCTACGAAATGAACGGAAATCAAGTCATCATTACATCCAATGGATGTGAATAAAACCGAATTGCTTATGTGAAAAAAATATAAAAAAAAGCGCCGAAGATGCTGTAACATTCTCGACGCTTAGATAAAATCAAGTTGCTCTCTGTAAAGAGCAATTTGTGATGTTCCTCAATACCCAGTAAATAGTATTAATTAAACAAACCAAAATTATGAAAAAACCTGTTGTTAAACAACGATTACTCTTTCGAATCATGAAAATAACATTATTTCAGTTTGCCTTGGCATTTGTTTTTTCAAGTGTCACTATGGCAAATAGTGTGAAAGGACAAAGGAAATTGGATACGAAAGTGACTATTGACGTTGTTAATTTGAGTTTAGATAACGCATTATCAAAACTTGAAAAATCGGCAAAAGTTAAGTTTTCTTACAACTCAAGAATGACTCAATTGAATCAAAAAGTGAGTATAGAAGCCAATGATGAAACCTTATCAAGTATTCTTAACCGTGTACTTAAACCATTTAATATTACTTACTCAGAGGTAAGTAATCAAATTATCTTGCAAAAGGATAGCTCACAAGCAGCTAATTTTGAAGATATTGATTTACCAAGCTCCCTGTTTGAAAGTTTATTTATTCCTGTTGTAAAAGGAAAAGTAATCGATCAAAACGGTAGCCCTTTACCTGGTGCAACAGTACTTGCCAAAGGTAGCAAGATAGCAGTACTTACGGATTTTGATGGTAATTTTACAATCGATATGCCTAATAATACTACTAGACTTGTGGTTTCTTACGTAGGTATGGAAACGCAAGAAGTAAGTATCGAAAAATCTCCACTTACAATTATCTTAAATGAACAAGGACAAAGCTTAAAAGAAGTTGTTGTTACAACTGGTTACGAAAAAACGTCTAAAAGAACATTTACAGGAGCTATTAGTAAAATTTCGGGAGCCGAATTAAAAGTTGATGGTGTTGTAGATATTAGCAGAATGATCGAAGGAAAAGCTGCCGGTGTTACAGTTCAAAACGTAACTGGTACATTTGGTACAGCTCCTAAAATCACAGTGCGTGGATCATCATCAATTTTTGGAGATACAAAACCATTATGGGTAATTGATGGTGTTGTACAAGAGGATATTATCAATTTATCATTTGCAGATTTAGCTTCAGGTAACTCAGAAACTTTATTGAGTTCTTCTGTAGCTGGATTAAATGCCAATGATATTCAAAGTATTGAGGTTCTTAAAGATGCTTCGGCAACTTCTATCTATGGATCAAGATCTTTAAATGGAGTAGTAGTCGTTACTACTAAACAAGGACGTAGAGATACACCTCTTAAAATATCGTATTCGTTAGAACAATCAGTTAGAGCAGTTCCTAACTATAGTCAATATGATATTTTGAACTCTCAGGAGTCGATGAGTATTTATAAAGAAATGGAAGCCAAAGGCTATCTTGATTTGCCATCAACAGTAAATGGTAGATATGGTGGAGTTTATAATATTTTAGGTAGAGCGATCAATACTTACGTTCCGGAAACGGATAGTTATTTGGTGAAAAATGATCCTGTAAGCCGTAATGAATTTTTGAAAAAATATGAGTTAGCCAATACGAATTGGTTTAAAGTTGTGTTTAGACCATCTTTAACTCAAACTCACTCCTTAAGTTTTTCTGGTGGAGGAAAAAACAATACATTTTATGCATCGTTAGGCTATTATACCGATCCGGGATGGACAATTGCTGATAATGTAAAACAACTTTCATCAAACATAAAAGGGACTTTTTATGTAAATGATAATTTAAACATTACCTTATCTACTTTGGCTTCTGTGAGAGATCAGGGAGCTCCTGGTAGTTATGAAAGTCAAAAAGATGAAGTATTTGGAAAAGTAACAAGAGATTTTGACATCAATCCTTTTGCTTATGTTTTAAATACAAATAGAACATTAAGACCTTATGATGAAAAAGGAAACCTGGAATATTACAGAAATAACTGGGCTCCGATGAATATTATCAATGAGTTGGCAAATAATTATATGGATATTCAAGTTAAGGATATTCGTTTCCAATTGGATTTAGATTATAAAATAAACAAACATTTAACTTATAACCTTACAGGTTCTGCACGTTATGCTAATACAAGCAGAGAGCATAAAATATTAGAAGGTTCTAATGTTGTAGGTGCTTATAATGCAGGTGTAGGAAATGATGTAAATACAATTGTTCAAAAAGAGAATATCTATTTGTACCAAGATCCAAATGATCAAACGGCACCAAAAGTTTCGGTATTGCCAAATGGTGGATTCTTAAGAAAATTTTCTAATGATATGACTTCATATAACATTAGAAATAGTATTAACTACAGAAATACGTTGAATGACAAACATGAACTTGAAGGTTTGTTTGGAACCGAATTAAGATCTGTAGACAGAGGTAGTGATAATTTTACTGCAGCTGGGGTTCAATATAGCAGAGGTCTTACACCTTTTACTAATCCTAAGTTTCTTGAAAAAATCATTAATGATGGAGGTTCTTATTATGGATTGAATGAAGAAAGAGAAAGAACAATTGGTTTCTTTGGAAAAGTAGGTTATACCTATGATCGTCGTTATACTGCATCTTTAACAGGTCGTTATGATGGGTCGAACAGACAAGGTGATAGTAATTCTTCTAGATGGTTGCCTACTTATACTGTAAGTGGTAAATGGAATGTTGCCGAAGAGAAATTTATGAAAGATTCAAAATCTATAAATACTTTGGCTTTAAGAGCTTCTTACGGACTTACTGCAACTGCTGGACCAGCAACGAACTCTATGGCTATTTATAAAAGCTTTGTTACAAACCGTTTCAATGTTTCAGACAGAGAAGGAGCAATAAGAATTGACGATTTGCAAAATGGTGATTTAACATGGGAAAAACAATTTGAAACTAACATAGGTGTAGATCTTGGAATGTTTAACAATCGTGTGCAATTTACTACAGATATATATAGTCGTAAAGCATTTGATTTAGTAGATTATGTACTTACTTCAGGAGTAGGTGGACAAGATATTAAACAAGGAAATAATGCCGATATGGAGACAAAAGGTCTTGAGGTAGCTTTTACAACAAAAAATATCGTTACTAAAGATTTTAACTGGTCAACAACGCTTAATTTCTCTGTTTATAATCAAAAAATAACAAAATTGGCAAACCAGCCTTCAGCTTTTGATTTAATTGATTCTAATGGAGGAAATAGTATTGGTCGTCCAAGAAATTCAATCTATTCATACCAATTCACAGGTTTAAATAATCAAGGATTACCTACATTTCTTTTGCAAGATGGAGCCGATAATAATATTACCGGTGCCAACTTTCAAGACATAGATAATGTAACGAAGTATTTAAAATACGAAGGATCTATAGAGCCTAATAAATCAATAGGTCTTGCAAATACTTTTACATATAAAAACTGGTCGTTATATGTGTTCTTTGTAGGATCAGGAGGTAATAAAGTACGTTTAAACCCTATTTATGATAGTACTTATGATGATTTAACAGTATTTACAAAAGATTTTACTAATCGTTGGATAAATCCTGGTGATGAGAATATTACAAATATTCCAGTTATTGCCGATAAAAGATTAAATGAAAATAATGGTGGTGCACGTACACTTGCAAGAGCTTATAACACGTATAATTATTCGGATGTTCGTATAGCCGATGGAGATTTTGTAAGACTTAAAAACGTTTCAATAAGTTGGGAATTTCCTAAAGACTTTAAGAGAAAAATTGGTGTAAGTACATTTACTTTAAGAGGATCTGCAGTTAATCCTTGGTTAATTTATTCTGATAAGAGATTAAATGGTCAGGATCCTGAATTCCGTAATACTGGAGGTGTAGCGCTACCAGTTACGAGTCAATACACTTTTACTCTAAATCTTTCATTATAATATTTAAATTATGAAAAATATAAAAATAATCTTATCCCTATTAGTACTTACAAGTATTACTAGCTGTGATGAATTCCTTTCGGAAACACCAGATAATAGAACTAAAATAGATACTCCGGAAAAAATTTCTGAATTATTGGTTACTGCCTATCCAAATGCGACTTATATGGATATTGCAGAAACGATGTCGGATAATGTTTTTGACAGTGAGTTGTCTAGTGTAACCCAGAAGAATGAGCAAAATTACAATTGGGATATGCAAACCGAAACAGATATAGATACTCAAGCAAGATTCTGGAACGAATCTTATAAAGCAATCGCATCTGCAAATCAAGCTTTGGCAGCTATAAAAGAGTTGGGAGACACACCAGATCTTAATCCTAAAAAAGCAGAGGCTTTACTTACCAGAGCCTATTCACATTTTATGCTTGTTACATTTTGGGCGAATCGTTATAATCCAGCGACTGCAAAAACTGATTTAGGAATTCCGTATATAACAGAGCCGGAAACAGCTTTGATTAAACAATATACTAGAAACTCTGTTGAAGAAGTTTTTGATCTAATTCAAAAAGATATAGAAGAAGGTCTTAAATATGTAACGAATGATTATAAAGAACTTAAATTTCATTTTAATAAAGAAGCAGCAAAAGCTTTTGCATGTCGTTTTTATTTAGTTAAGGGAGATTGGAATAGAGTTCTTGAACTTTCAAAAGATCTAGGATCTGCACCAGCTGGTAAACTTAGAGATTATACCGTTTTTAATGCTTTTGCTTTTGCACAAATGCCTATTGAATATTCAAAAGAAGATAAAACAACCAATTTATTAGTAGCTTATCCTTACTCTATTTGGAGAAGAGCTTACTCTAATAGATTCTATCTTACTGGAAACAGACAAGATGAAATCTTAGGGAAAGACACTAATATCTTTGGTAAAACTTGGTTAACAAGGACTTCAGGAATTTATCTGGGAGGAATTAATGTTTTTGTTAATAAATTTTACGAATACTTTAAATATACCAATGTAACTGCCCAAATTGGAGAACCTTATACTGGTGTAGTACTTTTTAGTAATGATGAAATGTTTCTGAATCGTATCGAAGCGCATGTAATGAACAACCAAATAGATGTTGCTAATAGCGAGTTAGAATATTTCTTCTCAATAAGAACAACAGGATATGTTGCTGCAACCGATAAACTGACACAAGCAAGTATTGCTGCCAAATACCCGGTAATTGATAATGAATATACTCCATTTTATGCTTTGACTCCAATACAAGCGTCTTATATTAAGGCTATTGCCGAAGCCAGAAGAAGAGACTTTATACACGAAGGGATTAGATGGTTTGATATTAAACGTTTTAATATTGTAGTAGAGCATGATACCTATACTTCTGGTAAGGTAAGCAGAAAAAATATCTTGGTTAAAGATGATAAACGTAGAGCTTTACAAATACCACTTAGTGCATCAAATAACGGAATTGAAAAAAATCCTAGATAAATTTTAGTATTATGAAATTATTAAAGAAATATAAATTAGTAGTGTTGGGTGCTGTAGTATTAACCTTTACTGGTTGTGCTCACGAAGATCAACCCACAGAGAGCCAGTTAAATTTTGAGCAACCTGTAAGAACAGATTTGGATAACTGGATTATCACAAATTATACAAATCCATATAATATCGAAGTGCGATATATATGGAATCAAAATACAGTAGATAATACCAGATATTTATTTCCTCCCACTGTCGAGAAAGTAAAACCAGCGCTTGAAATAGTTAAGAAAATATGGCTTGATAGTTATTCAACTATTGGTGGAGCTGATTTTGTTAAGAAAATTGCGCCAAGAGAATTTGTTTTAGTAGGTGGTGTAAATTTGAACTCAACAGGTACAATCACATTAGGATTGGCAGAAGGCGGACAAAGGATATCTCTTTTTCAAGTAGATTATATAGATAAGAAAAGCCGTGCAGATGTTAGTGAATTCATTCATACAATTCAACATGAATATGTTCACATTTTAAATCAAACTAAACCTTTTGATGAGCAGGCTTGGGCCAAAGTAACTCCATCTGGATACACATCAAGTTGGTATGTAGAATCAGTATCGACTTCAAGAGAATTAGGTTTTATAACAAGTTACGCAAGATTAAATATATTTGAAGATTTTGCAGAAACTGCTTCAATGATTTTACTTAGCTCCAAAGCAGAATATGCAGCTATTCTTGCCGGGATAACAAGTGCTACAGGAAAGGCTGCTATCCAGAAAAAAGAAGCTATTGTAGTTCAGTATTATAGAGATGCATTTAATGTAGATTTTTATGCTTTAAGAGATGAAGCACAAAAAAATACTGATGCTGTAATAAATAATTAATAGCGTTTAATAATACAGATACATAATTATAAAAAAACATATTATGAAAGTAAAAAATATATTTAGTTATCTAATTGTAGCAATTTTTGCGCTACAATTAGTTGCTTGTACTAATAATACTGATGCTGAACAAAAATTTGATCAGACACCAACAGAGAGAACAAACGCTCGAAAAAAGGAGCTGAATGACTTATTGTTATCCTCAGAGCATGGATGGAAAGCAGTTTATTTTACAGATAGCACGCAATTAGGAGGTTTTACACATCTATTTAAATTTTTACCTAATGGGAAAGTAGATATGGCTTCAGATTTTGATACCGATACAGATGTCTACAACAGTCAGTACGAGATTCAGTTAGGAAGTACTGTAAGTGTAGTTTTTACAACTGCCAATAGAATACATCTATTATCAGACTCTAATGATTATCCTACAGCTGCTCTTCGTGGTAAAGGATTCCTTGGTGATTTTCAGTTTTTATATTACGGACAAGATAAAGGAGATATTGTTTTTAGAACTAATAGAACCGTTCAGGAATTGCGATTTGTAAAAGCTACGGCGCAAGATTGGATAGATTTACCAAAGAACGCTACTACTCTTGATAATATTAATGGAGATATGACAAGTCCATTATTTAGATTATTAGTTACCAATGACGGGACTGCGACGCATAATTTTGATTTTGATTTTAATTCATATGCTCGTTTTGGAGAAGCAACTTCTTTGGATCCTACGTACTCAGAAAGCTACCTTTTTGGATTTGCTTATACACCAACATCAGCAGTAGCCAAACCAGCAGTAGTAGTTAAAGGACAAAAATTGACAAATTTTGTATATGATAGTCCAACTAATACTTTTGTAGCTACAGGGACTGGTGGTGTAAGTGCAACCATAAAATATACAAATGCTCCTCCTGTATTAACAAATGATTATAAATCTTTACTAGCGGGTGTAGGTAACCCTCCAACTGTTTTTGGTTACATCTCGGCAAACTTGTATACAGCTCCATCAAACTCTGATTATTGCAAATACTTATTAGATAGAGCAAATGCTACATTGCCTGCAGCCCAAAAAATTAGTAGAGTTCAATTATATTTTAATACTGCTGCCAATCAGAATTATATTCAATACCAATTTAATGGTGGTAAAGCGTCTATAACTCACTTAGTAACAACAAGTGAAGATGCTGTAAATAAAACTATCATCCTAAAAGATGCTGGTTGGACAGTGGTGGCCAGTGCATATGCTTTCCTAAAAGAATTGGATGCCGAATTAGTTAATCCTAAAGGATTATATGTTAAAAAAGAAACTTTTAGAATTACTTATTCTAACACAATTTACACTTTTACAAGTGCTAGTAGTCCTTTTAGAATTACCAGCTATGCTTTATAAATAAGAAAAGTTTTGACAGGTTAATTTTAATTAGCCTGTCTTTTTTACTAAGTTTTAATAGATGGTTTTAAAACTTTAACGTTCGAGCTATGAAAAAAATATTCGTTTTTATAATTATACTTTTATTTTTTTTAATGGCTTTTGCCCAAAGTATCCTTGTAATTCTGGTTGATTAATAATATGCCAGTTTTAATATTGATAATTAGTTTGCCCCTCTTAAAAAGGTTGTCTTTATAGATGACCTTTTTATTAATCTAGATTGCCACAGTTTATGTTCTATAAAAATGGTAATATAAATGACCATCAAATAGATAATGGGTGTTTTTAGAATGAGTAGAAGAATTTTTAAAATTTAAAGACATGATAAAAAAGTATGTTACAACAATAAATATAGTTTACTTTTTATGGGGATTAGTACTTCTGGCGATATCCGATTTATATCCGGAGTTTGTTAGGTATTATTTATATCTATCGATTATATCAATCATTCCAATGATGATTATGATTACTATAAAAATGAGAAGAGAAGATAAACTTAATGGTACTACAACATTTCGTTCAGCAATTTACAGAATGCTAGTTATGGCATTAATGCTTGGAATATTTTATTTTATAACCAAACAAGGTCTTGTTTAGGGGCTATTAATCATTGTTTTAGTTGTTTTTTGATTTATTCCAATTGCAATAAAAAGTAGTTTTAATTTTTATTTTGAAGGAAGGGCAGCTCAATTTTGAGCTGTCTTTTTATCTTAAATAGTAAATCGTACTTAAATTATGGAAAAAAATAATGAACCTAGTAAACAAACCAAAGATAAATGGCACAAAGATCCCTCAAACTGGATATGGGGTGTTTTTTATTTTAATAAAGAAGACCAAAGACTATTTCCTCCCAAGAGAATAAAAGAATTGGGATGGACAATTAATTTTGCCAATCCAAACGCAATATTCATTGTGTTAATCTTGATAGCCATCGCTCTTGTCTTGAAGAAATATATTTAAGAATCCATTTTTAAAATCTTTACTCATTAGAGAAATGGGAAATAGTAGTAATTAAAAAATGATATAGTATGAAAAATTCTGGATTTTTTCTCTCAATTCTAATTATAATAATTGGTTTGGGATATCAGTATAATAAACGAAGAAAGCAATAAGTTTAATCGTTAAGATAATTAACTGTCAAAGAAAGTTGTAAAAAGTAGTAAGCAAAAGTTTACTGCTTTTTTGTTTTTAGATAGGTTATAGTAAGAAATGATATTAGCTCTTAGGCTAACATATTTGTATATTTGATAAACTAGATTTATAGTAAGTTGTTTAAGAATTGATTTATATATTCTAATGAAACCTACCTTTGATAAAGAAGATTTAGATACAATCGAAAAAATATTAGGTATTCCTTTTATAACAGATTATTATGTAAAGGGGGAAGTTTGTTTTGCAAATGATGATGAAATTCGTGGAGAGTTTAGAGAAAGTTTTGATAGGTTTCATGTTTTAAGTTACATCAATGCAATTATTGATCAATCTATAAATGAAGAAAGTAATAAGCCATCAAAAACTAATTTTATTAAAATTCCCTATCCCAAAGATTCAGCTTATTTTTGGAAGTTAGTTGCCATTGGCGAAAAGCTTGAAAAAAACTATTTAATAGAAAATACTAAGACCAAAAATCAGATTGAGATAAAATGGTATAATCTGAAGAAATAAAAAACTAATGGAAGAAAAGCAAATAGCTTACAAAGGGTGCACCGTTCAGGAATGTGATACAGACTATATTAATCTAAATGGTAGTTCACCGATGTATAGTATTTTTCTTTTGGAGGGAAGCGGTAAAGTAAGTGTAGATCTGGTAGAATATATTTTTGAGGGGAAAATTATATTATTTACAACTCCTTATCAAATCATTCATTTTGATATAAAAAGTCCGCTTAAAACTAGAAGATTGCAATTTCATGGAGATTTTTATTGCATAGAATATCATAAAAAAGAAGTTGCTTGTAACGGGCTTTTATTCAATAATATTTACCAACAGCCTTATGTAAATCTTGAAGATGAAGATTATATTGAGTTGAATTATATTTTAGATAAGTTAATTCCCGAACTTAAAAATATTACTAGTTATTCTACCGCAGTAGTGCGAGCGTATTTGCAATTGATATTGGCATTATGCAGCAAAATAAAATCAGAAGATAATGTTGTTCTTGAAGAAAAGAACCTACATCATCCCTTGATGAAGTTTAAAGAATTATTGGAGAGTAATTTTCGAAAAGAAAGACAACCAGCTTTTTATGCTGAGCAAATGGGACTTTCTCCTAATAATTTTTCGAAGATATGTAAGCAATATTTTTTAAAAACTCCATCTACATTAATTCACGAAAGAGTTATACTCGAGGCAAAAAAGTTAATACATCTTAGTTACAAGAGCATGAAAGAAATTGCTGCTGAGCTAAATTTTGATGATGAAAATTATTTTAGCCGTTACTTTAAAAAACATACCGGGATTACACCAACAGCTTTTCGTGAGAACGTTGGGATATCTATCGTAGCAGATTTGTCTAGGTAATATCCATATTCGTCCATTGTGAGCAGAACATAGGAGTATTAATTTTGGGTATTAAAATATAAATATCTTAAATAGTAAAAATATGAATCTATTATCAACCTTAGCAAAATCACAAAGTCAGTTTTTTAATTTAATGCGAATAGCTATTTTCATTGTAATGGTATGGATTGGTGGACTTAAAGTTTTTCAATATGAAGCAGATGGAATTGTACCTTTTGTTGCCAATAGTCCTTTAATGAGTTTCTTTTATAACAATCCAAGTGAATATAAAGACCATAAAAATAAAGAAGGAGAAGTAGTCGAAGAAAATATTAAATGGAATATCCAGAATGGAACCTATATATTTTCTTATGTATTGGGTGGAGTAATTATAATCATCGGATTATTAACCTTATTTGGTGTTTTTAATGCTCGTGTAGGGCTTATTGGCGGTCTTCTTACCGCTGGTATGGCACTGGTAACTCTTACTTTTTTAATAACTACTCCCGAAACGTGGGTGCCCGATTTAGGTAGTGCCACTCACGGATTTCCTTATTTATCCGGGGCAGGAAGACTTGTTATTAAAGATGTTATAATGATGGCAGGTGGGTTGTTATGTGCATCCGATTGTGCCAAGAGAATATTATCCCAACGTAATTAATACATTATCTCCTGTAATGTTATTCTAGAATTAGCAGGGTGATTACAATTTATAATTTCAAATAGAAAGACTATCTCTCTTGAGATGGTCTTTTTTTGTTATAGATATATAGCATTTATTATTGCCAATTTTTGATAGAAATGGAGGTGGAATTGCTTATATATTAAGGATGTGTATTATTTGTATTATAATTTATGCTTTTTTGTAGGATGTTTTTTCTTTATTCAGTTACTTTGTTATTTATATCCAATCTTAATAGTTATTTAAAAAGGGCTAAATAATTTATAAATTGATAAAGAATATAAAAAAGTGGATGAGAGTCTTAATGAATACTTAGCGTATACAAAAGAGAAAAACTGTTCGGCCACAATGCAAAGCTTTTGTAAAAGTGTTTGTTGTAAAGATTGCATCTTTTCCAAAGAATATGCATTCAGTCCCGAATATGGTGTTGGTAGTTATAAAGAATGTTTTTTGGATGGGCTATATATTAGTCTCGTAAATGTTTCTTTAACTCAGGAATTAAATGTTGTGCATCGAGATGTTCCCTATGCACTGGCGTTATCATTTTTAATTGATGGTGTAAAAATTATAAAATCGGTTGATAGTATCGAAGATGTTATGTATGAGGCACAGGAAAGTTATCTTGTTTACCTCAATCAGATGAAAGAAACCTTTTGCTGTATTAAGAATAAGCATTACAAAGAAATAAGAATTCTTATGGATGCCGATTTCTTAAAAAGACATCATTTAAATAATGAAGATGTTTTTTGCGATAAAAAAGCATCAACAGTATTAAATGATTTTATATTACCTATTTGTTGTAAAAGCCAAGATGCATTAACCGAGTTAATGTCATTAAAACTTTCGGGTAAATCGAAAGAGCTATTTCTTGTTGGTAAAGTTTTAGAATTATTGGCATTGTATCTGGATAAATCTAAGAAAGAAAATAGGGAACAGGTATATAATGATGAGCTGTCAAAAAAATTGGAAAAGGTCAAGAATATTATTTCCTCAGATCTAACGGCACAATTTACAACAACTCAATTATCGAGAATAGTAGGTCTAAACAATCAGGTTTTAAAAAAGCAATTCGAGAAAACTTTCAGGCAATCTATTCATCAATTTTTTCTACAAATAAGGATGGAAAAAACAGTAGATTTATTATTGCATAGTACCAAACCTATAAATGAAATATCGGATATAGTAGGGTATAAGAACTCGACACATTTTATTGCTGCATTTAAGAAGAAAATGAAAAAAACACCAAAAAAATTTAGAGAAATTAATTCTGGATTCAATACCTAAATTAATAAACAACCTCCTTAAAATGATTAAGGAGGTTGTTTTAATTGTGAAATTTTAAGGTAATAAAAACGATTATTATAAGTCGTTTACAATCACTTCATCTTTATAAACTGCAATAGGGTTTTTAAGGGTTCCTACAAACTGAAGGCTTTCTATTGGGTCGGCTAAGTTTAGCATTTGTTTATTATTGCAAAGTTGTAATCGATTTAAGCAACAGCGTTTAAACTCGGGAGCAAAGAGATCGTATTGTTCAAACTTATCTTTTAGTTGAGGATGCTCATATTGATATTCAATAACACAAATCGCAACTTGTTCCCAAAAATCAGTTTCGGAAAATTCATTGGAATATTCTTCAAATATACTTCCCATGAATCGGAAAAAGCAATCGAAAACATCCGTTAAAATAGATAGGATTTTATCTTCATTTGCAATTGGAGTAAACAATCTTTTGGCTTTTTCGGGAAGTTCCAAATCAGGATTAAATACCAAAACTTCCTCGGTAATATCCTTCATTATAGCTTTTACAGGAATATTGTTTTCCAGAATCATGATTATGTTTTCGCCATGAGGCATAAAAACAATTTCATATTTATAAAAGCAATGAAGTAGAGGAGACAGATAACTTTTTAGGTATTTTTGAACCCAAACCGAAGGTGTTAATCCCGATGATTTTATGAGTTCTGGTAAGAAAGCATTTCCGTTTTTATCGATATGTAAAAACGCCGCCATAGTCATTAATTTTTGTCCTTTGGCAAGCATAGGAACTGGACTTTCTCTCCATAAAGCCGATAACATTTTATTATGCGCTTTTGTTCTGCCCAATTGTTCATAATATAAATTGCGATATCCTACCGTTGCAACTTCTCCAAGCATGGTAAAACCACATTGTTGCAAGTAAGAATCTTTTTCGAATAAAGAAGTTAGCCACTCGGTTATTGGTGGTGTACTATCCATATAATAAGGTGATAAACCACGTACAAATCCCATATTTAAAATAGACAAAGCCATTTTTGTATAAAACTTATGGGGATTACTTGAATTGAATAATGTTCTTATTGATTGTTGTGCCAGAAAATTATCCGAACCATATCCTAAACATACTAGTTTTCGCTGTGCAATATCTGGTGTAAAAATCGTAACCAACTTATTAAACCATTGCCACGGATGTACTGGAATGAAAAAATAATCATCAGGATTTAAATCTAGTTTAGTCAATACAGCATTAAATTCGGCAATAGTATCTTTACCCAGTTCTTGTAAAATAAGATCTTCATATTGAATCTCTTTTGTACCATTATAAGCAGTTCTGTCTTTATGCCCGGCAAGCCATACGATTGAAAAAGAATGAGCAGCTTCGGGAGTATAAAAATTATAATCGACAGCATTAAAACCGATACGACCATTATTGGCAACAAAACAAGGGTGTCCTTCGGTCATAGAATGCTCTATTTCCTGAAAACTTGCTGTTGTTAATCCCGCTGCCGAATGTTTTTCGTGAGTTTGTTTGTAGGCACTTCCATAAAGTGTACTGGTAATTTCTTCCAGATAAGTTGGTAACATTTCTTCAGGAATGCCTAATTGAGTTTTAAATTCTAAAATAAAATGGAGTGCATCTAGTGTAATTTCATTTTCATTGATGGTTTTTTTAATAGAATTTTCATCAATATGCCAATGATCTAATTTTAGTTTTTTTGCACGAAAAGTATAGGTTACAGTTAGAGCATCAGAAACTATAGAATAATGTCCCCAATTTTCTTCCTGAAATAAGAATGTTGGGACAATAAGTAATTCATGAGTAAACTCGCTTATTGATTTCCTAATGAGTAGTCTATTAACGGTATCCCATAATTTGGGTTCCAAATGAGAAATAGTCTGTGCCGGATTTTGTGTTATAGATAAACTATTCATCTTGATTGTTTTTTTGTTCTTTAGCTAAAGCTTCCTGATATTGATCCTTAGTACAAAATGCCAAATGGGCTGTTTTATGAGGCAGCTCTATTACTTTATGATATACAAATCCTGCTCTTTTATTTAGCGTGTGAATCTTTTCATTTCTTGTATCAGGTTCCACAACGATTCGGTTTACACTATCATTTGTGAAAATAAAATCCATTATAGTCGAAAATACATTCCATGTAAAATTTGGAATTTGATGTTCGGGCGGGCCAACAAGAATATGCATTCCAAAATCATTTTCATGTGCATCGTAGTAATTTGCTATTAAATCATTGGATGCCAGATAACGTTCCATTAAGAAAATTGGCTTATCATTCAGGATTCCGATGTATGCATCATGAGAAGGCATTTCGGCTATTTCCTGATAAGCAGCTTTTACTTCATCTATAGAGAATTTTTCCATGCCCCAATAAGTTGCATAAGGCTTGGTAACCCATTGATGTAAAAAGTCAATATCTGTATCTAGATTTAATTGTCTTAAATGAATGTCTCCCAGACTAGGAATATGTTTTGTAAAATCCATACCGATATGTTGGTTGTGGTTTGGATCTACTAATAGGGTTAGATTTTTCATTTTGGATATCAATTAGTTGTAATTTCTAAATCAGATTTAATTTTCTTAAATGCAGCGATAGGATTCTTTAGTTTACCGGCAAATTGCAATAGAGCAACAGGATCATCTAAATCTATCATTTGCTTGTTATTGTTTAATTGTAAACGATTTAAACAAGACAATTTAAATTCGGATTCAAAGAGATCATATTTATTGAATTTTTCTTCAAATTCGGGATATCTTATTTGATATTCATGAATGTTTTCGGCAACTTGTTTCCAAAAACGATTTTCGGAATAATCGGCGTGTTCCTCTAATATGTGAAACATAAATCTGAAAAAACCATCAAAAATATCTGTGAAAACCGAAAGTAGTTTTACATCATCCGGCACAGGAGCAAACATACGTTTTAGATTCTCCGGCAAGATTATTTCGGGATTTAGGATTGCAGCTTCTTCGGTAATATCTTTAAGTAAAACCTTTACAGGAATATTGTTTTCGATTACCATAATTAAGTTTTCGCCATGAGGCATAAATACCAAATCATATTTGTAAAAACAATGCAAAATTGGGCTTAAATAAGCTTTTAAATAACGTTGTAACCACAAATCTATGGATACACCTGAAGCTTTGATTAATTCGGGAAGCAATGCATTTCCTTCATGATCAATGTGCAAAAATGCCGCCATGGTCATTAATCTTTGTTCAGATGTTATTTTGTTCATTGGGCTTTCTCTCCAAAGTGAAGCTAGCATTTTATTATAATCATTATGGTTTCCAAAAGCTTCAAAATAAGGGTTTACATAACTTACCGAAGCAATTTCTCCAAGCATAGTAAATCCTGTTTCCTGTATAAAAGGGTCTTCAGAAAGTAGGTAATCCAACCATATTGCCATCTCTGGGGCTGTACCCAAATAATATAAAGGCAAACCACGCATAAAGCCCATATTTAATATTGACAAAGCAGTTTTGGTATAAAATTTTTGAGGATTAGTAGTATTATATAAAGTACGTATGGATTGTTGTGCAAAGTATTGATCAGGTCCATATCCTAAACAAATTAATTTTTTATTTGCGATCTCTGGAGAAAATACATTTGCCAGTTTGTTATACCATTGCCATGGATGTATCGGAATAAAAAAGTAAGATTCCGGATCTTCTCCGTTTTCTTCGATTATTTTATTGAACGCATTTATAGTTTCTTCGTCTAATTCCTGATTTATTAATTTCTCATAAGGTAATGCTTCCGAACCGGCATAAACGGCTCTATCTTTATGTCCGGCAAGCCATAATAAATGGAAAGGATTACCAGCCTCTGGGGCGTAAGATTGATAATCATTGGCATCAAAACCAATACGACCATTATTGGCCACAAATCCGGGATGACCCTCCATCATTGCAGTTTCAATAGTTTGGAAATCGGCAACAGCAAGAAGTTTGGAAGTTGGATTTTTATGCAAATGCTTATAAGCACTTCCATAAAGAGTACTTGTAATTTCTTCGATATATACAGGCAGCAACTTTTTGTCGATGCCTAAGCATTCCTGAATTTCTAATATAAAATAAACAGCATCTACAGGAACAATTACCCCTTTGTCATATTTTTTTATAGATAAAGTATCAATGTACAAATGATTTAATTCCAGTAGTTTTGCTCTAAAATTATACGTTATGTTTGTAGAATCTGTTTGTAAAACATAATGCCCCCAACCGTCTTTTTTTTCTATTAATTGTGGGACGATTAATAATTCATGAGAGAATTCGCAAATTGCTTTTTTAACAAGCAAAGTGTTTACCGTTTTCCATGTTTCTGGCTGTAAATGGGATATTGCTTGTTGTGGTGAAATGATTTGGTTGGATAAATTCATTGTCTGAATTGTATTATTAGTAGGTTTTATTTTTTGAAAATCTATTTTGGATAAAAAAGCCAATTGAGCTGTCTTGTGAGGTAAGACTACCTTTTTGTCAAGTTTAAATCCAACTCTCTCACAGAGCGTAAACATTTTTTGGTTTCTAATATCTGGCTCTACAAGAATGCGATCTATTTTATCATCAGAAAAAATAAATTCCATTATGGCATAAAAAATATGCCAGGTAAAATTATGTATGGATTTACTTGTAGGAGCTACAATGATATGTATACCGCAATCTTCTTTTTTAGGATCGTAAAATTGGCCAATGATATCTTCTTTAGGATTATAACGTTCCAATAAAAAGGCTGGAATGCCATTAAATAGCCCAACGAAAACATCATAATGGTCTGGTTTTGTTAATCTCTCATATTCTTTTTTAACAGCTGCCAAGGTTGTATTTTGCATTCCCCAAAAAGCGGCATAATCTTGATTGAACCAGTTATGAAGCAACGGAATATCGTTTTCTAAATCTAAATGTCGAAAATCGATATTCCCGAAATCAGAATAGGTTTTGGAGTATTCAAATGCACTGGAATCATGTTCTTTTTGAACGTATTTCATGTTTATCAGAATTATTGATTTAATTTTTGATTATTGTGCTATAGCAGATTCCTGAATTTGAATTTCTTCTTCTGCAAGTACATTAAACTGCTGGAAAGCAATTCGGGATTCTATAGGGTAATAATCTTTTCCTGTAAGTCCTTTTATTATAAATGAGTTGCGATAACAGGCCATTCCTAAATCCGGAGTTACAAATCCGTGGGTATGTAATTCGGCATTTTGAACAAATATTTCAGAATCATTAACGTCAATACTATAGTTGCGATTAACATCAAATCTGTTTTTTGTATCCCATTTAATTCTGGAAGTAATACCATTTACAAAATCAGGCATTTTATAATTATATCCGGTTGCGAGTACAACAGCTTCGGTAGAATGCTTATAATATTTGTCTTGTTCTACTTGATGAACTTCTAATTCAAAAGTGTTTTTTACAGCATTATGTACTATTTTCTTTAATTCAGAATTAGTTCTCAGGCTCACATCAATTTTAGTCATAAGACTTTTGGTGTAAAGTGTATCATAAATGGTATTGATAAGATCACTATTGATTCCTTTATACAAATTCTTTTGTTCCTTGTTCATCTGATCTCTTTTTTGAGAAGGTAAGCTGAAGAAATAATCAACATAATCCGGAGAAGTCATTTCCAGAGTTAATTTGGTATACTCCAAAGGAAAGAATCTTGCAGAGCGCGTTATCCAGTTTAACTGATAACCTTTGGAATCTATTTCCTGTAACAAATCATTATATATTTCGGCTGCACTTTGCCCACTGCCCAATACTGTGATTGATTTTTTGGTTTGTAATTCTTCCTTTTGATCCAAATATTGAGACGAATGAATTATTTTATCTTTTAAATCTTTACAACAAGCAGGAATAAATGGGGAAGTTCCTGTACCAAATATCAATTTTTTAGATTTATATATTTTGGTGTTATTGGTTTGAGTACATGAAGTTGTTACGATATAACATTGTTCCTCGTCACTATAAAATATTTGATCTACAGAAGTATTGAATTCAATATTTTTTAGTTTTTCGATAGCCCATTTGCAATAAAGATTATATTCATTTCTTAGCAAAAGAAAATTTTCTTTGATATAAAAAGAATAGATACGACCTTGTTCTTTTATGTAGTTTAAAAAGCTAAATGAACTTGTAGGATCTGCTAATGTTACCAAATCTGCAAGAAACGGAATCTGTAATGTTGTATCCTGCAAGAGCATACCGGCATGCCAATTAAAATTTTCTTTTTTGTCTAAAAAAACTCCATCTAATTCTTTAATAGGGTCTAGTAAACAAGCTAATCCTAAATTAAAAGGTCCAACACCTATTCCTATATAATCGTATATTTTATTATCCATTTTATTGTACTTTGTTTTAATTTTATTCTTTGTTTGTATTTTGAGATTAATTGCTTTTTTGATATTCATCGCCTTTTTGTTTCATAAGACTTACGATGTGTTGAATATCTTCGGTTGTTATTTTTGGGTTTAACAAAGTAAATTTTAGATAAATATTTCCGTTTAGTTTTGTACTCGCAACAGATGCTTCTCCGCTTTTAAACAAGGTGTTTTTTATATACAAATTAACGGTATCGTGAATTTTATCATCTGCAATTCCCTGTGCTTTGTATCTAAAAACAACAGTACTTAATTGAGGTTTATGAATAGTTTCGAATGCTGCATCATTGCCTAATATCGAATGTGCTTCGATGGCTTTATAATGAACCATTTCCAGGTATTCGGCTAGTTTCTTTTTACCGGTAATTTTTAGTGTAAACCATAATTTTAAGGCATCAAATCTTCTGGTTGTTTGTACCGATTTAACGATTAGGTTTTGATATTCATCGTCTTTAGTTTCTATAGGATTTAGATAATCGGCATAATGAGATACATATTTAAAGTTACTTTTATCTGCTACCAAAAATGCACTTGAACATACAGGCTGGAATAATGTTTTATGAAAATCTACCGTTATAGAATCTGCAAATTTTGCCCCTTCCAATAAATGTTTATGAGTATCTGTAAGGATATAACATCCTCCATAAGCACCATCTACATGGAGCCACATTTTATAATCTTTAGCTATTTTCGAAATGATTTCGACAGGATCAAAACTTCCAAAGTCGGTTGTACCAGTAGTCGCCACAACAGCAATAGGGATATTACCCAATTGTTTTTCTCTTTCGATAGCCAATAATAAAGCTTCAGGATCCATTTTATAATCACTGTCGGCTTTTACTTTTATCACCGATTGATATCCCATACCAAGTAGGGCAGCATTTTTTTGGATGCTAAAGTGCGCTTTCTCCGAGCAGAAGAATCTAAACTTACTTACAATTTCATTTAATCCATTTTCTTTGATATTAATGCCGAAATTTTGATACGCATAATGATCTCTTGCCATCAATAAAGCCATGAAATTAGACTGCGTTCCGCCATTGGTAAATACTCCATCGGAAGTGTGTGGTAATTGAAACTCGCCCGATATCCAGTTTATAATCTCTTGTTCGATAAGTGTTGCCGAGGTACTCTGATCCCATGTTTCTACAGCAGTATTTACCGCCGTAGCAATTAAATCTCCTACCAAAGCTGGGATTAATATAGGACAGTTTAAATGGGCTACATATGATGTATTATGAAATGAAATTGCATGATCCAGATACAATTCTTTTATATCTTTTAAAGCTTCATCGAGAGTCAAAGTTTCATCGGAAGATACAGAGATTATCCTTTTTTTATCCCTGAGTTCACTTACTGTAGCTCCACTATAAAACTTGCTATTGTCTAAGAAACCTAAGACATATTCAGTTGTTTTATGAATACTGTTTTGGTATTCAGTTTTTGATGAAGCATCAAAAAGGTTTAAGTTGTCAATCTTTTTTTGTTCTAAGATTTGGCTGTTTGGGGTCATTTATTATTTTTATTTAGACTTAATAATGAGCTAAATTAAGAAATGAGTTATATAATAAATGACGTTTTAAGATGTAATAAATGACGCATAAAATCCAGTCATTTTTAATTAATTAAATTAGATGTAGTTTAAAAATATTTTAAAACAACACTATTAAATAAAATTGTAACTATTTTAAAATGTTTGATTTAAGTGTTTTTTTTAGTTGTTTTTATAATAGGATTATGTTCCAAAATAGTTAAAGTTATGCGATATGATTTTTAGATACAAAAAACAAAAAATCCATTCAGTAAGATTATATAAATCTTGCCGAATGGATTTCTTCATTAGAGCCTGTATTTAAAAATGGAGTTTAGGTTATTAGTAGAAAACTCGTGAGCCAGGCATTAATAATATTCCAATTGATTTTAAATTTTTGAGGAGAAAAACCATAAAAATTTTTAAAAGCTGCAGAGAAATGGGAAACATCTTTGTAGCCACATTTATAGGCAACTTCGGTTACGCTAATCGATTTAGATTTAAATAATTCTTTGGCATATTGCATACGAAGTTCGATAATATAACTTTTTACAGTAGTTCCAAAACAAGCTTTAAAGCCCTTTTTAAGTTTGAATTCATTAAGAGAAATCATTCTTGAAAGTTCGGGTAAGGTAGGTGCGTGCACATAATCTTTATCCAATATTAATTTGGCTTCCTGAAGTTTAATAAAATCATCTTCGTCTATAAATTCTTTTGGGGCTGCTTTTTCAATAAGACTTTCCAGTTGTAAAATTAAGAGTTCTTTTATCTTAGTTTCTATGTACATTCTTTTTAAAGCACCCTGACGATTACAATTTTTAATTTCATGAATTACCCATTGTATTGAAGGCGTAATGCCAATATATTTTGAAGTTAAATAACTGGATTTCTTCTGTAGGATATTTTTAGAGAATTTTTGGTGGAGTTCCCAATCTTCATTAATTATATTATAATAAAAGTCTTTGGACAAAATAATCGAAAAGTAATTTATTAGCTCAAAAGGAGGAATTTTAAAAGTTGCTTTATAATTTGAAGTATAGAAAATATTATGTGTATTTTCTTGTGAATATTTTTCGGTTTCCAGTTGATCGATATGTGTTTCGACGTTATTGCAACATATAAAATTCATTATAATAGATTCACACGTAATCTCAAATAAAATTGTTTGTGGTTCAGAAAAATGCATTTGTGTATCGACGATTACGAGTCCTTCAGTTATTAAATGACTACTTTTTATGTCTTCAAAAGTTTCATTTTTTATAAAAATATTTTCCTCAGTCATGAGACTTTTCGGGTCATAACCGTCACGTACTTCAATAGCTATTATTGGTTTTTCGTGAGCAATAAGTTTCGATTTAATTTTCAAAATAATAATCCGTTTTTACAAAATAATAATCCGTTTTTCCCTATATCTAATCGAGCAGTAGGAGCTACTTTTGCGGCAAAGTTATTTATAATTAGTCTAATTAAACATATGTCAACTCACAAATTTTTATTTTTAAGTATATTTTTTTTAGTGTCGTTCATCTCTTTTGCCCAACAAAATAAGGGTCCAGCAGTTTCAGGACAGATTACGGAAAGTTCAGGACAGAGTATTCCATTTGCAACAGTAAGCATCGAAAAGACAAATTTGATCATTATGTCTGACGAAAATGGAAAGTATAATTTTAAAAATGTTGCAGCAGGAAATTATATTTTAAAAGTTTCAGCGATAGGTTTTTCAACTTCAAAAAAACACATCGAAGTTAAGGGAACAAGCGAAATAATTTTATCAGTTCGATTAGAAAGTGAATTAAACGAATTAGATAACATAACAGTACTAGGACGTACTCAAACCGAAAAAGTAAATAAGCAATCGTATAGTGTAACAGCTATCGATGCTAAAAAGCTTCACAATTCTACGCTTGATTTATCACATGCGTTAGACAGGGTTTCTGGTGTTCGTGTTCGTGAAACTGGAGGTGTTGGATCTCAATCGGAGCTTTCTATTAATGGTTTTTCTGGTAATCAGGTAAAGTTTTTTATTGATGGAGTACCTATGGATAATTTTGGATCTTCGTTTCAACTGAATAATATTCCTATAAATCTAGCCGATAGAATAGAAGTTTATAAAGGCGTTGTACCTATTTGGTTAGGTGGAGATGCTCTTGGTGGAGCAGTAAATATTGTTACAAATTCGAAACCCCGTACGTATTTGGATGCTTCCTACTCTTTTGGATCATTTAATACACATCGTAGTACAGTAAATGCGGGTTATACTGCAAAGAGTGGCTTTACAACCGAAATTAATGCTTTCCAAAATTATTCAGACAATAATTATTGGGTAAACGTAGAAGCTGCTGATTTAAATACAGGAGCTTATTATCCTAATCAGCGTGTGAGAAGATTTCACGATAAGTATCGTAATGAAACCGTAATTTTTAATATTGGTGTGACTGGTAAAAAATATGCCGATAAATTATTATTTGGGTTTACAGCAGGAGAGAATAAGGCAGATATCCAAACAGGAGCTCGTATGGTGAGTGTATTTGGGCAAATGTATCGTAAAGGAAATATTTTAATGCCAAGTGTTAAATATCAGGTAAAAGATTTCTTTACCAAAGGGTTGGATATTAATGTTACTGGTAATTTTAATTTTGGTGAAGAGCAAAATATTGATACTGTTTATAGAAGATATAACTGGTTTGGAGATTATAAAGTGATATCAGGTTTGGGAGGTGAGCGTAGCCGTTCGTTACGTAAATTCAAAAACAATAATGGAATTGCCACAGCAAATTTTACTTATAAATTAAACGAAAGACATTCGTTTATGTTGAATAATACTTTTAACACTTTCGATCGTAAAGAAAGTGATGAGCTGGTTCCAGAATCGCTGGTATATCAACAACCAAAGAAATCACAAAAAAATGTTTTAGGTGCAGGTTATAAATTCGATTATAACGAAAAATGGAGTACTTCGGTATTTCTTAAAAATTACTCTTTAAAAAGTACCTATTCCGAAAGTTATAATCCTTCGGGAAATAATGGAGATGTTGCTTATCGCAGACATGTTGATAATACATCCTCACTAGGATATGGTGCTGCGAGTAGTTATTACTTAAAACATAATTTACAAATTAAAGGCTCTTTTGAAAAAAGTTACAGGCTGCCTAGCCCTGAGGAAATATTCGGAAATGTAAATAATAATCTAGAAGGAAATCCTGATTTAAAACCAGAAACGAGTAACAATTTCAATGCTGGATTAAGTTACCAAACTAGTTTTAATAAAGTAAATGCAATGACATTTGATGTAAATCTTATGTACCGTGATGCAACCGGTTTTATTCGACCAGAGCTTAATAGAAATCAAACTATGACCACTAATGTTAACCAAGGGCGAGTTACTAATTATGGGATAGATGGTGAAGTAAGATATTCTTATAAAAATAGGTTTACTACTGGTGTAAACATGACCTATCAAAATCTTCGTAATATGACAGAATACGAGCCAAGTCAAAATTTTGTTTCTTATTTCTATAAAGACCGAGTGCCTAATATTCCTTTCTTTTTCGGTAACGCCGATGCTACTATGTTCTTTAATGACTTCATAAAGAAAGGTAATAATCTATCTGTTGGTTATAACTTATTATACGTTCACGCTTATTATTTGTATTGGCCAAGTAACGGTGGTTCAGAAGGTAAATTTGATATTCCGATGCAGATTAATCATGATTTAAATGCTGTTTACACTTTTGCAGATGGGAAATATAATATTGCCTTAGAGTGCAAGAATGTATTAGATAATAAGCTTTACGATAACTTTTCATTGCAAAAACCAAGTCGTTCTTTTAATATAAAATTCAGGTATTTTTTTACCAGATCAAATAAATAATTTAAATAAATCAAACAATAACTATTATGAAAAAAAGTAGCACATTAGCGATATTCGCAGCTTTAATAGCTTTTACATCATTCTCTTGTAGCAGTGATTCTAGTTCACCAAATGGAGCACCAAGTGAAGGTACAGAAAAAACAAAATATATTGTAACAGTTACTACAGGTGCTGTAGGAGTTGCAGATTATTTATTAACTGCAGATGACGTTACTACAGGATCTATCACAACCAAAGGTAATGGATTAGAGCAAGACGGTTCTTACCGTTATTATATTACAAATGAGAACAAGTTCTTTAGTTTACTTTACGGACAAGGAAATCCTGGAGCTGTAACTTCTTACGCATTGTCTACTGAAGGTAAATTGGTCAAAACATCTAATTTTCAAGCAGAGACGGTACAAGTTTTTGCAGCAGTAAACAAAGATATCTTAACGATAAAAGTGCCTAGAAGTGGAGATGCTTCTATTGCTTCAATGTATAAAATAGATGCTACTACATCACTTATTACAGGTGAAGTACAACAGGATACAAGAATTTTGGCTAAAAACGGAGAAAGAGCATTTTATACTTGGGCTACACAAGTAGGAGATAAAGTGTATATGCCTTATATGAGTATTAAAGGTGATGGTGTAGATAATTTTGGAACTAAATACCCAGATAGTACATGGGTTGCAGTATACAATTACCCAGAATTAAAATTAGAAAAAGTAATCAAAGATAACCGTACAAGCTATTTAGGTGCTTATTTTACAAATGGATTAATTCAGGATGAAAATGGAGACGCATATGGTTTCTCTAGTGCTGCAGCAACAAGCAATGCAGTTGTAACTTCTACTAAACCATCTGCGGTTGTAAAAATTAAAAAAGGAACGACAGAATTTGATCAGACTTATTTCTTCAATGTACAAGAAAAATCTGGTGGATATAAAATATCTTCAAGCAGTTATATAGGTAAGGGTAAAGTGTTGTTACAAATGTATGGTAATGTTGGAACAAACAAAGGTGTTGCTAAACTAGCTGTGGCCGATGTTTACACTCAAACTTTTGCTTGGGTAACTAATGCTCCATCGGTAATTAACTCAACTACTACCAGATATAATATAACTACAGAAGATGCTAGCTCTCTTGTACTTGGTATCAATACACCAGATGGTAACTGGATTTATACTATCAATGGTACAACTGGTGTTGCTACTAAAGGTATGAAAGTAGAAGGTGGTGAAATTACCGCTATCGCTAAATTAAAATACTAAATTGTTTTTTTTGAACCGTAGGTCTTTAGGGGCTTGCGGTTTTTTTATTTAATTTTTTATGAATTTGAAAAATATGTCTACTTCTACCCAAAAAAAGAGAAAAAGTAAAAAATCGCTTTTCAAACGCACTACCGCATGGTTGCATTTATGGCTGGGATTAGGTTCTGGTATCATTGTAGTTATTGTGAGTTTTACTGGCTGTATGTATGTTTTTGAAAATGAAATTAAAGATTTTATCGAGGATTGGCGTTTTGTTACTCCTCAGGAAAAAGCTTATTTATTACCATCGCAACTTATAAGTATTGCCGATAAGGAAATGAAAGGCAAGCACGCTACTAGTATTACGTTTGGAGAGAAAGATGAAGCAGCAATTGTTGGGTATTTCATTCCTAAAAAAGAAAAAAAAGAAGAGAACAAAGGCAAAAAAGAGGAAGCTCAAAAAGAAAGAAAACCTGCTAATGTCAAGAATCTAACTTCCAATAATAAGCCTAAAGATAAAGAACCAAAGCGTAAAAAAAGACGAAGTGGTGTAACCGTTAATGTATATATGAATCCATATACAGGAGAAGTTCTTAATGTGAAAACAATTTCCAGAGATGATGTTGATTTTTTTAGATTCATGCTTAATGGACACCGTGCGCTATGGCTACCTTATGATATTGGCCGACCAATTGTAGGTGTCGCAATTTTAATTTTCGTAGTAATATTGCTTACTGGTATGGTTCTTTGGTGGCCCGCCAAATGGATCAAATCTATTCGTGATAAAAGTTTCAAAATTAAATGGTCGGCTAGTTTTAAACGTGTAAATTATGATATGCATAATGTACTGGGTTTTTATAGTATGATATTTTTGCTATTTATTTCTCTTACTGGTTTAGTATGGAGTTTTGGCTGGTTTAGTAAATCATTGTATTGGGTAACTTCTGGAGGAAAACCATTAGTAGAAAATAGGGAATCGCCTAAATCGGATACTACACATGTTAAAACATTCCAGATATCTACAGTTGATAAAGTGTTGCTAAACCTTAAAAAAGAGAACCCACAAGCTGCTGCGATTTTGGTAATCATACCCGAAAAGCCGGCAGATGTTATTGGTGCTTTTGTTTACAAACAAAGTAATACTTTTTATAATATGGATCGTTATAGTTTCGATCAGCAATCACTCAAAGAAGTTTCAATCAAAAGCCCTTTTTCAGGGAAATATACCGAAGCCAGTCTTCCTGATAAAATTCGCCGAATGAATTATGATATTCACGTAGGTGCAGTATTGGGACTTACAGGAAAGATTTTAGCTTTTTTTGCCAGTTTAATTTCTGCTACTTTACCAATTACAGGATTTTTAATTTGGTGGGGAAAGCAAAAGTTCAGCAAAAAAGGAGCTACTACCCCCAAAGTAGCTTCCAAAGCTGTAAATGTTCCTAAAAAACTAGAAGAAGAAATGTCTTTTTAGTTTAAATAAAATTTCTCACCATTAAGCCATTAAGAAAATTAGGAGTCGTAACTTAATTTCTTAGTGGCTTTCTTATTTATGGGAAACTTGTAATTTATTATGGAAATTTAACCGCAAAGAGAGCAAAGGTTTACGCAAAGTTCGCTAAGTTTTAAAATAACGATTTTAACCATTAAGGCATTAAGTTTCATTAAGAACAAAACTTTATTTTTCTTAATCCCTTAATGGTAAAAAATCTTTTTAATTCTTTTAATCTGTGGCAAAAAAAAAGTATTTAGTCTCTGAACCTTAGTATCTCAGAATCTCAGAACCTTAGTAAAAACTATATCCTATTGTAGCAAAAAAGCTCTCATTGTAAATCTTCCATTGTTGTTTTGTGTTCGCATTTTCTATTATTGGTACAAAACCCCGAATAAATCTTGCGCCAATATTAATTCCATTTGGTAATTCATAATTTATACCAGCAACAAATCCAGCATCCATTTTTTGACTATAATTACTTGGAGCCTGACCCGTACCATAAATGGATTTATCAGTATATAGGTTTCCATCAACATCTTTACGTTGAATCGATGCATTTAATAAAACGCCTAAATAAGGACCTGCATAAACTTGAAAGCCTTTGTAATAAAAACTTGGACTAGCGGGAAATATATCAATATATTGACGTTTAAACTTACTTGAGAATTCTGGATTTATTCCGTCATCAATTTTGATAGATAGTATTCGCTGGCTATAAAATAGTTCATGTTTTAGTCCAAAATATTTAGATGTTTTATTGTTAAGTGTAATTCCGATTGTTTGTCCTATGGAACTTTTTTGAGAGCCATCATTAGATAAACTGTCAATATTTTTACCCATTAAAGACGTCCAGTTTATGCCACCACTTATCCCAAAAGTAAGACCATCTTGTTGCGCGCTAATTTTGAGTATAAAAAAAAGCATAATGCAAATTGTATATGTATTTTTCATTGTTATCTATATTATTTTAAAAATTAATATCCCAAATTCCGGCTGCTTTTTCTAGTTCAACCAGTGATGCAGCATAATTGTATAGGGTTTCATAATAATTAAGTTGCGTCTCATTATAGGTTCGTTGTGCATTTAATACTTCAAGTAAACTTGTTTCCCCACGTTTGTAACTATAAACCTTTCCATCGAGCAAACGTTGTGCATCGGCTAATAAACCAGTATTAAATTGACGAACTTGCTTTTGAGTTGTGAGATAATTAAACCATGCTTTTCGTACTTCTATCTGGATTTGTAATTCCGTTTGTTTGTATAAAACATCGGCTTGTTGCACACTAAATTCAGCTGCTTTTAATTCTCCTTTATTTCGATTAGAAAATTTAAGCGGAATGGAAATACCTCCAGAAACGGCTGCCGAAGATGGAGTAGGAGCAACACTATTAGTTACTACCGAGGCGTTTTCTACGCCCATATTTACGCCTAGATCCAGAACTCTATTTGCTTTGGCTAATTTTAAAATATCGTGTGATACATTTTTGTTTTTAAGCGCAGCCAATAAATCAGCTCGATTATTTTCGGCAGAAATTATGAGTTCATTCAAATCAAATAAACGATCGAACTTTGCTAAATCACCCGAAGGCGAATACAACGTATCTGCTTTTTGATTCCCTACCATAGTGCCTAGTTCCAATAAAGCTGTTTTCCAATCGGCTTCACTTTGGTACACCTCATTTAGCATAGAATTCGCTTCTAGTTTACTTTGGCGTGCATCAATTTCGGTGATGCTCCCTAACTTATAACGAATACTATCTGCAACAGCTATATTTTTAAGAATCGTGTATGAGTTTAATTGTACCTTGAAAATTTCCTTTTGCTTTAAGCTGGTTAAATAATTTAAGGTTGCATCGGCACGTAGATTGCGAAAATAATCTTCTAGTAAAGCTTTGGTTAGTTCGTTTGTGCTTTTTGCAACGTTTATTCGTGCTTTTCGTTTTCCGCCAAGTTCCAATGTCCAACTTAACTCAGTCGAAAAACCATAGCCCATTTGCATTCTTCGTTGGCCATTATCATGACTTCCTATTGCTAGTTCAGGGTCGGGAAATACTTTTGAGGCTTCGATATTTGCTTCAGCAATATTTACATTAAATTTTTCGGCTGCATATCCTAAATTATTTTTGTTTACTAATAATAAGAAATCAGGATAATTCATTTTTACTCGTGTAAATGTGGTATCGATCTGAGCATTTGATACTGCCGAAATATTCAGCAGTAACAAAAGAATTACCCATTTATATTTTATATTTTTAATCATAATGTATCATTTTATTAATTATCGATTTCATGCTGTAGTACTTCGTTTTCCTGACCAAATTTTTTCTCGATGAGGTAATAAAGTGATGGTAAAACAAATAGTGTTAGGATTGTAGAGAACATAAGTCCATATACAATTACTGTTGCCAGAGGTCGCTGTACATCGCTGCCTATACCTGTTGCCAATGATGCAGGCAATAATCCCAATACGGCAACAGTTGCAGTCATTAATACAGGTCGAAACCGTTGTTTTGCGCCATTTGTTACTGCGTTGAGTAAATCCATTCCATTTTTTCGAAGCTGATTAATGTGCGAAATCATTATGACACCGTTTTGTATCGCAACCCCAAACAAAGCAATAAAACCTACTGCAGAGGATACATTAAGCGTCATGCCACGAACATTTAACGCTAGCATTCCTCCAAACAATGCCAGCGGAACTATACTCATTAATAATCCTGCCTGACGGAATTTTCCAAATGCACCATATAACAATACAAACATTAGCGCCAGGGCCAGAGGAACTATTATTGCCAAATGACTATAGGCTCGCTCTTGATTTTCAAATTGTCCGCCCCATTTTATTTTAAATTGTTCATGGTCATATTTTACTTTTTCTTCAATTTTAGATTGTGCTTCGGTTAGGAAAGAGCCTAAATCAGTTCCTCTTAAGTTTAATCGAACAGTAAGATGGCGTTTGTTCATTTCTCTGGCAATTGTACTTTCTCCGGTATTGAGTTTGATGTCGCATACTTGAGATAAAGGAATTTTTATGCCTTCGGAATTTGTCAACATTAGGTTCCCGATTTTTTCAGGATTATTGCGACTTTCTTCATTGTAACGTGTAGTGATATCATAGACTTTATTGCCTACAAAAATTTGAGAAACTGCTTTTCCGCCCATAGCAACTTCTATCAATTCGGATACATCATCGACATTTAGCCCGTACTGAGCGATTTTCTGGCGGTCGGCTATAACTTGTATTTGTGGTAAGGGCGGTTCTTGGTCAATTGCCAAGTCTACAGCACCTTTTACATTCTCAAGAGTTTTAATAATATCTTCGGCAATTCGGCGGGTTTCTTTATAATCTTCACCATATATTTTAACGACCAATTCACTGTGTGCTCCAGAGATTTTATCCATTACGCCATCTATCATTGGTTGTGAAAATCCAACATTATAGCCCGGCATGGTGGCATATTCGGCAGCAAGTTCTTTGATTAAATCGGCTTTGGTTTTACCCGATTTCCATTGGCTATATGGTTTTAAACCAATACTGCATTCGTAATGTGAAGGTGTCCAGGCATCGGTTCCATCATCATTGCGTCCTGCTTGTACCATCATATAAGTTATTTCATCATGCTTTAATGTTCGATGGCGAAGCGTATCACTCATTTCTTTCGATTTCTCTAAAGTAATCCCTGGCGGTAATGAAACTTGTAACCAGATAGAACCTTCATCTAATGGTGGTAAAAAATCTTTTCCGACCATTACAGTAAGAATAAAAGCAAGAGATAACACACCAATTAAAGGAGCAAATACCCTTTTTGGAGTCTTCATTATTTTTAGAATCCTATTATGATAAGAATTGGTGAGTTTGTCCAGCCATTTATTATGATACATTTTTTGTGGTTTGCGGTAGATAAAATAAGCCAATCCCGGAATAAGAAATAAGGCAACCAATAATGCTCCAAAAAGAGCATAGCCAACTGTAAAAGCCATTGGTGTGAATAGTTTTTTCTCTACTCGTTCAAAAGCAAATAAGGGTAAGTAAGCTGTAATAATAATTAAGGTGGCAAAAAAGATAGGACGAGCTACACTTTTTACTCTCTCGGCAACGCTTCTTTCTGTGAGTTCTGCGTCTTCATTATCCTCTCGTTTTTTCAGAATCGTTTCCATCATTACAATTGCTCCATCTACAATAATTCCAAAATCGATTGCTCCCAATGAAAGTAAATTGGCAGGAATATTGGTTAATTTCATTAAGATAAAAGCAATTAAAAGCGAAATAGGAATTGTAATAGCGACCAATAATGCACCTCTCCAACTACCCAGAAAAACAATTAATATAATAATAACCAGTGCCATTCCTTCGAGTAAAGTATGTGAAACGGTAGTAAGTGTTGTATTTACCAAATCGGTTCTGTCTAAAAATGCATGAATCTGAACACCTTCGGGAAGGTAATTTTTGTTTAAATCATCAACAGCTTCGTTTACACCTTTTAATACTACCGATGGGTTTTGGTTTTTTAGCAAAAGCACAATCCCTTCGATATTATCCGAATAATCAACGCCACGTTTGTCTGTATATCCCAATGCGCCTTTGCGTTCTAGATTTCCATATTTTAATTTCCCAATATCATTTAAATAGATAGGAACACCATTTAGAGATTTCACTACTATACGTCCAATATCGTCTAGATTTTTCACCAAACCAATTCCACGTACTACATAGGATTGGTCACCGCGATCGATAACACTTCCGCCTACATTGGCGTTATTCTTTTCGATAGTTTCGGTTACTTCACTTAGGGATAAACCATATTGTTCTATTTTGCGAGGGTCAAGTTCCACTTGGTATTGAGTAGTGATTCCACCAAAATTTGTTACATCGGCAACTCCTGAAACTTGTTTGATACGAGGAATAATTGTGTATTCTTGTAAGTCGCTTAATTCTCGTAAATCATGACTTTTACTCTCTATAATATAGCGGTAAATTTCTCCTGTAGGAGAGGTAAGCGGGTCTAAACCTGGAGTTGCTCCATAAGGTAATTGAACATCGTTTAAGCGTTCCTGAATTCTTGTTCGGGCAAAGTAATCTTCGACACCATCATCAAAAACAATGGTTACCATAGACAAGCCAAAAGTGCTTTTGCTTCGCATAACATGCATTCCAGGTAAACCATTTATAGCACGTTCTATCGGAATCGTGATTTGTTGTTCTATCTCTTCGGCAGCCAAACCCGGAACCTGCGTTACGACTTGGGAGGTTACATCGCCAATATCTGGATAGGCTTCTACCGAGAGTTTTGTCCAGGAATAATAGCCAAATAAAGAAAGGAGTATAAACAACGCCAGAATCAGCCAGCGTTTTGCTATTGTTGTTTCAAATATATTTTGTTTCATTTTTTTTAAGGTTTAAAGGTTCTAAAGTGACCTTTGCGGTTAATTTTTCGCCACAGATTAAAAAGATTAAAAAGATTTTTTTACCATTAAGGAATTAAGTTCTATTAAGAACAAAGCTTAATTTCTCTTAATATCTTAATGGTTAGTTTTTTTACCACAAACTTGTCTTTCTGACGTAGGAAGAATCTCCACCAGTAGCTCGACAATGATTATGGAGTTTCTCATGATTCTTCGACTCCGCTCAGAATGACAATATTGGAGAAAACCTTTGCTAGCTTTGCGTAAACCTTTGCGAACTTTGCGGTTAATTTTTAGTTATGTTTTATTTTGCTTCAAGCAGATAAAAAGCCCCTTCGCTTATAATTGTTTCATTTGGTTTTAATCCGGATAGGATTGCTATTTTTCCTTTATTAGAAATTCCGGTTTCGACATAACGTCTAATGTATTTTCCTTTGCCAATCTGTACAAGTACAAAGCTTTTGTCGTTAAATTGTAGAACGGCCTTTGCAGGAACAAACAAAGTATTTTCGGGAGTATCAATAAATTTTACATTTACATACATTCCAGGTTTCAATACATGGTCATCATTAAGGCATTCGATTAGTACTTGTACACTTCGGGTAGATTCATCGACCATTTCATCGACATGGTAAATTCTCCCTACAATTATCTTGTCGGGATAGGAAGCAACCTGAATTTCGGCACCATCTAGTTCATGAATAAAACGAATATCTTTTTCTTTAACTTGACCAGCTACCCAAACCTTTTTTAAATCGGCAACTTTGGCTTTGGGAGCATCTTCAGCTTTTATGTATTGTCCCATTACGACTTCGTTTGTTATTATTTCTCCGGGAATAGGAGAGGTGATTACAAGTGGCTGACCAAAAATAAGTTTATCCACATTTACCCCAAATATTTTTAAACTCGCAATAGCATTTTGATATTCTTTTTCATTGACTTCAAAATTGGTTTCAGCTTCTTCCAAATCTTTTTGTGAACCAACACCATTATTTTTTAAATCCTGCTGACGTTTTAAGGAGAGTTTTGCTATTTGAAAAGCCGATTTTGTCTGAAAGAAGTTCTTTTGAGCATCAATAAAATCAGGCGAAACCATCTCAAAAAGGGGTGTGCCAGGTTGAGTTTTCATCCCCAGTTTTAAATGTACTTTGGTAACCCTGCCAGAAAACGGAGGTGCAATTTCTGCATAAAAATTCGGAATAGCTTTTACAGTTCCTGCCGTTATTAATTCTAATTGATAGGATACGTTTTTAACTGTTTCTAGTTTTAGTTTGGGTGCAATTGTAGATGTTGCAGGAATAATGATTGTATCATTTTGTAAGGAATAATAATCCTTTTCTTTTGTTTCCTCTTTGTTACCACAAGCTGTAAGAGCGGTTGCTGTAATGAGCGTTAATAAAAGGTTTCGATATTCGATTTTTTGATTGCAGATTTTTGATATTTGAAATCTGTAGCTGTTTTTAGTATTTAGTATCATGCTTTTTTATATTATAACCATTGATTAAATTTTTTAATAAACCACGTTTTAACAAATTGTGTTAGCAAGCAGTAACAAGTAAGTATCCCAAATAGCCAAGGAAAATAACTTAAAGGGAGCGGTTGCATTTTTAGCATTGGTGCCAATGGTGAAAACGGAATAGCGATTCCTATAAGCATTATTATTGTGGTTAATGCCAGTACTGGTGCTGCAGCCCAACTTTGTATAAAAGGAACTTTTTTAGTGCGTATCATGTGTATGATTAGCGTTTGCGAAAGCAGTCCTTCTATAAACCAACCGCTTTGGAAAAATGATTGAAGCTCCGGACTATTTGCTTTGAAATAATAGAACATCAAAGCAAATGTTGCAAAGTCAAAAATTGAACTAATAGGACCAATAAAAAACATGAATCTTTGGATACTTGAAGCATCCCATTTTTTTGGTTCTTTCAGGAAATCTTCATCCATTTTATCCCACGGAATAGTTGTTTGGGATATATCGTATAATAAATTTTGCGTTAATAATTGCACAGGTAGCATTGGTAAAAAAGGCAGGAAGGCACTCGCTCCAAGCATACTAAACATATTTCCGAAGTTGCTGCTGGCGGTCATTTTTATATATTTAATGATGTTTCCAAAAGTTCTTCGGCCATAAATGACTCCTTTGCGTAGCACCATTAAATCTTTTTCTAATAGGATAATGTCGGCACTTTCTTTGGCAATATCTACAGCAGTATCTACACTAATACCTACATCTGATTCTTTAAGTGCAGCAGCATCATTGATGCCATCTCCCATAAAACCAACAGTATGTCCTTTTGCTCTTAGTGCTTTTACAACTCTTACTTTTTGTAACGGACTTAGCTTGGCAAAAATTGAAATATCATCAATGCGTTGGGTTAATTCCTCATCTGTCATAGCTTCTAGCTCCGTGCCCAATACAATGTTTTTTACAGGAATTCCAACATCGTTACATATTTTCTTGGTTACAATTTCATTATCACCAGTAAGCACTTTTAAGGTTACTCCTAATTCCTGAAGTGCTGCGATACTAGGTTTTGCCGATGGTTTTGCAGGATCTAGAAAACCTATAAAACCTGTTAGTGTAAGTTCTTTTTCATCATCTATAGAATAGGTAAGCGGATGTTTTCCGTCAAATTCCCGAATGGCTACCAATAAAACTCTCAATCCTTCTTCGTTCATTTTTTTGGAAGTCTGTAAAACGGTATTACGCATTTTCTCATCCATTGGTATTACTTTGTCATTCTCAAGATGTAGCTCTTTATCTTCACCGGGATCGAAGCTGTGGGAACACAAATCCAAAATTTCTTCGACAGCTCCTTTACAAATTAGTAAATGGTTTCCGTTTCGCATTTTAAGTATAACCGACATGCGCCGGCGTTGGAAATCAAAAGGAATTTCATCTACCTTCATGAAGTATTCATCTACTTTTAAGTAGTCATGAAGTTCAACATGCTCCAAAACAGCTTTATCGAGTATGTTTTTTAATCCCGTTTGATGAAAACTGTTGAGGTATGCCCATTTTAGAACTTCATCATCTTCGACACCAAGAACATTTAAATGTTTTTCCAATACAATTTTATCCAATGTAAGCGTACCCGTTTTATCGGTACAAAGAATATCCATGGCGCCAATATTCTGGATAGCGTTTAATCGTTTTACAATTACTTTATGTTTGCTCATATTCATTGCACCTTTGGCAAGATTGGCTGTTACAATCATAGGTAGCATTTCGGGAGTTAAACCCACAGCAACAGCTATCGCAAACAAAAGTGCTTGCATCCAATCTCCTTTTAGAAAACCATTTACTAAAAAGATTATAGGAACCATTACGAGCATAAAACGAATAAGGAGATAACTCACTTTGTTTATGCCTATATCAAAAGCAGTTTCGGGTCTGTTTCCTAAAATAGTTTTGCTGATGCTTCCAAAATAGGTGAGGTTTCCAGTAACAACTACTATCGCTTTTGCAGTACCACTAACAACATTAGTTCCCATAAAACAAAGATTGTTTAGTTCTATAGGTTGCTTTGTGTCGGCATCACGTATTGGGAGAGAATTTTTTTCTACAGGCAGTGCTTCTCCCGTAAGCATAGATTCACTAACAAATAAATCTTTGCTTTGCATAATGCGGCAGTCTGCAGGAATCATATCACCAGCCGATAAATAGAGAATGTCTCCCGGAACAAGTTGTGTCATTGCAATCTCTCTTTTACCAATAAATTTTCTTAATACGGTAGCTGTAGTTTTTACCATACTTTTCAATTTATCAGCGGCTTGATTACTTCGAAATTCCTGAAAGAATCGGAGAAAAGCACTAAAAATAACCATTACAGCAACCATGATTACTGTCTTATAATCAGCTTCTCCTGCGGGAGCCATCCAGATATCAACTATAAAGGAGATGATTGCAATAATTAGCAGGATAAAAATAAACGGATTTATAAATGCTTTAATTAATTGACTTAACCACGAAGGTGCTTTGTCATGCTGAACTTCATTTAACCCGAATTTTTTAAGGCGTTCATCAGAGGTTAGTTTTGTAAGTCCAAGTTCTGAACTTTCGAGCATAGCGTAAACAAAATTATGATCGCTTCTGGAAGCATTGCGCAATTTTGTTGTAGTTCCTTCATTCATTCCATTGCTATTGGTCAAGGAATAAAAAGGATGCTTTATTTTATCTTTTACACTCATTTTTTGTGATTTTAAATAGTATTGATTAAAAAAATGGAGACTCCTGTGAAAATCATAAGTATTGCTAGAGCTTTGGTTAACCAAATCGCTTTATCGGTATTAAATCTTTTTATAAACCATCCCATTAATAAGGGAAACAGTAAGCATGGAATTACAGTTTTGTAAATAATCGGTTCATCAATATCTAATAGGCGAAAAGCAAAACCCAACACAAAAACATACATTGATGTGGCAAAGGATATGTTTAAAAAATCATCTAACTCAAGGTGAATTTTGTTGTTTCTGATAATTTTAAGTTTGAATTCCTGAAGCATTTTTATGGCTACAGAAAATAGCATAATCAAGGCAATCCATTTATCCTGATTCTTTGTACCACTTGTTAAGAGTCTTGCACACCAGTCTCCATATTTTAAAACCTGTAACTGTATGGTAAATAAAACTATCAGAAGTAGTATGGCTTTTCTGGATTTCATGAATAGGATTGTATTGAGACTCATTTTGGATAGTACCAGATTATCTGCTGTAATTCCTAATGTGATTAAGATAACAGCGATGTGAATTGCTAACATCATACTCTATATATCTGTTTGTGTTCCCAAAATCTCCCAACTCACTTTTATTACTTTTTCCTCAATGGTTAATCGGCTTGCCATTTTTTCCATTAGACCATCTTGTGGTGTAATTGCTTTTATTTCGGCTGTGATAATAGCTATAGAAGGATCATGGTTATCATCACTTGTTAGGGATTTTAGTAATAATGTATCTTCACTTCCTAAATTTTGCATTAGCATTACCCGAAGATGGTTTTCGACTTCAGTTTTACATTTTATAGTAAAGAGATAATCAGTAGGAGTATGGAGTGATTTTATAGATTGTAATCGGTTGAGTCTTAAACCTACGGGTCGAAGCAGCAAGTGGGTTATCATTACGGCTGAACTTACTATTATGGCTTCTGTAAATAAACCGATACCTACAAGTGAACCCACTGCTGCCGAACACCATATGGTCGCTGCTGTATTTAATCCCTGTACGCTTAGCCCATCTTTCATGATAACTCCAGCGCCCAAAAAACCAATTCCAGAAACAATTTGAGCAGCGACTCTACTAGGGTCTGCACCATTACCCAATGAAACAGACAGTAATATAAATGCTGTAGATCCTAATGAAACTAATGTATTTGTACGTAATCCGGCATTTTTTTGACGCCATTGTCGCTCGATTCCTATTGCTGCTCCCAGCGTTGCTGCAAGTACAATACGTGTTGTAAATTCATAAGTTGTAATCATAATAATCCTCCTTTTCTTTTTAATTGACTTTGTCTCTTTGGATAATGACTTCACGATCATTATCTCTTTTGGGAGCAAAACAATTTTTAATATCCAACAGTTTGAATTCATTGATAAACAATCAATCCTTAACCGTGGTGCAAAACTAGTTTCGCCTTGCAGAAAAAGCCGTTAGAGATGTTTTAGAAAAAAATTAGAATTTTATTAGAAAGAGGATTTTAGTTATCCTGGAAGGTCTTTGAAACCTTGTGGGTATAATTATTTTTAGTCACAGATTTAAATTTTAAAAGGAGTTAGTCACAAATTGCATTAATCTCCACTAATTTAAATTGTCTATAAAAGAACGTGGATGACCCGGATTTACAAAAGTAAAGACGCGGATAAAAACGGATTTTAAAAAAAACAATAGAAATAAAATCCGTTTTTATCCGCGTTTTCGCCTTAGCGAATCTGTGTCATCCGCGTTCCTTTTTACGTACAGATATATTTCAAGATGATTAAAAGAAGAGGTTTAATCTATAGTATTCTTTATACCGTGGTAAAGTTCAACGGTAAATATAGTACCTGATTTTTTATCGGATGAAACAGAGATAGTCCCTTTATGAAGCATAATTATTTTTTGGGTCAAAGACAATCCAATACCATTTCCATCGGCATATATTTTATTTAATCCTCGGTAAAATGGCTTGAAGATATGCTTTAAGTCTTCCTCTAAAATACCAATACCATTATCGATAAATTGTAGAATGATCTCTTCTTTTTTAAGTGATACGACAACTTTACTTTGGTTGTTTTCTGAGAATTTACAGCCATTTTCAAATAAGTTTACGAAGGCAACTTTTAATAGATATTCATTTCCATTAATTGTGATTTGATTATCATCTTCAAAATCATTTTCAAAGTGAATTGAGATATTATAATTTGAATTTGATTTCTGAACCTGTTGTCTGGCATCTAATAAAATTTCATCAACACGCACTTGTTTGAACGCAATCTCCGAAGGATCATAATTTGCTTTGGCAAAGTCTAGTAAACCATTAGATAGTTTAGCTAGTTTTTTGGCATCTTGAAGGGTATTAAGAATAGCAACTTTATATTCTTCATTATTACGTTCCTTGTTGGTAGATAATTCTAGCTCAGTAATAATAGCCGAAAGAGGTGTGCGTAATTCGTGAGATATATTAGAAACAAATTGTTTTTGTGAATCAAAAGAATTTTCTAACCGATTGAGCATCTTATTAAAAGTAGTCGCGAGTTCAGAAACTTCATCTTTACTTTCGTTTGTATCCAATCGTAAATCAAGATTTGTAGCCGAAATGTTTTTTGCTTTGGAAGTCATTTTTACAATAGGCTCAAATGCTTTTTTTGAAAAAAACCGACCAGCTATATAAAGGAATAAAATAGATATAATAAAGACAATAATGCAGGTTTCAAGCAAATTATGGAATTTGATATACCCGGATCCATCATATGCTGCAGCGGTAACGATATATTCTTTCCCTTGAAATTTATATGTTATCCCAATAACTTGCCAATCATTTTGATAAAATTGTATTTCGTTTTTTTGAATGATTTTATCAATCATTGGTTTTGTTTCTTTTACAACATCAATATCAACAGCATCATGATATAATAATTGGAATGAAGTTGTATAAATGGCAACCTCGACTTCATTTAATGTAGTGCGATTGTTTCTATAAATATCTTGTAATATTTTCTTGTTTACTTTGGCATTAAAAAATAAGTTAGCTTTGGTGATGGCTTCTTTTTTTAATAATGTATAAAACTCTTTTTCCCTGTTTTCCTTTGCAGAAATAAGGATAATAGCAGCAAATACTAATAAAATAGTAGCTGTTATGAGAGTAAATAATATGGTTAATCGAGTTCTGATTTTCATTCTGCTTTCAAAATAAATCCCATTCCGGATCGGGTATGAATAAGTTTTTTATCAAAATCTTTGTCAACTTTTTTTCTCAGGTAATTAATATATACGTCGATAAAGTTTGTACCAGTATCAAAGTGAGTATCCCATACTTTTTCTGCGATTTCTGTTCGAGATAAAACACGCTCCGAGTTTTGAAGCATATATTCTAATAGTTTAAATTCCTTAGGAGTAAGATTAATTTCGGTGTCGTTTCTTTTTACGTTTTTGGTTTGCAAATTCATTTCAAGATCGTCATATTTCAAAATGAAGCCTGTATTATTTATACTGCCATTACTTCGTTTTAATAAAGCCCTTATACGAACCAAAAGTTCTCTCATTTCAAAAGGTTTTGTGAGATAATCATCCGCTCCAGCGTCAAAACCTTCCACTTTATCATCTGTAGTACCCAATGCAGTTAACATTATGATTGGTAAATCGGGTTTAATCTGGCGTATTTCTCTACACAAATCAAGACCATCAAGTTTTGGCAAAATTATGTCGGTAATAATCAGATCATACTGATTATTAAGGGCTAACTTTTTACCAGAGATACCATCATAGGCAAGTGTAGGCGTAAAACCATGCTCATCTAGTCCCCTTTGGATTAATTCGGCTACTCTTTGGTCGTCTTCTATTATTAAAATTTTCATCGCCATAAAGTTACTATTTCATTTTGTAGATTAACCTCTAAATATAGAAAATAAGATAGTTTTCATGTATGAGGATTTTAAGGCTGAAATTATCATAAAAAAGCCTGCTCAAAATTATTTTGAGCAGACTTTTTATTTAGTTGCAAAGGTTCTGAGGTTCTGAGTTTTTTGGGGTACAAAGGTTCAAAGGTTCAAAGGAACAAAGGCACTGAGACTGTATACTTGTACTGAATACTTCTTTAGCCACAGATCTTATCCCGAGGCTTCGGGATTGCGGGCTTTGCGTAACCCTTTGTGAACTTTGCGGTTAATTTTTAGCCACAGATTAAAAGGATTTAAATTTTTAAAAATCCGTTTTTATCCGTGTTTTCGCGATAGCGAATCCGCGTTATCCGCGTTCCATTTTTTTAGCCAAAGATTTTATCCCGAGGCTTCGGGATTGCGAGCTTTGCGTAACCCTTTGCGAACTTTGCGGTTAATTACATAGAAGCTACTTTTTAAATCCCTCGATTCCAGATTTCAACCATTGCTCATATTCCGTAATATCTGGCGTATATCCAGTAGGTTTATTTAGGCTTTGCTCATTAGCATCTAGTATAATATAATACGGTTGTGCATTTGCTTTATAGTGGGTAATCTGAAAATCACTCCATTTGTTCCCTATTGATTTTATCTTTTTACCTGTTTCTTTCGAGGTATATTGTTCCTCGATAGGTAATTCTCTTTTATCATCAACATATAGAGAAATCAAAACTACTTCATTATTTAATATTGATAAAATACGTGGATCAGACCAAACATAATCTTCCATTTTTCGGCAATTTACACAAGCAAATCCTGTAAAATCTAAGAGAATAGGTTTGTTTACACTTTTGGCGTAAGCCAATCCTTTTTCATAATCGGTAAAAGCCATAATATCATGCGGACCTTTGTGCGCTCCGTCTGGTAATGCTATTGCCGATGCTGTTTGTTTGCTTGAGCCACCTACACCATAAGGAGATTCGCTATATGTCATAGGTGGAGGGAAGCCACTTATTAGTTTTAAAGGCGCACCCCATAATCCCGGAATCATATATATGGTAAATACCAATACAACCAATCCCATAGACAATCGCCCTACCGAAATAGATGACGAAGAAGAATCATGTGGCAAGGTTATTTTTCCGAATAAGTAGAATGCCAACGTACCGAATATTGCTATCCAAATGGCTAAGAAAATTTCTCTTTCAAACCAATGTAATTGCAATACCAAATCGGCATTAGATAAAAACTTAAATGCTAAAGCCAGTTCTAGGAAACCTAAAAATACTTTTACTGTATTTAACCATCCGCCAGATTTTGGTAATGTATTTAACCAACCTGGGAACATAGCAAATAGCATAAATGGTAATGCTAATGCAGATGAAAAACCTAACATCCCTACAATTGGAGCAATACCACCTTTAGAAGCAGCTTCTACAAGTAAAGTTCCTATAATTGGACCAGTACAAGAAAAAGAAACAATGGCAAGTGCTAATGCCATGAATACGATTCCTAATATGCCTCCTTTATCAGCTTGACGGTCAACTTTATTTGCCCAAGAATTAGGCAACATAATTTCGAAAGCACCTAAAAAGGATAAAGCAAATACAACCAATAACACAAAGAAAATAATATTAAACCAAACATTGGTAGACAATGCATTTAAGGCATCGGCACCAAATATTAAGGTAATTACACTTCCTAGAAACACATAAATTAAGATGATAGAAACGCCATATATGATGGCATTCTTGATTCCTTTGGCTTTGGTTTTACTTTGTTTTGTGAAGAAACTTACTGTCATTGGGATCATCGGGAACACGCAAGGCGTAAGTAATGCTGCAAATCCAGATAAAAAAGCAATAAAGAAAATCATGTATAAACTAGAATCTGATTCTTTAGGTTCTGCTTTTTTTTCTACCGTAACTGTTGCGTCTGTTTTGGTCGTTTTTTCGTTTACAATTGCTGCAGCCTGGATTTCTTTTGCTTCAAGCGTTTTAAGATTAAACTCAAAATATTTTGTTTCGCTAATGCAATTTTCTTTACAAACTTGGTAAGAAAGTTCTACTTGTATGGTTTCTTTCTCAGGATTAATTTGTTTGATTAATTGAGTAAAAACTACTTTGTCTGAAAAGAAGATTTCATCTACACCAAAGATTTCATTAAAGGCTCGTTTCGTTTCGCTTTCGGTTGCTTTTCCAACAAGTTCGTAATTGTTCTTGTTATCATGAAAAAGGAATTCGGCAGGTAGCGGACCATCTTCGGGAGTGAATTGAGAATACACATGCCAACCTGATTCGATAGCTCCTTTAAAAGAAAGAACGAATTCTGAGGTGGATTTTTTCTCAATTGAAGCTTCCCATTTCACAGGATTTATAATCTGTGCCTGGACTTTGGCAAAAGCAAAAACCAGCAATAATAAATATAAGATTTTCTTCATTTTATAAGTTTAATCAGAACGGATTGTTCTGGTGATAATTTTTATTTTAGATAGTGTTTTCTAATGCAACACTTATTTCTTTTTGATTTGAGCAATTATTTGTGCTTCCGTTGGGTTGATGGCAACTAATTTTCCTGAAGAATTAAAAAGATACGTGCTAGGTATTCCTTTTACTCCAAAGATGGCTACCGATTTAGCATCAAATCCATTAGGGTCAATTAATTGTGGATGTTTTAGATTGTCTATCTTAATGGCTTTTAACCATTTTGCTTTATCAATGTCTATAGATATTCCAACAATTTCAAAATTTTGACCTTTGTATTTATCATATAATTTTACCAAATCTTTGTTGGCTATTCGGCAATACGGACACCAAGATGCCCAAAAATCTATTAAAACTGTTTTTCCCGTATAAGAATTTAGTTTAACTGTTTTATTCTTATCATTTTGTAGTTGGATATTTGGGAAAGAATTCCCTTTTTTAATTTGTGCATTAACGGATGTAATAGCTAATAATAAGGTTATTGCTATCAATGTATTTTTTATTGAATTCATTGTTTTTGTAATTTTTGAAAGAGTTAATTCCAAGACACAACAGAAACATAACAAATGCTGTTATATCCTGAATAGAATTGGTTTTTTTAATGATTTACAGCTTTAAAATGGTTCTGGACAAAACGCATTTATGGCTGTCGCAAAAGGAATCTAGCTTATTTTTGGCGGAAGCCAAATAGAACGGAAATCTGAAGAAATAAAGATTTCTGAATAATAATAGTTTTGCTTTCTTTCAGAAAAATTAAAAAAAGAATGATTGTCTATTTGAAAAGAAATCATTGGCGAATAATAACTACAGTAAACCACAGGACAATCGGCAGAACTTTCTATGCAACCTTTAGCACATCTGCGTTCTTTTGTTTTAAAATCTGTTTCTTTACAAGAGGCTTTTAAGTATGTTTTGTTTTTAAAACATATCTTTTCTATTTTAATTCCACGTGCAAAATTAAGCGTAGGTCCCATAAAGAAACCTAACGTTATAATTAATAGTATGTAGAATTTTTTTGCCATAAGAAACACGAAAATAAAATTTAATTATCAGACGGGTGTTAATTTAGATGTAAAAGTTATGCGTTTTAGACTTTTATAGAAATAAACCTAACAAGTTTTAGAAACCTGTTAGGCTTGGAATGAGACCTTATTTTTTTGAGTAAAACGACCTTTTACACTACTAAAAAGAGATCTCTATTTTTTAACTTAAATTGTGTATAAAAGAACGCGGATTAAACGGATTCGCTAAGGCGAAAACACGGATTAAACGGATTTTTCAGATATTATTTTAAAAAATCCGTTTTTAATCCGCGGTTTTACTTTTGTAAATCCGTATCATCTGCGTTCCTTTCGCAAAGAGTTAGATAGAATTAAAATTATTTAGTTACGTTAAAAAAAGTATACTCTAGTTTTAAGAAAACACCATCAGATGCTGCACGTTGCATAGAGCTATACAATTCTTTTTTGTATGCAAGATCTATTCTCGCCTGACTATTAATGATAAACTGAATAGAAGGAACTACATCTAGATATGACTTTCCGTTTTCGGTAATTGTTTGTCCCGTAAACTCCAACATTGCATTAATATTGGTTTGTTTATAACTCGTATATTTTTTAGGATACATTAATTTACCTACCGAAAACGTATAGTTTACAGCATTTTTGCCCAAAGCATCTGGAAAACTATAATCTGGGTTATTAAGTGCATGCACATAACTTACAGATGAACTTAATGCCACTTTATGAATTAATTGTGTTGCTACTAAACCAGCTTCGTAACCCGAATTTCCGTTGGCTAAGTCTATAGCTTCCTGATTAAAAAACGAGTTATTATAACTGTATCGCCCAAAGGCAGCCATCCTAAAATGACTCTGCAAATCATCTACAGAAAAGAATCGGTATTTGGCATAAAAACCACCACCCTTAAGGCCTAACCCGTTTTCTTGGTTGCTTAAAAATGCCGAGGTACGAACCATCAGATTTTTATTTATTCCCCAAGTAACTTCGGGTGTTAAATTGTACATAGAACCACTTTCGTGTTTGTTATCCATAAGCGATTGCCCAACACGAACCCCGATAGAGCCCGCCGGAGCGTTACTAGCGGGTTCGGTTACTACAAATAATTCTTGGGCATCTATATTGTATGAAATAAAGAAGATGAAGATTAATGATAGATATTTCATTTTTTATAGTGCTTTTAAGTAATAATCATCCTCATTTTCTGTAGCATAACCAGGATACTTAGAATATGATTTAACTAGTTTTTTGTACTCTTTTTGGGTTACAAAACCTTTATCCAGCACTCTGTATTTTGCTTCAGCATGAGCTACAGGGTTTTTAATATCGATGAAAGTATAGGTAGCATCATCAACTTTTAGGGTTGTATTATCCTCAATTGTTGGTGTGTGAAACTTAGCGGTTAAAACCAGTGAACCTACAAAGAAACCAGCTTTTTCAACCGCTTTTTTCAATACTTTAGGCTGTAATGAATTGTCTTTTTTAAAGTAAACTGTAAACGTATTTGTGTTTAAGTCTGTAGCAATGCTATCTACTTCTGTAAAAGATTTTAATTGCTTGTTTATGGCATTAGAGCACATAGAACAAGTTAATCCTGTTGCGATTATTTCGGCTTTAGTGATTTGAGAATAAGAATTTACACTTGTTAATAATACTAAAAGTGTAGCGGCTATGAATTTTATATGTAAGGTTTTCATTTTTATTTGTTTTTTTTGATTTGAGCAATTATTTGCGCTTCGGTTGGGTCTATAGCAATCAGTTTTCCTGATGCATCAAAAAGATAAGTCGATGGCAAAGCATCTACTCCAAAAGTTACAGCCGTTTTAGCATCAAAACCTTTAGGGTCGATTAATTGCTGGTGTTTCAGTTTATCTTTTTCGATGGCTTTTAACCATTTTGCTTTGTCGATATCTATTGATATTCCAACAATTTCAAAGTTCTGACCTTTGTATTGGTCATATAGTTTCACCAATTTTTTATTGGCCATTCTGCAAGGAGCACACCATGAAGCCCAAAAGTCTACCAAAACTGTTTTTCCTTTAAAAGAATTTAGTTTAACGGTAGTATTCTTATTGTTTTGAAGCTGAACATCTGGAAAAGAATCTCCTATTTTTATTTGAGCACTTGCTACAGAAACTGTTGCAATAAGGGTAATTAATGTGATTATATTTTTTATTTTGGACATGATATTTGCTTTAAATGATTTTGATTAAGATTATTGCGCTTTTTTAGGGCTTACTTCTCTATCATATTGGCAACATCCGTGTAATTCATCGTAAACTGTATTTGGTGCTGAAAATTTTTCATTGTCATATCCTGCATCAGCAACACGTTTTAGTATAGCATCAAGGTTGGTTTTCTTGTTATCGTAAGTAATGGTTGCCACTTTAGTATTTTCATTCCAGTTTACTTTGGCTTCTTTATTGATATTTGCTGCAGTTTCGATAACTTTTTTACACATACTACAGTTTCCACTGATTTTTACAGTTTCGGTAGTTTTATTTTTTATTTGCGCACTGGCGTAAGTAACTGATAGTAATAGCGTCATTACCATCAATAATTTTTTTATTGAGTTCATTGTATGTAATTTTTTTTGGATGAATTAATCCTAAAACACAACAGAAACTATAGCAAATACAGCTATTTCTGTGAATAGAATTGGGATTAAAAAATGTTTTTTGATTTTAAAGTCTTAAAATGACTTTGGATAAGACAGACTTATGGCTGTCGGGAAATAAATCTAGCTTATTTTAGGTGGAAGCCAGATAGAACGGAAATCTGAAGAAATAAAGATTTCAGAATAATAGTAATTTTGTTTTCTTTCAGAAAAACTAAAAAGGGAATTGTTTTCTGTTTGAAAAAGTGCCATTGGCGAAAAACCACAGCCACCAGTTGCAGAACCACAAGAGTTTCCTAAACAACCTTTATCGCAATCGTGATCTTTCTTTTTAGAATCTTTTTTCTTGCAACAGTCTTTTACTGCAGATTCTTTTTTACAACATGACATTTCTTTTTTTGTTCCATGCGCATAAGTGAGCGTTGGTCCCATTAAGAAACCAAGCGTAACAAGTAGCAATATGTAGAACTTTTTTGTCATAGTTAGGGGCAAAGATACTTTTTATTGGCTGTCTCAGTTGTTAATTTTTTTATAAACCTTTTATTAAGATTTGTCTTTTGCCATTTTTTATTAATGACTTTTATATGGTTTGTGTGTTTAAAGTGTTGATTAATAATTGGGTGTGTGAGTAAATTATGTTGGTTTATCCTTGAAAACTTTTTCAAATCATAATTTGCTTTTCTTCAATGCATCTAGTAATTCTATCATATCAATTATAGCATAAGTCGAGGAATAGTCCGATACAGCGTAAGGGAGTATAAGACTGTTGTTATGAATAATCGAACCGCAAGAATATACAACATTAGGAACATAACCTTCTCGTTCGTCTTCTAATGGAGAAAGTAAAGGTTCTTTAAGCCTTCCTATTTCTTTTGATGGATCATCAAGATCAAATAGGGAGGCACCTATACAATAACGTCTCATAGCGCCTACACCGTGGGTGATAACAAGCCAGCCTTCTTCGGTCCAAAGCGGAGATCCACAATTACCAATTTGTGTAAACTCCCATGTATAACGTGGTTCCTGGAGAAGAATGGGATTATTCCATTGTGTAGCTCTCTCAGAATACATAATGTAATTGTTTACACCATCTATTCGGGAAAGCATCGCATACTTATTTTTTATTTTTTTTGGGAATAGTGCCAGGTTTTTATTTTGAGCTCCAATTCCATGCAAGGGCATTATACGGAATGTATAAAAATCTTCGGTAGAAATGAGCTTTGGCAGAATGGTATGACCATTATAAGCCGTATAGGTTGCCATTACCCGACTGGATCCATCATCATCAACAAAGCGTACAAAACGAGCGTCTTCAATCCCCTTACTTTCCGACTCGGATATTGGGAACACAACCCGTTCGGTGATATCCGAATCGTGTTTGAATTGTATATCATAAAATGAATCTGCCAACCAAATTACTTCTTCAAGCGCCGTTCTTCTCTCCTGACGAATTGATGGATCACTTAATGCTATATTTACCAAACTTTTTAATACAGCATACTCAAATTCATTTGGCAGATCCTGCATAATTTGAGCGATGTATTTGTCCTCTGTATGCATTTCGCCCAGTTTCAATAAAAATCGCTCTTTGTTGTATAAACTTTTGTGTACAATCTCTGCTTTATCAATGTTATTACCATTTTTCATTACCTGAAGATTGTTATTCTTATCCAGAATTCCTCTTCTAAAAACAATTGACGAAATATGACCTTCGCCAGTAGCACGGAATGAAATGATAACACGTTTTTCGCCAATTTCGAGATCCGACTGATCAAAATCTTCGACTATAGATGGGTTAAAAAAAGCTGCCGATTCTATAGCATATTCCATTGTACAGTAAGAGCCGATGAGCATTTTTCGTTGTAGAGACAGCCCATAATAATCAATTTTCATTCCTTCAATTATTCCCCTTATTTTTTCGCAATGTTTAAAAAAAGTACTAGAAATGCTTCGATGACGTCTGGCAAATTCACGAAGTGTTTGCTCTAAGGTTTCTTCGACCTGTTTCTCATCCAGCATCATTATGCGACCAACCATTTGTTGGGTCCGTTCATCACCATTCATAAAATACCGGGCAACAACTCTTTTGGAATCTGGGCTAAATATTATGTTTTTTCGGATGACAGGAACTCGCATAGTTTTATTTTTTAATTAGAATAAAATAAGGACGTTTTTATTGATAAAAAGGCATTCAGTTTTACTTGTAATTTGTTTTAAAAGAACCCACAAGAATATTTGTATGAAACCTGATTTATGCTTTGGGGTATTTCTATTTTAGAACGATTAATTTAAACAAACGAAAATTTTGGAAGCATAAACTTCCAAGCGAGGGGTTACTTCAAATTTACAAAAAATAAATAATAAAATAAGTGTAAATATTTGATTTAGAGAGGATGGTATTTCTGTAGTAATAATTTGAAGTAAATTTTGAATAACTTATTTTTTCATTAAGGAGCCAATCCTGCTAAATGCCGTTTACCAAGTTCTCATCGAAATCGCAGGCAAATGTCTTTGGCTTTGATGAATTTTTTTACAATTTCTAAAACAGATAAAAGTCTCGCTGCATAGCTGCGTAAATGTCTCCGACTTTGCGCAGCAGTTTCTGCAACTACAAATCTTTATAGTCTCCTAAACCTTAAAAATAACTTTGTGTCTTTGAGCCTATAAATTAAGCAATACTTTCCAATCCACCGGGGAATGGCCTGTAGGCATAATAATGCAAGACTTCTTCGATAGCTATTTTTAGAGCTTCATTTATAGGGAGTAAAGTTCTTCCCATTCTAAGATCTATTTGTGCAAGCTGCATATAATAATCGGTAAAAATAGGTACATATTTACCTTTGTTAATTAATTCTTCGGCTGCATTGAAGTTTTCTTGTTGTTCTTCTTTTATGATTTTGCAGGTTGCCAATCGTAGTTTTCCATATTTATCGGTATTTGCGGCATAACCAAAAAGGCGACATATTAATCCGCGATAACGGTAATTACTGCAACTTCCTTTATGATACTCCAAGACAGAAAGTGGACGGTATAAATGACAGTTTTTACTAGAAACATTGTTTAATTCTGTTAAGGTTTCTTCGGCTTTGCCGTTTAGAAATAAATGAAATGCCCAAGGTAGAAATTCTAAAGGTGAAGCATCTATATTTGGTGTAGAACAACATTTTCCGCAACCAGCGTTACAATACAAATGAGTTTCTGATTGGAAAGCAGTAATTTCAATTTCAAGACGATCGAACAATGCTTCAACGAGCCGAACCTTATGTTCTATTGCCATTATTTTTTGTGTAAGGTAGGCTAATAGAAATGGCTCATGCTACACTATGCTTTTTTTATGAATAGTTTGTGTCTGTACTTGTTTTAAAATGATGCAAAGTCAGGGATATTTGTGTAGGGTGGGGTTTTAAAACGAAAAAATAAACACAATGAAACTACAAAATAAAAAATCTTATTAACCTTTGTTTCTCTATCGTTTTGAGCCTAAAAAACTTTTAACTTTAAAGAAAGCCTTGTATCTTTGGACCTTAGAATCTTAAAACATACCACTCAAAATTAAAGCCCCAGAATACAATATGAAACGAGAACATTATATTCCCTTTAACAAGGAATTCTTACTCGAACAACAAATAGCCTCATTTTCTGATGACACAAAAAAGGTTGATGATTTTAAAAAATTATTCGATATCATAGAACATTATTATCATTATGAAGCCTTTAATCTTAACCGAAATCTGAAGCAAAATTATGCTTTATTCGACCCAGATTTAAGTCCGAAAGAGCGAGAAGCTTTTGTTGGAAAAAGTGATTTCTCTATTTTTAAAGAAACACTTCTTACGGTTTTGGAGCATGGTAATTATAGACGTATTGATCAGGAAACATTAGATATAGCTTTTAAAAAATCAGATTTAATAGGTTTAAATCTTTCGATAGATTTTAATGCATTTAAAGATTACGAATTATATGTTCGGGGTCAGCATAAAGCGAAAGAAAAAGTGACTAAATTTATTTTTTGGAAGAAAGAAATAGAGATAGAATACTATGATCGTGTTATGATTTATCTTAATTATAACGATGCCGATTATCTTAGCGAGAAAAAGGTTAAACTAGGGAAAATGCCTATTGATCCGGGATCTGTAGTTTTAAAAATCTTCAAGCGTGTTCCTAAAAATGACCTTGAAACGATTTTCCCAAATGCAGTTCCTATGATGTCTACTACAGATAAATTATTTCTCTGGGTACCTGGTATTTTTGGAGGTGTTTCGTTATTAAGTACTACGGTGATTCCTGCATTAATTGGTATGTATGGAGCGTACCAATCGGGGGAGAAAATTGATTTGTTAAATAGTAAAGCTTCCTTAAATCAAGGTTTAATTGCGTTGGGAGTATTGTCTGCTTATTTATTTCGCCAGTATAGTAATTTTGTGAATAAGAAGATTAAATATTCCAAAATGCTGTCGGATAGTCTTTACTTTAAGAACTTAGGAAACAACAGCGGTGCATTTTATTCTTTATTAAACTCTTCGGAAGAGGAAGTGCTTAAGGAAACGATTTTGGCTTATGCTTTTTTAAACAGAAGCAAGAATCCATTAACTGCTGAAGAACTCGACTCTCAAATTGAATCATGGTTTGTAACAAAGTTAGATACAGAACTGGATTTTGATGTAAATGATGCTTTACTGAAATTAAAAAGTATAGGTCTTGGTATAGAAACGAATGGGAAATGGGAAGTTATCCCACTAGATAAAGCACTTATAAAAATCGATGAATTATGGGATGGTGTTTTTGAGTATAATTTATGAGAAAAGGTTCAAAGGTTCAAAGGTTTTTGTAGAGATGTACATTGTACGTTTTTAATTAAAAAGGTTCAAAGGTTATTTAGTTTGTGTACAAAAGTAACCACAAACTAAATAACCTTTGAACCTTTGTCTCTTTGTACTTCAGTACCTTTTTAGATCCTTAGCACCTTTTTTACTCAGCTTCTATAAGATTTTCTATTGATTCACCCATATCTCCTACAGCAACTAATTCTGGTTTAGATCCTTTAAGCGCGTTGAATCTTTCTAATTGTTCCAATTCACCTTCTTCACCACTAAAATATGGGAAAACATCCATAATTGGAGATTCCGATATAGCAGGAATAGTATAGTCTCCCATAGTGTTTTTCATTATAGAAATGGTATTGTCATACGCTTCTTTTACATCATTAGCTTGTATTAAGATATACATATTCGACCTACGTTCTTTACCGCTTTCTTCGTCATAAGCCATTAAAGAAACTTTTGATTTAAACCAACGGTCTGCATTTTCAAAAGGATGTATCTCGGCATAATTTGCCACTTTTATATTCGTAATTTTAAATTCTTCACTGATATAAGCAGACATTTCTTCATTAATTCTACTTTCTGCTTCTGTATAAGATAATGCATCTACCAAGTAAGGTTCTGTTGTAACCTTTTGTGTCCCAATATCATCTGTTTTTCTGTATTTTACCTTGCATTCGTACCAAGTTGTGCTCATTTCTATTTTTTTTTAAGGGTGTCAAAGATAGATTTTAAAGAAAATAAAATCGACAATTTATAAAATAGATATTCACAATTTCGGGTGGAGGTTTCTATTGGTTTTTTTGCTTTTAAGACTTAGTTGTTTCTTTGGGTATTGTGTATTTGTAATAAGGGTTATTAGTCATAATTAATTCGGGAATATTTAATAAATTTGTTAAATAGCTAAATCCTGAAAAATGAGAACATTAGAACAATGGTTTGAAGAATATGCAGTGAGTCATCAGAATCCGAAAAATAAAGCGATACATTATATATGTGTACCGGCTATTTACTTTTCTATAGTGGGTTTATTGATGAGTATTCCAAGTGGTTTTATTGCCAATACTTTAAAATTAAATGCTCCAATAATCGAAAATTGGGCTGTGGTGGTATTGCTTTTTGTACTGCTTTTTTATATCCGATTGTCGGTTGCAATGGCCTTTAAGATTGCTATTTTATCGGCGATTTGCCTGGTGGTAAATTATTACATGGGAAAGGTTTTTCCATTATGGATTTTCTCTATTGGTGTTTTTGTTCTAGCATGGATTGGGCAATTTTATGGACATAATATTGAGGGTAAAAAACCTTCTTTTTTAAAAGATCTTCAGTTTTTAATGATTGGTCCTGCTTGGGTAGTAGAGAATTTGTTTTCTAAGAAAGAGACTAAGAATTAAAGATTTAAAGGTTTTCTTTAGAGACGCACAGCAGTACGTCTAAAGGTTCAGAGCGACAAAGGCACTTCGTTTATCTATAAAAATAGGGATATTATTAGTGAGTATTTTTTGGTCGTTTCGGGCTATCGATATGTCTTAATGGGCTACTGGATGCTTTTATTGTTATCTAATTTTGCTGCGTATCAATTGAGAACAAAATTTAGGCTTTTTTCTTTTATTAAAGTCTACATTTTTATTGGTGCAATCTTATTTAACTAATCTAAATGTAGACTTTAATGAAACAAAAATTACTTTCAATGCCCTTTAATTTTCCGAAAAAGATTAATTATTGGACAAAAACATCCCTGTTACTCTTATTTTTTGTGTTACTAAGCATTACAAAAATGCAAGCTCAAGATGCCAATTTAGCTTGGGCAAAAACAATGGGGAGTCCCTCTACAGATCTTGCAAGGGGTATTGCTGTAGATGCTGCAGGCAATGTATATACGACAGGTTATTTTACAGGAACGGTAGATTTTGACCCTGGGGCAGGGGTTTTTAACCTCATAGCTAGAGGAGCTAATAATATTTTTATTACAAAACTGGATGCTGCAGGCAATTTTGTTTGGGCAAAATCCATTGGCGGGAGTAATAATGATATGGGGAATGCTATAGCTGTAGATGCTACTGGCAATGTATATGTTACGGGAACTTTTTTTGGAACAATAGATTTTGATCCCAATGCAGGGGTTTATAATCTCACGTCTAATAGTAGCGATATTTTTGTTTTAAAACTAGATACAGCAGGTAATCTGGTTTGGGCAAAAGCAATGGGTGGTGCTGCTGCTGATACGGGGTATAGCATAAGTGTAGATGCAGCTGGTAATGTATATGCCACAGGAAGTTTTTTTGGAACTGCAGATTTTGATCCTAATATTGGGGTTTCTTATCTCACGTCAGCAGGTAGTCTAGATATTTTTGTTGTAAAACTAGATGCTGCAGGTAATCTTGTTTGGGCAAAAGCATTGGGTGGAATTGGTCTGGATTCTGGACAAGGCATAACTACAGATGCAGCTGGGAATGTATATACCACAGGTTATTTTAATGGAACAGCAGATCTTGATCCTGGTATAGGAGTTGCTAACTTCTCGTCTATGGGGGACAATGATATTTTTGTTGTAAAATTAGATGTGTCAGGTAATCTGGTTTGGGCAAAAACAATGGGAGGTACTGGTGCTGATTCTGGGAATGCCATAAGTGTAGATACTGCCGGTAATGTATACACGACAGGTTCTTTTTTTGGAACAGTAGATTTTGACCCTGGAGCTGGAATTTTAAACCTCACATCTATGGGAAGTAGCGATATTTTTATTTCAAAACTAGATGTAACAGGTAATCTGGTTTGGGCAAAATCAATAGGTAGTACTAGAGGTGATATTGGGTATGGTATAACTACAGATCTAGATGGGAATGTATTTACCACAGGTTATTTTCAGGGAACTGTCGATTTTGACCCAAATGCTGGAGTTTCTAATTTTACATCTGTTGCCAGTGCCGATGTTTTTGTTTTAAAACTGGATGAAACTGGAAATTTTGCTTGGACAAAAACATTTGGAGGGTCTTCTTCAGATATTGCATATGGTATAAGTGTAGATACTGCTGGAAATGTATATACGGCAGGAAGTTTTTATGACACAGTGAATTTTGACCCAAATGCTGGGGTTTATAACCTTACCTCTGTTGGGGTGCAAGATATTTTTATCCACAAAATGACAACCCGAGCAGCAGCACTTAATTTTGATGGTGTAGATGATCTTGTTAGCATACCTAATAATTCAGTATTTAATTTTGGTACAAGTGATTTCTCAGTAGAAAGCTGGATTAAAACTACAAATACAGAGACACAAGTTGTAGTAGGAGGTATACAATCGGGAGATTTTTGGCTTGGAGTTGAGGATAATAAAGCTGTATTTTCAATATCAGGTTCAGGTGTTGAGTCTACTGTAGATGTAAATGATGGACAATGGCACCATATTGCAGGTGTTAGAAATTCGGGAATAATAAGTATATATGTTGATGGTATTTTAAGCAATAGCATCGGCAATAATTCAAACATTGTATTAACGAGTAATGATATTACAATTGGCAGTTTTTCAGATGCTTACAACTTTAATGGGGATATCGATGAAGTTCGCATTTGGAATCGTGCTTTAATTCAGGCAGAAATTCAAAATACTATGAATTGTGAATTAGGTGCTAATCAAAGAGGTTTATTGGCTTATTATAAATTCAATCAAGGTAGTGTTAATACAAATAATAGTGCAGTAACTTCATTAAAGGATTCTAGTGGAAACAACAACACAGGGAATTTATTTAATTTTAGCTTAAGTGGTAGTACTTCAAACTGGATTACTAATGGTGCAGTAATATCGGGGAGTGAATGTATTGCAGAGCCTTCTTTGTCTATAATTCCTAGTCAAATAGATGTTACTTGTTCTGGAGGAGCAGATGGTTCGGCAACTGTTGTAGTTTCTGGAGGATACGCTCCATATTCTTATTCATGGTCTCCATCTGGTGGTACGGCAGCAACGGCATCGGGTTTAACTGCTGGAACTTATGATTGTTTAGTGAGAGATGCTTCGGGAAGTACTTTAATTCAAAATTTTGTTATTATAGCATCACCGGCATCACCGGATAATGTTGTAACAATTGCAGCTTGTACTAGTTATTTTTGGGAGAATACCGGATTACTTTATACTACATCGGGTATTTATACAGGAACAACCACTAATTGTGTTACCGAAAAATTGAATTTAACAATAGGAACAATAACAAGTAATACAACGACAGTTTCGGCAGTTGGTGGTTATACTTGGACAAATACAGGATTTGTTTATGAGGATTCTGGTATTTATACAGGGTTAACTACTAATTGTATTACAGAAAAATTAGATTTAACAATTATTCCAATCGATGTAACTTCAACAGTGAGTAATGGAATTATTACTGCAAGTCAAGCAAATGCAACTTATCAATGGTATAATTGTGACACTAATTTACCAATTGTAAATGAAACTTCTCAAAGTTTTACCCCAACTGTTTCGGGAAATTATGCTGCTCATATTACTATAAATGGTTTCGATGACTTTTCCGATTGTGTGGCTTTTACAACCCTTGGAGTTGATAAGAATACCAAAATTCAGGGAATAAGATTACATCCAAATCCTAGTACAGGTATTTTTAATTTAGAATTGACTAAAGACCTAGATGTAGAAGTTTACAATAATTTGGGTCAAAAGATTTTGAGTAAAAAATCATTTACAGGAACCAATATTATAAACATTTCAGAAAAAGCATCTGGGGTTTATTTCCTAAAAGTCATAGATGGTAATAATGTAAATACAATTAAGTTGATTAAAAAATAAAAAACAATAGTCTATAAAATTTAAAAATCCTGTTCAGCTTAGTTGAGCAGGATTTTTGTTTTGTAACAGCATTTCAGCTTGTTTAATTATGTTGTGACTAATTGAACTGTTAGGTTTTTACTTCGCTTCTATTATTGTATAAAATTAAATCATTAGTAAATCTAGTGCTGACAGTTCTGTTAAAAAAGGACAAAACATACTAATTACTATTTCCTTCACTTTCATAAGGCTTGAACCGATATAATTATTTTGATTCTTGATTTGACTTGGAGGGTATCCAAAGTATTTACGGAATGCTGTGCTAAAATGATTGGGGGACTTATAGCCTAATGATTCGGCTATCTGGTATATATTTTGCTCGCCTTTTAGTAATTTTTGTCTGGCTTCATTCATCTTTAGCTCGTTCAGATAACCAAAAACTGTTGTACCAAATATCTCTTTAAAGTATTTCTTTAATTTGAATTCATTAGTTCCAACTTTCCGGGCAAGATCAATTAGGGAACACGGCGCTATAATGTTTTGTGTGACCAATTCTCTGGCATGATGCATTCTTTCTATGTCAATTTTTGGAATTGTATGCATAACTTTTTGTGTTTGGGTTAATTGTTCTACTTGTAATAATAACAATTCCGAAACTTTTGTTTCCATATACATTCTGCGAAAATGACCTGTTCTTTCGCATGACCCGATATCTCTTACTGCAGCCAGAATTTCTGGGGTCATCATTTCGCTATATTTTACTTGTTTTGCAGGATTTTCATTAGAACAGGATGATATAAATTCATAATCCAAATCTAATGAATCTATAAGTCTGATATAAATATCTTGCGGTATTAATATCGAGAGATACTCTAATGCTGTAGGTGTAGAAGGAAGTTTTGCCAGTTTTGTACCAGCTGGTAAGCAATGAATTTGATGGTGCATCATATTGGAGCATCCTTTCATGAAAAAGGACATTTGTATGACAGGCTCATCTGTAAAATACTCAATTTTTATAGGCTGTAATAAGTCTACTTCAATAAAATTTATAAAAAATGACCCGGCTAATGTTTGACTATCTTTTATGCTTCCATACTCAGAGTGATTGAATGTGATAATATCTTCAATAAGATCATAAGCTTGTTTTTTTTCTCCAAAAAATGTCTGGTCGCAGAGTTTATAATCTATATCTTTTATCGTGGTTTTAAGTTGCATTCTAATCCTTACTATGTTGGTTACAAAGATACGTTTATATATCGTATCCGTATTGAGTCTAAATAAAAACAATCCTTTTTGTGTAAGTTATAATCCTTAATTGAAACCCTTGTCCAGAGAGACTAGGGGTAATTTTGCAGGCAAATTAACAATGCCAATTATACTTCTTAATGCGTTTTAAAAACTACACTGATTGTTCTATAGCAATCAAAAATATAATAACTGATTGCATAACAAACATATGGAATTTCATATTTGGGTTAAAAGAAATAATTTGTTTTGTAACAAATGAAAGTGCTCAGACTTTAAGAAGAAAATGTTCCTTATCACAATCTATAAAATTTGGTGTTTTTTTTCTTTGGATATTTTTTTTGCCATCGACTTTATTAGCACAAAGCGGAACGCTGTCGGGAGTTTTAAAACTTGAGAATGGAACTCCGATTACCTATGCGGCGGTTGCAGTTAAGAATACAAACCACCAAATAATTACCGATGATGAAGGGAAGTTTGAATTTAAAGGCCTTACATATGGGCAGTATGAGATTGAAGTAAGTTCTATAGAAATTACCCGAAAGAGTATTAGCGTACAGTTTAAAGGTAGTAATGAAAGGATTATTTTAATTGTTGAACCTTCGGAAAGTTTAGGTTTAAAAGAAGTAATAATTAATGTAAAGACCGAGAAGAAAGAGGTTGAAACCAAGGGATTTGCTGTAAATGTGATTGAAACTCAAAAGATGGCTTTGCAGTCTATACAAACCAATGAGTTGCTTGATCGTTCGGCAGGAGTTCGTATTAGGCAAGACGGAGGATTAGGCTCTAAGGTTGATTATAATATTAATGGTCTCTCGGGTAATGCTGTTAAGGTTTTTATTGATGGTATTCCTGCTTCAAATTTTGGATCTTCATATTCCTTAAATAGTATTCCTCCCGCATTAATTGAACGTATTGAAGTTTATAAAGGAGTTGTTCCGGCAAACCTTTCAGAAGATGCATTGGGTGGAGCAATTAACATTATTCTAAAAAAGAAAACTAGAAATTCTCTTATAACATCTTATTCTTTGGGTTCATTTAATACGCACCAATGGAATATAGCAAGTAATTATCGAAAAGAGAATGGCTTTACGGTAGATGCTTCGGCGTTTTATAATTATAGTGATAACAATTATGAGGTTTGGGGAAAGAATATCACGTTTAAGGATTATACTGGCCAAACGAAGACTAACCAAAGGGCAAAACGTTTTCATGATGCCTATAAATCATATGGAACCAGAATAGAAGCCGGTTTTACAGATGTTAATTGGGCTGATAGGTTTATGATTGGTGGTGTCTTATCCAGAGATTATAAAGAAGTTCAGCATGGTATTACAATGGATAATGTATATGGTGACCGCCATACCAGACGAAATTCCAGTATTGCAACATTAACCTATAGTAAGAATGATTTATTTACTAAAGGATTTTCACTAAAAGTTGATGCAAGCTATTCTTATTTAAAAAGACAAGCAATAGATACAGTAGGTATTATGTATGATTGGTCGGGAAAACCATTGATGTATCCAGATGGGACTTACGTGAAATATAGTAGTGGGGCAGAGGTTGCAAGTGCCAAAACCCTCGGCATAAATACCGACAAAACTTTATTTCTTCGTACTAATTTAGGATATACGATTAATAGTAATAATACGGTTTACGCTAATTATATGCATAATAATTTTGTGCGTGGTATATCGGATGAACTGGAGCCTTTGGGCATGCAATTATTAAAAAATACTAGAGATTTAGAAAAAAATATTGTTTCGTTTTCTTATGAGAATTTAGCTTTTTCCCAAAAACTGAGAACGAATATTTTTTATAAACATTACTTTCAAAAGGCAACTTCAAATGAGCCTTATAGGCAAGATATTACTCCGGGCGTGCCTAATTATGAAATGAAAGTGTTTACTAAAAACTCTGATTATAGTGGGTACGGTATTGCATTATCTTATGCATTAACTTCTGATTTGTATTTATTGGGATCTGCAGAAAAAGCGATGCGACTTCCAAGTGCCAATGAATTATTTGGTAATATCAATGATAATTTACTTGCACCGGCAGGGGAGCTTAATCCTGAAATAAGTTACAATGCTAATTTTGGTATAAACTGGAGTGCGTTAAAATTCAATAACCATTCGATTAGGTTAAATACTTCGATATTTTATAGAGATACAAGAGGTATGATTAGAGAATCGATAAGAGCGGGAAGTTTTACGTATTCCCAATTTGAAAATCTGGAAAATGTAATGTCTCGTGGTATAGATGCTGAGATTATTTACGATTATGGCAAGAAGTTTAACCTATCCCTTAATATATCCAAGTTTGATGCTTTATTTAATACCAGATTTGATGCCAATGGCGCTCCATATCTTTTTTATCGCATGCAAATAAGAAATGAGCCTTCGTTTAAATTTAATGTTAATGCTATTTATTATCAGGATAATTTATTTATGAAAAAATCAAAGACTTCTATCTATTATAATATTAGTTATGTGGATAAATTTCTTAGGAATTGGGCAAATATTGGTGGAAAGAATCTAGACTATATTCCGACACAATTTTCCAATAATTTAGGAATTGCTTTTACTTTTCCGTCTAATAGATTCACAATTAGTGTGGATGCAAAGAACATATTTAATCAACAAATATTTGACAATTTCGGTTTGCAAAAGCCAGGTCGGGCATTTTATGCCAAATTAACTTATTCATTAACTTCAAAATAAATAATCGCAATGAAAATTAAATTTAGAAATTTAAAAAGTACATTACTATCTGGTGCTTTTGCAATAGCATTACTAAGCTCTTGTAGTAGTAATGATAATGATGGAGATGTTGCTCCTACATTACCAGAAGTAAAAAAAGACTTTCAATTAGCTTTTGCAAGTGGTTCAGGTCTTATTTCTGGTACTTATCTTCAAGGTATTTCGGATCTTTCTCAAGGGGAGATATCATACTCGGGAAAAGGATTTTCGATGACATCATCTCGTACTGCAAGAGTATTTACATCATCGGATGGTTCGCTTGTTTATAGTCTTAATTATACAATAGGCACTATAGATAAATTAACGTATCATGGTGGAGATAATTATAAAACAGTAACAACTTTTGATGCTTCTATTCCATTAGGAATTAAAGCTGTACGTTTTACAAAAATGACTGATAAAGTTGGATCTGTGCATAGTATTACTTCTGTTAAAGTATTTGGAGGAACTAATAATACAGATTTTTTAAAGCACAAGATAACTGCAAGTATTGGTCTTCTTGATTTAGAAGCAATGAATTTTGGCAGTAATTTTAAGAAAGATATTGATGTAGCTCTTCCAGGAACTATGGCAAGTGAAGGTTATTTTATCGATCGTATCGATTGTCCTGTTATCTCAGGTAATAAATTGTATTATGGTACATCTGTAAGCAAATTTAATACAACAACTGGCGTTAATGACCCAACAGATAAAACGTTTACATTGGTATTAGATTACCCAGGTTTAACAAATGCTACCGTAATTAGTACTTCGCAAGTTAAGGGAGCTACAAATGGATACCGTACGCCTACACAACACTTTAATGAAACTGGTGAAATCATGCAAATGGTAAGTAATGGTAAAGAGCTGAATATTGTGAAAATTATAAATGGGAAATACGATGAATCATATAAATATAGTGTAAGCGGATTGCTAGGTAGAGAAGCTTCTAGTAATGGTTGGTTTTATGCAGGTAACGGAATTGGTTATATTCCTTACGAAAAAATAGGAGATGAAAAAATCCAGATTGGTGTTAAACCAAGTGGTGAGCCATCTTATTCTGCTTCTTGGGGATTGGCAAGAATCGATTTAAATAACAATACAATTGTAGATTTAAATGTGCCTAAAGGATTATGGTTAACTCAATACCAACATTCGGTTGTGAGAAACGGAAAATTTTATATAGCATTAACTCCAGTTGGTATTCAAGGGAACATCTATATGTTTGATGTAAATTCTGCAAATCCTAATGGAACTGTGGGGGCAAAAGTAACTGCAGGTGCAGATCAATTTTATATCGGAATATTTTAAAGAAAGGTACTAAGGTTTTTTTAAGAAAGGTACTAAGGTTCTAAGAGACAAAGGTTCAAAGGTTGTTTGGTTTATGTGTAAACTGAACAACCTTTGGACCTTTATATTTTCCATCTCAAACTTAAATAATATTTATTATCTTAAGTAAAGTGTTTTTGATTAAATCAAAAGTATTTTTGCCTCAGATTTTAAATATTTATAAAAATGATAAGAGCGTTTAAAGAAGGGGATATGCCAAGAATAATCGATATATGGTTAACAGCCTCTGTAATTGCACATGACTTTATAGAGCAATCTTACTGGGAAGAGAAAACTGAGGATATGCGATCTATTTATTTGCCTTCGAGTAAGACGTTTGTTTATACAGACGAAGAATCTAATGATGTATTAGGCTTTATTTCTTTAATCGATAATTATATAGCGGCAATATTTATTGTACCAAGTTGTCAGGGAAAAGGAATCGGAAAGCAATTAATCTCTTTTGTAAAAGAGAAGCATGGAAAGCTTGAATTGGGTGTGTATAATAAAAATCTAAATTCTATTTCTTTTTATAAGCAACAAGGGTTTCTTATCTCGGGAGAGAAAATAGAAGAACATACCGGTGAAACCGAATTAATAATGACTTATACTAAATAATGATGTACATAGATTCTGTTGATATTCCTTTATCAGGGGGTATTTCTGATGAGTCGTTGCGATTGATTAAATCTACTTTAACGGAAGTTAAATTTGATAAAGGACACCTTTTGATAGACGAAACTAAACTGGAGAAGAATGCCTATATTTTAAAAAAAGGAACTATCCGTTCGTTTATAAGAAAAGCCGAAAAGGAAATTACATTTTGGTTTGCTCAGGAAGGCGATATTATTAATTCTAGTTTCGGATATCTTTATAATAAAAAGGGGTACGAGAATTATCAATTGTTAGAAGATTGCATCTTGTATAAAATTGATATTTTGGAAATGAGAGCGCTATATGCTACCAATTTAGAAATATGCAATTGGTCTAGAACGATTACCGAATTAGAAGCCATGAAGTTAGAAAAGAGGTATTTGGATTATATTCTTTTAACTCCCGAAGAAAGATATCTAGACATATTTGAGAATAAACCAGACTTATTTCAGCGAGTTGCTCTTAAAGAAATAGCTTCTTTTATGGGTGTATCTCCAGTTTCCTTAAGTCGTATTAGGGCGAGGATTTAAGAATTTTTAGGAAGGTGCTAAGGTTCAAAGGTTTTTAGAAAAGGTTCAAAGGGATAAAGGTTGCTTGGTTTGCGTATGAAATACTACAAAACGCAATATTGTATTCCTGAGCTTGCGAAGGACGTAAAGTTATCTAAAATCTAAAATCTAAAATCTAAAATCTAAAATCTAAAATCTAAAATCTAAAATCTAAAATCTAAAATCTAAAATCTCCTACTTCTTAGCCGTAACCGTAGATCCTACAGATGCTATTATTACAAAACCAACCGCTAAAATCTCATAAAAAGTAAGGTGTTCTTGTAAAAAGAAAAAAGCACAAATTGAAGCTGCAGCGGGTTCTAAACTCATTAAAATACTAAAGGTGCGTGGAGGAAGTTGCCCAAGAGCTTTCATCTCTAATGTAAACGGAATTGCGCTAGATAAAAGGGCAAGTGCGACACCCATTCCTAGAAGACTAGGTGTGAGATTGCTTAATCCGTTTTCCATAATTCCAAAAGGGACGATAAGTATAGAGGCAAATAACATACCTGTTGCTACGGCATCACCATCTTTCATAACTCTGGAAACTTTTCCACCCAGTACAATGTAAGCTGCCCATAAAGCACCCGCCAGTAATGCAAATAAAACTCCTATAAGGTCGATTCCATTATTAGACCATGGCGCAATAAGTGCAATTCCTATTGCGGCAAGTAATACCCATAAGTAATCTACCATGCGTTTGGATCCAAAAACCGCAACCAATAAAGGTCCTATAAATTCTAATGTTACACCCAGACCAACAGGAATTCGTTCTATTGCAAGATAAAAGATCAAGTTCATTGCTCCCAAAGACAAACCATATGGAATTACAAGTTTCCATTGTGCGGGAGTGATCATGCGTAAGTTTGGTCTGTAAACCAATAATAATATTAATGCAGAAATACCGATTCGTAAGGATGCTGTTCCCGCTGCACCAATAGCAGGGAAAAGAGTTTTTGCAATAGCCGCGCCACATTGCACACTTATAATTGCTAATAGTACCGCTGGTAATGGAGGGATATTTATTAGTTTATTTTTCATGGAAGGATTCAAAATATGAGGGCGCGAAATTACAAAAAAGATACCTTAAAATTCGGGTTTTAAGTTAAATGAATTGTAATCTTTTTGTGAACCTTTCTTAGCAAAAAAACTACAACGTTTTAGTCGTCTTTATGCAAAAGTATTTTTTTTATCAAAACAATTTGCCCCAAATGATAATGCATATGTTCGATGATACCATGAATATTTTTATGGGATTTAATTGGTTTATTCATGAGACTAAAAAAGGAACACTCCTTCTGGAACATAGTGGAGGATCGGGAGGATCAAGAAGTTCGTTGCAATTTTTACCAGAACTAAATTCGGGTTTTGTAATACTAACGAATAGCCTTGCTAATCGCAATATTCTTGAAAAGGAAATAGCCGAATTATTAGATAAAAAGTAAAATATTTATTGTTTTAAAGTTATCAGAAATAGCCATGAAATAGATAATAACCAATCCCCACAACAATTAAATCTATACCAAAGGCAAGCAATATTATTGTCCAACTGAAAATTGATGAATAGTTCAATAATCTTGCTGTGGTAGGTTCATTGGGATCATATATAAATTTCACTTCATCTCCAATAGACCATTTTGCAGGATTACTTGTAACCCGATGACGATAAGTATAATCTTGATTTTTGCTTGTTTTAAATTTAAATATTGGTAGATAAGTAATTCCATCATCATCTTTTATTTCTTCGAGTTTTGTTACTGTTCCAATTACTCGTTCATTGTTTTTAACAAATGTCAACTCCCTTTTCAAAATGATAATTGTAATGACTAAAATGATAATCCCAATAACTAGACAAATGGTGTAAAACATAATTTTATATCGTTTAGCGAGATTTACAATTTATTTCTTAAAGCTTACGCAAATAAGCCTTCAGAAAATGATAACTACTTCCTATTACTATCAATGGAATTGCTATTCCCATTAATACAATTGACCAACTAAAAACTCCAAAATAGGTTAAAATCCTGGCTGAATCAGGATCATTGGATTTATATAAAAATGTTGCTTTTTCTCCTATGTCCCAACTAGGAGGACTTGTTGATGATGTATGTGTATAAGTGATTTCTTGATTGTCTTTAGTTTTAATTTTAAATATCGGAGAATAACTGCTCCCTCCATCTCCCGATATTTCTTCAAATCCAATTACTGTACCTTCAGCTCGCTCACTTTTTTTTATAAACGTGAGCGATTCTTTCAAAATAAATAATGAAACAAGAGATAAAAGAATTCCTATAGCTAATGAAATTTTGTATAACATGTTTTTAAATTGAAAACTATAATGTAAAGATAATGAACAATTTGCTCTTTTGGGTGGTATGAAAAAGAGATATATTAGTCAGCTTTTATTCAGAGAAAATCAAACACTCAGTTTAGTGAAATATTCGCTTTTGGAAATATAATTTTTAAGAGGTAAAACCAAACAAGTTGCTAAAACAAAAGGTAAAGTAAAAGCACCACCCGCATTTTGAAGAATTCCAATTTCAGCATTTACTAGTCCGATATTTATGAAGACGCAAATTACAACTGAAATTAGGACGAAAACTCCATCTATTTTTTTATTTCCTGCATAAGCTATGGCACACAATACGGCATTAAAACTAAATAATCCCATGTGAATTTCATTAATTGGTTCATTTCCATGAAAAGACAGAGCAGAACTAATGGCAGAACCAAGCAAACCATATAATGCAGCTATGGGTGAATTGATATAAACTCCAATAAAAAATAATAATCCTGCCCAAATATTTGCTTGAAACATAACTTCTCCAAAGCCATTGACTTGAGAAGTGAAGCTATCAATATTGGATAAATCTGGAACCTTCATAAAAGATTCAGAAGGAGGAATATTTGTAAACTGATGAAGTAGAGTTACTAATACCCAGGTAACAAAAATAAAAGGAAAAGTATAAACCGGGATTTTTCTTTTGATAAAAAAATGTTGAAGCATTGCAGCAGCACTAGCTCCCAAAATAACAAGTAGCCAGATAAGGACTTCGTTTTTGAATAAAAAAATCAAACAAACACCTACTAAGGCAGGACTGAATCCATACAACCCCATACTAATTTCGTCTTTATCATATTTTAAAGCCTTGGCGGTAAGCGTACCTGTTAAAGAAGCAAGAAGTATAGCAACACCCATTGGTGTAGACCCTAAGAAAACACCAATGGTAAAAAATATGCCTGTATAAATATTTTCCTGAAGCATTATTTGTCCAATACCTTTAAGAACTTCATTAACAAGAGGAAATTTTTGTTCTATTATTTTATTCATTTTTTTCTTTTTATTGAAGTTTAAAGCTTTTTTGTTTGTTATAAATATAGTTATTTATAAGAAGATTATAATGATTTACCAGTCTAAAAAGACCATTCCAAAAGCACAAGTTGTAATTACAAAACCTCCTATAGCATTGGAATATCGTTCTAGTTTTTCTGTTTTGATGAGATTATATCCATAACGACTTAAGATTACCATAAGCGACATGGTGGCAACAGTTGATATTGCAAAAAAAAACACTAACCAACACAGTGGTTTCGGTTATGGATCGATGTGTTCCCGAAAAGTAAAGTAAAGTAAAGTAAAGGAATCAATGGTTCGCTTGGTCCCATAACAAAAATTGCAAATAGTACGGAAGGCGTTACTTTGCTAGTTTCTTTATTCTATGATTCCAAATGCCTACTTGTAATTTTATAAATGTTATATTTTTTTAAAATAATTTTGTTTTACGTATTTAACTACGTAGTTTTGAATTGTAAATTTTTAAGCTATGAAAACTGTAATTGTACCTATTGAAAATGACTATTCGAATGCAGTAGTTGATTTAATCTTAAATATCCAGCAAAAGGAATTTAATGTACCTATAACTTTAGAAGACCAGCCCGATCTTCTTGAAATAAAAAGTTTTTATCATGAAAAGGGAGGTTGTTTTTGGGGCGCTTTTATAGATGGAGAATTAGTAGGCACCATAGCATTGGTGAAATACGATGATAGAGAGGGAGCGATAAGAAAGATGTTTGTAAAAAAGGAATATAGAGGCAAAGAGTTATTTATTGCGCAACAACTTTTGGATACTTTAATTGCTTTTAGCAAAGAAAATGATATACTTGATTTATATTTGGGAACAGTATCGATATTAGAAGCAGCTTTACGTTTTTACGAAAGGAATAATTTTGTCAAAATAGATAAAGATGCTCTTCCTGAAAAATTCCCTGTAATGGGAGCCGATAATGTGTTTTGTCATTTAACCTTAAGCCAGATATGAAGAATATAATAGACGAATCGGGTATTTTGGCACTATCCACAAGACTACAACGCCTTAGCGAACAATTGCGTAAAGAGGGAGCTTTAGTATATAAATCATATAATATTGATTTTGAGCCCAAATGGTTTCCGGTTATTTATACGCTTTATCATAAAGAAGTCCTGAGTGTAGTCGAGATTGCCAATGAGATAGGTTATACACATCCATCTACGATTAGTTTATTAAAAGAATTAGAGAAACAAAAACTTGTTCGCTCCAAGAAAGATAAGGAAGATGAGCGTAAACGTTTAATAATGCTTACCGCAAAAGGGCATGAGCTTATTTTAAAGATGAAACCAGTCTGGGATATTATCGCAGAGGTACTCAACGAGATTACAGATAATAAAAATAACTTGCTCAAAGCTATAAATGAAGCCGAAAACAAAATTGCTAATCAAAGTTTTTTGCAAAGAGCCTTGCAATTAAAAGAGAGTAAATCATAATTTCTTTTGTGATAATTTCTTTTGCGTAATATATTGTGCAATTACAATATAAAGGGAGAGACGCACTGCAGTGCGTCTAACAAGAGGTTAAATTATGATTTTATAAATTTTCTATAAAAGAAATATAATCTTGTGCGCTTTTTTCTATTCTTTCTGGCGTGGCATTATATTCAGCACCATAAAAGGCGAATAACGGTTTATAATCAGCTTTTACGTAATCAAAAGTAATTTCGAATGGAGCCGTTAATTGCTCCAGTGTGTATTTGTATCTGCCCGCTGTACTGTAGTCTTCTTTATTAATTCCTGCAGCTATTCCTAAGGCAATTTTCTTATTGCTTAGTTTATACCCACTTTTTGATCCGTATGCCCATCCGTATGTTAATACTTCATCCAACCATTTCTTGAATAATGGTGGACAATTAAACCAGTAAAAAGGGAATTGGAATATAATTTTATCATGTGCTTCCAGAAGTTGTTTTTCTTTCTCAACATCAATCTTTTCATCTGGATACAAGTTGTGTAAACCATGTATGTGATACTTTTCGGGGTGTTTATTTAATTCTTCAATCCAACGTTTGTTTATAATCGAATTCTTTAAATCGGGATGTATAATAATTACTAAAGTTTTCATGTTGCTTTTTTTAAATTTTGCTACTGCAAAGATCAAACACATTGAGGGATTAATCAATAAGGGACGAATTAATCATGTAGTGATAAATTAATCATCATAGGAAATTGGGGTAAACCTTTCATTTTATCTTTACTTTTGTAAATTAACAAATGAAACTAAAGATATGTATCAACGAAAAATTCCGATAGATTATAATTGCGGTCTTGCTGTTGCAATGGAAGTGGTAGGTTCTAAGTGGAAATTTTGTTTATTGGATGAAATTTCTAAAGGTATAAAACGCCCTAAAGATTTGGTTAAAGAAATCAGTGGTATAAGTAAACGTGTATTACAAAACCAATTAAGAGAGCTGGAAATGCATGGACTTTTGAGTAAAACTGTTTATACAGAAATTCCGCTGCGAGTAGAATATTATCTTACCGGAACTGGAGAATCTCTTTTACCTTTAATTGATGCAATTGATAAGTGGGGATTGAGTTTTGCACCTGAGTTAAAAACGATATTAGAAAACGAAAGTTTAGAGGTAGAAGTGTAAGGATTGGAAAGGCAAGACTTAAAGAAGCAAGACTTTGAGAAACAAGATTTAAAGAAGTGAAAAAAAATACCTCAGATTTAAACAGAAGCTTGTTCATTCTGAGCGAAGTATAAAAGACAAGCTTGAAGTGTTTTACATGTAGATTAAACAGATTTAAGTAACCTTTTTTTAACCGAATACTGAAAACTGAAACGGAACACTAGATATTTAGCAAGAAATCTAAAAATCATTATTATGTCTGATTTTTAGTATTAACGATATTTTTTTTATCTTTATGTAGAATTAAGTAACTTATTATTAATAACTTATAACGTAATAATTATGACTACATCTATTTCTTCTAACATTGTAAAGCAGCAAAAAACGCTAAAAACGCTGGCATCAATATTCTCATTTTTGGCTTTTGTTATTGGACTAGGAACCTTGATAGGAACAATATATCTTATTGCAACTCCAAGAGGAATTGGTGGTTGGATTTTACCGGCTTTTACTTTTTTAGCTGGATTTATAGTATTCCTGTTTTTGTTTGCTTTTTCAAAAATCATAAGCATCTTAATCGAAATCAGTAGCAAATGAAAAAGGGCTTAATCTGTTTGTTATGCGCCCTGACATTGGGTTCATGCACTGATAAGAAAAGTAGCGAAAGCGAAACGGTTGATGTAGTTATGGTTGGTGGTGGAATTATGAGTGTGACTTTGGCAAATATGCTCAAAGAACTCGAACCTAAATTATCTATTGTTACATACGAAAGACTTGATTCTGTTGGAAAGGAAAGTTCGGCAGCTTGGAATAATGCCGGAACGGGGCATTCGGCATTGTGTGAACTCAACTATACACCCGAATTAAAAGATGGAACTATTGATACTCATAAAGCAGTTGAGATAAATGAGTCTTTTGAGATTTCCAAAGAGTTTTGGTCATATCTGGTAGGTGCAAATAAAATAGGTCCTCCCAAAACATTTATTAATCCAACGCCTCATATGAGTTTTGTTATTGGAGAAGATAATGTCAAATATTTGAAGAAAAGATTTTTGGCACTTCAGAAAGAACCACTTTTTACAGGAATGGAATTTTCGGATGATCAGAAGCAAATTGGTAAGTGGATTCCGCTTGTAATAAATGGGAGAGATCCTTCACAAAAAGTGGCTGCAACCAAAATTGATATTGGAACAGATGTTAATTATGGAGCACTTACGAATGAATTAACTTCAAATCTGGTAAAATCCGGTAAAATGAGACTGGAAGTAAACCATGAGGTAACTAATTTTAAAAGGAATAAAGATGGTACTTGGAAGGTTTATGTAAAAGATTTAAAAACCGATGAGACCAAAACGATAAATGCTAAGTTTGTTTTTATTGGTGCCGGTGGAGCAACACTTCCGTTATTAGAAAAAACACATATTCCCGAAGCAAAAGGATATGGAGGTTTTCCGGTAAGCGGGGAGTGGCTGGTGTGTAATAATCCGGAAATAATTGCACAGCATCAAGCCAAAGTATATGGCATGGCTTCGGTAGGATCACCTCCTATGTCGGTTCCACACTTGGATACGCGAGTTATTAACGGAAAGAAAGAGTTGCTATTTGGCCCTTTTGCAGGATTTTCATCGAAGTTTCTTAAAAACGGAACTTGGGCAGACTTACCAGCATCTTTTAATTTCTATAATATCCGTCCAATGCTCGAAGCTGGACTTGATAATGTGCCGCTAACAAAATATTTGGTAGAACAAGTGGTATTAACCCCCGAACAACGTTTGGCTTCTTTACGGGAGTATTTTCCAAAAGCCAAAATGGAAGATTGGGATCTTAAGATTGCCGGGCAGAGGGTTCAGGTTATAAAAATAGATAATACGACACAAAGAGGAATTCTACAATTTGGAACAGAGGTTGTGACAGCTTCAGATGGTAGTGTTGCAGCTTTACTTGGTGCTTCTCCAGGAGCTTCTACATCAGTCTCTATTATGCTAAAAGTTATAGAAAAATGTTTTAAAAATGAACTTAAGACAGCAGTGTGGCAAGAGAAAATTAAGGAAATGATTCCGTCGTACGGTCAAAAGCTTTCGGACAATATTCCTCTGGCAAATGAAATAAGAAAAAATAATTGTGAGAAATTGGGAATCGTATGGAAAGAGATTCATATAGTTGCACCAACAGTTGCACCAAAATCGAATACTCCATAATTTTTTTAGATTATAAATTAGATATCCATACATTGTAAAAAGTGTATGGATATTTTTTTGCTCCAAGCTTAATACAAGTAAAGATTCTCCATGCTTTAAAGTATCATAAAAGGTATATTTGTATAAATTATTTAATGAAAATATCAGTTTAGAAAAATGAAATCAACGCGTCTTTTAAATAACAGATTATTATATGTTTTATTAGCTATATTTAGTTTTCCTTTATTTGGACATGCCAGTGCTTATTGGATGGAAATAAAGGGATCCGAAAAGAAAAATGAACCCGTTATTATTCAGGTAATTTATGGGAATGTAGATGAATATGGTGTGCGTCATCGTCAATCGGGTACAGAACATGCACTTATAGGTGATTTCAAAGTTTTTGTTATTGATGCTAAAGGCAAACGCACCGATATTGTAATTACTCCCAAAGCCGATTGTTGGGAAGGAATATTTGTGCCGGACAAAGATGGTGTTTATAGAATTTTAGGAATAAATGATAAACATCCTGTAGTAGATCGTTCCAAATCTGGAGGGGATAATATACTTCCGATAGATTATTTGGCAGCTTCGTATAATGTAGGAGATGTAGCTAATAAGAAATTCGAATTACCAATGCAGTTTTTGGATATTAGCGTGTATTCAATAGATAAGTTGGTTAATGTAAAAGCTTTTCAGAATGGTGTTCCAGCAGCAAATAAAACGAAACTAAGAGTTTTAAATCCCGAAAATTGGGAAAGAGAATTATCTGTTGATAAAAAAGGAGAAGCTTTTTTTATGTCGACCATGAAAGGTCTTTATATAATAAGAGAAGACTGGGTTGATTCAACACCCGGAATCTATAAAGGAGTTCCATATAAAAGTATTCGCTACCGTTGTAATTATTGTTTGCAAATGAAATAATGCGAGAGATTAAC
>NZ_JAOZEW010000014.1 GCF_025847235.1 Flavobacterium shii
TTTCCAAAAACTCCAAAGTCATTTGATTTTGGAGTTTTTTTATTTTATATAATTCATGAAATACATTGTTTATGGGGCATGTTCAAAAGTTGGGGACTAAGCAAAAAGATTAGATAATCTGAATAAGAAAAAATCTAGGATCAACACGAAAACCTGTAGATTTATAATTTAATCGTAGATAATAGGTTAGTCCAAAAAAGAAAATTCTCCATTTCTTGCATCTCAGAACTATAAGAACCTTTGTTTAAGAGCTAATATTAAGCTTATATCCTTTGCCACGAATAACAACAATTTTGATGTCCGGATCATGTTCTAGTTTTTTTCTAAGTTTTGATATGAACATATCCAGACTACGGCCCACAATAACACCTTCATCTTCCCATATCTCTTTTTGCAGTCGGTTTCTTTCTATGATCTCATTAGGAGACAATGCAAAAATGAGCAATACACGGTTTTCCGTTGCCGTCAGGTCTATTGTCTTCTCATTCATAATAAGCTTCCGACTTTTCGCATCGAACAACACTGAACCCAAAGTAAATATATTAGTATCTTGACTGTCAGGAAAATCTTTTCGTGGCTTAACAGATCTCAAAAAAACAAATCCAACAAATGCTAAAAATGACAGACCACCAAGAAGATATCCATTTTTTGCTGTAGCTATCCCTGTTGGTTTAAATTTAATGTTAATCATGTAACATGCTCTGGGCTGCTTTCTCCCTATACAGGCTACAATATCATCTTGCTTGTTTTTTGAAATAGCATATCCATAAGCTACACTGCCATTGCCACAGTTCAGAACGTTAACTATATAATTACTGGCAAAGGGCGTTTTGTCTAAAAAACGTCTGGTAATACTTATTAGGGAATCAGGTTGAAAAGTAAGTTCATTTTCAAAACTAATTTGGTATTCATTTTCGGCGATCTTTTTTACCGGAAGTACTCTTGATGTGCTGTCGCCCGACTGCAAAAGTAGTTCATGTCCGATCCTGCGGAGTAAAACTTCCCTTCTGGAGATATCAAAATCATTATCATCCTCCATATTGAAAGCCACACAGATTACAGAGATAAACAGAAATACTATCAATGTAAACAGGTATCCGCGTTTTCCGGACAGAAGTTTTTGGCTATCAAGCATAGTGTCAATACTTTATTTACAAAGTTTACATTTTTATTTACAATTCATATCTATCAAACAGAAAAATATCAAAGTAATTTTGTTTCAACAACTTTAATAAGGATGTGAAAAATAAAAAGAATGTTTTACATGACCAAGATTTATCATGAGATAGATCTGTTTTAATTAAACCTAAAAAAAAATATGAAAAAAATCATTTATGCGCTGATCTTAGCGCTGGTTGTAGTAAGTGGACTAGTGTTTGCAAATTGCGAAATTAAAAATGAAACTACCAAAAAACTACTCTCTGCTGATGAAAAAAAAACAGAATTAAAGAAATGGGAAGCTACCCCTGATGGTATAAAGGTCAAAAAGTGGAAAATGTCTCCCAAAGGTAAAAAAGTTCTTATCGATGCTGCTAAAATAAGCAAGCATATAACTGCCTTTACCGATTTAGAGGCTGTTATAACCTGCCTTTCTCTTCCGCCAGGATCATTACTAGGTTACGGAGTAATGGCCAGAATTAATGGCGAAGATTATATTCTTACATTTGAGCCAGAAGAGTCTCAACTTAAGCAATTGAACAGCCTGAAAGTTAACGACAAAATAATTTTAAAAAGCCAAAGTGTATCGTACGCGCCAAAGTATTCATATCCAATAGTATCGGTCGACTATGTACAACGAGGTAGTAAAGTAATTTATAAACGTGCCCCTCGCAAAGGCGGCTGCTAAGTAATAAATTAAAAATAGATTCACATAAAAGCATTAGGGATATGCAACAGTCGTTTTTAATGCTACTCTTATTCTAAAATTTTATATTTTCGAAAAACGTCAAAATTGGCATCAAGTGTTCGATTACTATCCCTGACACTCCACAAAAAGACAAACAACGCCATTGGATTCCAGTGGCGTTGTTTCTTTGTTTACACACTTCAAAAATTGTTTTACAAAATTTTATAATCTTAAAAGAGTAAAACTATTCTAGAACCGAAGTTTGTTTTTTATAACTTTGTAAAATGCAAAACAAAATAACACGCTCGGTTTCAGAATTCAATACTGAATTAAAACTAAAAGGCTTTAATGTTTTTCAAATAGAAAGTGATGGTAATGCAACGCGCAATTACAGCCGCAAAGATTTTTATAAAATCTGTTTGACTACCGGGAAAAGCATTATTCACTACGCCGATAAAAGTTTTAATGCCGAAGGAACTGTTTTGTTTTTTGGGAATCCGCATATTCCATATTCCTGGGAAACTATTTCAACAAGTTATGTAGGTTATACTTGTTTATTTTCTGAGGAATTTTTAAAACCTGACCGTTCCGAAAGTTTACAGCATTCTTCATTATTTAAGATTGGAGGAACTCCGATATTAAATATAACCGAAGAACAAAGGAATTTTTTGAATACACTCTTCCAAAAAATGATCACGGAACAGCAAACAGATTATGCCTATAAAGATGATCTGATCCGAAACTACATTAATTTAATAATTCATGAAGCATTAAAAATGCAGCCTTCTGAAAATTATACCAACACTAATAATGCTCAATCCAGAATTGCATCTGTTTTTTTAGAATTATTGGAAAGACAATTTCCTATTGAAACCAGTGAACGACCACTCGAATTAAAAACAGCACAAGATTATTCAAAGGCGTTATCATTGCATGTTAATTATTTAAATCGTGCAGTGAAAGCTGTTACAGGAAAATCAACTACAACTCATATTTCTGAGCGCATTATCGGCGAAGCAAAAGCACTTTTACAACATACTAACTGGAACATTGCAGAAATAGCTTATGCACTTGGCTTTGAATATCCATCTTACTTCAATAACTTTTTTAAGAAGAATACAGGAACAAATCCCAAAAATTTTCGTTTAGATCTAGTTTGAAATTCTTAACTATCGGTTTGATTCGTTTTACTGCATAAATTTAGTTCCCCTGTAATTTTGTATTCATAATAAATGCAAATAAATATGGAAACTATATCAATTTTTACAAGAGATAAATCTGGGGAAACAATTCAGCTTGATGATCCAGAATACCCCCAATTATTTCAGATTATTCAAAAGGCTATTCGCGCTACTGCAAAGCTCAATACGCTTGTAACAGATGATATACAGGAAATCAATGCTATTTTTAGCGAATTAATTGGCACAAAAGTAGATGATAGCTTTTTTATAATTCCACCTTTCTATTCTGATTTTGGAGAAAATATTACCATTGGAAAAAATGTATTTGTAAATCACGCCTGTACTTTTATGGATAGGGGCGGTATTATGATTGAAGATAATGTTCTTATTGGTCCAAAAGTAAATATTATAACAACCAATCATCCCATTAATCCTTCTGAAAGAAGAGCGACAATTTCTCAACCAATAATCATAAAAAAGGGAGCTTGGATAGGAGTAGGAGCTACAATACTTCCGGGCGTTACAATAGGTGTAAATTCTATAGTTGCAGCAGGCGCTGTAGTTTCTAAAGATGTTCCCGACAATACTATTGTAGGTGGTATCCCTGCTAAGATCATCAAATCTATTTCCGAAAATTATTAACAATATTCAAACAAATAAAATGAAAAGAATTTCAATTTTAATAATTATATCTCTTATGCTGTATGGGCAAACTTACGCACAAAAGAGTCAAAAAGATCAAACAAAAATGAAACAGATCGCAGCAACAGAATTTACAACTTTTAAAGTAAGTGACAATGTTACAATGTACGAGGTTACTTTTAAAAATCAATATAAATTAGAGATTGCAGGACATCTTTTTATTTCAAAAAAAATTAATCAAAATATAAAAAATCCTGCAATTATTGTTGGACATCCAATGGGAGCTGTAAAGGAACAAAGTGCGGATGTATATGCCGTAAATATGGCAGAACGAGGATTTATAACTTTAGCTATTGATTTGTCTTTTTGGGGAGAAAGCGCAGGTGAGCCTCGTAACGCTGTTCTTCCAGATATGTACGCTGAAGATTTTAGCGCTGCAGTCGATTTTTTAGGAACACGTCAGTTTATTGACAGAGACAATATTGGCATAATTGGAGTTTGTGGCAGTGGCAGTTTTGTTATAAGTGCCGCTAAGATTGATCCAAGATTAAAAGCCATTGCAACGGTGAGTATGTATGATATGGGATCGGCGAATCGTAATGCATTGAATCATTCGCAGACACTTGAAGAGAGAAAGAAAATTATAGCTGAAGCAGCTCAGCAACGTTATGTAGAATTTAATGGAGGTGAAACAAAATACACAAGCGGAACCGTACATAAACTAGATGAAAATACGCATCCTATACAACGCGAATTTTACGATTTCTATCGTACACCAAGAGGAGAATATACTCCTAAAAATGGATCGCCAGAAACTACAACTCATCCAACTTTGAGCAGTAATATTAAGTTTATGAATTTTTATCCATTTAATGATATAGAGACCATTTCGCCTCGCCCGTTGCTTTTTATCACTGGAGATAAAGCCCACTCAAAAGAATTTAGTGAAGACGCTTATAAGCGAGCAGCTGAACCAAAAGAATTATATTATGTTCCAGATGCAGGTCATGTAGATCTTTATGATAAAACCGAATTAATTCCGTTTGACAAATTGGAAAGCTTTTTTACAAAATATTTAAAAGGATAACTACATTTTAAGCTTGTAATATTCTAAAAATTAACATTATGAAACAGAAAATTTTAATGCTTATTTTGGTGTTTTCTTTTTTTAAAGTTTTTTCATGCTGCAGTAAAGAACAAGAGCAACGTGTTACGGATTCTATAAATAACGAAAACACTACTGATAACGAAATGACGAATAGTAAAATAAGAATTAAGATTGATTCAAAAGTTTTTAACGCTACACTTTCAAATAACGCTACAGCTGCTGCTTTTAAAGCAATGTTGCCCATGACGGTTAATATGACAGAGCTTAACGGAAATGAAAAATACTTCAATCTATCCAATAATTTACCTGTTAATGCCTCTAATCTATCAAATATTCAAAATGGAGATTTGATGATGTATGGCAGTAATACGCTGGTTCTTTTTTACAAATCTTTTGCGACAGCCTACAGTTACACTAATCTTGGGCGTATTAATGACACAACTGGCTTAACCGATGCACTTGGTACTGGAAATGTAGAAATTACCTTTGAATTTCAATAAGAAAATTTCTTTCTTAGCCAGATGAACGGTTTCATTATAAAAGATTTCAGTTATATCTTAAAGTCCATTATTAACAATAATATTAGACCGAAAGTATTTCTAAATTTTGTAAAAAATGGTTCGTAAATAGGTTCGTAAGGACCATCCAGAAACTTCATTAGAAAAATAATGAAGTTTTTTTTCAAACATATTTGAGATCAATATGAAAACGGAGGAGCAGTTTTAAAACAGTGAACTTAAAAAAAGTAAATTCGGCTTACAGCCGCTAAAGACACAATAGACCTTTTAGCCTTTACCTTGTTGCGTCCTAATTCCCATTCCTTTAACTACTTAAAATGAAATACCGTATAAATACGCATGTTTTATAGCTAAAATAATCCTTAATTTGAGGTTATAAATTATAAAAACAGTCCTAATGGAAACCAAACCAAAAATCAGTATCGATTCGCACGATTTAGACATGGTTGCGTTTAATTCAAACCAAAAGACAAGGGCTAGAAATGCTGTGTTAGGAGTTGATGCAGCCATGCAGGAAAACTATTCAGCTTTAAAATCAGAATTAATTGGGCATTTAAGTCCAGTGATTGTAGTGCAAAACGATGGACAGGGAGGGACTTTTACTTTAGTGTATCAAGGTACACAGGAAACTGTTCAGCCTGTACCCCAGCTGTTTCAATTGGTTAAATCAGTTAGCCATACGCCTCTTGGAATTTATGTTATTATTGCACCTTATTTAAAGCAACCCCATATAAAAGATTGGGTTAAACCTTTGGAAAAGTTCAAAGAGACGCTTCAAGAAGCCCAGAAAAATTTACCCGATGCCCAATTGCCACAGCTTGCATTAGCATCTTGTACAAAAGTACTGGATGGCGGCATTCAATTTATAAACGATTCTGTAAAAGCAGACTCCTTTAGTATTGAAAGTTTTCAGACATTTACAGCTAGTGTCCAGGGAGACATTCAAACCAACATGAGTTATGCTGCCAAGGCACAGGTCGATGGAGTAGAAGGGCTGTTGGAACGCTGGCGCAAAAAACTAGGTTCGGAACAATGGAAAAAAACTTACGCCATTGTTTTAGCTATTTGGACTACTGAAAACTTGAATCAGAATTGGCTAATATTGCGTCATATGATGGACCCTAAAACGGTAGATGCGCATTTGATTACCATAGGAATAGCCAGTTTTTCCGAAAACACAGTGGCTGTTGCTTTAGACAACTTGGCTCGTATTGTTCAGGATAATGTTGCAGCCGCTATGGTTTTTCCCAAGGATTCTGTACTTGCGGATTCTTTAAAAGGACCTCAGGATCTGCTTTCTACAGCGATTGAGAAAATTATTGGCTGTCCACATGCTGCTAAAATGCTAAAATAAAGTGTTACTAATTTTATCTGTTTATGCTGGTTAACTCAAATCTCAACCGCTTCTTGTTACCAAATGTATCACAAAGCGAGGCCGTGAAAGATTCTGTCATATAGGACTGTGCCGCGTAATATAATCGGAACTGTTCCACAAACTAACGCACCCGTTTCATACAGATACCTAATTATATCTAATAAAAAGGTAATTTTGCAGTATGAAGAACTTCAAAGACTTTAAATCATTTAATAACCACATTGGGTTACAAGAACCTTTGGATGAAGATATTGATGTTGGATATTACGATCCTTCTAATATGCTTTTAAAGTCGGATCCTGTAATAGTCGATTTTTATCGTATTTCTTTTAAAATTAATTTTATTGATAAATCGGCTGATGATGGTAAACCTATAACTGCTGTTTTCTTCAATAGTCCAAATCGAGCCAATGGTTGGGATGTTGAGCCTAGTTACACAGGAATGTACCTTCAGCTTTCAAAAAAAATAATAGAAAAGAATCGTTTCTTATTTAAAAATTATCTTGATTACGGCGAACATGAAGCATTATATTTAACTGAAAATGAAATTCAGGAAATTAAAATTATTTTTGATTTAATGTTCAAATACTACCAAGAAAATCAGATAAACTATGAGGTATTAATTTCGTATGTTCATGTTTTAATTTCACTGGTAGAAGCTTTTTACAAAAGACAATTCTCAACACATCCTAAAGAATACAATCATATTCTATCAGATTTCCAGCAACTCTTAAACGAATACTATAACCAGCCTGTAAGTCAGATTCCTTCGGTACAATATTTTGCTGATAAACTGGATTTAACTCCAAATTATTTAGGAGATATCATTAAGCATTTTACTCAAAAATCTGCCATTGAAAACATACACGAAGTGGTCATTAAAAGAGCAACAACATTGTTAAAAGAAAATAGCACTCTCAATAACGCTGATGTAGCTTATGAACTTGGTTTTGACTACCCAAATTACTTTGCTAAGTTTTTTAAAAAAAATCTTGGTTTGACTCCGAAACAATACCGATCTGAAGTTTTAAAAAGACAAAAACAATAGACAAACACCATAACAAGGTGCTTTTTTTGTATCAGTAAAATGCTTCCTTTTTAGGAGTAGTCTGTATCCTTTGCATAGATGGCTTATTTATAATTTTGCATCGTAACCTTTATACTATCGTGTAAAATCGAGAAATAAAAAAACGATACAGATATGAAAGAAATCAATTCACGAAGAAATTTTATTCAGCAAACCGCTCTTGCCGGAACTGGAATTATCTTGGCACCCTTGCTATGGAGCGCCACATCAGATCCAATAATAAATAATCCTGATGTAAAATTCAATAAAAAAGAATCCAATATGAAAACAAGAAATTTAGGAAACCTTAAAGTTTCAGCATTAGGAGCAGGGTGTATGAGTATTAGTGCCAACTATGGTCCATCTGCTAACAAAAAAGAAGGTATTCGCGTTATCAGAGAATCATATGAAAAAGGAGTTTCATTCTTTGATACTGCCGAAGTCTACGGACCGTATATTAATGAAGAACTTGTTGGAGAAGCACTTGCTCCATTCCGTAATGAAATTAGTATTGCTAGTAAATTTGGATTTAATATTGAAGCAGGTGGTTCAAATAGCAGACCAGAACATATTAAAAAAGTAGTTGAGGAATCACTTAAACGTCTTAAAACTGACCGAATAGACCTTTATTATCAGCACCGTGTCGATCCAAATGTACCAATTGAAGATGTTGCAGGAGCAATTAAAGATCTTATCAACGAGGGAAAGGTACTTCATTTTGGCCTTTCTGAAGCAAGTGCAAAAACGATACAAAGAGCACATCTTATTCAACCTGTCACAGCTGTTCAAAGTGAATATTCTGTTATGGAAAGAAGTCCCGAACGCAATGGCGTTTTAGCAACCTGTGAAGAACTAGGTATTGGATTTGTTCCTTGGGGTCCAGTTGGAATGGGATATTTAACAGGTAAAATTAATAGTAATACGAAATTTGACCCTAAAAATGATCTTCGATCGGGGTTTGATCGTTTTTCTGCCGAAAACATCAAAGCAAATATGCCTGTTATCGATTTACTTAAGAAAGTTGCTAAAGAGAAAAATGCAACTCCTGCCCAAATTTCGTTAGCTTGGCTTTTGGCACAAAAAACATTTATAGTTCCTATTCCAGGTACTCGTAATATGGATCACCTAAACGAGAATTTAGCATCACTAAATATTGAATTAACAGTTTCGGACCTTAGCCGTATAAATACTGCATTGTCTAAAATTGAAATTTATGGAGGACGCATGAACGAAATGCAAATGAAAATAGTAGAATAAAAAGAGAAAATTTAATTAAATATTGATTTTTAAAAATAAACATAATGAAAAAAGTATTATTGATAGACGCACATTTAACTTATCCTAATTGGACAGAAGGAACCCTTAACAACTCATTTCTTCAAAAAGCCAAAGATTTTTTCAGTTCGGAGAACTACGAAATTTTAGTAACTAAAATTGAATCTGGTTACAATCCAGATGAGGAAGTAGCAAAACATTTACTTGCCGATATTGTAATTTTACAAATGCCAGTAAACTGGTTTGGCGCACCTTGGATATACAAAAAATATGTTGATGAAGTTTTTAATAGCGGATTACATAGTCAAAAATTTCTTTCCGGAGACGGAAGAACAAGAGAAGATGTTAGCAAGCAATACGGGTCGGGAGGAAAAATGCAGGGGAAAAAATTCATGATCTGCGCAACTTGGAATGCCCCAAAAGAAGCTTTTAATAATCCGAATCAACAATTATTAAGAGGTAAAGATACATCAGATCTATTTTTAAATATAAGTTCAAATTACCGTTTTTGTGGTTATGATATCGCTGAGGGGTATAATTGTTTTGATATTTTTAAAAGTGCCAATATTGAATCCGATTTAGAAAATTATCCAGCACATCTTAAAAATGTGATTGAAAATTAAAAAAATGAAAGTATAGCTAATACAGAGGTAGCTTCTTTAATGCATTTTTTTCAAAGATTCTCAGTTGTTTGACATTTTTACAAGACAGATTTTAAATCCGAGCGATCGAATTGTAATTTTTTGTTTCAACAAAAAATATCATAGCAAAAATAAATTATATTTACGCAAATAATGAGATTCGTACGTTTTTAAACAAACCAACGGCGTATACCATTTAAGTGAAATTTTCCAAAAAACCAACAAATAGAAATTTAACCATGAGACATTTTAAAATTGTATTGCTTTTACTCTTATTTAGCATTAATAGTTTCGGACAAACCAAATCTTTAACAAATTATAATTCCATTGCCGATAGTTTGTACAAAGCAAAAAACTACAACCTAGCTACAAATTTATATATAAAAGCATCACAGTATGCTGATTTCCCTAGTAGGAAAGCAGGTGCTTTATATAATGCAGCTTGTTGTTTGGCCCTTCAAAATAAAAAAGACAGTGCTTTCATTTTCGTAAACAAAGCCGTAGATTTTGGTTATAATGATAAAGACAATATTACAAACGACACCGATTTTAATTCTCTTCACGGAAATAGTGAATGGGATAATTTAATAAAAAGGTTTAAAGAAGAAAAAACAAAATCGGTAAATGACAATCCTGCAAAAGTTACTTTTTTTACAGAAGATATTCATAGGTTTTGGAAAGCATACGATTTAGCCAATAAAGATTCGATTCATTATAAAGAAATTTTTAAAACTTATTACTTTGACAAAGCGAGCATTGGAATGAATGATTATTTTGGCAGTAAAGTTGGTAGTATTGATGAGTTTATTAAGCATATAAAATCAGCACCTAAGTTTTACCATTCTATCAAAAAAAACACTTTAAAAGTTGATGACTATAAAAAGGATTTTAGAAAATCATTTCAAAACTTAAAAGATATCTATCCTGCTGCCAAATTTCCTGACATTTATTTTGTCATTGGCGCTTTTACAAGTGGCGGAACCGTTTCAAAAAACGGCTTATTAATTGGACTGAATCAAGCAAGTGAAAGTGATGAAACACCAACAGATGAACTAAGCGAAAGACAAAAAACGAGATTAAGCAAAATTAAATATTTACCTAATTTACTTGCACATGAACTGATACATTTTCAACAAAAAACAAAGAGAGACACCATTACTTTAGGTTATGTAATAATTGAAGGAATGGGTGATTTTATCGGTGAGTTGATAAGTGGAAGTACCGCAAATCCAGATTTGATGAATTGGGCACAAGGAAAAGAAAAGGTAATTTGGGAAAAATTCACAAAAGATATGTATTTTAATAGATACAATAATTGGATTGCAAATTCAAAACAATCTTCAGCAGATAATCCACCTGACCAAGGTTATTGGATTGGTTATGAAATTTGCAAAGCGTATTACGAAAATGCAAAAGACAAAAAGAAAGCCATTTCTGAAATGCTAAATATTCAAGATTATAGAAAATTTTTAGCCGAAAGCGGTTGGGAGGAGAAACTAAGCAGGATGAAATAAACACAACATTTTAGCAGATAAATTAAGCTCGTTTAATTCTTTTTAAGCGAGCTTAATTTTTATTAAAATATTATTTCTTAGATTTTTGTACTATAATTTGATTTTTTTTCTGCCAATAGGAGAGAAGCAACAATAGCACGGTAATGGTTTACATGCCTGTAAAGAATGTCATTTTTATTTTGAACCAATTTTCATAAGTTCGGCATATATATTATTTAAAAAATTTTGCTGATCTGCATTGTCCTTAAAATAGCGCTGATAGAGTACACTACAACTCTCAACATCTGAAATGTTTTTTGTGTTAAAAGACCAATCATCAGTATTTTGCACTGTAATTCCTAAATCATTACTGCAACTTTGCCACAAGTCAGAGAATTTAGTTTTTTTATCATTACTTAATTTATCAAAGTTTGCATAAACTGTAAAACCATGCATTTCCGAATTAAAAAATTTATTAATCGAAGTTACGGGAACACCACCCCAATCTATTGTTTGATTAATTGGAAGTTCTAGTGTAATGAGTTTTTCCTCACTTAGCATTTTATCTTGTTTCCCTTTTTTAAAAAAGGACTCTTCATAAGATAACTTTGTCCCCGCCGGAACCAATATCTTTTTAACAACCAATGGTTCTGTAGTGATAAAGTAAGGATAATTTGGCGTAGAATTTCCACCTGTAGGATTCATATTTCCAATACAACCAGTTAAAAAGAGTAAGCCAAATAAAGAATAATAAGGTTTGAAAAATTTCATAAGCGTTATATTTGTTATTCTTGCTTAACGAAAATAAGAATAAAAACACTAATTCCACTAAATTCAGATATGATTAGAGACTAGCTCAAATAAATCGGCTAAGATTTGTTACACGTCTTTTTTCGTCAAACATCTTCCTCTCGGCTGATCGCCCTCATGAAGCACAATTTCAGAATGCAGGAACTGTGCGGCTTCTGCTGAATCTTTTACTTTTACAGCGCTGCGTTCTAGCATTTCTGCTTCAAAATCATTTAATACACTTTTCCTAATTCCAGCTTTCCTCCATTGAGATAAAGGTCTGCATTCTTTTGTGATTCCTCGAGCCAGTGAGAGCGCATCCAGTAGCGCCTGATTTGCTCCTTGTCCTTTAAATGGACTCATTGGGTGAGCTGCATCTCCAATAAGAGTTACTTGTTGTCCTTTTTGTAACAATTCGGGTTTGAGTAATTCTCGATCATAAACAGGATAGCCAGAAATTTGAGCTTCTTGAGTCGCTGTTATTATCTGAGGAATAGGGTCGTGCCATTGAGTTCTACGACAAGCTTCTTCCTTGAGCGCTTGAATACCTTGAGCACTTAACGCTTTTGCTTCTTCTTCTGGCATTGGGAAGCTGAGTTGCCACATAACCGAATCTGACGTATAAGGCATAATATAGATTCGCTCGTTACCATTGGCAGTTTGAAATACGGTAGCAGAATCCAGTAAAGAATTATTAAGACCTTCGAGAGCGCTTAAAGGACAAATCCCCAATATTACAATACAATCCAGGTAACGCAATGGAGTAGTTTCCTCGCCAATAAGTAATCTGCGGACTGAACTACGAATACCATCGGCTCCAACTACAAGATCTGCCTTTGAGGTCTTTATCTTACCATTTACCAGAAAGCTTAAATCAACGCTTCCATCCTCAGATTCTTTAAAATCGATTAATTGATGTCCCCATTCTACAACATCATGCTTGCCCAGTTGTTCAAGTAGCTCTAAGCGCAAAGATTGTCGTGCAATATGTATATTTGAACGTTTCGGAGAAGTTTTTATATCAGATTGTATCCACTTTCTAACTCCCCATTCACCAATCACTTTTCCTTCTGTTGTATGAACGAGATGCCTTGTTGAAACCACGCCATCTTTTAAAGAAAAAATACCTAATCCTTCGATTGCTTTACTAGCTTGTTGCAAAGTAAGTCCATAGCCTTGAGATCGGGCAGCAAAATCATTATCACGTTCGTAAAGAGTAAAAGGGATTCCGCGATGTAAGCAAGCCACAGCCAGAGCAACTCCGCCTATACCAGCACCAATAATAGCAACTTGTGGATAGTTTTCTTTATCTACCACAGGTGGACTAGAAGAACGTACCAATCCAGATCCGTGACAGATCGGGCAGGAGTACAAATGTCCTTTAGGGCGAATTGGAGCTGTTCCTTCGTCTTTGTTTTTTTCAAATTGATCGAGAGCTATTTGGTATTGGAGTCGCACTTTCTTGCTGATTCTTCTGCTTTTTTTGCCACGTCCTTGGCATTCCTGGCAAGTAGTCCAGCTTACCTCTTCATTTTCTCCTTTTTTCACTTCCTCTTTATTAACTTAATCTTGACTTCGTTCTGTATGCAAAAATAAGAGTTATGGTGAGACCTATTTATTATTTAGTGTTTAATAATTGCTTTTTATTCAATTCATTTGGTTTTCTATTTATGATTTTAGTAAACTACTCAGAACCTTTTTACCGTTTTCGTTATTAGGATTTAATTCAACAGATTTTTGATACATCTTAATAGCTTCTTCCTTTTTACCACATTGCAGTAATGTTTCTCCATAACTATCATAAATATTCCAGCTCTCTGGGAATAGTAATGATGCAGTTTTAAATGTTTGTAAAGCATTTTCTTTTTTTTGTTGTCTAAGAAACTCATACCCTAATCGGTTAAAATCTCTTTCGTTTGCTTCAAAACTTTTAGGATTTTTTAAATACTCATCAATCGCTTGATTTGCTTTTTCTTTATTTCCGTTTTCTAGTAAATTGCCATAGGTTCTCGAAAGATTTTGTGCAGGAATTGTATAATGCTTATTATCAATTAATTGCGAGGCAGCATTAGCGATAGCAAATACAGGGCAGTTTCCTGTATTGGATAAAAGTATTACTGTTTGATTCTTAGTAATATTATGTGCCAGAATACTGGTAAGTCCTGTAATAGATCCGTCGTGAAAAACTATTTTTCCTTGGCTTTCATCAGTGTACATTTCCCATCCTAAGCCATAACTAGTTTCTTTTCCATCTATAGTATAAGTTACTTTTTTTCCGTCATTGAGTATTGTAGCCGTAAGAGCTTCTTCTAGTTCTGTTTTGCCTAAAATTTGATGGGTAAATAATGCATTTTGATATTTTTGCAAGTCCAAAGCTGTACTTATGATTCCTCCATTTCCATAAAAATTACTTTTTTCAAATATAAAGAATGGCTCTTTTAAGGTATTTGCATTTACATAATCGTTTGAATATGAATTGGGATAGGTGTGTAGTTCTACCTGATTTGGGTTTTTTATCTTTCTGTTATTGGGAACAAATGAATCTTTCATTTTTGCAGGACCAAAAATATTTTGTTCTAAATAACTAGCATAACTTATTCCCGATATTTTTTCGATAATTAGTGCAGCGATGCAAAAATTCACATTGTTGTATTCCCATTTGCTTCCGGGTAAAAATGTGAGTGACGTTTTAAAACGAATGAATGTTGGGATAATATCCTGATTTGTAATTATTTTTTCTGGTTGCTCTTTTATTACACTATCAAACAAATTATAGTATTGTGCCAATCCTGATGTGTTATTAAGCAGTTGTTTGATGCTGATATTCGGATAAGGAAAATCGGGAAGGTATTTCTGTACGGGATCATCAATTTTAAGTTTACCTTTTTGCTTAAGCTGTAATATAGCAGTTGCTGTAAAGGTTTTTGTTATAGAAGCAATAGGAAATTGAGAATTATCATTAAACTTTTCTTTCTTTTCGATATTAGAAAATCCATAAGTATTAGAAAAAATGGTTTTTCCTGATTTAGAAATTACCACACTTCCATTAAAAAGATTTTTTTCAGAAAGTGTTAAAAAGAAATTATCTAATTCTTGTGCCGAAACTGTGTTTATCAATAAATTAGAGAATAAGATAATAAAAAATATTTTTTTCATTTTATTTTAATTTTTACTGTTTGCTATTACTTTTTCAAAACTTCACCATAATTTGTATCAAACAAATAATCCCAATGTAACTAGAATTAAGGTATTTATAATTATTTTTACAGATAGATGTTTTTATATATAGACTAATAATTAATAGGATTGTTACGCCTATAATTTTATTATTTTGAATTATAGCGTTTATCTAGTTGAAAAGTGTACGAAGTCAAGAGACTTCGTATAGTTCAAGAGCTAGCAAAACGTACCAATCCAGATCCGTGAAAGATTGCACAGGAGTACAAATGCTCTTTAGGGCGAATTGGAGCTGTTCCTTCGTCTTTATTTTTTTAAATTGATCGAGAACAATTTGGTATTCGAGTCGCACTTTCTTGCTAATTCTTCTGCTTTTTTTACCACGTCCTTGGCATTCCTAGCAAATAGTCCAGCTTATCTCTTCATTTTCTCCTTTTTTCACTTCCTCTTTATTAACTTAATCTTGACTTCTCTCTATAAAAAAATTAGCCGATATAATTGATGCCGGATTCAATAGTAAATTGTTGCTAGTAAAAGAAGATTATATTTTTTTTGATATTATTATACTATCAACTTCAAATGATTTATTTCTCCATTTTGGTTTTATCAATTTATCTTTACTCAATTGCAATAAAATGATTGAAGCAAGTAAACAAAATATAATTGCTTGTATTGATCCTTCCGGTCCAAAATCCCCACCTGTAATTAATTCACTTCCAACTATCTTAGTTGTTAGTAAACCAGTTGTTTGGTCATTACCAGAAGTAACCGCTCCAAAAATACCTGATTGCATAAAATTCCAAGCAAAATGTATCGCTATTGGAAACCATAAACTTCTAGTATAAATATAAGCCAAACCAATTAATAATCCAGCTTCCAAGGCAACACATAATGCTGATATTGGAGTACTACTAGGATTGCTTAAATGCAATGCGCCAAAAATAATTGCAGAAATAATCAAAGAGATATAACTCCCTAATTTCTCTTCGATTATTCTAAAAATAATACCTCTGATCAAAATTTCTTCAAAAATAGCAACGGTAAAAGCTATTGTAAAAGGAATAATCATATTGGAGATAGGATTAATAGAAACTATTTTGAAACTTCCATTAATAAAAATGATCAATATTGTCAGACTTTGTAATATTGCTCCTAAGAGCATACCTGTTATAATATATTTGATTGCTCCCTTACTTGAAAATTCTGTCACTTCTCTTTTCTCATATTTTCTAAAAAAAAAGACATACGCACTAATTAATAACGCAGATACAATTATTCCTTTTACCAGATTCCTGAAATCTCTATTTAAAGGAGTTAAATCAAGCATTTTAGATGCAAATTGTTGCGCTAGTATAAAAGTGATAAAACATGCCAAGAAACCCAGTATGATTCTAGTTACCGGGAAATTTAAAACTCGTTGTTTGGTAGTAATTGATTCCATAATTTTTGCAATTAATTGATTTAGATTGATTACAAAAATAATAGCGCAGGAATTCTAAAAATAGAATGAAATTTGCCTTTTGAATTATAAATTTTGGAATTTTTTTGGTAAAAATCCTGTTTGCTGCTTAAATGTTCTAATAAAGTGACTTTGGTCTGCAAAGCCGCATTCAAAACTAATCTCAGTTAATGATGCCGAAGGTTTTTGTATTAAAGTAAGTGATCTGTTTATTTTCAACCGTCGAACATATTCTCCCAAAGTGCATCCAAAATATTTAGGAAAATGCTTTGAAATAGAGATAGGATTTATATTTAAAATTTTTGATAATTCATTTAAACTTGGGTTTTCATTCCAACAATCATTTAATAATTCATAGAGTGGATATACCCAATTTGGACATTTGGAAAATTGGTCCAAATAATTTTTATTGCTAGCTAAATCAGTGAATAGCATATGTATTGAATCTTTAGAAAAAGCATCTCCAATTAAACATTCGTTATAGATTTTTAGAATTAATAATTTTGTCTTTACTGTATTTGCAGTTCCTATTTTTAATAATTCTTCGGTGATATCAAATTCATTAAGATGGTTTTTGCTTATTTCTATATTTATATTTTTTGATGGGAATAGCGTATTTTGATTTAAGTGGAGTTCATCGCTATGATAAAACAATACTGTTCCTGGTGAAACTGAAAAATTTTCCTTTTTCCTTTTTTCAATTGTCCCGCCTTTCAAGAATAAAGTGATATGAGCATTTTCATGAGAATGCCAACCTTCATATACTTTGTTCTGATATTCAGTTTCTATGATAGAAATTCCTTCAGACTTATTATATACATTTTTTGAATTTCCTAAATAAATTTCTTTTTCTAAATTATACATTTTATAATTTTAATTTAAACCATTTTTCAGGTAATCAATTAAGCCAATTTTTTTACTTGTTTTAAATGTTTTTAGAAAAAAGCGTTGCATTTTGGAAACTTGGGAATTCATATGAATTCTCAATAAGAAAATTTAATAATTCTTTAGCAGCATTATCAGAACAAGATAATAATTTATTACCAACATATTCTCTTCCACTATCTGAACTTGCATAACTTAAATCAATATTTTGCGGAAGAAAATAGTCGTCAAACACGGATTCAAGCGCTCTATTTATTTGATCTAATTTGCCAAGTTCGGAATCTACGAAAAAACAAATTTTTGATTCTTTATACTTGTCATTATTTACATATTTTAAAAAATACTTCCAACTTACTCTTTCAGGATTAATGTTGTTTAAATCATTTATAGAGAATGCAATAGCTCTTATTGGTATAATAGAAACTCCAGAATTTGAAGTCCCCAGAATACTTAGACAACCTACGCAGACTTTTTTATCACCAATAAATTTTGTATTGGTATCACACGCGAATACCATATTATAACGCTTATTTAACCGCTCGTCATCAAATTCTAGTATTCTATCAACAAAATATTGCGAATGTATAACCTTATCCTTACCGCTATCCCTCTCATAAACTATTTCCGTTTTAATTTGATCTAACTTTATATCATTGAGTTTGCCAATATTCGAAATTCTGAATGTATTTGATTTGTTATCCAATTCAAAATTTGGAATTTTAGTTGAATTAATAAAAATTTTAATAATTTTCTGTTTCTTTTTTGATTTCATCGTGATGTAATTATTATTGGTAAAATGTGTAGATTACTCGATGTTTTCCTATTAAGGATATATCATAAGGAATACAAAAGCAAATAAATTAACCAAAAGTACCACTCCATAAACAATATTCGATTTCCCTTTGCTTAATGACAACATTACCGTAAACACTGATAATGCTAATAAAACAATCGATTTAATGTCAAGCCCCAGAATAATAGGCATATCCATATAAATACAAACTGCAGCAACACTAGGAATAGTTAATCCGATACTTGCTAAAGCAGACCCCAAAGCTAAATTTATACTCGTTTGAAGTCTGTTTTTTCTAGCCGCTATAATCGCAGCAATTGCTTCAGGTAGTAAAATTATTGCAGCAATTACAACCCCAACTAAAGTTTTTGGAAGATGATAGCTTACAATGATACTTTCAATAGTTGGAGATAGCGTTTTTGCCAATAATACAACAATACCTAAGCTTATAACAAGGAAAATGAGACTTGTATAAAACGTTTTATTATTGATTAATATAGGTTCTGCTATTTCTTCGTTTTCATCGTCTCCAATTGTTAGAAAATATTGTCTGTATCTTGTAGTTTGTGCAAATAGAAAAGATGCATAGATAATAATACAGGCACCAGATGCAAAAACGAGTTGTGGGATCGAATAATAAGATCCTTTAACACTTTCTGTGAAGGTAGGGAAGACCAATGTAAACACTATAATCGAAACTAATGAAACCAAACCAATGGTTACAGATGAGACAGAAAAATTCTGTTCATAATGCTTTAAACCACCAATTAACAGGCATAGTCCAATGATACCATTAAGAATAAGCATTGTTGCCGCATATACAGTATCTCTTGCCAATGAAGCTGCGGCAGAACCTTCGGACAACATTAAAGACACAATAATTGAAACCTCAATAACGGTTATAGATATAGCCAAAATAATGGTTCCATAAGGTTCTCCAACTCTTTCTGCTATTATTTCGGAATGATGCACTGCCGACATAACGCTAAGGATAAGCAGTATACTTGCAACAATTTGAAAGAAACTGCTGTTGTCTACAAGCCCGCTAAAAAAAAGAATCCATGCAAGTGCTGGAATGATGATTGTCCACTGAAGTAATTGTTTCATTTTATAATAGGTAAATTAATATCTTGCCAATAGTTCTTACCACAAATCGGCTTTTTTATTTCCCCCAATATAGAGTTTTTTAGCTAAAAATAACTAAAAAAACGTATTATCTTTAGTTCCATACTATTATATATGTAGCTAATCTCTTTTTAAAACACATATAAAATAACTCGTAAACAGGTTCTTAAACAACATAAAATTCAATTGTAAATAATGGAGTATTTTCATGGAATAAAATTAAATTATTTTATATTTATTAAAATTTACACAATGAATATAATAACTAAAAAGAATAGAATTATACTTTTCATCATTTTATTAATTACTTGGAGCGATTGTTACAGCCAATCCTATCAAAAACAAACTAATCTTGATAGTCTATTTCAAAAAGCTCATAAATCAAAAGCCTTCAACGGAAATGTTTTAATTGCTCAAAAAGGCAAAATAATATATGAAAAAGCCATCGGACAAGCTGATGCAAGTAACACAACTCAATTAAATGAAAAATATCGCTTTCATGTAGGTTCAATTGCTAAAGAATTTAATGCTATAGGAATTATGATGCTTAAAGAGCAAGGAAAATTAAAACTTGACGATACAATTACTAAATTTCTTCCTGAGCTTCCTTCTTGGGCAAATAAAATTAAAATTATTCACTTACTTCAATATACAAGTGGCCTCCCACAAATAAAATGGAATGAAGTTAATCAAGATTCAGACAATATGGCAATACTAAAAAAAACATTGCTTCTTGATTTTGAACCCGGAACAAGATATGATTATAACAATAATAATGTATTTCTGCAGAGACGGATTATAGAAAAAATTACCAATATGTCTTTCAATACTTTTGTAATAAAAAAAATACTTCAACCCATTGGTATAAAAAATGGACTTATAGATCCTAATGAAAATGAAAAGCTTTTTGCAAAATCATTTAATAATAAAGGAAAACAAGATGTTATTAAATATAACATCTCAGGCTGGACAGCATTAAATTTAGAAGATTTTTATAAATGGTCTGAAGCAATAAATAAATTTAAAATTATTAATCCTGAATCAACACTTGAACTTTTTACTCCTTTTTCCAAAGGAAATCAAACTGGGTTAGGAGAAGGCACTATTGAATTAGGTCAAGTTAAAAGTCATATACACGATGGTGCTGCTTTTAATTACCAAGCTTTACTAATATGCAATTCTAATTTTACAATTATTTTGATGACTAACAACAAACAAAATAATTTAGATGAAATTAGCAATTCAATACAATCAATACTCGAAGAAAAGCCATACAATTAAATTCAGAATTCTATAAATAATTAAATTAAACTTCCAATTTTTAATCAATTCCGACTTTATTCTCGGAACAGTCTATATATATGCAGTTTTTCAAAAATATTTTATTACCTAACATTCCTGTCATTCCCGAAAATTTCATAAGCATATATTGCGTTTGTGAAAATCCTTCCACATAAGTAACTTCGTTTAATGGAATTACTTTGTTTTTAAACAGTATTGTATTATTGCTTTTTGCGGTAAAGGTTGTTAAGATATTGTGCTTCGATTGGGCTTTCTCTATTATGATTTTTGAATTTGGTAATTTTAAATCTTTCCAAATTTCCTTGCTAGTTAATAATTCAAAAGCACTTGTACCTGAATCATATAGGAATTTTTCACTTTTCCCTTTTAAAAGTGCTTGAATAATGATTTTTCGTCTTTTAAATTTAAAGTCAATTAGTTTATTTTGAAATTCGATTGGTTGATTTAATAGATTAAAAACAAGATAATTTTCTCTTAAATTGATAATTGTTTTTCTGTTTTCAAGAATATCCGCACCAAGAGTACCAATTATTTTAATCGAATCATTTTTATCGGTTTCTTTTCCTGTATCAGCAATTTTGAATTTATCGGAAGTAATTTTTGTATTTCCTATATAGAATGAGGTTTCAGCAATTTTATTATTGATTTTTATCTCTTTCAAATGTTTTATTGATCTATAGTAAAACTCTGTATATTCGGATCCTGTATCAAATTGCAGGTAATATTTTGCAGTATCTTCAGGGAATTTTATAGGAACTAATAGTACGTTTTTATCAATCCCTAGCCAAGTTGGTTCAATTTTTTCACTCTCTTTTTCTACAGTTAGATAATTTTTATCTGGAGTGAATTTTTGGTCAAAATAAAAATAACCACCTAATAACGATAAAACAATAATAAATAAAATAGTCGCTGCAATTTTCTTAAATATTTTCATACTGATATTTTTCTGCAAGATTCGGCTTTAAGAATCGATTTTCTTGCAAAAACAATATGACAATTTTACGTCAGTTTTACGACTGACCTTATAAGGAGTTGTTTTTCAGTTTGATATATAAGTCGCTTTTTCGATTTAAACTTATACCATTCTTTAAGATTACTAATAATTTTACACCAATAAGAATAATCAAAAATAGGAGGAAAAGGGGAAATTGCATTGATAATGCTTTTTGAATGAATGGGCTTATAATCATTAAAATAGAAAGAATAACAGTTAAAATAATCTGAATTGCTACTATATTTTTTCCGAGTTCCTTATTCTTTGAATCGTTTGTTTTATAAGTTAAAATTAAAGGAAAAATAACACCTCCAAATGGCACAATAAGACCCGACAAAGCCGAAAAATTAATTATTTTGGCTCTGTCAATCGCAGTATTTTCTTCAACATTAGAGATAATCCCCTGTGGTTCGACTTCCAAAGATTGGGCAATCGCTTTTAAAGTAAAACCTTTTGGGGTATTTCCTGCTTCAACTCTTTGAATTGTTCTTAACGAAAGTCCTGATTTTTCGGCGAGTTCAGTTTGAGTCATATTTTTCTCTTCTCTCAAAATCTGAACTTTATTCTTAATTTTCATTTGGCTATCTTTTTTGATAAACTTCATACTAATCTTTTTTTGCATTAAGCATAAATAATCTAAGTTTTACAAATTTAATCAAGGTTCCCAAAGTTCAATCTTATTTCCTTCGGCATCCATAATATGTACAAATTTACCATAATCGTAAGTCTCAATATTATCAAGTATAGTCACTCCGTTATTTTTAAGTTTACTTACAAGCCCTTCAATATTCTGAACTTGGTAATTAATCATATAATCTTTTTTGGATGGAGAGAAATATTCATCACCTTTTTTAAATGGACTCCATTGAAGACGGTTTATCTCATCTGGATTATTAATATTTCTGGATTCAAAAGTAGTACCCCATTCATTGACTTCCAATCCTAAATTTTTGGCATACCATTCTTTGGATTCATCCGGATTGTCAGAAAAAAAGAAAATACCCCCAATTCCTGTCACCTTTGGTGTTGAGTCAACAGATGAAGCTGAGTTGTCTGTTTGATTTTTTGAATCTTCCATAATGTTTGTTTTTATAGTTAGCGAGTTAAAAATACAAAATGGCTTCTATCATCCTAATTTAGAGTGACAATATTCCATTAATTATTATGTTATAATTGCGAATATATAGATAATTTTACTACAAATAATAATTTTAGAGCTAAACATCATTCTGTAATTTTCCTTTATTTTAATAATTAACTTTGTATAAATTCCCCTTAAATATGGAAGAAGATATAAATATGTCCACGGTTGAGCCTTTGATTAAATATTTCGAAAAGCTCATTCCTTTAAGCCAAGATGAAAAAGCACTTGTGAATGAAAAATTCCAAATGAGACTCTATAGAAAAAAGCAATACGCATTACAGGAAGGAGATATATGTAGCCATCTCCATTTTATAGTACGTGGCTGCTTACGAATGTATAAAATAGATCCCAAAGGGAATACACATATTCTAGATTTTGCTGCCGAAAACTGGTGGATAAGTGATATTGGTAGCTATCACTCGGTACTACCTTCAGAGATGAATATTGATGCTATAGAAGATACTATGGTATTCCAGATAAGTTATAAAAACCTCATAACGCTCTATACTCAGGCGCCTAAATTTAATCTCATCTTTAGAGTACTCATTGAAAATAGTTATGTAGCATTACAAAAACGACTGTTGCAAAATATAAGCTCTACGGCAGAAGAACGCTATAATTATTTCCTGGAAACCTATCCACATCTTATTAACAGACTGCCACAAACCCAGATAGCTGCATTTGTAGGTATAACCCCTGAGTTTGTAAGCCGCCTTCGTAATCGCCGCATAAAGCCATAATCTTAAACCAGATCAATATTATTTCTTGATTCAGATCATTGGTACGAGATAGCTTTTTACTAGAAATTTGTCTTATCAAACATTGAATTGTTTAACCATAAAAAGAAATATTATGTCATCAAAAAAAATAGCCATTATTGGCTTAGGAAACATCGGAAAGGTAGTTGCTCAAAACCTTGAGAAATCTAAACAAGAGTTTATTGTAGCCGGGAATGATTTAGAAAAAACAAAACAAATTGCAACTACAATTGCCCCATCTGCTAAGGTAACAGATATCACCACTGCAATTAAAGAGGCTGATATTGTAATATTACCAATACCTTTTAAAAGCATTGTTCCTTTTATAAAAGAATATGCAACCGAATTAGAAGGTAAAATTGTGGTTGATCCTTCGAACCCAATTGCTCCTGACGAAAATGGAGGATTCAAAAAAATCATCGACGAAAAGACTTCTGCCGGACAGGTTAATGCCGCTGCATTACCAAAGGGTATAAAACTAGCTAAAGCACTTGGTACATTAGGCGCAGGCTCATTATCGACAGCTGCTTTTCAAAATCCTAAAAACGTTTTGTTCTACGCTACAGATGATACTGCTATTAATGCCGATATTGAGCAACTTATTGCAAATGTAGGCTTTGCAGCGGCTAGAGCAGGAGGTATCGACCAATCTATTCGCATCGAGGTATTTGGAAATCTGCATGAATTTGGAGCCTTAGGAAAAACCATAACTTTGGAAGAAGCTAAATCAGTAATTTAAGCATATACAAAATGGTTCCTGAAAACTATAAAAGCTTCTTAATTTTTTAGGGAGCTTTTATTATAAAAAAATAGAGTAAATACTTTATGAACGGGTTACTTTGTTTTTTTACATATAATGTTGTAGAATGGAAAATTCTCATTGACGGTTGTAATTTCTTGTAATTCAAAATTGTCAAACTCTGCATGAACAGATTCTAAATCATAAAAAAACATTTTAACTCCTTCGAATATTTCATAACGATCCTTACTTATAAATTTACCTTTCCCATAAGTTTGAGCATCTTTTGTAATAACGGTAAAAACCATATAACCGTTATCAGATAGTTGATTATAACAATCCTGAATTAACTTTTTTCTTTCGTTATTATCTAATAAATGTATTAAGGCATAGCAAAATATTCCATCATATTTACAATTATCAAATGGCATATCTGTTACAGAACCGTGATGGATTACCATATCGGTTCCATAATGTTTTGTAGCCATTTCAATAGCTGTTTTTGATATTTCGATACCAGTTACAGTTATTCCGTTATCTCTAAAAATTTGCGCATTCCTTCCGTAGCCAATTCCCGGAATAAGCATGTTTTTTACTGATGTTTTTACAAAAAAATCTTTTGTTAATACTGCCGATTTAGAAGGTTCAGAGCCCCACATTTCCTGCTTTTCAACAAAGTTTGATTCCCAAAATTCTGCCATAATTTGCTGTTTACACATTCTTCCTACCTCAATAATTCTTTTCAAAGTTATGAATTACATCTTTTAATGCCTAAATTTTTTTATCAGCCTTCTTATCCAGATAAATAAGGGAATTTAGTCGAAAATAGTATTTCTAAATAGTCATAATTAAAACGAACTGCTTTTATAATAATTATTCTGTAATACTATCTTTAGCTTCTAATCCGTTGTTACATTATAAATTGAGATTATATTACAAATGATTATTTTAGCAAAAGAACCAAACTTAAAAATGAAAAACATTCACTTTGCCTATATTTTATTATTGCTCAACATCTTTACTATATCCGCACAAACTAAATATAAATCCCAGAATGTACTTCTGCAACAAATGACCGATTCTATTACTAAGAATCATTATTCGGGAATTCATAGTGTCCTTATCGCAAAGGATAATCAACTGGTATATGAACGATACTTTAATGGTTACACACGAGATTCTCTACACGATTCCCGCTCCTCTTTTAAATCAATTACAAGCTTACTAGTAGGAATAGCTATTGATAAAGGTTTTATTAAAGACGTCAACCAGAAAGTCTATGAGTTTTTTCCCGAATATCCATCACTAGAAAAAGATCCATTAAAAAAACTCCTGACTATAAAAAATTTATTGGAAATGAAATCCGGTTTTGACTGTGAGGAATTTAATGACACAAAAGATTGTGAGGATGAAATGAGTTTAAGCAAAAACTGGGTGGAATATGCATTAAATCTCTCAATGAAAGACAAACCTGGCGAAATATGGTCATATACCTCAATAGATCCAATGATTTTAAGTGGCGTGATAAGAAAAGCTACCAATATTTCTATTATGGATTTTGCAAAAAAATATTTATTTGAACCTCTGGGTATTTCATCCTATAAATGGACAGTAGATCCAAGTGGAAATGGCATGACTGCTGGATCGTTTTATATTCGCCCAATAGACATGATGAAAATTGGACAACTGGTAAAGGATAAAGGAGTTTGGGGCGGTAAAAAAATTATTTCGAGCAAATGGATTACTCAATCTACACTTTGCGATATTGCAATTCCTGATTTTTCATATATGAAATCAAGCAAAAGTAAAATAGCATCGCCACAACCAGCTTATTATGGTTATTATTGGTATCGAGAGCAGATAAAAACAAATGATTTACAGGAAAATTTGCTCTTTGCATCAGGTAATGGAGGTCAGTATATCTTTATAATCGAAAATTTAAATTTAACTATTGTTTTTACTCAGGGTAATTACAGAACTTATAAAGCTAAGCAGGCTTTTGAAATTTTGGCTAAATATATTTTACCAAGTTATAAAAATTAAAAATTTAACCAGAAACCATTTTGACAGAAACAAAACCAATTTCGCAAAGTCAGCGAACACCAATTATTGATATTTTAAGGGGCTGTGCATTATTTAGTGTGGCTGTAATGAATTATTCTGCAATACATGATTGGAATAATCACTCAAAAAATGCTAATTCAAATTCTATTTCGGAAACTATAAAAACAATATCAGAGATTGTTATTGAATCCAAAGGCTGGACATTATTAGCATTGTTATTTGGTTATGGGTTTTCTGTTTTACTAAAAAACATTAAGCAAAATGAACAAAATCACTATACTTTTTTTATAAATCGCATGCTTTGGTTATTTGTATTTGGGTTTGTAAATACGCTATTTTTTGGTGGCGATATTTTAAACGATTATGCATTAATGGGTTTAATACTACTGCTGTTTTATAATTGTAGTACAAAATCGCTCTTTATTTTGGCAACACTTATATTACTACTAACGCCTGCATTACAGTCACTTTTAGGAAGGTATCATTTACTGTTTACACCAAAATATCGTGATGCTTTTTATGAACTTTATAATGCAGATACAACACTGGATAGTATTAAGGCTAATTTATATATGCGATATAAATGGATGTTACGCTTGGGTTATTCGATTGTATTACATCTAGTCCAATTAGGTTATTTTATATTAGGGATGGCGTTACAAAGAAGCAATTTCTTCGAAATGATAGATAAAAAACCAAGAAGAGTTCTTAAAAAAATAATGTTCTATAGTTTGATATTTTCCATAATAACATTTGTATCACAAATGGTTATAGAGAAATACGAATGGTCATTTAATGATTATTACAACTTGTTTTATCCAAAAGCATTAAGCTCAATGATTTTCTTAAGTTCGCTTATTTGTTGGATATATTTTTCTGGATATTTCAAGAGCACTTTCAACCTCATAAAAGCAACCGGGAGAATGACATTGACCAATTACATTTTGCAAAATATAATTTCGTTCTTTTTATTTATTTGTATAAGACCGGATTGGGCATGGCATTGGTATTTCTTTACAGGAGTTATTATTTACATTTTGCAAATGTTTTTTAGTAATTGGTGGTTAAATAAGTATAACTACGGCTTATTGGAGTGGTTATGGAGAAGTTTATCATACAAAAAGTGGTTTCCTTTGATTAAAACAAAATAGTAAGCGATCATACAATGCTCCATTTTTTATGCCATTTTATTTAAACAACTATCAAGTATAAACCTACTTAATGCTGCAATATTCTTGCTTTTCTGAGCTATTCCAGGATTTGTTTAAATTAATAAAAAACTTAATTATTTATAATTTAAAAAACATATACAGTAATTTTATAGTTAATTTATAGATTATTTCGTATCAAAACAGCGTAAAATAGTACAAAAAAATCATCATAAATAAAAATACCTTTGGTCTCAATATTAACAAACCCCAAAAATATTATGAAACTAAAATTATTTTTATTTATGGCGTTCATTTTCATTCTCAAAGTAAGCGCCCAAGGCCTGCCTTGTAGAGCAAAAGAAGAAAATGATAAGATTTACAAACAGAGCCCTAATGCATTAAAAGAAAGACAAGATTTTGATGCATTTAGTAAAAAGTTTAGATCCGAAAGAAAATCTAAAACTTCCAAAGTATTACAGACATCGTATGTGATTCCTGTTGTTTTTCATATATATGGCGATGTTCAAAGCGGAAAAACGATTACTTATCAAAAAATCGTTAATCACTTAGCACAACTTAATGATGATTTTAACGGTCGTAATGCCGATTATGCAACGGTTGATCCCTTTTTTCAAGCCAGAAGAGGTACATTAAATGTTGAATTTAAGTTGGCCAAAATTGACCCAAATGGAGGCTGCACTTCCGGAGTTATATTCCATTCTGCCAAAAACGGTTACGGCAATGGTAGTGGATATGATGATCAAATTGCAGCAGATGCCTGGGACAATACAAAGTACATGAATGTTTATATCCAAAATGACCTGTATCAGGATGGAACACTCAATAACTCTGGCGTTGCATGGTACCCAGACTCAGGAATGACAGCCAGTAACACGGCGAGAGTTGTTTTTAATGGAGCTTATTTATATGATAACTCATACAGTAAAGAGTTTTCGGCTACATTAACACATGAATTTGGACATTTCATGAATTTAATACACACTTTCGAAGGCGGATGTACTGGCACAGATGAAGTAGATGACACTCCTCTCGAGGATGGGAAACATACACTAGCCTGCACTCAAGGAACAAATTGTAACGGAGACCGGGTAAACAATGAAAATTACATGGGATACAACGGAGCACAAGGTTGTTATAAAATGTATACTCAGGGACAAATTGACCGGATGCTCGCGGCCTTGGAACATCCTGCAAGAAAAACACTATGGCAAGAAAGCAACCTCATTGCAACCGGAGTGAATTACACCGGAAGCTTACTGACTGCAAATACTAGTTCTTTTAAGGAAGCTGTTGCAAATGATGGCTCTTTCGACACAGCATCAATAATCACACTATCAGGAACAAAAATACTCACACTTAGTTCCGGAACAATGATCGCAGGAACACATTTTACGCATACATTTCCAGCAGGAATTACACCAGTACTTACAGTTAATTCCAATTCACAAATAACTGTAACATTAACAGGTAAAGCGACAAATCATTTAGTATCCAATAATATAAAAGGAGCTATTACATTTTTACCGGCTGCATTCTCTGGTGGCATTACAGGTTTATCTTGTACAAGCTTATATTACGATTTTAAATATGTGGATCCCTATGGGATTTTCTTTGTTGATATGCCAGACGTAACTGTTTCATCGGCACTTACATGGAAATATTTTGAAATCGAAAAAGGGGATGATTCTGCTTTTGGAGGATGGAGATTTGCAGCAAATGCGTTAAAAATCGAAACCTATGCCAAAAAATTAGTATGCGAAACAGGTACAAAAAATATTTCGCTATTAGGAGCAAATACTCAAGTAGGAACTACAAGTAATTTTACAGCACCAGGAGCATACCCTAATCAGTTGGATTTACGCACAGCAGCTTATACAAATTGGGATGGTAAAACAGGATATGTAGGTTTTGACTACCTAATAGACGGATTAACTTGCTATGGCTGGTTTAAAGTTACTGTCGCCGCAAATGGAGATGGATATACAATCTCCGAATATGCGTATAACACCCAACCGGGAGCATCAATATATACAGGCATGACGGCAAAAACCGCTGTAGTATTATCTGCCAATACTTTGTATGAAGGAGACGCAAATGATGGCGGAATTACCTCTAATACCGAAATCTCATTATCTACCAATAATGGAACTTTTACCAAAAGTACAGGAACTTTTACCGCAGGTACCGATTATACTATTTCGGGAGTTCCAGCAGGTTTAACTGCCGTTTTAACATTACAAAGTAACTCCAAAGTAGCACTTACATTTACAGGAAAAGCAAGTTCACATTTACCGGCAAATGACGCTTCAGTAATAGTTACATTTAAAGATGTTGCAATAACAGGAGGCATAGTAACACTCGATAATGCAGTAAAAACAATAAATTTAAAATTCGATGCTCCATACGGAATCGTTTATGTAGACAATCCAGATTATGTAGTATCTCCAGCAGTTACCTGGAAATATATTGATCTTGGTATAGGAGATAATACCGAATACGGAGCTTGGCAATTTGCAGCCAATGCACTAAAAATCGAAACCTATGGTAAAAGATTAGTAGGTGTAACAGGTACACGAAATATTGCAAAAATTGCTGCAGGAACTTCTATAGGTTCTACAAGCACATTTGTAACTCCGGGGGCAGCATATCCTGACCAATTGGACTTGCGTACAGCAACTTACACAGCTTGGGATAATCAAACCGGTTATGTAGGTTTTGAATACACAAGCAGAGGTAGAGCTTGCTACGGATGGTTTAAAGTTAAAGTAACTGCAAGCGGGGATGGATATACCATTACAGATTATGCCTATAACACCAAACCTTATGAAGCTATAATAGCAGGAGCAACAAGCGGAACAACTGTTGCCGCGCCAACAAATTTAGTAGCGACAGCCAATTCAACTTCACTTCAAGCTATATTAACATGGACAGATAATGCAACCAATGAAACAGCATATACTTTAGAAAGAGCCTCAACAGATGGTGTTTATAGTGTTATCGCCACGCTTGGAGCAAATGTAGCAACTTATACAAACACAGGGCTTACCGCAGGAAATACTTATACATACAGAGTGAGAGCAAATGCAAACACTACTTATTCTGATTATTCGAATGTTGCAACGGCTGTAATCACATCCACTTCAGCTTATTGTAGCGCTCAGGGAACTAATCAATACGAATATATTAAAGAGGTAGTAATTGGAAGTTTCACAAATACATCTGGAGCAGATACTTCGGGGTATGGAAATTATACTTCTAAGAATATTACATTGACTCCAAATGCTAGTGTTGCAGTAAGTTTAACTCCTGGTTTCTCAAGCTCAAATTATACAGAATCTTGGGGAGTTTGGATTGATTACAACAAAAACAACACATTCGAAGCTTCAGAAAAAGTAATTAATGGACTTTCGTCAAATGGTACAGTTACGGGTAATTTTACTGTAGCAAATGCAACCGGAACTACCAGAATGCGTATTGTAATGAAGTACAATGCAAACCCTGAATCTACATGCGGAAGTATTGGCGATGGAGAAGTCGAAGATTATACGGTAACATTCGGACCTACAAATCCAAATCCAGTAACTTTGGCAACACCTACAAATATTACTAACTCAGGAATTTATGCTTCTGGATTCTATGCATCATGGACACAAGTAACCAGTGCCACAGGTTACGAGGTACAGTTGTATAAAGCTGCAACTGGATGGGCTACTATTGGAACATCAACTACGTATTATTTATGGATTCCAAAACAAAGTACAGAAACTGCGTATAGATTTAGAGTAAGAGCAACAAACGCAGCAGGAACGAGCGATTGGAGTAATTATCTTGATATAAATCTTCCTCTTGCCGGAGCCGAAGTCAATGATATATCAACTGGTAATAAATCTTTTGCAATGTATCCAAATCCAGCTTCAGATGTTCTTAATTTCTCTTTCGAAAATGTAAATAGTACAACGGCAGTGATTACGATTTACAATAACAATGGGGTTATAATTGACACTATTCGCAATGCATCCAGTTATACGTTACAGTATTTACCAACTGGTATTTATCATGTAATACTCACAGATGGTACTTTTAAGCAAAGCAAAAAATTATTAAAAAAATAAATTACTGCTTATTTTAAGAGAGTAATGCTAAACTAAACCCGTTGAAAGAAAGCCTTTCAACGGGTTTTTATTTGCAATTTGTTAATGTAAAAAACTATACTTTTTGTGTCTTATTGTGTTTCTTATCTATTGGTCTTTTTTATAAATTCTCTCCTGTCCGTCCTGATAGATTCTTTTGATTCCTGTTATTGAATTATTCTCGGAAATTATTCTAATACGGAAACTATCTATTCCATCAACCAAAAATAAATCTTTTTCCAAAGGCGTTAGCAAAAGAGTAACCCTATTATCCCATTTATAATATAAATTATTTGTTTCGTATATCAATTCTGTTTTACCATATTTTCCTTGGTATGATTTTAAAATTGCAGGATCTACATTTACCGGTTTTTGTCTGTTTTTTACAACAGGAACAAACCAATCAATATCTTTTGATGAATCCTCATTTTTTAAGGCTAGTTTTTGCAAGGCTAATAAATGCGAAGTATTTACTGCCTCTTCGCTTTTGCAAAGAACATCTGGTACAACACCTTTTCCTTCGAAATCAAGATTTGTGATAGGATCTTTCACTTCTCCAAACGGAATATTTACAGAAAAACCTTGCGGTAATACTTTTCGATCAATAGGATGTGCTCCGCCTGCCGTTTTTTCGCCCACAATAATGACCCGTTTTAAATTTTGAAGCGAATAACTCATCCATTCGGCAGCCGAAAAAGTAGCTCCACTCGTTAAAATATAAATATCAATATCATCCAGACGTTTACCTGGGACAGATGGCAACAGCCACATTTCTCTGTCTATTTTTTTTCTGTTTTTCTCGTAATAATAATATTTATAAAGCGGTAGTTCTTTATCCGAATAAAAGTAACTACTAATAAATTGTCCCATTTCCATTGCTCCACCATTATTTTTGCGTAAATCTATAATTAGTGCATCTGTATTACTTAAAAATTGCATCATAGATGCGGCAGTTTCGCTTGCTATTGCAGGATCTTCAAAATAAGTAAATTCTAAATATCCAACATTTCCCTCCAGAATTCGAGCTTGTTGAAATCCAAAATTCTTCTTTTTAGCTTCTGCTAATTCCTCTGCTTTAATTTTCTTACGAGACTCATTATCAATATTTTTTAACTGACTATCCGACCATTGCGGATCATACATCACTCTAAAATGTAAATCTTTACTAACATCCAAGAGACCTGTGGTGAGTTTAAGAGCAAATTCATTTGGATTTAAAATGTTTTTATAGTTTCCTTTTTTATAATTTTCATTCAGTTTTTTCTTTATTTCGCCAATAGCGTTTGGTCTAATATAAAACTCATCGAGTTCCTTGATTAGCGAATCGATGATTTGTTTTTTGTTTAATTCCGTAAGATTGATTTCTTCTTTTTGAATCGATTCTTTTTGTGAATATCCACAAATCGAGAATAGTAACAATGCTAAAGTTATAATGTGTTTCATTTTTATGCAGTTTTACAATTAGAAATTATTTTATGAAGTAGTTTGTCAAGTAATTCTATTTCATCAATAGCCAGTCCATCAAGTGCTGTTTTGCGATTTAGCTTAAATATAGGCGTCAATAAACCAATAGTTTTTTGCCCTTTTTCGGTTATTACAAGCTTCGATTTTCTTTTATCAAGTTCATTTATTTCTCTTGACAGATAATCTTTTTTAACCATTAATTCAATTATTCTGGTGACCGAAGCATTATCCTTAAAGATTAGTTTCGCCATTTCTATTTGAGAAATTTTTGAGTTTTCGTTTAAGATAATTAATACTAAACATTGATCGACTGTAATATCACTTACAATCTTCTGTATGTTCTTTTGACAAACTTTCCTATATTCTTTAATTGCCTGCTCAATGGTGTAAAGTACTGTTCCAGTTGGGTTTTTATGCTTCATATTGAACTGTTTATATATTGAATTACTTGATATATCAAATATAATTATTTATTCTAATATTAGAATAATATTTGTAAAAAAGTAAAAAGAAAATAATTTTGAGGTTGGAACTAACTGTTTAAGAAGACATAAAAAAGCGCAAAAGTCAAAAAGACGTTTGCGCATTATTTTTGTGGTTTCTTGAGAGAATAGGTTAGGAGCCAGGTTCTACAAAAAATCTCCATAAGAAACTGGAAATAATTTTGTTGGAGCTACTTGAAGGCATATGTTAGTTATCTTTTTAGCCTATTTGTAAAGATTATTCAATAGTAAGACAATAAAATCATCCCTCAATCAAACAAACTTCTAAAGTAGTTTTTCCATCTTCATTCTTATAGGCTAGGTAACCGCCATGAGCCTCTATAATACTTTTGGATAATGTTAATCCTATTCCGGCGCCTTCTTGTCGAGTGGTGAAGAAGGGTAAGAATATTTTGTTTTCTATTTCCTTTTCTATGCCTTTCCCATTATCTGTAATTCTTATAAAAGTTCTGTTTTCTTTGGCTTCAGTCGAAATGAAAATTTGCTTATTGTGAATGTCTTCAAGCGCATAAATACAATTTGTTAGAAGATTTATCAGCACTTGTTCCATTTGTTGTGAATCAACATTTATCGAGCGATTAAAAGTGATTGTATTTATAACTTCTATTTGATTTTTTCTGAATAATGGATTCATGATTTTAAGAGTATTATCTATCAAATATTGCAAATCTATTCTCTCCTTTTTGGGAGATGGCAACATAGCTAGTTTTCGATAACCCTCTACAAATTTTTGCAAATGATCGCTTCGCCTCAACATCGTGGAAACACTATTTTTTATATCCTCCAGATCTTCGGCCGACATCGTATCTTGCTCTACCAAGTCTTGCAGGTTTTGACAAATGGAACGAATAGGAGTGATGGAGTTTAAAAGTTCATGAGAAATGACTTTCATCAAATTGCTCCAAGCTTCTTTCTCTTTTTTCTCTACTACATTTTGAATTGAGTCCAGCAAAACAATAAAGTAATCCAAATTACAAATTTCTGTTCTGGAAGTTTGCATCACAAATGTTTGTACGTTTTCATGATTTACACGAATCTCTAATGATGTTTTAATTTCTTGAAAATCTTGTCCCTCAATAACCTCACATAAAGAAGGTAAATGATTTTTTAAGTATTTCCATTTTGTGATTTTTGGAACATCAAAGTGTGTGGAAAAATAATCATTCATTAAAAAAATGTTCCAGTCATTACCTTCCTTTTGCAAAATGAAAATTCCAGTTTCAATATTATTTAATATAGAACGATAAATAATATCCTTTGAAACCTCCTCTTTTTGTTTGTTTTTTAGAGTATCATACAGATTAAATAAATCATCATAGTTTTTATTGAACTTTAGCTTAGAAAAGTCTGAAGTGAAATCATTTTGCAATATAGAACCTATAGTTTTATTATAGAGTAAAACGAAATTTCGAACATATAAATACATTTCTCGGATAAGAAAAAGAACAATGAACAAGCCAAATATAGCCGTGAAAATCAAATCCTTTTTAAAAGAGTAAATAGAAATTTCGATACCCAATAAAATAAGTATTAACCTCAGGAAAAGAAGGTTGTATATTTTTAATGATTTAAACATATCTCTTATGGGTTTATGTTATATTTCTCTAAACGTCGGTATAATGAGCCTCTTGATAATCCTAGTTCTTCGGCTGTTTTACTAATGTTATTATTGTTTTTAAGCAAAGCTTTTTCAACCGTAGCTTTTTCTACAGACGAAAGCTGAATATCATCCGGATTTTCGTCATAAGTTGTTATTTCGCTTAAATCTAAATCAGAAACTGTAATGCGATTGTTTTCACAAAGAATAACAGCGCGCTCGATTTTGTTTTCCATTTCACGGATATTCCCCTTCCAAGCATGCTTTTCGATTTGTTCGAATACTTTTTTGTCAAAAGTAATTTTATCTCTATCGTATTTTGTTATCATTTTTTCCAAAAGATATTCTGCCAGAGGAATTTTGTCCTCGTTACGTTCTCGCAATGGAGGCAAGACTATTTCCATGGTATTAATACGATAATATAAATCTTCTCTAAAAGTTTTATCCTCAACTTCTAGTTTAAGATTTAAGTTGGTTGCCGTGATGATACGCACATTAAGCGGTCTGGGTTTTGTTTCTCCTAATCGGGTTACGGTTTTAGTTTGTATAACCTGTAACAGTTTTGATTGTAAATGTAGCGGGACATTTCCTATTTCGTCCAAGAAAATAGTTCCGTTTTGAGCCATTTCAAAACGTCCTGGGGTATCAATTTTTGCATCGGTAAAAGCTCCTTTGGCATAGCCAAATAATTCACTTTCGAATATATTAGAATTCAGCGAGCCCAAATCAACTGCAATAAACGGGTTATTTTTCCTTTCGGATTGACCGTAAATATGATGTGCCAAAACAAATTTACCTGTTCCGTTTTCGCCCAATATTAAAACATTGGCATCAGTTTTAGCTACTTTATCTGCCAATGAATATGCTTTTTTTATAATGTCTGAATTACCTACAAAGAAATCATCGGCAGGTTGGTGGTCTTTAAACTTCTTTTGGTCTTTACGAGATTTATCTACTGCTTGTTTTACAGATTCTAATAATTTTTTATTTTCCCATGGTTTTAAGATATAATCAAAAGCTCCAGATTTTAATCCTTCTACAGCCGTTTCGACTTTACCAAAAGCCGTCATTAGGATAACTACTGTTTTTGGCGAAAGCGTTTTTATCTCTTTTAATAAATACAAACCTTCTTTTCCGTCCTCAAAACCTATTCGATAATTCATGTCGAGCAAAACTACATCGATGGCATTTTTTGCCAATAATTCGACGATATTTTTTGGATTATTGAGCGTGTAAATGTTCTCAAAATACTTTTTCAGGTACACTTTGGACGCAAAAAGGATGTCTTCCTGGTCGTCTATGATTAATATTGAGGCGTTTGTCTTTTTCATTTTTGTTCGGTTATGGACGAATAATGTCCAATAATGGACACTTTAAAATTTGGCTTTAAATAAAAATCTAAAAATAAGGCAGTTACAATGTTTAAAATTTTGGCATGAAAATCACATTAGGACTAACAAATCATTAAGTATGAGCATCATAATTGCAAGTAAAAGTAACAAAAAAAGGTATTTCTCAATTATATTGTTAATTATCTTAATTTCGAACCTGTTTCTTTTACCTCGGCAATAAAAAAAGTATGAAGAAATCAATAACCATTAAATAATCATCATGATAACCATTAACAAACTTTCTAAAATTTTTAGATCCGAGGAGTTAGAAACCAGTGCATTAAATGAAATTACATTAACTATTAATGAAGGTGATTTTGTATCTATTATGGGACCATCGGGAAGCGGAAAATCAACTTTATTAAATATCATAGGATTACTGGACAGTGCGTCAAGCGGAAGTTATCTATTACTAAATCAAGAGATGATCGGATTAAAAGAGAAATTTAAATCGAAAGCCAGAAAAGAAAATATTGGGTTTATATTTCAGAATTTTAATTTAATTGATGAATTATCGGTTTATGATAATATCGAATTACCGTTGATTTACAATAATGTTCCATCATCTGAAAGAAAGAAGAAAATAGAGAATATTGCAACTGTATTGGGGATTTCGCATCGATTAAAACATTATCCGCAACAACTTTCGGGAGGACAACAGCAACGTGTAGCCGTTGCGAGAGCTTTGATAAATGATCCTAAAATTATTCTTGCTGATGAACCTACAGGAAATCTGGATAGTAAAAACGGAAATGAGGTAATGGAATTACTTACCGATTTACATGCCAATGGCGCAACTATACTTATGGTAACACACTCGGATTATGATGCGTCTTTTTCTCAAAAAACGGTTTTAATGAAAGACGGAATTATACTTTCGGAAAAAATGAATAACAGAAATGTAGATGTATTAGTTTCTAATTCTAAAAAACTGGAATCATGCTAAAAAACTGGATCAACATATTTTTTTATCAGATAAAAAACAATAAGTTTTTTACGGCTTTAAATGTTTTAGGTTTGAGTATTGGAATTGCAGGATTAATTTTTGCCACTTTGTATTGGAATGAGGAGCATTCCTATGATCAATGGAATCCCGGGAAGGATAAAATTTACACTGTCCTTAATAATATTGGTGGCGGTAATGTTTGGGCTGTAAATTCGGCCGTTCCAGGTCCAATCTTAAAAGCAACTTCTTCGAATTTACAGGATTATTGCTACTTTACAACTAATTACAATAAAGAAACCATAGAATATAATGGAAAAATAGAATTAGTAAATAAGATTTTCTCAGCACAAAGTAGTTTCTTTTCTTTTTTTCCTTTTGAATTTATTCAGGGTAATAGAAAAAGTGCTCTTCATGATCGTAATAGTATGGCTATTTCTGAAGAGCTTGCTTCTCGCTTGTTTAAGAATGAAAATCCAATGGGAAAGCAGGTTAAGTATGCTGGTAATTTCTTCATTGTTCGCGGCGTATATAGTTTATCACAAAAATCATCTGTGATGCCCGCTGCAGTTACAACTATAATCGAAGAAGAGCTGGAAAAAAAGAAGGATAGCTGGGGATTAAATTTCGGATTAATGCTAAAGCTAAAAAAGCAAAGTGATACAACTGCTATACTCAAAGATTTAAATAATATTTATGTTGAAAATAACTTTAAAAAACAGGCTAAGGAAGAAGGAATAACCTATGAAGCATTTTTAAAACTGTATGGTGAGCCAGTAAAAGCCAAATTACTTCCGCTTCCTAGTGTGAGACTTCATTTAGGAAATTACCCATTTCCGGAAGGAACAGCAAATCTTCATTTTCTAAAAATTTTAATGGGGTTATCAATACTTATTTTACTGTTATCTATTGTAAATTATATTAATCTAGCTACCGCAAACGCTGTAAAACGCGCTAAAGAAGTTGGAGTAAGAAAAATAGTAGGCGCTACAAAACCGCAAATTATTACTCAATTTGTATTTGAAACGACTTTAATTACGCTTTTTTCACTTTTATTGGCACTTGTAATTGTAGAACTTTCATTGCCTTTTTATAATTCACTTTTGGCAAAAAATCTGGTTCTTAAAGGTGCTCAATTTTATGTACAATTAATCTTTATTTTTATAATTGTCATTTTAGTTGCTGGAGTTTTACCTGCTATATATGTTTCTAATTTTGAGCCTTTGAAGGTTTTAAAAGGGAATTTCTCTCGTAGCAAAAGCGGAATTTGGCTTAGAAATGGTATGCTGATTTTTCAATTTGCTATAGCGACATTTTTCATAATTGGTTCATTCATTGTATATCAGCAGGTAAATTATATGGCCAATAAAGACTTAGGTTTTAAAGGTGCTCAGGTAATGGATATTACCTTTAAACCTAAAAAAGGGAAAAATCAATTAGAAAGATACAAAACAATAAAACAAGAGCTTTTAAAAATAAAAGGCGTTCAGGCTGTTTCGGCGGGAGTATTTTCTATAGGAAACGATGTTAATTCGTGGTCTGGAATGCATTATAAAGATAATAAAGAGGTTATTGCACAGCAAATGGCAATTGATTTTGGAATGCTGGATGTTTTAGGTGTACGAATAATTAAGGGAAGGGATTTAACAAATAAAATTGCGTCGGATAGTATTAGTAACGTTTTACTGAATGAAGCTGCTGCAAAAACATTACTGGAAAAAGACCCTATCAATAAAGAAATTATTTGGGAAAATAGAAAATTAAAGGTAGTTGGAGTTGTTAATGACTTCAATTATTTTGGACTTCAAAATCGTATTGCACCAATGATTTTCATGCATATCACAGCATTTGACTGGATACAAAAAGATTTACTTAATATTTCGGTTAAAATTGCACCTCAGGATATGCCTAAAACGATTGGCGCCATAGATAAATTCTGGAAGGCTAAAGTAGATGCTGAATATCCTTTTGAATTCAATTTTGTAGATAGAAGCTTTGCTCGAACTTATAAAGAGTATCAAAATCAAAGTCAATTATTTTCGCTCTTAAACGTGATTGTTATTCTTATTGCTGTGTTTGGATTATTTGCCTTGGCTTCTTTCTCTATGGAACGTAGATTACGCGAAATTGCGATTAGAAAAACACTAGGAGCAGAGACTAATGTTTTGCTCAAGGAATTATCCAAGCAATATGTAATCTTTTGTATAATAGGATTCATAATAGGGATTATTCCCGCGTATCTCTTATTGCAACAATGGCTCGATTTCTTTGCTTTTAGAATAAATATTCAGGTATTCCCATTTATAATCGCTTTTGTCTCTTTATTGTTTTTAACGCTTACAATTGTTTTGGCAAAAGCATATCAGGTTACCAAAATCGATATTTTGAAGTATTTGAAATATGAATAAAGGTTCTGAGTTGCAAAGGTTCTAAGGTTTTTTAAGAAATAATGGGACAAAGATGTAGGAGAGACTAAGTTTGAGTAGATAATCTATAGAATAGCGTATATACTCAATTAATCTTATCGCAATCTTGTCACTCTCGCGGAGTCGAAGAGCAATACTGATTTTCGATTAAGTTTATCCTTTGCGAACTCTTATTAAGCATAATTTAATACGCAGATGACACGGATTCGTCAAAGATGAAAACTCGGATAAGAACGGATTTTTTCTTATTGTAATTTTAAAAAATCTATTTTTATCTGTGTCTTTATGAAGTAAGTCCATATCATCTGCGTTTCATCTTTATAATACTTATGCGTTTAAGGCATCATCGCTTTTGAGACTTCAATAAATGAATCTGTGTAATGATGTCCTCCGTCCAGATATATAATTCTTGCACTCTCCTTTGAGATATGTTCGATAGGAAGGTCATCTTCGTCTTTCCCAAAGAAACAGATTGGATGTATATCTGTGATTTTATTAATTTCATTTGGTACTGAAAGTCCTGCTGGAGCATCGCCTATATTAAAGAGTTCCGAAACATGAACCTCAAAGTCGGTATCTTTTGACGGTGATAATAAACCTACTCCAGATATGTTCTTTTTAAACTTTTCGGGTAGTCTATTGTATACAAACGGCATAACATCTGCACCGAAGGAATATCCCATAAGTATAACTTTTTCCTTTTTCCACTCTTCCAGATAAGTTTCTATTATTCTGGCTACATCTACTGTAGTTTGTTCTGGGCTTTTTTTCTGCCAAAAATATTTAAGTGCATCAAGACCTATTACAGGTGCGCCTTTTGAAGCAAATGAAGTTGCCATTTGTTGGTCAAAATCTGTCCAACCACCATCACCAGAGATAAAAACAACCATATAAGGACTTATTTTACCTGCTGCAGAATTTGTGACATGGAGTGGGAGGTTAAGATTTTTTGCTACTCCTTCGGGAATAGATTCATCTTTTTTTTCCAATATACTGTTATATGCCAGCATAAATTGTGGCAACCAGTTTTTTTCTACACCATAACCGTGTCCAACTTTGGCAAGCGATATTACTTTGGCATTAGGCACATCTTTAAGAAAAGCTACTGTTGCCTGGTAATTACATACTTGATCTGTTTGTCCTTGCAACGATATAAAGGGTGTCGCTAGATTTTGAGCTGGACCTAAATCATATCCTTTTCCATTGGCTAACTTGGTATTAATAAATTTTCCTGATCCCAGACACAAAGGTTTGTCTATTTGTATGTCGGGACAAAAACCCATTGCTATCCCTGCACGAAAAGTGTTTTGAGGTGCTTGGGCAACCAATCCATAAACTAAAGTTGCACCTGAGGAATATCCCAAAAGTACCGGTATAGTATAAGTTTGGTAGCCTAATTTTTTTTGCACAAACTGACTCATACGTTCAAAGTCGGCAGCAGGGTAGAGGCAAGCCGATTTGCTTTTTTTCATGTATTTAAATACCTGACGAATATCTACACCAATAATCAAAGTGTTTTCGTTTTTTAGATGAAGTGCAATTCCTTCAATTCCTTTATTCCAACCTCCATCTCCCGAAATACAAATAACCACATCGGTAACTGTTTTAACAGGTTTATAAAGCGTAAGGTAACCAAACCCATTACAAGCAAGTGTATCTTTTTGTATCATAGGAGTTGCCGCAGATACAGCATGAGATAACATTGAAAATACTACTGCAATTAAGATTTTATCAATTCTGATAGACTTTATTTTTTGTAACATAATATATTTAAGTTTAACCGTTTACAGATCTGTTTATAAAATAGATACAGATTTAAAGTTACTATAATTATATGATTTATTGTTAACCCATTTCATATATTTATTTTAGATTTTAAAACTTTGCGAACCCACAATAAATCTTTATGAACTTCGCGGTTAATTTTTTTGCCACAGATTTAAAGGATTAAATATGTTTGTAAAAAAATTAGCCACGAATTACCACTAATTTTTATTTAACTAAAAAACTACTAAAACCTTTGCATCCTTTGCGTAAATCTTTGCGGACATTGCGGTTAATTTTTTGCCACAGATTTAAAAGATTAAAAGGATTTAATATGTTTTAAAAAAAAGTTAGCCACGAATTACCACTAATTTTTATTTAACTAAAAAACTACTAAAACCTTTGCATCCTTTGCGTAAATCTTTGCGGACATTGCGGTTAATTTTTTGCCACAGATTAAAAGATTAAAAAAACTTTGTGTTCAATTTTTTATACTCTAAGTGAACCACGGAATCCTCTAACGGCATAGTAAGAATCGGCACCATTATGATACACGAATACAGTACCGTAGCGATAATCGCAAAAGATAGCGCCGCCAAGTTTTCGGATATCTACGGGTGTTTTAATCCAGCTTGAAGATTTTGCATCAAAGTTTCCAAGTTGTTGCAAAGCTTTATATTCTTCCTCTGTTAGAATACTAATCCCCATTATAGCAGCCATATTTATAGCACTATTTTTTGGTTTATGTTCTTTTCTTGCTTCTAGTGCTTCATGATCATAACAAATACTTCTGCGCCCTTTGGGAGTTTCGGCCGAGCAATCATAAAAAATGTATTCATCTGTATTCTTGTCATGACCAATAACGTCTGGTTCGCCTCCAGTTTCTTCCATTTCATTAAGCGACCATAATTTTTCGGTATTTGCTTCGAGTTTTGTTTGTATTTTGAGCCATTCAAAATCTTCATGACGCTTTTTATTTTTCTCAAAACGGGTTTTTAATGTGTTAAGTAGTTCTTCAGATTGTTTTGGTGATAATTCTTTTTTCATGATTTCTTAGTTTAATTTATTTGCGATTTCTTGTAATCGGTTATGCGCCATATTTAAACCTTGAGCAAAAGGCAATTTCAGCATTTGATCCCGATGGGCAACAGATTTATATATGCTATGTATTGTAAGTTTGCTTGTATTATCTGTCAGTTTTTCAAATTCCAAAAACTCTAGTTGAACGCTAAAAGGGGCGTTTTCCATTTCAAATGTTCTTATAATTTTCTGATTTTGGATGAACTCATGAATTGCACCATTGGCTTTAAATACAATGTTTCCCTTGGCATCGCTTGTTTCGAATTGCCAACTTCCATGCTTTTTATTTTCGAGTTTCAGTACTTTAGTTCCCATCCATTGTTCTACAATTTTAGGCTCAGTATATGCTTTAAAGAGTAATTCTAATGGTAAATCAAATTCCCTTGTAATCGTTAAGTCCTGCTTACTGTTCTCGGCATTAATTTTTGTTTTTTGTTCCATAGTTAGATAATGTCTTTATAATTTTTCATTATTGTTTCTAATTTATTGAATCGGTCATCCCACATTTGACGGAATGGCTCAATAAAATCGGCTACATCTTTCATCTTTTTAGCATTAATGTGATAGTAAATTTCTCTACCATTTTGAACCTGTTCCAATAATTCACATTCTGTTAATATTTTTATGTGTTTTGAAATAGTTTGTCTCGATGAGTCAAAATTTTCAGCTATTGCACCAGGAGTCATTGCCTGTATTGCTACTAAACTAAGTATTGCCCTTCGGGTAGGGTCGGCTATTGCCTGAAATACATCTCTACGAATATCCATATATGCTGTTATTTAACTGCTAATATAACGCAGTTATTTGACTGCGCAAAATATTTTAGCAAAAATTTAAACCTTAACTAACTAGTTTTTAATAGTATTCCGTTTTCAGTCTCAGTTTGAGTGAAATTCTTGTGATTTTTCCTAATCCTAATGTGTTCTTTTTAATTGATTAAAAAAACGATATGTAAATTATTAAAGAGAATAAACTCATGACATTATCCTGTTTTTTAGACAATGTTCATAACTAGCCCAGATAGGAGCGGTATCCTTTTTATCTCGTTTTTTTAGAGATAAAAAGATATAGCGGATAGCTGGAAAAAGCTCCAAATTCGGCTAAAATGTATTCTTAATTTAGGTTTATTTCTCTCAATAAAAATATACCTTTGTGATATATTGATTATCTACAAAAACATAATTTTATGGATTATGACAAATTTATTTTCTGCCTCGAAGCTGTTCGAGATGTAGAAACTGAGACAACTACCGAAGTTGTTAAAAACCTAGAACAACTGGCTTTTGATCAAGGTATTACCAGCATTCATAAAACTTGTGATACTATCGAGGGACTGGAAGATAGTTTGAATGCTTTGCTTTATGATGATCATAACTTTAAGGATTACGAAATAATATACTTGGTGATGCCAGGGGAGGCAAATAATGTATGCCTAAATGAATATTATTACAGTCTGGAAGAAATTGCCGAGATCTTTGAAGGCAAAATGAAAGGTAAAATTTTACATTTTGCCAATGCAAAAATATTGGATTTAAGCCAGGAAGAAGCACAATACTTTCTTGATATTACTGGAGCACGTGCCATTTCGGGCTATGGTGCTGCATTTAATAAAATAACAAGTAGCAGTACACTTGACAAAGCTTTCTTTAGTTTGTGTCAGGATGAGGATGATGTAATCGAAATCGTTGAAGAATTACACCAGAAACACTATGACCTTTGCAAGCACCTCGATTTTAGATTGTATTATTGATTTTAAAGAATTTAGGAATCCTAATGCAATATCGGATGCTCTGGCAAAAAATAAACACCAACATAAAGAGAATAAAAGCAAGAAATGTTTTTAGGAATAATAAAAAGGGAAGTAGGAATAGAAGATTATATTTTAAATGCAACTTAACCTTACTTAAATTAAGTTGCATTTTTTTACTTACAAGTTGCATTAATGTGACACCGATTTTAAGCCGATGATAGAGCCTACTAATGTTGCAATAAAGAACAATCTCCAAAAGTTTGTTGGGTCTTTAAATACAAAGATTCCCACTAAAACTGTTCCTACAGCTCCAATTCCTGTCCATACCGCATATGCTGTTCCGATTGGCAGTGTTTGTGTACTTTTAATAAGTAACAACATACTTATAATAAGCGAAGCCAAAAAACCTCCGTACCATAAATAAACATCATTTCCTGTTGCTATTTTTGCTTTTCCTAAACACGAAGCAAACGCTACCTCAAATAATCCCGCAATAACCAAAAGAATCCAATTCATATTTTTATACTTTAATATGGCAAAGATCCTTAAGGGAAGTCATTAAAAATTTAACAAATGATAAAAAATAATACTATTTTATTTCGGCTCGTATTCGGCTTAAACTTACTTGGGTAATACCGAGATAGGAGGCAATATAACCTAATTGTACTCTTTTTATTAAATCGGAATTATTGGTTATTAGTTCATTATATCTTTCGGACGCTGTTTTAAATTGTCTCGAAATTAGCCTTTCTTCTGTTTTTATGAGTTCTTTTTCGGCAAATTTCCTTCCCCAGTTGGCAATATGAATATCTTGTTCAAACAATCTTTGTAGATTTTCTGTTTTTAATTCATAGAGTTCGCAATCTTCCAGAAGTTCTATATCTTCATAGCCTTTTTGCTTTTCGACATAGCTTTTCATAGAAATGATTGTTTCTCCTTCTTTTACAAAACAAAAAGTGACATCAATATCCTTTTGAATCACGTAAGCTCTTACAATTCCTTTTTTTATAAAATAGATATTTGTCTCTATTTTGCCTGCTTTCAATAAAATATGCCCCTTTGGATAATTTACCTGAGTAATATTATCTTCTAAGGCTTTCTTAGAGCTCTCTGGTAATTCGAATATCCGATCAAGAATAATATTGATGTTCATTTATGGGATTATTAATTTGGAATTTTCCAATTGCTTTAAAACTCAATTACTAATAGGATATGGATAACGATTTTATTCTGCAAATTTCCATTTAAATTGTTTCTCTAAATTCTCTTGTTCTTCTTTGGTTAGCCTCATTATTGCAATTGACTGTCCAAATCCATATCCATCATCTCCTAAGCAATCAACTATTCGGATATTTTTTTCTTTTATTTTTTCTTTACAAATCCTAAAAACAATTTCATCCAGCCAATCATCACGAAATTCGGGCTTGAAATTTATTTTCTTCTTATCAAGTTCAAATTCAACTTCGATTGACCCTGTTTCGCTATTCCAGGTTTCTTTTATATTCTTTGGATTAAAAACATAATCTGTTAATTTCGAATGCAAGTTTATAACTTCTTCATAAACTTTGTTTTCTTTACATACACCAGCTTCTAAATCAATAAATATCACTTTAGTATCATCAAGACAAGCTAAATCAAATTCATCTAATTCCATTCCTGGATCGTGTTCTTTTTCGAATAATTTTGAATATTCAATTTTTCTAATAGAATGCAATTTCTTAAATATCTCTGTATTACTTAGCTTTTCATAATTTTTAAAAAAGCCGCTTTTTCGTAAAATAGTAGTATTTTCAATGACTTTATTTTTCATTAAAACGGCTTTATCTTTCGATAAATTTTTCTTTGGTTCTTTATTACATGAAATTAGTAACAAACAGATTATGAGTAAATATTTCATTTGACAAAATTTTTAAACTTCTGATGAACTTATTCTTTAGTTGAGAAACTAAATAAAATTTATAATAGAGATTTCTCCAAATTAATTCTGCAATACAGGAATAATATGCTCCCAGTTAAATTGTTTCGCATAATCTAGTGCAGTTTTACCTTGATTTGTTTTCATGTTGGTATCTACTCCAGATGCCAATAAAACTTCTACAGATGTCAAATTTCCTGCAATAGTTTCTCTGTGCAATAATGAATATCCTTCTTCATCCTGATGAGTGATTTCGTTCTGATTTTGCTCAATAAAATCAATCAATTTCTCTTTCATGTTTTTACTCATAGGATGCTCTATAAGATTCTCTGGCTTTTCATTTTGCTCATTTACTAATAAAACTTCATTGTAATCACCAAAATCTAATCCCCAAGCTTTATCATGTTCTTTTCTTTCCTGATTTGACATTTCTGAGCGTATTGCCTGAATCGTAAATCCGCCATAAGTTTTGGGCTGAGGAGAAGAAAATAATTTCGAAAGCCCCTTTGGTGCGCTTCCATGAATTGCAAATAACCAATCACTTATCTGACTTAAAGGAACTGCTACAGCATCCCCATTTTCGATATTTGTTAACTCATCGGGGGCATTTATCAAAATACCTCTTACCAATTCTCCATCAAAATCAATGTCGTTAATCCACATATGTTCTACTATAGGATTCTCACTTCCATCTCTGTTTTCTGAGAATGCAACTTTTGCACATGCCACGCTTAATCCAGGAACAATTCTTCGGTATTCCCAAGATAATTCTCTCCAAAAATATTTAAAAGTTTCTTGTGCATTTTTAAAAGCTTCAATCATTTTTGGACTATTTCCATCAGCAAAAAATATTTCTTTATTCGTCATTTATCAAATTATTTTTAGTTTGTTTTATATTTCGGGGACAATTTTTGTACTGCTAATTTAGTTTAATTGTCCATTCTATATTTACTTATTTCTAAAAAAAAAATCACAATATGACATAAAAATAAATACCTATTGATTGTAGTTGTTCCTAATATGATGTTGCAAATACCCCAATTACTGATCGACACATTGACCACAATAACAACATAGAGTCTAATAATTAGATAGTTAATACCTATATAGACTTAGAAAGTTACACTTACTTTGGCTAGATTATATCCATATGCACGGGATGCATTAAAATTATAGGTGTATCTTTTATTTTCTAAATTTTTGCAGCTTTTTTTAATCTTACTATTAGCAATATTTTTTCCAATAATATACCCCATAACCAAAGCAACCGGATAATCGGATACCCAATGTACTCCTCCTTGAACCATTTCGAATCCTAAAACGGTTATTAGGCTGTAGCCAACAGGTTTAATCCATTTTACCTCTGGATAATTACCCATAATTACATATAATGCTGCTGTTGCAGTCATTAAATGCCCGGATGGAAAAGCATCATAATTTGGCGTATTGGAAGCAAAAGCTTTAAAACTAGGAAAAGGATTCCATGCTCCACCGGGATTTCCATCTGCGATAGCAGGAGCAGGGCTCTGTCTTCCTGTAACTCGTTTTATCGTTTGACTAAATACGCCCGATATTGCAAGACTCTCTATTAATCCCGAAGCTGTGTTTAATGATCGATAATCATCTTTTATCAATCCATAACTTGCAAAACCTAAACTTAGCAATAATGGAGTCGTACCATTTCCTAATAAATAGATTCCCGAAGTAATGTTTGGAGGAATATTACTTAAAGGTCCGAAATTTTTATATCTCGCCGTTTCCTGTAATCCTATTTTCTCTCCAATTTCACGTGATTGATCCAGTAAATATTGATCTGCAGGTAATAAGGCAACTGTAGTAACTGCAGAAACTCCTAGAGCAATAAGATTTTCTTTATTACCAATGTCTTTTATTGTTCCCGTAAAGTCTTTAGGCAGTTTGGTAATAAAATCAAAAAGATGAGGCTTTTTATAAGTATAAAATTCACCGTTCGGGAGTTGGTAAACTTGATATTTTAATCCATCGATTAAACTATCCTTAACTTGTGATTGCACGCTTTGCGATAATATAAATATAAAAATATAAAAGTAGATTGATTTTCTCATGTACAAAGGTAAAGCGCTTATATATAGTGGTAACCCAACAAAACACGTTGGATAACAATTAAATATTTACGCTTGAATTTTATTAAAAAAGCGATAAGTGAGACTGAATAAATAAGACCTAATCATTTTACTTGGGATTGATACATTAAAGTTTATAGTTTCCTAAAATAGAGGATATACAGACTTTAATGTATCTAAACTAAATAGGCACACAGTGAATCTATACTGGAACTAAATAGCCAATATAAGACATTGCACAACTAAATTTGAGATTATTTCTTTTTGAATAAATAACTTTCTAATGAAGTTATTTAGCTTGAGCAATTTGTCTTCTGGTCTTGTAGGCTTTTAGGTATTCTCCTTTGGGAGTTCCATCATCAAAAGAGCCAAATTTAGTTATAAATCTTGTACCTAGACGCGCTTGTTCGTTAGTGAAATTTTCATATTCTATTCGATACAATGCCGAGTACATTTCGGCTCTGCCTATACCGTGATAGCAATGAATAAGAACAGGATAATTATCCTTATTATCCATTATTTTAAAAAATATATCTAAGTTTTTTTTAACTGGAACCTGATCCGATCCATCGTTAAAATAATTAACTCCTTTTATTTTTGCAATTGCTTCTTTTTCGGCAGTTAGTTCAGCTGGAATTTCCGGATTATTATCTAAATCCAAAGTTCCTGGAAAACGTAAATCAATTACTGATTTAATATGATATTTGTTGATATAATCTGCCAATTGATCTGGCGGAATAACTCCCGACTTATACACTTTTCCCTCGGATATTGTTTTAAAATTATGATTGATATTCATATCATAAACATATTTTGCAACACCGATAAGTATAATTGCAATAATAGCAAAACCAAATATTTTTTTCTTATTTTTCATTTATTCTAATTTTATGAATTTTGTTATTTCTTATAATAAAGTTTCTGATCAACGACTCTGTTGTAATAATCTTCTATAAATGCCTTACAGTTCAATTCTATTTCCTTCATTTCGGCATTTTTATGAGCAATTAAATTATTTTTCAGGTCTTTATCATTTTTATCATAAAAACCAAGGGCATTTTTACCATCAAACGTGCAGATATAATTTCCTTTTGAAAATTGATAAATAGTCCCGGTTGAGTTAATAACAAATGGTTGGGATGATTTTTTATCAAGTAAACTTCTGCCCCAACTTCTAAAAGGTTTTGGGTATCCTATCATATCCAATATTGTAGGATAAATATCTATTTGTTGAGCAAAGTCATCATCAACACCTACGTATTGGCTATTAGGCTTGTAAATGATAATAGGAACGGCAAAATGATTTATAGCTTTTTGATATTCATCATAATAAATCTGATTACAATGATCGGCAACCAACACAAAGATTGTATTGGAAAACCACGGTTTCTTTTTGGCTTCGTCAAAGAATCTTTTTAAAGCATAATCGGTATATTCTGCACACTTATGAATAGGAACTCCACCTTCGTGAAATCTATTTTTATATTTTTCGGGAATAATATAAGGTTCGTGTGAAGAAACTGTAAATACACTGGCAAAAAATGGTGTTTTCTTTTTATCCAACGTTTTTTCCATAAATTGTAAAAATGGCTCATCCCATATCCCCCAATAACCATCAAATTGCGAGTCGTCATTAAACTCTGTTCTTCCATAATAATTGTCGATTCCTAAGATATTGGCAAATCCTAAAAAACCCATGGAACCATTTGCAGCTCCATGAAAAAAGGAGGTATTATATCCTTCGCTTTTTAATGTAGAAACTAATGACTCAATCTTTTGTTTTGGGTATGGCGATGATGTAAAGGCATCCTTAAAAGAAGGAATTCCTGCCAAAACAGATGACATGCCGTGAATAGATTGTCGTCCATTTGCGTAAGCATTTGTAAAAATCATACTATGCTGAGACAAAGAGTCCAAAAAAGGAGCATGGCTTTTATAATTTGGGATTTTGGAATCTTTATTGAATGCTCCAATATATTCGCGACCATAACTTTCGAGTATAAAAACAACAACATTAGGCTTTGTCTGTGGGTTGTTTTTATATTGTTTTATCGGCTGTACTTTTTCCAGAATTATCTGTTCATTTACATCTATGTAATTTGTCTTCTTGAAGCTATTGGTAAACAAGGTTCTAAGAATTGCAAATGGTGTATTTAGTACAATATCCGAATGTACAATATTGGTTACATGGCGACTAGCATCTAATATATTAATTGGTCGGGTAGATTTTTTAAAATCACCTCCTCTAATTCCTCCAATTGTAAACAAAACAACCAGTAGAAAGCTAATCGTTGAAAATCCAAAATAGTAAAGTTTATTTGTCGGTATATTAACCTTAACTGTCACTCTTTTATACAAGAATATCCAAAATGCCGAGAAAATAAGGAATAGAATAAGTATATACCAATAATCTACAAGAAAGCTAAAGAGCAATACTTTCTTATTCGTTTCATGTTGCAAGACATTTAAAACCACAATAGTCGTTCTTGCAAAAGTATATTTGTAGTAAATAAAATCAATAAAATTGGTTGCATACGCAATTAGATTTGTAGTAAAATAGAGGTAGAAAAGAAATTTTTGATACCCTGGATTTGTATTTCTATATAAAGGAATAACTGATAATACTATAAACAGTAAGTTAACATATAAAATCGCTGTAGTATCAAATGCTAATCCATAATAACAAAGAGAAAAGAACTCGGAAATAGAGTCTACTTTTAATATATTTTTATTAAAAAGATAGAATAAAATTCTGGCGAAGAAATAAAAAAGATAAGCTAATGAAAGTCTATAAAATAAGACTAGGAATTCATTTAAACGAATGTGTTTAGGCATTTTTATTATTTTTTAATTGCAATTTTTGATTAATCAAACATGGTTGTAAATAAATGAATATAAGTTTACTCCAACTTGTAATCAATGTGATATTTGAATAAACAAACTGTTTGTTTAATGTTATATCAGGCTGAAATTTTCCTGATATAATGCTTTAAATCACTTACTGTGTAATCAAATTGTTAAGTTTATCAACTAAATAAAAACACAAAAATCCTCCCAAGTAGAATATTGGAGGATTATTGAAGGATCTATTCTTTGATTTGATTTCTGCTTTAGCAAATGATCTTACGTCAGACACAATTGCTCTTTCTAAGAATGTTTTTTCCATCTTTAAAAAATAAAACTTGAATTATTAATTTTATTCGATAAAGGTGATATTCAATTCTATTTTAATTCTATGCGAAGTTGCCGAATTAACTTATTTTACTTTTAATGTAAAACGATGTTCATTATTAATGAATTTATATTTTAGTTTTAACCCGCTTACTTCGGCTATTTCATATGCAATTGCCAAGCCTAATCCTGTAGATAAATGCGAAGTCGACATTTTTTGGAAACGCTCTGCAAGTAATAATATATCAAGAGGTTCTTCCTGACCGGTATTCTGGATAGAAAGGGAATTATGTTTTATAGAAATAACAATTTTTCCTTTATTAATATTATGACGAATTGCATTTTGAAATAAATTATTAATCAGAACCAGACATAAATCGGTATTCATATTGATTAAAAAATCACTCTGAATATTTTTTTCAACACTAATTTTATTTTCTTTAATATGTTCCTCAAACAATACCAGTGACTGGTTTACCATTTTTTCGGCAGATACAATTTCTGTAGTTTTAAATTGTCTGTTTTCTATTTTGGTAAGTAATAACAATGATTTGTTTAAGCGAATCAATTTTGAGCAAGCATCATCTATAGCAATAATTAGCTCGATATCATTGGGTTGTAAACTTTCGGATTGAATAAGAAGATCGACCTTTGATTTTATTACTGCCAATGGCGTCTGGATTTCATGTGATGCATTTTCTGTAAATTTCTTCTGGCTGTTATAATCCATAATCATCTTATTCATCATTTCTTTAAGCGAATGATTTAGTTCTTTGAATTCATTTACACATGTTTTTTCAAATTCGGGAACCTCATTATCACTTGCCCGAAAAATTTTCAAATGATGTATTGCATTATAAAACGGTCTCCATAAGGTTCTTGAAACCCAAAAATTAATAAGCATTGAGATTATAACTTGCAAGACTAGAATAGCCGTGAGGAGAAAAAATATACCTTCAAAAAGTTCTTCAAATTCTAGTGTACTACGCCAAATCTTGATTTGATAATTGGTACCATTAACTTTTACATTGGAGGTAATCATTTGGTTTATGGCAAGCTCTTTTTCTATCTTGTCATAAATTAAAGTATCCGAAAATATGGTTTGATTCTCTTTTTTTAAGTCCAGATTATTAATTTTATTTATCTGGGCTTCTTTACTTTTTGTAATAAAACGAAGTGAAATACTGTCATTATTCTTTAAGTACTCCTCAATCATTATTTTACGGTCTAATAACATATCTTCATTACTTTCTTTTAGTTCTCCAGTAATAAAATAATAGCTAACAACTCCGGATATGATTAAAATCGGAATACTAAGAATCAAGAAATATAAATTAGTCTTTACAAGTAATTTCATTCATGTATTTTAAAGTTATACCCAATCCCGTATATGGTTTGGAGGTAATCGTCACATTTTTTTTCCAAAAGTTTTTTTCTCAAATTCTTTACATGATTATAAATAAAATCAAAATTGTCTAAGCGATCTGCATTATCTCCCCAAAGATGTTCGGCCAATGCATTCTTACTTACTACTCGATTCTTATTGGCTATAAAGTAAAGTAATAAGTCGTATTCTTTGGAAGTCAAAGTTACACTTTTGTTATTGACAAAGACACTTCTTTGGGCTGGCAGAATTCTAATTTCATTTATGATAATTTCCATATTACCATCAAAGCTTTTTCGTCTAATCAAAGCTTTTATTCTCGAATTAAGTTCGGATAAATGAAAAGGTTTTGGCAAATAATCATCTGCACCAAGATCTAGTCCATAAATTTTATCATCAAGAGAATTTTTGGCAGAAATAATGATAACACCAGCTTTGGATTTTTTTAATTTTATTTCTCTTATTAAATCAAGTCCTGAGCCTTTGGGCAAAGTAATATCTACCAGAATACAATCATAATCATAGAGCGCAATTTTTTGTTCGGCTTTATCATAATCCGAAGCAACTTCTACAACATTGCCTTCCATCTCAAAATATTGCTTGATACTTTTTTGCAATTCTGGTTCATCCTCAATTAATAATATCTTCATAGTATAGGTTTTTCATTTAATAAGAGATTTGATTTTGATGTTATAAGATACTACCTCTTAAACATTTCGGTGCAATTTTACAACCTGAATCTATTTTAATTCTATTTAAGTTTCATGAATCGAGAATGCTTAAACAATAGAATTGAAATAGAATTGAGATAGAATTGAGGTAGAATGGCATACTAATGTTGTAGTATATTTATCAACCCAGAATAAAATGGCACACCGTGTTTTTGAATTTCAAATTTTACTATTTATTAGTGTATTGTTATTTTTTTGGATTTTGGAATATTTCCTGTTTTCTCAAAGAATTAAAGATAAGCTTTCTCATACATTTTTAAATGCTAAATTTTTATTTTTTGTAGTTCCTGTACAATTTTCATTATCAATAGTAGTATTACTTGTTTCTAACTTTATAGAAGCCAAGCATTGGGGACTATTATTTTTATTACCAATTACCAAAAATTCTTTTGTCTTTTTTATTGTAGCCTTTGTAATTCTTGATCTCTTTGATTACTTGTATCACTTTATGATGCATAAAATACCATTTTTTTGGAAATTCCATCAAATACATCATAGCGATCTCGATGTAGATATTTCGACTACCGTAAGGGAACATCCAGGGGAAACATTCATTAGAGTAAGCTATTCAATACTTGTAATTTGCCTTGTTGGGGCAACTCCTTGGGTATTAATTTTCAAACAGATTATTCAGAGTTTTTCGAATATAGTTTCACATTCCAAAGCAAAACTTCCTCCAAAAATAAACAATATTGTCTCTAGAATTTTTGTCACGCCAAATACACATCATATACATCATCATTATGAATTACCTTATACCGACAGTAATTTCGGGGATGTGCTAACGATTTGGGATCAACTATTTACGACATTTAATAAACTCAAACAATCCGAAATTATCTGTGGAGTAGATACTAATATGACTCGTGAGGACAATGAAAATTTTAAAAAATTAATAACCAGACCTTTTCTCGAAAAAGACAGGTGTGCAGATGAAAAAATTAAAACCGAAGCGGTACTTTTAAAAAAACGATATCTGTTTTTTATATTCTTTCTATTCATATCAGCAAGTAATTATTGTCAAACCAATGTAAAAGGTATCCTCACAGATGATAAAAACAAACCAATCGCTAATGCAAATATTTCATTTTTGGGTTCGCATGATGGCACATTTACAAATACATCCGGTTTATTTGTTTTGAAATCCAATAAAATATATTCGGATATTAGCGTGAGCTATGTAGGTTTTGAAAATAAAATAATTCATCTGGAAAAACGGAACACTGATAACCTGACTATTGCACTCAAAGAAGAAACAACAACACTAAACGAAGTCGCAATAAATTACGGTCCAAAAAAAAGATTAAAAAAAAAAGATAATCCTGCTTATAAAATAATGGAACGTATTTGGAAAAATAAAAAACAAAATGGATTAAAACTCTCCAAATGTTACCAATATAATAAATACTCAACCACCGAATTGGGTCTGGATAATTTTGATACTCTTTTTATAAAAAAAGTGTTGAAGGAAAATTTTGATTCCATCGTATTGAAAATCAAAACCAATGCAGATAATAAATTTTTCTTACCAATAGAACTTATTGAAAAGAACGTAAAAATATATGGAAATAATATATTGAAAAAGGAGCGTATCGATATTGAAGGTCAAAGAATTACTGGAATTAAACAACAAGGACAAATCTTTAAGGATATTGAAGCAACATTTAGAGAAATAGATGTTTATGAAGACAACATAACCATTTTAAATAAAAATTTTGTGAGTCCGATTTCCACACAAGGCTTTGGCAGTTATGATTATGAGTTGTCCGACAGTACTTATGTTGGAGGTAAAAAATATTATTCTATTCGGTTTTTTCCAAGAAACACAAGAGACTTTTCCTTTAGGGGAAATTTTACTGTTGCTGCCAATAATTTTGCTTTGACGGAAATTGAAATGGATACTCCCAAAAAAATGAATTTAAACTTTGTTAGAAATCTGACTTTCAAAAAAACTTTTGAAGTTAAAAACGATAGTATTTACTTACCGCTACTCAATGAATATAAAGGTGATTTTACATTACTTACCAAAGATGAAACAGAAAAAGGTGCCTATGTCATAAAAACAGAAAAATTTAGCAATTATGTTCTAAATGCTCCTAAAGAGGATCGTTTTTATGATGAATCGATACAACAAGTCAATGCTAATCAGTTTGAAAGAGATACTGTCTACTGGAACGAAAAGCAGGATCAAGAAATTAAGAATGTCTATAAAGCCGTAAATGTTATTAAGGATAGTGAAAAAATAAAAACAATATCCAATACAATGTATTTACTGTCGGATGGATACATACAATTAACTAAAGGATTACAAGTAGGTAATGTTTGGGCGACAGTCGCAACAAATCAAGTAGAAGGATTGCGGTTAAGACTGGGAATGAGAACTTTTTTTACCGAAGATGATCGTTTTCGTGCAGAAACTTTTGTGGCTTACGGGAACAAAGACAAAGTCATGAAATACGGTCTGGAAGCGAGATACTTATTTGAAAATAATCCCAGAATGACCATTAGTGCAGCGTTTCTAAAAGACAATGAACAAATGGGGTTAACGCAATTTAATGGAATCCATCTTTTGCCTGAAGCTGATAAAGGTTCAAAAGCATTGTTTAATAGGGGAGACAATTATTTCCTTTCGAATATCCAAAAAAGCATGTTCCGTTTTGATATGGAACCCAAAAAGAATTTACATTTGGGACTTATCTTAAGTCATAATATAATCACATCAGCTGCTCCGGATAAGTTTTCTCTGGACTATCTTGATACTGCCACTTCACAAATAAAATCGAAAACTACCGATGTAGCCTCAGATATATATCTTACTTATACACCCGGAAAAGACGTTTCGGGATTTGGTGTTGATGAAAAGCAAGGTATTACGCTACATCCCACATTAATGATTAATTATCGGCGAGGATATAAAAACATTTTAGGCGGAAGTTTCGATTATAATCGAATTCAGGTTCTATATAACAATCCTATTTCATTGGGTAAATTTGGAATTTTTGACGCTACGGTTGGTGCAGGTAAAACCTTTGAACCAACTCCTTTGTCAATTCTAACAGCCGTCTCATCCAATCAGACTTATTTTTTATTGCCCAATACTTTTGCGCTTTTGGATTATTATGATTTTGTTGCTGATACTTACGTAGAAGGGCATTTCGAACAACATTTAAACGGATTTCTTTTAAATAAAATTCCCATCGTAAAGAAATTAAACTGGAGAAGTGTATTGACTTTTAGAGGTGTATATGGTACCATTTCGGATAAAAATATAGAAATAAACAGATCATCAATTTTATATGTTGCGCCTACTAAATTATATTACGAATACGGCTTTGGTTTTGAAAATATCGGTTACGGAAACATACGCCCTTTCCGTGTGGATTTTATTTGGAGGAGTGACTTTCAGAATTTTAATGGCCCTGTTAATCCAAAATTCGGAATACGAATTGGTTTAAAAACAACATTTTAATTTTTATTCCGCCAAAATTGCTCACCAATTGATTATATCTCATAAAAAAACTTCTTAATTTCTTAAGAAGTTTTGTAGTTTTCAGAAAAAGAAACTTCGGATTTATTTTTTATCAAAGGTTAATTTTATTTCTTTTCCATCCAATATCAGTTTATCATTTTCTATCGTACTTGCATAAGAATATGGAGTACCTACTTCATCTTTAAGTACCAGATCCTTTCCACCTTTAGATAAAGCAAAAGTTCCTTTAAAATCAACATCCAAATATCCAGTTACTTTTCCGTCTTTTGTAAACGTAAGGTTTCCTTTAGTCAGAATTACATTTTTTAAAGAATCAGAAAGCGGCTTCCCTGTAGCCTCGACATTTGTAACTTTCCAGGAGTTAATAAGTTTATTTCTTCCCTTATGGCATGAAATCATTAATACCGATAATAAGGCAAGTCCAAAAATAAATAAAGTAGATTTTCTCATAATTTTTTGATTAAAAGTTAGACCGGAAAAAGTTACGAAAAAATAATATTAAATTTAATATTTTAGAATTAAAATATCTAGCTACTAACTTGTTATACTTTTTTATTCTATTCTAAGTCTTATTTAATGGGCAGTTTTAAATCAATTAAATGAGTGACTAAATTCTAAAAGGGGAGGAGTTTGCTTTTGTTTTAGCCAACTTACTAAAGGATTGTTGGTCCTCAAAAAATAATTGATATCAACTGTTCTCGTAGCTGAATTGTGTGAATGTTATTCATTCCTCTTAACTTCAAAATATTGCATTGAAGCAGTATTTCCTCTTGCTTTAATTTTATTTTTATTTAGTAAAATAAATAATCTATACATTAAATGATAGTCTCCAATATCACTTTTTTGTTGTCCCATAGTTTCACCAATAACTCTTGCTGCGATTTGATAATCATTGGTACAGTTTGCAAGAATAGCTTTGTCATAGAAATCGTCCTCTACAGAATAAACTTTCTTGTTTTGTAATATCCTTGTTGTTTTTTGATCTCTTTTTAATTGCGCCCAATTTTGAGCATATTCATTCCTTGCCTCTGGATTTATACTATTTAAAATATCAAATATTCCGTCAAGATCTTTGAGTGGGTTCTTAGTCGCGAGTGAATTCGAGTTATAACCGGGGGTTAAAGGTCTTTTGTCTAAATTGATTTCATATAAATCCCTGCCTTTAAGTAGTTCGCAATATCTATACAACATGATTCTTTCGCCAGTAGAACTTCCGTGCCAAATAATTAATGGTTTATCCTTTGGGAAATCAATCTTAAATTGTGTTTCGAGATTTGGAAACTGAAAATCATCATCGTAATCATCGTAAATAATTTCTATATAATCACATCCTTCAATTTGAGTTTTACAAACCGAATCAACTAAATTGTGATAGGCTCTAATCTCATCAAAATGGGCTGGGGTTATAAAATCATTCAACGGTCCAACTGATAAATCGGTATGAATGGCATGAATCTCTATTTTATCATTAGGATAATATTCATTAAAATAAGCTCTTAATCCTCCTAAAGCAGAATAACCGTACACCAAATGAATTGCATTTTTTACATCAATCATAACTAAAATTTTAAATGATTTTGTTTACATAAATATACGTGATTTCATGAATTAAGCTATATTAAATAAATATCCCTAGCCCAGATAGAAACGATATCCTTTTCTTTGTTTTTTTAACAAAGAAAAGATATAGTGGATAGCTGGAAATAGCTCCAAAAAAATATTAGTAAATTTTATTTAAGAGTAAGTGCACCAAGAATCTCTTCGGACATGAATGGTCCTCCAGGATATTTGGCAGTATAGTCTAGATTAAGCCACACTTGTCCACGCTCATCGATATGATAATGTAATGTTTGCTTATGACTTTCTTTTACAAAAAGGACATTTTTAATTAAGTAATTGACCTTTTCTAAGTCGATCATTGACCCAATTAATATTTCGGGATATATATGCCCTTTGGTATGAATAAGTCTTGGTGTACCACCGATAGAGCGTATTGCAGCTGCCATTAAAATAGAATGATCATCGCAATCACCCGAAAAATACATCAAGGATTCGCTTGCAGTTGCAATATAATCGCCTTCCTTGGGATCACTTACATAGTTCCATCGGCTATTGATTTCTTTAAAAACAGCAAAACATTGTATTATAGTTCTATAATCCGAATATCCTTTTATGTTCTTAAAATGTTTTGACGTTGCCATTATCGCAAAATTCCTCACTTTAGGATTTTGGTATTCAATCGCATTCAGGATTTTTGACTTATTAGGAAACGGAAGTAATTTGGCAACAATAATATCTTGAGGAAAGGGATTATCGGACATTGTGTATATAATCGAATTGTAATCTTCGGCAACTTCAGTAAAACCATAATTCCCTAAAGCTGTCCCGTAAAACAAAACTATTAGATACAAAATAATGCAAATAATGATAATTGTCTTTAACTGCATTAAAGTATAATAAATGCCAACAAGCACAAAAATAAAGAGTAAAACTCTATCGAAATTAAAAGGCCAGTTAAGATCTATTAAATTCTGATGCAAAATGATAAAAGCCGGAAGTGTGATTAAAAAACTCAATAGCATAATAATAACCTTGTTCCAAGGTGATTTTACCTGAAGGCTACTTTTAAGTTTATTTAAGTCAATTTTTCTAGTTTTTATCATAATGCCCAAAAGCAATTTTTAAAGAACTTTTACCGTTTCTACAAAAGTACTTTTTTTATCAATAATACCCAGCTCAAATAACTGATTTTGAATTTTATTGAGTGTTTTTTCATTCAATGGTTTTTGCGACCATTGCGTTAATTTTAACCACTCCTGAATATCTTCAACTTTCTGTGCAAACAATTCAGATAATGTCCTGTCAATACTAGGAATTGACTTAAAATCTTCGGTTGTAGTATTTATAATTTCAAGAATTGCAGCAATTATTTCGGGATTATTTTTAATCACTTCATCTCTTACCGCAATTACAAATGACGGCCATGGAGTAGGGCAGTCTGTTATTCTTCTGAAAATACCTTTATCGACCAATGGCTTTGTCATAAAACGCTCCCACATAAAGTAATCGGCAGTTTTATTTGTTAGCGCTTCTACAGCACCATCAATAGTATTTACAATTTCGAATTCGAGATTATTAGTTTTCCAGCCTTGATTATTGGCATTTACATAAGCCATTAATTGAGAACCGGATCCTAAACGAGAAATTGCTACTTTTTTATTTTCTAAATCTCCAATGGCTTTATAATCGGAATTTGCAGCAACGTGAATCCCCCAAATTAATGGTGATTGCACATATACTTGGACAATCTTACTTGGATTTCCGGCAGCAATATCTTTTACAATTCCTTCGGTTAAGATAACTGCAATATCTGTTTCTCCATCTCGAAGCATCTGACACATTTTTCCGGTTCCTTCCGGTACATCCGTCCATTGTAAATCAATACCTTCAGCTTCAAATTCTCCGTTTTCAATGCATAAATGCCAAGGTAAATTAAAGTGTTCGGGAACTCCTGCTATTTTTATAGTTTTCATTTTAGACTACTTAGATTATTAGACTACTTAGATTATTAGATTAAAAAGAATCTGGTTTTATCTAAAGTCATGTTCTTTTTTTATTTGATTAATGTGATGTTCCAGATGTTCAACATAGTCTTTCATTAAAAAATCTAGGTTAATCATGGAACCATCACTTAATATGATTTCGTAATCCAGCGCTTTTTCATCTACAGATTTAAAAAGTCTAATTATCTGACTGTTTATAGAATACCAAAGCTGTATTAACTCCTCCATATCCATAGATTGATATTGATTAATAGCAACCAAATCATTTTGTTTATATGGCCTGTGATTATACGGCTTTGGCAAATAATTTATCTCTGTAAAACGAACGAGATTATGTATTGACGAATCTACTAAATGTCCTAAAATTTCTTTTCTAGACCACTTTTCAGGTACTTTATTCTCTAAAGATTCTTTGTCTAAAGATTTTAAATATTCTGAATTCTCATGGAGTAATTTTTCAAACTTGCAGATCGCATTTTGCATATTAGTTCGCAGTTATTTTATCCAAAGTATACTTAATTAACTCATCTACTGCCTTGTACGGATCTTCACTGAAAGTTCCCGAAGCTCGATTTGCAATAATAGCATTTAGTGATAAAGCATTATGTCCTAAAAGTGCCGAAAGACCATAAATAGCAGCCGTTTCCATTTCCAGGTTGGTAATTCGGTTGTCATTAAATGTAAAATTATCCATTTTAGAATTTAATTCTTCATCCTGAATATTTAAACGTAAAACACGCCCTTGTGGGCCATAAAAACCTCCCGCAGTTGCAGTGATTCCTTTGTGTATTTTATCACTCTCGATAAGTTTTTCTAATTTCTCTGAGCATGCAATTACATAAGGTTTTCCTTTACGGATATCCCAATTGGTGTGGTTAATAAAAGCTTCTTCCATTGCTGCATTCGAAACTTCATCGATCAAGTAAGAGCGAAGCATATTGTCAAGTCCTAACCCGAAAGTAGACATTACAAAACTATCCACAGGAATATCGGCTTGTAGAGATCCCGAAGTTCCGATTCTTATAATATTTAAAGAAGTTAGTTTCTCTTTTGGTTCACGAGTAACTAAATCAATGTTTACTAAAGCATCCAATTCATTAACAACAATGTCAATATTGTCGGGACCAATTCCAGTAGACATTACTGTAATTCTCTTTCCTTTATAAACTCCGGTTTGTGTTTTAAACTCTCTTTTTTGAGTAGAAAATTCGACGCTGTCAAAAAACTGTGTAATTTTTTCTACACGATTTTGATCGCCTACAAAAATAATGTCATTAGCAATGTTTTCTGGACGAAGATTTAAATGATAGACGCTTCCGTCTGGATTTAGGATTAATTCTGATGATTGTATCATTGTTTATTTATTTTAAGGTTCTGAGGGACAAAGGTTCTGAGGTTCTATGGTTTATTATAGAAGCGCATAATCTGGATGTCTTTATTTTTAAGGTTCAAAGGGACAAAGGTTCTAAGGTTTTCTTATGAAAACGCATAACTGAATGTCTTTTTTTTATGATTTAGCCACAAGGTTCGCAAAGAAAGAATCTAAACTCTAAAATCATAAATCTAAAATTATTATCCACCTACCCGTTTTACTTTAAATCCTTTTGCTTTTAGTATTTCCATTATTTTATCACGATAATCGCCTTGTATAATAATAGAATCGTCTTTAAAAGTTCCACCAACACTTAATTTGGTTTTAATTTCTTTAGCAAGGATTTTAAAGTCTTCGTCGGTACCTTCGTAACCTTCGATTATAGTTGTAGCTTTCCCTTTTCGCTTTTCGAATTTACAAATCATAGGCTCTTTCTGGATAAAAAGTTCATGATCTTCCGGAACTACGATTTCATCAGGAGATACTTCGTGATCAGGGAAAAGGTTTTTTAATTGGTCTTGTAAGTCCATTTGTAATTTATTTTAAAATTAAAAAGACATTAAGTATAAACTCAATGTCTTTTTATTATTAGGTAAATTTAAAGATTATTTTTTGATTAATCCCAAATCTACCAAACGTTCGTATAAATAATCTCCAGCTGTAATATCTTCGAACTTTTTAGGATTCTCAGCATCAATACAGTTCTCCAAACAATCCAAACGCATGTCGCTTACTGGATGCATAAAAAACGGAATAGAGTAACGTGAAGTTCCCCATAATTCTCTTGGAGGGTTAACTACTTGATGAATAGTCGATTTTAACTTGTTATTGGTATGACGTGAAAGCATATCACCCACATTAATTACCAATTGATCATCTTCGGCAATGGCATCAATCCATTCTCCATCATGATTTTGAACTTGCAATCCTTTTCCTTGTGCACCCATTAATAGAGTGATTAGGTTAATATCCCCGTGCGCAGCAGCACGAATTGCATCTTTTGGCTCAGATGTAATTGGTGGATAATGAATAGGACGCAAAATAGAATTTCCGTCTTTGGCATAATTGTCAAAATAGAATTCATCCAATCCAAGGTGTAGTGCTAAAGCTCTTAAAACATAAACACCTGTTTTTTCAAGCATCTGATAAGCTTCTTTACCTACAACATTAAATCTTGGTAATTCTGTTACTTCAACATTTTCAGGATATTCCGAAGCATACTTTGAGTTTTCACTCACATACTGACCAAAATGCCAGAATTCTTTCAAGTCACCTTCTTTTCTCCCTTTGGCATGTTCTGTACCAAAAGAAACATAACCTCGCTGTCCTCCAATTCCTGGGATTTCATAATTATGTTTAGATTCAATTGGCAAAGCGAAAAATTTTCTAATTTCGCCATAAAGCTCGTCTACTAACTGATCATCCAAAAAATGACCTTTTAGGGCTACGAAGCCAATGTTTTCAAATGCATTTCCGATTTCATTTACAAATTTTTGTTTACGTTCCGGGTTGTCCGAAAGGAAATCACGTAAGTCTACACTAGGAATGTTTTGCATACTTTACATATTTATTGATAACTTGATAAGTCTAAAAACCTTATCTTGAGCAAATGTAAAACTAATTTGTTATTTTTATTTCAAGAAATACTAATAATTTATATTTATATAACAAAATATAACCGAATTGTTATATTTTTACAACATTCATTGACTAAACAATAAACCTAAAAATGATCTTCGACAGAAAAAACCTAACCAACGACCAATTACTAGATTTATACAAGAGAATTTTAAAACCAAGATTAATAGAGGAGAAGATGCTCATCTTGATTCGTCAGGGAAAAGTATCCAAATGGTTTTCCGGAATAGGACAAGAAGCAATATCGGTAGGAGTAACTGCTGTTTTAGATTCCGATGAATATATTTTACCTATGCACCGTAACCTTGGTGTTTTTACAGGAAGAGATATTCCACTATATAGACTTTTTTCGCAATGGCAAGGAAAAGCCAATGGATTTACTAAAGGTCGCGACAGAAGCTTTCACTTTGGGACACAACAATATAAGATAATAGGAATGATTTCGCATTTAGGCCCACAATTAGGTGTTGCCGACGGAATTGCTTTAGCCAATAAACTAAAAAAGAATAATAAAGTAACTGCTGTATTTACAGGAGAAGGAGCAACTAGCGAAGGAGATTTTCATGAAGCCTTAAATATCGCTGCCGTATGGGAATTACCAGTAATGTTTGTTATCGAGAATAACGGTTACGGATTATCGACTCCTACAAATGAGCAATATCGTTGCGAAAACCTTGCCGATAAAGGGATTGGCTACGGAATAGAAAGTCACATTATCGACGGAAATAACATCCTTGAAGTATATAATCTTTTATCAGAATTAAAAACTTCGATGATCGAGAATCCACGTCCGGTTTTACTGGAGTTCAAAACATTTAGAATGCGTGGACATGAAGAGGCGAGTGGTACCAAGTATGTTCCGCAGGAATTAATGGATATGTGGGCTGTAAAAGATCCTGTAAATAATTACAAAAACTACCTGACCAAAATAGGCGTTTTAACTACAGAATATGACGAGACTTTACATGCCGAAATCAAGAAAGATATCGATGAAAGTTTAGTTCTTGCCAATGAAGAACCCGAAATCGAAGCTTCTTATGAAGAAGAACTAAATGATGTTTACAAACCTTATAAGTACAAGGAAATTACGCCAGACTTAGCACAACAAAACATGCGTTTTATAGATGCTATTTCCTCGGCTTTAAGACAATCCATGCAATTGCATACCAATTCGGTTATTATGGGACAAGACATTGCCGAATATGGTGGTGCTTTTAAAATCACCGATGGTTTTGTTGAACTATTTGGAAAAGAACGTGTACGGAATACTCCAATTTGCGAAAGCGCGGTAGTATCTGCAGGAATGGGACTTTCTATAAATGGTTATAAAGCAATAGTCGAGATGCAATTTGCCGATTTTGTCTCAACAGGGTTTAATCCAATTGTAAATCTATTGGCAAAATCACATTATCGCTGGCTGGAAAACGCTGATGTAGTGGTTCGAATGCCTTGTGGTGGCGGAACTCAAGCAGGTCCTTTTCATTCACAGACTAATGAAGCCTGGTTTACAAAAACACCAGGTTTAAAAGTAGTTTATCCCGCTTTTCCTTATGATGCCAAAGGATTACTAAATGAGTCTATCAACGACCCAAATCCGGTTTTATTCTTTGAGCACAAACAATTATACAGAAGTGTTTACCAAGACATTCCAACAGATTATTATACAATTCCTCTAGGAAAAGCAGCTTTATTAAAAGAAGGAAATGATGTAACTATTATTGCTTTTGGTGCTCCGGTACATTGGGCTTTGGAAACACTTGCCAAAAAACCAGAAATCTCTGCCGATTTATTGGATTTAAGAACTTTGCAACCATTGGATACCGAAGCTATCTACGAATCGGTTAAAAAAACAGGACGTGTAATAATCTATCAGGAAGATTCTCTTTTTGGAGGTATCGCCAGTGATATTTCGGCGTTAATTATGGAAAATTGTTTCCGTTATCTGGATGCTCCCGTAAGACGTGTTGCTAGTTTAGACTCTCCAATTCCTTTTACAAAAGCACTGGAAGATCAATATTTACCGAAAGGACGATTTGAAAAAGAACTTCTGGATTTGTTGACTTATTAAAGGTACTAAGGCTCAGAAGACCAAAGATTCAAAGGTTTTCTGAGCTTTGCAGTTAATTTTTTTCTGCCACAGATATACTTCGTCTCTTCGACTTTCAGTCTCGGTTCAAGAAAGTCGGTTTGAGACTTTGAAAAAGAGTTACTAACTTAAATTGTCTATAAGAGGACGCGGATTAAAAACTGATTTAAAAACAATCAAAAATAAAATCCGTTTAATCCGTGTTTTCGCATTAGCGAATTCGTATCATCCGCGTTCCTTTCGCAAAGAGTTATATAGAATCAAGCAATCTTTGTGTAAACCCTTGTAAACTTCGCAGTCAAATTTTACACCACGTTAAATTATTATAAATGATTTTAATCCATACAATAGCGCGTCATAAAGATCATTTTTTATCTTTATCGTTCTAATAAATTAAGAAATATGAAAAAACTTTTTATTCCTATTGTCATTGTTGCGTTATTAGTTTCTTGCAATAAGAATGCTAAAACAGGCGATGATAAAGCTACAAATGAAAAATTTGAAAAATATAAGGATGGTTTTATTACGGACCTATGGAAACTGAATCCTGATTGGGCTGCTAGTCAAGGATATCATAAACTGGATAGCGTTCTGGTTGTTCCAAATGCCGACAACCAAAAGAAACAACTAGCGTTTGCTAACTCTCAATTAGATTCATTAAAACAATATTCTTTAGAAAGTCTTTCTGATAATAACAAAACTGATTTTTATATGATTAAAAATCAGTTGGAAAGCACTCTTTTTAGCATTAAAGAACTTAGATCTTCAGAGTGGAATCCTTCTGAATATAATGTCTGTGGTGCTTTCGCAGAAATACTAAACGGGAAGTATGATTCACTAGATGTTAGATTACATAATTTCAATCTAAAGATGAATGCAATTCCTGCTTATTATGAAGCAGCAAAATTGAACATTAAAAACCCAACCAAAGAACATACAGCACTTGCAATAGATCAGAATTTAGGAGGAACGTCTGTTTTTAAAGAAGATTTAATTGCCGCTTTAAGCAAAAGTAAATTATCTGCCGAAGAGAAAAAAGCAATTACAGATAAAGCAGCTACTTCGGTAAAAGCAATAACAGATTATGCCGATTGGCTTAAAAAATTAGACAATAAAACACCTCGTTCTTTTAGATTAGGTTCAGGATTATATGCCAAAAAATTCAACTTTGATATTCAATCAGGATATACTGCTGATCAAATCTTTAAAATAGCAGTAAATCACAAAAAAGAATTGCATGATAAAATGTTGGTACTTGCCAATAAATTATGGGAAAAATATAACGGAACAGCTCCAAAACCAGCGGATAAACTGGAATTAATCAAACAAGTAATTGATAAAATTTCATTACAACATACAACTCCAGAAAAATTCCAATCGGAAATCGAAAAGCAAATCCCCGAATTGGTAGCTTATGTAAAAGCTAAAGATTTACTTTATATAGATCCATCTAAACCACTTGTAGTAAGAAAAGAACCTGCATATATGGCAGGTGTTGCCGGAGCTTCAATATCTGCTCCTGGCCCATACGATAAAAATGCAAACACTTATTATAATGTGGGTAGCATGGCTGGATGGACACCCGAAAATGCCGAAAGTTATTTAAGAGAATACAATGATTATATCTTGCAAATTCTTAATATTCACGAAGCAATTCCTGGACATTACACACAATTGGTTTACAGTAATCAATCGCCAAGTATCATAAAATCTATTTTAGGAAATGGAGCAATGGTAGAAGGCTGGGCTGTTTATGCCGAAAGAATGATGCTGGAAAGTGGGTACAAAAACTCCGATGAAATGTGGTTGATGTATTACAAATGGAATCTTAGAACAACTTGTAATACAATACTGGATTATAGCGTACATACCAAAAACATGTCCAAAGAAGATGCAATAGCTTTACTTACCAAAGAAGCTTTCCAACAACAAGCAGAAGCAGATGGGAAGTGGAAGCGTGTAACATTATCACAAGTTCAGCTATGTTCTTATTTTACAGGTTATACAGAGATTTATGACTTTAGAGAATCATTAAAAAAAGAACAAGGAACGAAATTTAACCTGAAACAATTTCATGAAAAATTCTTAAGTTATGGTAGCGCTCCGGTAAAATACATTAAAGAACTAATGACTAGTAAAGAGTAGCTTTAAAACTCTTTAGCAAAAACACAAAAGGTTTGATAAGGTAGAAATTCAGTTTCATTTCCTTATCAAACCTTTTTATTTTAGACAGTTACAACTAATCGTTTACCATCTCCAACTTCTTTACTCCACATTTCTTCTATATCTACCAAACTACCGGTTTCAATAGTAACTTTTAATTTATTATGAGCTGCCAGAAGAAACATTTCGGGAAGTATTTCCGAAAATAGTAATTTCACTTCTTCTTTTGTCCAACTTCCTAAACCAGAACCTGATAATTGGAGATTAGCACTTCTTAAAATTCCTGACGATAATTGAATAGTGTCTCCAGCCATTCCTCCAATAGTAACATATCTTACTTTTGTCGTAAACGAACCATTTCCTTTTAGAGCTGCAAGGATCAATTCTGCAGGATGTCCCCATAAATAATCCAAAACAATATCAATAGGAGTATTTAAGTGAGTTGCTTTAAGTTGAGCCATAATTGCTTCATCTTCTTGTTTAAGCGAAATAATCTCGTCAGCACCTAGTTCTAAAAGTGTTTTAAGTGTTTTTTCATTTCGTCCCGTAACGATTATTTTCTTTGCACCATAATGTTTCGCAATCTGAATCGCTATTTGACCTGTAAAACCAGTCGCTCCATTTATTAAAACCGTTTCTCCCGATTTTATTTCGGCTCTAAATTTAAGCGCCATTGCAGAACCAGCAACAGCATTGGGCAATGAAGCTGCTACTGCATCACTAATTCCTTCTGGTAAGGGAACAAATATGTTTTTGTCGATAATTGCTTTTTCGGCAATTGTACCGCTGATTCCACGAGCATAAACTCTGGTTCCATCTTCTAGTAAACCAACACCATCGCTGCCAATTACAAAACCATTTTGATTATCATTTTCAGAAGAATAGTGTTTACCACTTGCTTTTCCTTTATCCAAATTGGTAATAGCTACCGCTTTGACCGAAAATAAAATTTCGTTTTCATTGTTTACAACCGGATCTGCAAATTCTGCGTATTTTGGCATTTCGCCTTTCTTATAAATTACTGCTGCTTTCATAATTATTTATTTTTATGATGCAAAGTTCCGTAGTCGTTTACAGGCAGACGATAACATTTGTTATCAAATGCAATTATCCTATTTTTTGTGAACTAATTTACTTTTAATTCGACTTAAATGAACTGTACTAACTCCCAAATAGGATGCTATATAATGTTGAGGAACTCGCTGAACGATTTGAGGCTTTTCTTCCATTAAGTTAAGATAACGTTGAGTAGGCGAGTCTTTTATAAAAGAAAAGAAATGCTTCATATAATCAAATGTACGCTGAAAAAGGACATTGATAAATTGATCTCTCAATTGAGCAATTTCAATTACTTCTGCCAAAATTCTATCCATATCTTTTTTATGAATCCACCATAAAACAGAAGGTTCAATCGTTTCGACAACAACTGGACTTGGAAATTTTTTCACAAAACTCTCGAGAGACGCCACACTTTGATTTTCAAAAAAGAACTGAAAAGTAACATCTTTACCATTGTTATTAAACCAAACCCGAATACATCCTTTTTCAATTATAAACAGTTTTTTCGAAATCTCTCCTTCATTCAACAAAATTGTTTTTGCAGGAACTTCAATGCGCTCAAAACAATTGATATAATTATTCCAATGTTGGTCATCAAGAGGAAATCTATCACGGAATTGGTCAAACATGGTAATTAATCTTAATTCGATTCTAATTCAAACAACTGCACTTGACTTTTCAATCGGTCAATCAATAAGTTCATCATCCTTTTATTTAAACTCGATGAATTTTTAATGTATGTATCGTATTCTTCAATCGTAAAAAGTGCCATGACAATTCCTTTTAAAGAATTTCGGAACTTAATATCTTTTTGAATCGAGTTTTCGATTACCGAAAGCTTCTTTTCGACGGTATAAGAATAAAAATCAGCTTTGTTCTTATTTACGTAATTAATAAAAACGGCAATAAACAAATCATTTTGAAGTTTTAAAATAGGTCTAATCGTCTGATTTTGAAACAACTCATCTGGTGAAGATTGAGCACTTACAGTTCCTAAAGTTTCGCCTCTGAATTCTTTTAAAAAAGTGTCTCTATCTTCCATGTTTTTCTTTTAAAATTAAAAAAAATAATGATACTAAAATGTTATTTTTGTTACAAATAAATTATCAAATATGAGATTTCATACTCGAAAATGGGTTAAACCCGAAGATCTAAATCCAAACGGAACTTTATTTGGAGGACAACTACTAGCATGGATAGACGAAGAGTTAGCTTTATATACAATTATCCAGTTGGAAAATTACAGAGTCGTAACCAAACATATGTCCGAAATTAACTTTAAAAGTTCGGCGAAACAAGGAGACATTGTCGAAATTGGGATTGATGTAGTAAAATTTGGAAATACTTCGCTTGTATTAAGATGCATTGTACGAAACATGATGACCAGAGAAACTATTATTACAATCGATAATATTACAATGGTTAATCTAGGTGAAGACGGCAAACCTAAAGCACACGGGAAAACAAAAATAGAATATGTAAAAGACCGCTTATAGGTTTTAAATTATATAAAAAAACCATATAAGTTATGTAAGTTCATTTAAGCAATGCTTATATTTTCTTATATAACTTTATATGGTTTAGGTTTTTATTCCAAATGACCAATCTGCGATGGTAATTCGAATATTTGAAGATCGAAATACACTGCAGAGGCAATGACATGATCGAAAATGTCTGCCATTATATATTCGTAATTGGCCCAACGTTTATCATTCGAAAAAGTATAAATCTCCAATGGAACACCATGTGCAGTCGATTGTAATTGGCGACACATCATGTGCATATCTTTATTTAATCCTGGATGATCAAGTAAATATTGAATAATATATTTTCTGAACAAACCTAAATTTGTCATATTACGTCCATTTACCGCAAGTGACTTATCTATACCACGCAATGAGTTGAATTTTTCAATTTCAGCCTGACGAGATTCAATATAAGGAGCAATCATCTGGATTCTTTTCATCTGATTCAAATCTTCATTTGACAAAAACCGAATTGTACTCGTTTTTATCAAAATATGTCTTTTAATACGGCGTCCATCCGATTTTTGCATTCCGCGCCAATTCTGGAAAGAGTCCGAACTTAATGCATAAGTAGGAATAGTGGTTATAGTATTATCAAAATTTCGAACTTTTACAGTCGTTAAATTAATCTCGATTACATCACCATCGGCACCGAATTTATCCATTGTAATCCAGTCACCAATACGAACCATATCGTTAATAGCAACCTGTACACTTGAAACAAACCCTAGAATTGTATCTCTAAATATCAAGATAATAATTGCCGAAAGCGTTCCTAAAATCGTTAATAATTCGCTTTGCTTGATTCCGAATAGTTTAGAAATAATAATCGCCACCCCAAATATCCAGAGAATCATCATCACTACCTGAATAAAACTATCGATAGGCTTATCGCTATATTCAGGTTTTTGTTTTAAATAATCTTTAAGCGAATTAAATATAGTACGAATAATCCATAACACTAATAATACTATATATACACCAACTATTTTTCCAAAAATCAATTCCCAATATTCATACTTATCCAAGATTATTGGAACAGCCTTATAAATAAAGAAGAACGGAATTAAGTAAGCCGTATATTTTGTTGTTTTATTATGGATTAAAAAATCATCAAACTTAGTTTTTGTCTTTTGGGCAAAAACCGCTGTAAGTGTTACTAAAACAAACTTTGCCAAATAATATACAGCATAAGCCAATATAATTAATATAGCAATATTAAAAGCAAGGCTGAGATAAGCAGCAATATTGCGGCTCATTCCCCAGTCTCTAAAAAGAGGGTATAAGAAGTTAAATATTTTCTCCAAAAAATTAGGCATTTTTTAAGTATTTGTACTCAACATAAAAAGTTCCAAACGGAATCACAGAAGCTGCCAAAATGAATAAGAAAGTTTTAAAATCCCATTTTTGAGCTTTTTTCAATAAAATTGCCAATAAAACATAACCTATAAAAAGTACACCATGACTCATCCCAATAGGATATAACAATGTTTTATATAAAGCAAAGTTTGTTGGCTTAATAAAAAGCATATTTGAAAATAAAACTAAGTATGAAATTCCTTCTAAAATCGCTGTAACTTTAAAAATCTTGAGCATTTAAATATATTTTTTAATTATTATCGGTAAAATTAATGATTCTGCTTCATTTTTAGGGTATCGAATGCTAAAGTAATTTACTTTTACAATCTTAAACTTTGATAATGAGTAAACGCGATTTAAAAAAATATTTAAACGATCTTACTAAAGAACAACTAGAAGAGCAGATAATCGAATTGTACGAGAAATTTAGCCCTGTAAAAGTCTATTACAATTTTGTTTTTAATCCTAAAGAAGAAACGCTTTTGCAGGAATGCAAGCTAAAAATTTCGCATGAATATTTTCCAGTTAGAGTTAAAGCCACAAGACGTCGTGTAAAACCAAAAATGCGTCGGTCAGTAGCTCAAAAATACATCAAACATTTTATACTTTTGGGCGTTGACCCGTTTGTAATCGCCGACGTTATGCTTTATAATATCGAAATTGCCCAAACATTCTCTTCTGAAAACCCGATAAAGCAGGAACTTTTTTACAAAAGCATGTTTAATTCATTTGAACAAGCTGTAACTTTTATAATTTCCAACGGAATTTTAGCAGAATTTAAATCCCGAATTAACCAAATTCATCAGGAAACTATTACCCAAAAATGGAAAAACGAGCCTGATTTTGAAGTAATTTTGGATAAAATCTCCTTTTAGAACCGAATCCATATTAAATAATAGCGAACTTTTCCTTTTTATTTTAAGATAAAAAAGACAGAATAACTGTTTTTTAGGTGTATTTTTGCAAAAACCAATAAAATACAATGTCTCAAAACACTTTAGAAATAGAAAGAGAAGAAAAAAAAGAACTTTACGCATACCAAAAGGGTGATATTGACGCCATTTTCGATCGTTTAGACAACGGTTCGGCACAGCATCATTTGTTGTATCAATTACCTACGGGTGGAGGAAAAACAGTAGTTTTTTCCGAAATCGTACGTCGTTATTTGTCACAACATGAGAAAAAAGTAGTAGTTTTAACACACAGAATTGAACTTTGCAAGCAAACTTCAAAAATGTTGAAAGGTTTTGGTGTTAAAAATAAAATCATCAATAGTAAAGTAAAAGAACTATTAGACCAAAACGAATATTCTTGTTTTGTTGCAATGGTCGAAACATTAAAAAACCGTATTAATGACGAAAAATTACATTTAGACAATATTGGTTTAGTAATTATCGATGAGGCGCATTACAATTCATTCCGAAAATTATTAAGTTCGTTTAAAAATGCGTTTATATTAGGAGTAACTGCAACCCCGTTGAGTTCGAATATTAAATTGCCAATGCACGAAAGTTATGATGAATTAATTGTAGGAGACACAATTGGTTCATTGATCGAAAAAGGCTTTTTGGCAAAAGCAACTACATATAGTTACGATGTAGGTTTAACATCCTTAAAAGTAGGTATCAATGGAGATTATACCGTAAAATCTTCGGATGATTTATATACAAATACAATCATGCAAGAGAAATTATTGCATGCATACACAGAAAAATCTCTTGGTAAAAAAACCTTGATTTTCAATAATGGTATTCATACCTCTTTATATGTATACGAAACTTTCAGGGAAGCAGGATACGATATTCGCCACCTGGACAATACAAGTAGTAATGAAGAGCGAAAAGATATCTTGCAATGGTTCAAGAAAACCCCGGATGCAATATTAACATCTGTTGGTATCTTAACCACTGGTTTTGATGAGCCTACGGTAGAAACCATTATATTAAACAGAGCAACCAAATCATTGACATTATATTACCAAATGATTGGTCGTGGTTCTAGAAAACTACCTCATAAAGACGAATTTACAGTAATCGATTTAGGAAATAATGCTGCACGTTTTGGTTTATGGAGCGAGCCGGTTAACTGGCAACACATCTTTAAATCACCAGAATTTTATTTGGAGAATTTACGTGATGATACCGAAATCGAATTGTATTTTAAATACAGCATGCCACCAGAATTACGTGCTAAATTCAGTAAAACTGCCGATGTAACATTTGATGTTGATGAAGAACATAAGTTAGTCATTGCTCAAAATTTACGTTCAAAAGTAGTTTTGGATAAATCATTAGAGCAACATGCAGCAATGTGTGTAGATAATTCCGAAACATTGCAAGAAGCTAAATCATTAGGAAAAGAGCTAGACGATGACATCGATTGTCGTATCAAGCGCTACTCTAAATGTTTAAGCCAATGTAGTAAGAATTACCGCGAATGGCTTGTAGACGATTATAAATTAAAATTGGTATTATTAACCGGTAAAAAATACCGTGAAAAAATAATGAACGAACCAGATTGATACATTTTTAGTCTGAAAGCTGAAAGTCTGAAAGCTGAAAGTCTGAAAGCTGAAAGTCTGAAAGCTGAAAGTCTTAAAGTTAAAAGTCTTAAAGTTAAAAGTCTTAAAGTTAAAAGTTTGTCACTCTGAGCGTCCCGCGACTTCGGGAGAAGAGTTAGGAGCTATTTCCTGCTGTACACTATATCTTTTATTTTTTAAAGAAAAAAATAAAAGGATACCGTTTCCATCAGGGCTAGGAGTTTCGTAGTTATAATAAAATAAAAATTTTGAACCATTAAGAGGTTAAGAAAAGTCAAGTCTAAATAAAACTTAATCCCTTAATGGTAAAATAAAAAATTAGCGCAATTCGTGTAATTCGTGGCTAAAAAGAATAAAACTATTAAAAGATTAAGCTTAATTTTCCTTAATCTACTAATGGTTCAAAAAATACAATCAGAAATCTTTAAATCTTTAAATTTTTCAATTTTTAAATAAATTAAAACAATGTCAAAACAATTTTCAGATTTAGGAATTTCAGCACCGATACTAAAAGCGCTAACCGAATTAAATATAGTTACACCAACTGAAATTCAGCAGAAAACTATTCCGCTTATTTTGGCAAATAACAGTGACGTAGTAGGTTTAGCAAAAACAGGAACTGGTAAAACTGCTGCTTTTGGATTACCATTGTTACAGTTAATCAACCCAGAGCTTCCTACAGTTCAGGCTATAATTTTAGTTCCAACAAGAGAATTAGGACATCAGATATTTAAAAACTTAGAAGATTTTTCAAAACACCTGCCACAAGTTTCTATTGCAGCTACTTGCGGAGGAATCCCAATAAAACCACAAATCGAACGTCTTACGCAGCCTACACATATAGTAGTTGCAACGCCAGGACGTTTAATAGATTTAATTCAGCGTAAAGCGATTAACCTAAAAGAGACACAATACCTTGTTTTGGATGAAGCTGATGAAATGGTTTCTATATTAAAAGAAAGTCTTGACGAAATCGTAGCCGAATTACCTAAAAAACATACAACATTCTTATTTTCTGCAACATTACCAGGAACAATCAAGCAATTGATTCAGAATTACTTATCCAAAAACGTGATTCAGGTAAGTGCCGACATGGAAACAGTAGGAAATCAAGGAATTGACCATGAATATATTGTAGTTGATCCTATTGAAAAACTAGAAGTATTAATGCATTTCCTAAACTCTAGAGATGGTGAACGCGGAATCATATTTTGTAAAACAAAAGCTGCCGTAAATAAATTAGCCAAAAATTTAGCCATTAACCGTTTTTCATCGGGAGCTTTACATGGTAGTTTATCACAAGGAATCCGTGATAGAATCATGGAGCAATTTCGTGAAGGACATATCAACATATTAGTCGCTACTGATTTGGCTGCCAGAGGTATCGACGTCAAAGAAATTTCTTATGTTGTAAATTATCATTTACCAGATGCTTACGAAGCTTATGTTCATCGAAGCGGTAGAACTGCAAGAGCTGGTGCAAAAGGACTTTCGCTTACTGTTTTACAACCAGAAGAAGTGATTGAAATAACCGAGTTTGAAAAAGCATTAGGAATTAAATTCAGTGAATTTAAAAAACCATCTGTAGCGAGTCTTGAAGAAAACAATACGCTATTATGGGCAAAACAAATCTTTAAAACGAAACCAAATCACGACGTTTCAACAGATTTAAAAACCAAAGTAAAAACAGTTTTCCATCATTTAACCAAAGATGAATTGATAGAAAAATTGCTTGCAAATTATTTGTTGCAAAACAAACCTGAAGTAGTCGAAAAACCTGTTAAAAAATTCAAAAAGTAAGGATTCCAAGGTTTGTAACTGTTAATTTATGTTGTACTTTTATAAGGTATTTTTTTTTTAAATCAATCTTACTTATAAAATAACCACATATGAAGATAGTTATTATAGGTGGCGGTTTTGCAGGAATAAATCTTGCAAAAGAGCTAGTCAATCACAGCCAAATCCAAGTTACTCTTGTAGACAAAAATAATTATAATTTCTTTCCGCCTCTTATCTATCAGGTCGCTACTGCTTTTTTAGAACCATCAAGTATTAGTTATCCATTTAGAAAATTCTTTGCCGGTAAAAAAAATCTTCAATTTCGATTAGGGGAACTTCAACAAGTAATTCCAGCCGAAAATAAAGTAATTCTTCACAATGGAGAATTATCATATGATTACTTAGTTTTTGCAACTGGAGCAGAAACCAGTTATTTCGGAATGGAAAATGTTATGAAAAACGCCATTCCGATGAAAACGTTAAACGATGCAATCGTAATGCGTAATACATTGCTTAAAAATCTTGAAAAAGCTACTATTACCAAAGACATTCGTAAACGTCGTAAGTTACTAACCATTGTTGTAGCCGGAGGTGGACCAACAGGAGTAGAAGTTTCGGGAATGTTTGCCGAAATGCGTAAAAATATTTTATTAAAAGAATACCCGGAATTAGACACCACTGCAAGTAATGTTTATTTAGTCGATGGCGGAGATGCTTTGCTTGCACCAATGAGTAAAGCTTCGCAACAAGATACACTAAAAGCACTTACAGATTTAGGAGTTGTTGTAAAACTCAACAATCGTGTTACAGATTATGTAGATGATATTGTTTATTTTTCGAATGGAGAAACCATTCATACCAAAAATCTAATTTGGGCAGCTGGAGTTTCAGCCAAAGCTTTTGATGGAATTCCGTTAGAAAGTTACGGACGTGGTAAACGTATGGCAACCGATGCTTACAATAAAGTAAATGGTATGCAAAATATTTATGCCATTGGTGATACATCAATCATGGATACAGATACTGCATTTCTTAATGGTCACCCGCAAGTGGCACAAGTAGCAATTCAGCAAGGATTAAACTTAGCCAAAAATTTCAAAGCTATTGCTCAAAACAAACCTTTAAAACCATTTATATACGCAGATAAAGGTTCTATGGCAATTATAGGTAAAAATAAAGCTGTTGTAGATTTACCAAAACCTAAATGGCATTTTAACGGATTCTTAGCTTGGGTAATCTGGTTATTTATACATCTTATTTCTCTTATCACATACAGAAACCGCCTAAGTACTTTTTACAACTGGATGATTGCTTATTTTGCAAAGGACCAATCATTACGTATGATTATCAGACCAGATAAAAAGCAGGCAATAAATTAAAAGAGATTTTTCAGATTTCAGTCTGGGATCAAGGAAGTCGATTTTGGATTATCTATAAAGGAACGCAGATGATACGGATTTTTTATCTATAATATTTAAAAAATCCGTTTAATCCGCGTTCCTTTAGCAAACTATATCTATTTTATTAATGAATCATTGCTGTTTCTTCATCATTAGAAGCAGTAATTTTTTCTTTTATAAAACGTTTACCAATATTAAGAATAATAAAGGCCGTAATAGTAGTTGTTGTCATAATTGCAACCATTGGAACTATCGAGTTTATAACAAAAATACCAACAGCAAACGAAGCGATTGCACCCAATCCAAGCTGAATCGCACCCATTAATGCAGATGCACTTCCTGCGTTTTTGGCAAAAGGTGCCATTGTAAGACCTGCAGTATTTGGATTTGAAATCCCCAAACAAGCCAGGTAAATAAATAACATTCCGATTGTTCCATATAAACCAAGCACATTATTCATTGCCAAGATCAAAAATACAATACTTATTATAGATTGCGTTACCAATGCACCAAATATCATTTGTTCACTTGAAAATTTTCTCAATAAAAATGAATTCAATTGACTCGCACCTATAAAACTCAAAGACATAAATGCAAAAACCCAACCATATATCTTAGCGTCAACCTTAAAAATATCCATAAAAACGATAGGGGAGGACGCTACATAAGTAAATAACCCCGAAAATGATACTGCACCAGTAAAAGCATAAGTATAAAACTGAGGCTCTTTTACAACTTTAATGAAGTTTGTAATAATCGGCTTTGGTTTTAAAGAAATAGATGTATCGGGTTTATGCGTATTTGGTAAACCAATTTGAGACGCTAATAAAATTACAATTCCCATGCACATTAATATAAAGAATACTGTATGCCAGCCATAATCAGAAGTAACATATCCACCAATTGTTGGAGCAAGCATTGGAGAAAGTCCAACAACCAACATTAATAAGGAGAAAACTTTAGGAATATCTTTAACAGGGAAAAGATCACGAACCATAGCTACAGAAGCTACTGTAGCAGCGCAACTACCAACAGCTTGTAGAAAACGTAATCCTATAAAAGTATCAATATCAGTAACAAAAACACAGCCTAATGAAGCCAAAATATAAACCAACAATCCGATAAACAAAGGTTTTTTTCTTCCAAAACGATCCAATAAAGGCCCGTAAAGCAATTGTCCGGCAGAAATACCGATAAAATAGCTAGATAAACTCATCGAAACTTTAGCCACTGTCGTGTTTAAATCCTTTGCAATTCCTGAGAAACCAGGTAAATACATATCAATAGAAAACGGCCCAAGAGCGGTTAAGGAACCTAAAATAAGTATTAGTTTAATGTATTTTTTTGTAGTCATTTATTTAAAAAATAATGTTTTATTTCCTTGCAAAGATAAATATTTCGTATCTTGTTGATTCATTAAAGGATTTGTTTAATGAAATAACTACTTATTTAACATAGTTAGCTTTGTAAATGGCTATAATTATTAATTTAAAATTATCAATTATGAAAAGATGTGCCTTATTATTACTTTTAGTTACTACAGTTTCTTTCTCTCAAACAATTACCTCTAAAATTGAGCCTGTAACCGTTGAACAGTATGAATTTATTAAAAAAGTAAATAAATTTTACCCTGACATTCCTCTTACTAAGCAAATTACTAATTTTTACACAGATGAGAAAATTATTGATTCTAAACAAGAATTTGATTTACAAGGAACGCCATTCACATCGTATAGCTTAGGAATTGGTCCTTACAATAAAAAAATGATATTTGATTACACTACAAAAGTTGACGGTAGAGTTCATGGTGATATTTCTCTTTTTAAAGGAGACGTTTATAAAACCGCTTACTATGATGATAAAAGTCGATTTGAAGTTTTCTTAAATGGGAAATCCGTTTACGCAAAGAAATACTAATCAATATTTGCAATCATACAAAAGCCATCTTAGCAACAAGGTGGCTTTTTCTTTGCTTCCATCTTCTAATGATATAATTGACCTATAATTTATATTATGTAAAATAGAATATTTTTAAACCTCAATATAATCATATCAAGTCCTATCTTTACAATCGCATGCTTTTATTGCTTATTTTAGCTTAAATAAGATATATAAAAATAAAACCTATTCAAAATTATTTATGCTTTCATTGTAAGAGTTTATTTTATTATTTTTACATACGATACTTTATAAAAAATTATCAAACTTATGAATACAATTGCTGAGCATATTGCAGATTTCCTAAAAGAATATCCGCCATTCGATAATTTGACTTTTCAAGAATTATCAGAGATTGCAACTAATATTCGTGTTATCAATTTAGAAAAACACGCAGTATTATTTCAAATTAATGATCCTCTACATGATAGTTTTTATGTAGTTGCTTCTGGCGTTATTAATTTATCTGTAATTGCAGATGCCGAGGAAACTTTATTAAATAAATGCCATGATGGCGATATTTTTGGCTTACGTCCATTTTTTGCCAAAAACAACTATATGATGACGGCAAAAGCCAGAGAAGAAAGTATTGTATATGCAATACCTATTTCCGTTTTTAGACCTTTTGTAGCAAACAATCCGGATGTTTTAAATTTTTTATTAGAAAGTTTTGCAGCAAATACACGCCAAACCAAAGACAATTCTGATTTTAAAGGAAATCATATTTCAGATAATATTTTTTATTCTGATCAACAATCAGAAATACAATATATTCAGTCTTTAAATTATAATAACTCCCCATTAATAACTCAGGGAAATAGTATTGTTAAGGAAGTTGCATTGCGCATGACCGAAGCTATGGTTGATAATATTGTTGTTTGCGAAAACAATAATCCTATTGGTATTGTTACAGATGCCGATTTATCTTCGAAAATTGCCACAGGTCGATTCTCAATTAATGAAACAGTTGATAAAATAATGTCCTCGCCTGTTGTAACTGTAATAGAAAATGTTTCACTTGCCGAAGCCCAATTATTAATGTTAAAACATAATGTTAGCCATTTATGTGTTACAAAAGACGGAACAAGTAAATCGTCAGTTAAAGGAGTAATCTCCGAACATGATTTAATTGTTGCTCAAGCCAGTAATCCTGGCGTATTGATAAAAGAAATCAAACGCTCACAACTACCTAAAGATTTAAAACAAATTAGAGATCGTTTATCGGATTTAATTCAGAATTACATTCAGAAAAATATTCCGCTTTCACATATTAGTAATATTGCAAATGAAATCAATTTAGCACTGATAAAACGATCTGTTGAGCTTTCGATTTTAGAAATGGGCTCACCTCCTGCTCGATTTGCATGGTTAAGCATTGGTAGTCAAGGAAGAAAAGAACAACTATTACTAACTGATCAGGATAGTATCTTAATTTTCGAAGATGTTACTGCAGATAAATACAGAGATGTAAAAGATTACTTTTTGCATCTTGCTAAAAGAACAACAACTACCTTAGAAAAAATAGGTTATGAATTTTGTCCAAATGGGCACATGGCAAGTAACATGATGTGGTGTAAGTCATTGACAGACTGGACAAAACAATACAATAGCTGGATGAATACTCCAGGAGAAAACAGTAATGATTTAAGCAGTATCTTCTTTGATTATGAAATCGTTTTTGGAGAGCCAAAAATCGAAGAAGCAATTGAAAATGTGATTTTTAAAAATGCAACTAACAACACCTTATTCTTTGATTTCTTAGGAAATGATGCTTTAAAGAAAAACTCACCTTTAAGTTTCTTTAAGAAATTTATAGTTGAGGAAGAAGGTCCTAATAAATTTAAGTTTGATATTAAAACTCGCGCATTAATGCCATTAATTGATGGAGCTCGTTTATTGATATTAAGTTCCAATATTAAAGGAATAAAAAATACTTATTTAAGATTTAAACAATTAGCAATTACAGATTCCAAGAATGCTGATATTTATCTTAACTGTGCCGAAGCTTTTTTAACTTTGTCTAAGTTTAGAACTATCGAAGGTTTAAAAAATGACGATTCTGGTCAATATATAAATTTAAGAGAATTATCAAAAAGCGATAAAGACAAACTAAAAAATGCATTGGCACCAATGAGAGATCTCGAAGAGCTAATAAAGAGTAAATTTCAACTGACCCAATTTTCATAATATGTTAGACTGGCTGAAAAATATCAACAAAGAATACCCTGATTTTTGGAAAGAGTATCTTGCCAAATTTGAAACTAAATCGGAGCGATTTGTTGTTTTATCTACCGAAACATCTGGGTTAAACCCAACTAAAGACGTAATACTTTCTATTGGTTCATTTGCCGTAATAAATAACAGCATTGTTATTCAGGACAGCTTTGAAGCAGTTCTTTTGCAATATAAATTTTTCCATGATAATGGACTCACAAACGAGTTTATAATTGAAAGCAAAATGGAAAAACTACCTGAACCCGATGCTCTTAAAGCGCTAATCGAATATATTGGCAATGGAGTTCTGGTTGGGCATCATATTAATTTTGATGTCGAAATGATTAACGCCGCTTTGGAAAAACTAGATTGCGGAAGATTAAAAAATGAAGCTTTGGATGTAGATGTTATGTATCGCAAACTTCACGATATTACCGATAAACAATTCTCTTTGGATGAATTGTGCGATATTTATAAAATCCCAAAAAGCGAACGAAATTCTTCTTCAGAAGATGCTTATAAAATCGCATTATTGTTTTTGAAACTCAAGTCAAGATTAGGGATAAAATAAAACATTAAGCCAATCTTATTAATTTCATAAAACGTCCGTGATGACTTATCGAGACTGGTATTTTACAATTTGTAATTACATCTATTACATACGGAATACCAGTCTCTTTATATATTTTTGTTTCATTATCCAATGAAACAATTCTATTTAAATCATTCTCTTTTAAAACAGCTATTGTATACACATAATCTTGTGTAACTTTAGTTTTTGTAAAATACAATCTATTATCTATAGTCACTTCGCCATAACCCTCACTTTCATAAATACAAACTAATCTTAACGGAAAATAACCTCTTATTTTTGTCTCTCTATTAAATATCTTATAAGCAGCTTCTTTTCGACTCCATAAATTCCAAACCATTATTTCTGGCTTTTCTGAATTCAAAATAAGAAATTGTTCCTCAGCAGTAAAAATTTTATCCAAAAAACCTTTACGCTTCCAGTTGCTTTCCTCCTTGGCAATTTCTAAATCAACAATATCGTTCCCTATCATTTTTCATCTAGTTTGGCTTGAATTATACTTAAAGCGGCTTTACCATTAATCATCTTCTCCATTGATTCATTGTCTATTATAATATCAAATTTCTCTTCAACATCAAGCACAACATCAACCAAATTAGCAGAGTTTATATTTAAATCTGTAATAAAATCAGTATCTTCTGTGAAATTACTAAAAGCCTCTTCGTTTTTTATATACGGCTTGACAATGTCTTTTAATTCTATAAGTATTTGTTGACTATTCATATTTATTAGGTTATTTATAAAAGATTATTTTAAATTATATTTTTTCAAAATTATACAACCATTAACATCACCAAAACCAAAACTCGCTTTGGCAATGATATTTAAATCTGAATTGATTAACTGAGTTGGAATTTTTGTTTTATCAATAATAGCTGTAATTTCTGGATTTAAATCCTCACAATTAATATTTGGAAAAATAAATCCTTGATGCAACTGTAAAACCGAAGCTACAATTTCGATACTTCCTGCTGCCGATAAACAATGACCAACCATTGATTTTAATGCATTTACATAAGGAAAATCTATTCCTTTGCGTCCTAATGCAATACTCCAATTTTCTATTTCCAAAGCATCTTTGGAAGTTGCTGTTAAATGACCATTAATTAAATCAATTTCCAAAGCCGATATTTTAGCATTTTCTAATGCATCATTTATACATTTTTGTACAGCAATTGGATTTGGAGCCGTCATGCTTCCCTCGCCTCTCTGACCGCCGGAATTAAGATTTCCTCCTAATACTTCGGCGTAAATTCTGGCGCCTCTATTTAAAGCAGTTTCCAAATCTTCCAGAACCAAAGCCCCTGCTCCACTCCCTGGTACAAAACCTGAAGCACTTATACTCATTGGCCTCGAGCCTTTTTCGGGAAAATCATTGTGCTTGAATGTACACACCTTCATAGCGTCAAAACCTCCCCAGATATAAGCGCCAGAATCACTTGTTGCTCCTACCAAAATACGTTTAGCGTAGCCAGATTTTATCCGTTCATATCCCATTAATACACTTTCGGTACCTGTTGTACACGCAGATGAATTTGTAGTAACTTGATTTCCGAGACCAATTTTACCTCCTAGATAAGCACTAACACCACTATTCATTGTTTGCGCAACCACTGTGCTTCCTAAGCGTCTGGCCTGGAAATCATCTATTTTATAAATACTTTCTCTAAATTTATCTATTCCCGAAGTTCCAGAACCAAAAATTGTTCCGCTATCCCAATCGGGATCTCCATCCCTAACAATAGTTAAACCAGCATCTTTCCAAGCGTCCAACCCTGCAATTACACCGTATAAGATTCCTGTAGCGTTAAAATTGCGTAATTCAAGTTCTGTAAAATACTGAGAGATTAATTCGGGAGATAATTCTGGGGTTCCCGAAATCTGACAAGAAAATTGCAACCGTTCCAATTCAGGATCATGTTTAATTCCTGATATGCCATTTTTTAATGCATGCGTAAATGCATCAAGTCCCACCCCATTTGGAGCAACAACACCCAGACCTGTAATAACAACTCTTTTTTGCATTTTACTATTTTTAATTTAAATAATCATTCCGGCAATAACACCGGAACAAACTTCTTGATCTTGTTCATTCTTCATGCTTACTTTACACTTTAATTTTCCAAATCTAAAATATATTTTATGAGAAACAACAGTTACTTTTTCTTTCGGATATACAGGTTTTAAAAATTCAATTTCAACTGAGGTTAAAGCAATTGAATGTGTTTTGGTAAACTCTTTATTTAATATATATATCCCTAAACAAACTAGACCTATTTGCGCCATAACTTCAGTTAAGATTACGCCGGGAGTAATTGGATTTGACGCAAAATGACCTTTGTAAAATTCCAAATTCTCATCAAAATAAAACGCCCCCTCTACCCCATTCTCAGATATCGAAATGATTTCATCTACAAATAAAAATGGTTTAGTATAAGGTAATTTAGCTATAATATCCTGATTTATCATTTTGAATTTAATTTAGAATTGCAACAAAACCCTTTGTGCAGAAAATCCTGGGCCAAAACTTAACATTAACCCCTTCTCTCCTATTTTAGGTTTTTTATCCATAATTTCCTCTAATACATATAAAACCGTTGCGCTAGACATATTACCGTATAATCGCAGTACCTCTTTTGTATCTTCGATGTTCTTCCCCAGATTCAAAAATAGATCTTCTACTGTTTGGACAATTTTTTTCCCTCCAGGATGAAATATCAAGTGATCTATATCTTCTATTTTTAAATTATTTTTGGCTAAAAAAGGATGAATAATATCGGGGAAATGCGAAGCAATAGTTTCGGGAACTTCAATATCCAAAACCATTTGCAATCCTGTATTTACAAGCTTGAACCCCATCATGTGGATGTTGTCATAAAAATGATACATCTCTTCATCCAAAATTTCAGGTCCATTATCGTCTTCATGGGAAGAAAGCAAAACACAAGCAGCACCATCACCAAAAATTGCTGCGGAAACAATATTTGCCATCGAGAAATCATTCAACTGGAAAGTTGCAGTTGGACTTTCGACAGCTATTACAGCGGCACGTTTCCCAGGATTGGCTTTCAAAAAGTTCTTGGCATAAATAATACCAGAAATTCCGGCAGCACAACCCATCTCGGTAACAGGAAGACGTACTATATCCTGACGTAGTTTTAGTTTATTAATAAGATATGCATCCAATGAAGGAATCATAATACCAGTACAACTCACAGTAATAATGTAATCCAAACTTTTAGCGTCCCAGTTTAATTTTTGCAATGCTTTTTCCAAAACCTTTTCGCCTAAATCTATAACTTCACGAACATAAATATCATTTCTATCCTCAAATGTAGTATTCGCAAAAACTTCAATTGGATCCATAATAGAATAGCGCTTATCTACAGTTGCTCCTTCAAAAATTTTCTTAACTTTTCGGATAAAACGCTCATCTTGCCCAATAAGCCAAGAATCTAAAAACGGAATAATTTCTTCGGTCGTTCTTGAATATTTAGGTAATTGTTTGGCAACTGTAGTTATTTTTACACTCATATTTTTGAAATTATCCATTGGTATCGGAATGCCCATTTCCATTGAATGTTATATTTTTTTAAATCTAATTGCTTCGAAAAATCAACTAGTTCTCTTTTTTTGAATCCTCGTAATATTGAAGTCAATCCATCCTTACGAGACATTCCGTTTAATCCGGTAACAAAACAAACTGCCTGAAACAACCGATAAGAAATGATACTTCTTTGCAAATCATTTATTACAACTCCGTAGCGGCTATTAGCTTTAAAAATCGTTAATAATTTCACAATTTCATCTTCTTTAAAATGATGTAATGTCAAAGTACACAATAATATATCATATTTTAGCTCACTAAAAACTTCACTGAAAATATCTTCACAACGATAGCATATATTAGGATAATGTACTGATAATTTTCGAGCATAATTAATTGTAAATGCATTAGCGTCGATTCCGATTAATTTAAAATTCCAATCTTGTTTTAATGCGTAATCGGCTAGCATTCTTAACATATCTCCATTCCCACATCCTACATCTACAATTGTAATAACCTGATCTTTGGACAAACCAGCTATTATTTTTTGCACTCCTTGTAAAGTTAAGTAGTTTCCTCCCAAAAGCTGATTTATTTTTGCAATTTTATCTAATGCATCTTGCAAAGTTTCACCATGTAATGTAAAATCATCCATGATTTCAATATCGTCTGTTCTGTGTTTGGTATTTATAGCCATTAATAATTTACAGTTATAGGTTTGCCATGTGTTGCTTTAATAATTTTGGGTAATAAAAAAGGAAACTGAATTAATAACCACATTACAAATGCAGATTTGTTTTTATTTTGTAAAAGAGTGGCTAAAAACCGACCAATTCTTAATCGCTTATTAAAATTATGATTCCACAATTTTATATATTGTTTTTCAAATTCCTGCCTTGTTTTAATTTTATTACTGCCAAAATCAAGAATTAATTCTGATGCAATTTTAGCGCTATGAATTGCCATTGCCATCCCATTACCACATAAAGGCTGAATCAAACCTGCGCTATCACCAATCATTAGAATATGATTTTGGATGGCAGTTTTCCTTTCAAATGAAATCTGACTTATTGTTAAAGACTTATCAAATAATAGCGTACTATTCTTAAAAAGACGTTTTAAATGTGGATTTTTACAAATCACATTAGTTTGAAAATTATCAATACTCTTATGTTTTTTAAAAGAATCATAATTAACCAAATAACAAACATTTATTATATCATTTTCGACTTTAGAAACACCACAATATCCTCCTTTAAAATTGTACAAACCAACAAGATCATCTGCAAAATCTCCCTTATAATGTGCTTTTACAGCTAACCAAGGTGCTTTCTTCTGAATGAATTCACGTTCTAGTTTTATATCAAAATTAGAACGTTTGCCAAAAGCACCAATAGTAATTTTTGCAGCTATTTTTTTTCTATCTAAGGTTGAAATTGTAAATAAATCATCCTGAAATCCAACATCTTCAACTGTATCATGAATTATCTCACAGCCGTTTTCGATTGCTTTTTGATACAAGTAATAATCTAAGGAATAACGACTAATCCCGAATCCTCCCAGAGGTAAATCGCAACCAATAGTTCTTCCGTTTATTGCCGAGAATTCTAATTTTGAGATTGTTGTAGGATTCAAATCTTGAATGTTTAAATCAAGCCAATCGAGATACAATTTTACTTCGTTGGAAATGTATTCACCACAAACTTTATGTTTCGGGAATTCGTTTTTTTCAATTAAAACAACCTGTAACTTCATTTTAGACAAATGAATAGCACATGTTAATCCTGCTAGTCCACCACCAATAATTACTACATCAGCATTTTTTTTCATATGTAGATACTATTTGCTTTTAACAGATCTGATACCGTCAATTGAGTTTTTATAAGACATTTAATATTATGACGATTAATGCTATTGCTAATTTAAGTAATTTCTTAATAGAAAACCAATTTTAAATAAAAAAGCTGGCTTAAAATTCACTTAAAACACATCCACTTTCTCCACTTATAATTATCCTGAAAAATGTCTTAATCCATCGGTTCTATAACTTATTGAGGCTAATTATAAGTTTGTCCGCTCCTTAACTTTACAAAAGTACTATTTATAGAAAAATACTTAATAAATAATTAACCTGTTAAAAACTAAAACTATGAGTTTCCTAGCCAAATTACAAATCGATGGAGAAGAGTATAATATTCTTGATTTCAATATCAACTTTAAACAAGAAACAGATACAACAACCAAACCAACAGGAAATGCCAAAGGAGGAATTATAAAAATGACAATTCAAGCAGATCACAGTACCAATTTTTTATCATGGATGTTAAGTAGTGACCAAAGTAAAGACGGTAAAATTACTTTTTACAGAAGAGATGCTATGAGCAAAATGAAAGAGCTAACCTTCGAAAAAGCTTTTTGTATAGGCTATGAAGAACAATTTTCGAGTACAAACGATATTCCGATGAAGATAACAATGGAAATAGTAAGCCGTGAAATGGCTTTTGGTGAGGCTAAATTCCTCAATGACTGGATCGAATTGATTTAAATTCTAAAATACCAACCAATAAGCCAACATATCATGTCGAAATTTTCAGAACAAGTTCATATATCTATAAGCAGTTTTTCTCAAAACGTCATTTATTCCAATTTTAAGCTATCGCAACAAATGGCAGACCATCACCATTTTTCATTTTTATGGCAATATACCAGTAAAGCAATAATAGAACCTTCTGATCAGGCATCAGCCATTGGTAAATATATAGGAAGCGAAGTAATCTTTACTTTTAAGGTAAACGGAATTCAATTGATGTCCAAAGGTATGATATCAAATCTAGTTTCTATTAACCTGCATGGCAGTCCTGCCGGATTATATGTTACCGGTATTAGTCATACGATTGTAATTGATGATATGAAAAAATCAAGAATCTTTCTTGAGAAAAACCTACAGGAAATTGCACTGGAAATTTTTGCCGAAGAAAGCTCGGGAGAATTTTACCAAAACGAAGCAATATTACCTACTTTCTCCAAAACATTCAAATACAAGACACAATATAACGAAACTAGTTTTAATTTCATGAAACGTCTTTCAGCTCGTTATGGGCAGTGGTTCTATTTTGATGGAATGCGCATGCAGTTTGGACAAACCAAACCCTCTAAAGTAAAATTAATAAACGGTTCTTCCTTACATAAATTCAAGATTGAAGCAAATTTAGTATCCCATAAAACCTCTTTTGGAGGCTATAACTACAACAATGCAGAGAAAATTAGAAATGCCTCAGAGAAAATCACAACAGGCAGCCGCGACCGGTTTGCATCTATTGTAGGCTACAATCAGGGATCGGTGGCACGACAAGGTTTAAGTCATGGTGCTTATACTAATAATGCTCAAAATAAAGATGAAATCGAGGAAATGGTGAGATTGCAAACAGCAGGTCGCGATGCTAATAGCGTTTTTTATAGCGGAGTCTCCTATTTCCCGATTGGTTTAGGACAGGTATTTACAATCCAGAATAAAAACGTAGAGCATGAACTTATTGCGATCGAAATCATACACCTGTCTGAAGGACACGGAAACTACAGTTGTGAGTTTAAAGCTATTCCTGCCGATGTGGCGGCACCACATTATACCGATGTCGAAGTATTTGGCAAAGCCGATAGCCAACCCGCGATAATAAGCGACAATAATGATCCCGAAGCAATGGGTCGTGTAAAAGTAGATTTTTATTGGGCAGGCTGGGGAAACTCAAGCGAATGGATGCGTATGGTGCAACAATATGGCGGTTCTGGTCGAGGTTCATACATCATCCCAGAAATAGGCGATGAAGTACAAGTGAGTTTTGAAGCAGGAAATGCCGATTGTCCTTATGTATCGGGAGCTTTTTATAACGGAAAAGCAAAACCTGAATTTTTCGATCCAAAAAATAGGATAAAAGGATGGAGACTTCAATTTGGACAATTATTAAAGTTTGTAGAAAAAGTAGGCATTTGGCTCTCCGATCCAAGCGGGAATGAAATTCATCTGGATGAAAAGAATAAAAACATGAACTTCACTTCTCCCGAAACGGTCACTTTTAATTGCAAAAGCTTTATAATAAATGCCTCAGAGGGGATTACTTATAATGCAGGAACAGATATAATACAAAAAGCAGCGCATGATATTGATATTAGTGCTGGTGGAAATATTACAGAAATGGGAGATGAAAAATTAGATTTTATAGACGGAAAAATGACAGTAACCTCTGCAGAATATACCGAAGTTGCCGAAAAGATAAATCTAAATACCACCCAAGGAGATATGATTCTAAAGGCATCAAAATCGATTATAGCGAATAGTAGTGAGAGAAGTAATTTTAATTAAACAAACCATTATCATGGCAATTATAAAACGAGCAAAAAGTATCACCATCAAGATTACCAAAGGATATGCTGTAATGGCTGGTGAAATAGAAAAAACGGCAGGAACTATTAAAATAGTAGCTACCTATGGAGATATTGAATTAAACAGTACAAAAAAAATCATAAAAAATGGGAACATCAGTTAGTCTAGGTGATTATGAGCCAGAAGAAATAAAAGAACCTTGGGAAGAATCACAATATCGGGATTTATCTAGAGCTTATTATACACAAAGCCTTAATATGAAGATTGATACTGATAATGACGGTTTGTTACATTGCATTACAGCAGTAACCTCATTAGAACTTAATAAATGTTATACTGATTCAAAAGAAAATCTAACTATAAATAAATCCCCAAGAAATTGTTATTTGAGTGCGTTGACTATTTATATGGACAATAAGGGAGAAATAATAAAAGGTGAAAAGATACTTACACAATTTAGACTCGTTTATGAGGCTTCTGAAGGCAGGCATCTTTTAGATTCCTCATTTAAAATAAAAAAACAAAAAGAGGCTTGTATAGATGCTAAAGAGTTGCACAATCATGTTATCAAAAATAAAATAGTTACTTTTAGAAATGGTAAAGTTTATTTGTTAAAAAAATTTCATGAATACATTATTCAGGCTTCACTTTGTAACCGCCGTACCGATGTAAATTATACCAATATGAAAGTTACAGCAAATCGTGACGAGCTTAATAAAACACTAAGTCTTTTGGGTATAGCAGAATCAAGTATTGGTTTTACACCCGGAAAGGCTCCAATAATTGCTGATATTGCGATGAAAATTTTAGGACTGGCTTTAAGTGTAGAACCACAATTTAGTCTTGCAGAATACACTTATCCTATTAAAGGACCTGTTTATCTTGATAATGCTACTACAATTCAAGAATACAAACGAGAAAATGCAAATGGCTATGTGTCTCCTCAAAGAAAAATCGGTGAGCCTCGAAGAGAGAATAAAGATATTTTAAAGATATTAGAAGAATGGGGACTAAACATAAAAAAGTAACAGGATGAAAAATATAATTATACTATTAATAACGATACTATCTCTTTTTTCATGCGGAAAAAGAGATACAATCAATCATTATTTAACCAAACCCGTAACACAACAGGAATTAGCCGAAAATGGTTTTTATAAATATTCGTATACATACATAATCGATGATGAAGATAAAGTTGATGATACAATCAAGTCAATAGTAAAATATGATATGTATTCGAACGTAAAACCCGAAAGAAACAAAGAAGGGAAATTATGCCCAACACAATTATGGAATTTTTATCGTGAAGATTCAATTAAAGCAATAAAAAATACAAACTATCTCAAGAACAAATTAAATAGCAGAGTTATTACTTATCTGTTTAGAAATGATTCTTTGTTTTATAAAAATATAGAAGTTCCTTCTTTTGATAATAAGCACAATGAAATTGTCGATTTTACTAGTCGAGAAAAAATTATTAAATATTACGACAGTCTGAAAATTTCTATAAAGCCAGTAATAAAAAACAGTAAAACAGGAGAAATATATACAGGACAGTTTATGATTGATACTCACAAAACCCGATTTTATTTCTCCGAAAAAGAAAAATATTATGAAATGTTTACAAACTATTTAACCAACTCTACTTATTATAATATTCGAGAATATTGGTATTCTGGACATATAAGTGAAATGCATTATTTATTGTAAATGAAAAATATAATTTTATTAATAACAATCCTGTCTCTTTTTTCATGCCGTAAACGAGATACAATTAATCATTATTTAACAAAACCTATTACACAAAAAGAATTAGCCGAAAATGGTTTTTATAAATATTCATACACAGATACAATTGATAATAAAGATAAAATTAAGGATACTATCAGATTAATAGTAAGATATGATATGTATTCAAATGTTAAACCAGAAAGAAACAAAAACGGCAAATTATACCCTATGTCTTTTTTTGGTGATAAAAATGAAGATTCATTCAAATTAAAATAAAATTATCTAAAAAATGATTTAAATGGAAGAATTATAACCTATGTATATAAGAATAATTAGTAGTTGATTTTAATGGTAAACAGAAAGAGAAAATTACGGATTTAAGTACAAAAGAGAAAATTTTAAAGTATTACAGTAGTTTAAAAATACCTATAAAATTAATAATAAAAGAAAAAGTAAGTACCAAAAAGCATCCTACGCTTTTTATGATTAACAATTATAAAACAAGAATTTACTACTATAATAGTAAAGGGTATGATATGCTTGTTAATTATAGTAAAGAAGAAATGCCTTTTTGGAATGTTATTGAAGAATGGTATAACGGACAGAATTATGAATTATCTAAATAAATGAAAAATATAACCATATTATTAATAACAATACTATCTCTTTTTTCATGCGGAAAAAGAGATACAATCAATCATTATTTAACCAAACCCTTAACACAACAGGAATTAGCCGAAAATGGTTTTTATAAATATTCGTATACATACATAATCGATGATGAGGATAAAGTTGATGATACAATCAAGTCAATAGTAAATAATGAAACCGAAATAGATAAATTTTACTCCCAAGCCGAAGATCATAAAATGTTAATGACATTACGCCATAAATACTTACATTGTTCTGCGAGCATGGACGGTATAGGTATGGAACCCCGCATGACAAAACCTACCGGAGTGGGTTCAAACTCTTACAGAGAAATAATTTGGGAGCGATTTAAAATAAATGGATAATATGAAAAATAAGATAAGAGTATTACTATTACTTACACTATTAAACTTAACACTGGCTTCGTGCCAAAAAAATATGGAACAAAAAGAATACAGCTGGACAACAGCTGCCTGCACACCAAAAAACTATCCTGCCGAAATTTTCTCTGGACACTTACTAACAAATCTAAAACCGAATAGCTATTATGCTTACCTTCCCTTTAATACTGTTATAAATCCAAAAGAAGGTTTGGGAAGCAATAATAATTCAACCACAGATGGGGCTACTGGAATTGTACCAAAAAAACTCGATATTACTTGGATATCCTATACCGAAAACAAAAGTTATTCGGGAGTTTTTAATCTTGATGCCAATAAAATAGAAGCCTTGATGATAAATGGAGACAGAGAACCTTTTTATGACAACAAACTAAAGAAGATAGTAATTAATAAATATTACGGTTATGGTATAAATGTAGGGCTTCTTCCTGGTGGAGTAGTCTTGGTTTGGGTAGGAGGATCGGAAAACACAACTTTAGTAGGTCGTTACCAAGCCCATGAAGACAAAAACGTAGATTGGAAAGTAGCACATTCATCAATGGAAGAGAAAAAAGGAGCTGATGAATATGTTGCTGATATAGTTAGTAGATTACCACAAGAAATAAAAAACCAGATTGTACATGGAAGGATACCTTTTGGCTATTGGGACACTTTGTTAAAACAATATAATTTAACGCCTGTAGTAAAACCCGAAGATAAAGTAGAATCCATTTATTTTAATTATATAAACGGTGAGTTCGAATCTATTTTCCTGAGTTTAGACGATAATGTAATGTCTATAAAAAAGAGAGCAGCACCACGAAAAATGAATATTGTTTGGCATGATATAAACGACAGACGTATGGAAAGTGATGTTTACTTTGATGAAAAAAAAATAAAAGCCTTGTTTGAGCAAACCAAACCCAATGAAGGTATTGGTTTTGTAATTAATATAGATAGAAATACCAAGCCACGAGAAACAACAGGAATGGCTATAAAACTTAAAACTAAAGATAGAGAAATAGATTTACAAGAAGCAATAGTATCGCAAGAAACTTTTACAAAGCCAGTGCCATATTAATTTATAAGCAATAAAAGAGAGATAATATTTCTGCACTCGGGTCAATCATGGTACCATAAGAGGCACCGTGATTGACTGTTTTTAGACTGCATATTGCTCAAGTTTTTTCCACATTTCATATTGTTCTACAGAAACATCAAATCCCATTTTTTTAAGAAACGAAATAGTTCCGAGAGCCATATCATCAATATTTAAAATGGCAATTGTATTTGCAATGTTTTCACTAACTGCATTAAAGAGCTTTGCTCCTATTCCTTTTCTTCTAAAATTCTCATGGACAGCAAATTGATGGATTTTATTTGAACTTTTTCCATATATCACATAACCCACTAGTTGTTCATCTATATACGCACCTATAAAATGACAATGCTCTTGAATTTGCTGCAAAGCAAAATCTGAATTTTGCCAAGTTGGTTTAAAGTCCCAAAAAGTTCGAAACAGATCCCAGTCAGGGGAATTTATTTCTTTGATAGAAACATTGGATGTTTTACTTATCACATTAATATTTCCTCTAAAACACAATAGTTTACGGGTTATAGCATAATTAAATTTCTGATAAGCTTTTATGGCCGAAGTATTTTGGGTTATTACTTCCAATACCAAATGATCACATTGTATTTCGGCAAGCTTTGGAAGAATAAATTGATACATTTTATCGACTAGACCAAGTCCTCTTTTTTTTGGAATTATCCCCGTCCCCCCATTATATATAACGTTCTTACCGTCTATAAGCTGTTTACCGTGAAGTATAAATCCACAAAGTTGGTTTTCTTCAAATATACCTACAGATAAATTGAAATCTATTTTATCCGAAATAATTTTAAATTTTAATTGTTCCATTGATAAATGAAAAGGAACTATATAATCTGAAAAAGAATAGTTAAAAGTATTTAAGAGAATCTCAAGATCGATGTTGTTTAAATTTTTAATTTCCATTATAAAAGTTTTTTTGCTAAAATATACGCTTTTAGTACTGATGTAAATTTAAATATCTTTTTCTGAAAAAATATATTTTATTGAAGACAAATCAGATGGTGCAAGCGAGCCAGCACTCAAAAAAAAAGCTGCCTCAAATTTGAGACAGCTTTCACTTTAATTTCTTGAAAAATATTAGATTTTTTCTTTCATAATTTCCTCAACAACTTCAGGATTCAATAATGTTGAAATATCGCCAAAATTTGAGTAATCTCCTTCGGCAATCTTACGTAAAATTCTACGCATGATTTTCCCAGAACGTGTTTTAGGCAAGCCGGACACAAACTGAATTTTATCTAATTTAGCAATTGGTCCGATATGATCCGAGATATATTGATTGATCTCTTTACTTAAATTTGCTCGATCTCTATATTCTCCTGTTTCTTTTAGGATTACGAATCCATATAATGCATTTCCTTTAATATCATGTGGAAATCCAACAATAGCCGATTCTGCTACTGCAGGATGCTCATTAATAGCATCTTCTATTGGAGCTGTTCCTAAGTTGTGTCCTGAAACAATTACAACATCATCTACTCTACCTGTGATTCTGTAATATCCAACCTCATCTCTTAAAGCACCATCTCCTGTAAAATATTTACCTGGAAAAGCAGAGAAATATGTGTCTTTATATCGTTGATGATCTCCCCAGATTGTTCTTGCTATTCCTGGCCATGGAAACTTAATACATAGGCTTCCTACAACTTGATTCCCTTCTATTTCGTTGCGTCTTTCATCCATCAAAACAGGTTGAATACCCGGTAATGGTAAAGTTGCATACGTAGGTTTTGTAGGTGTTACAAAAGCAATTGGCGAAATCATGATTCCTCCAGTTTCTGTTTGCCACCAAGTATCTACTACAGGACATCTTTTATCTCCAACGTGGTCATTATACCAGTGCCAAGCCTCTTCGTTTATAGGCTCTCCTACTGATCCGATTACTTTAAGCGATTTTAAAGGATATTTTTGAACATAATCCAAGCTCTCTTTTGCCAAAGAACGAATAGCCGTTGGCGCAGTATAAAACTGAGTTACTTTATGTTTCTCAATAATTTCCCAAAAACGACTAAAATCAGGATAAGACGGAACTCCTTCAAAAATTACTGTAGTACCTCCATTTAATAAAGGACCGTATAATATGTATGAGTGACCTGTTATCCAACCAATATCGGCAGTACACCAGAAAATATCATTTTCTTCGTGATTAAATACGTTTTTAAATGTATAAGCTGTGTAAACCATGTAACCTGCGGTAGTATGAACCATCCCTTTAGGTTTACCAGTAGAACCCGAAGTATACAAAATAAACAATGGATCTTCTGCATCCATGATTTCAGCAACATTATAATCTAATGCAGCATCTAGAAGCGGTTGCAACCATTGGTCACGTCCTTCTTTCATTTTTACATTAGTTTGAGTTCTTTTGGCTACCAAAACTTTTTCTACACATGGACAAGTTTCTAATGCTTCGTCTATGATTGCTTTTAAATCAATAGTTTTATTACCTCTATACCCTCCATCTGAAGTGATAACCATTTTACATTCGCTATCATTTATCCTTGCTGTTACAGCCGATGCCGAAAATCCTGCAAATACAACCGAATGTATTGCTCCAATTCTGGCACATGCTAATACTGACACTGCCAATTCTGGAATCATTGGCAAATAAATACAAACTCTGTCTCCTTTTTTTACTCCTTGTTCACGTAGAACGTTAGCCATTTTAGAAACTCTTTCATACAATTCATTATAACTAATGTGTAATGAACTTTCTGATGGATCGTTTGGCTCAAATATTATTGCTGTTTTTTCTCCTCTTTTACTTAAATGTCTGTCGATACAGTTTTTAGTAATATTAACTTTAGCTTCGGTAAACCATTTCACCTCTGCCTCTGCCATATTAAAATCGACAACTTTTTCCCATTGTTGATACCATGTGAAATTTTCCTCTGCTATTTTTCCCCAAAATTTTCTTGGTTCACGAACTGATTTATTGTAGTGTTTAAAATATTGTTCTAAATTTTCAATTTTGTAATAACTCATGTTTCTCAATTTTTTTATAAAAGTATTAAATCTCTTTCTATTCTTAAAACTATTTAATTTATTAATTATGGCAAAAAATTATATTATATATTTAAAATATAGCGATTAAATTCTTTTTTTCTAAAATTTAGCCATAATGAGTAAATATACTTATATAAAAAAAGGCATGATATTAAATATCACACCTTTAGTATTAACAAGATTAACAACAATTAATCTTAATGTCTGAAAATACTGAATAAGACAAAATAAACTTATCATTTTCGTTATTTCTGTAATTTATTATAATACAACATTAAGTTTATCTCCTGTACGTTACAATATCCTCTGATTTTGAAAATAGCAGCAACATTATTAATTAATAGGGAAAGCCAAAGACAAAATTAAATTGTCTTTTCTTAGGTATTACTCCACTTAACTATCTACTCATTTGTAGTTAAGTGAAAGTAATATGCTCTATATCCATATTATCTTAATAAGTGCTTACTAATTCAAAATATTATATAAAAACAGAGATACAGCGCAAGCTTCAACACATCGACCATGAGGTTAAAGTCCCAATTTTATTATCCAATTTTTTTCATTGCAGTCATTGACTCTCTTAACCAAGCTCCTACTTCTTCAATAGGGTGCTGACGAATAGTTTTATTTACCGCAATAAGTACTGCATTATCTACTCCATTTGAAGTTGAAAATGGTTTCCCGATTACATTAGTATCAACTGTTTTCATATAATCAGTTAATAACGGTTTGCAAGCATGGTCAAATAAATAACAACCATATTCTGCAGTATCAGAAATAACACGGTTCATTTCAAATAATTTCTTTCTTGCAATTGTGTTTGCAATCAATGGTAATTCATGCAATGACTCATAATAAGCTGATTCTTCAATAATACCTGCTTCTGTCATTGTTTCAAAAGCCAATTCTACACCAGCTTTTACCATTGCAATCATTAAGACTCCATTATCAAAATATTCTTGTTCTGAAATTGAAGCAGTAGTTGGAGCTGTTTTTTCAAAATTAGTTTCTCCTGTTGCAGCTCTCCAAGTCAATAAATTAACATCATCATTTGCCCAGTCAATCATCATGTTTCTAGAGAATTCTCCAGACATGATATCATCTTGATGTTTTTGAAATAATGGACGCATAATATCTTTTAACTCATCTGCAATTTCATAAGCTTCAATTTTTGCAGGATTAGAAAGACGATCCAACATATTGGTGATTCCCCCATGTTTCAAAGCCTCAGTAATGGTTTCCCATCCGTATTGAATTAATTTAGAAGCATATCCTGGCTCGATTCCTTTTTCTACCATTTTATCAAAACATAAAATAGAACCCGTTTGCAATAATCCACAAAGAATAGTTTGCTCACCCATTAAATCCGATTTTACTTCGGCAACAAATGAAGATTTTAAAACTCCTGCTTTATGTCCTCCAGTTGCTACAGCGTAAGCTTTTGCCTGATCCAAACCTAAATTGTTTGGGTCATTCTCTGGGTGAACAGCAATTAATGTTGGTACACCAAACCCTCTTTTGTATTCTTCACGAACCTCAGAACCTGGGCATTTAGGAGCACACATAATAACAGTGATGTCTTTACGAATTTGCATTCCTTCCTCAACAATATTAAAACCGTGAGAATATGATAGTGTAGAACCATTTTTCATCAATGGCATAATCGCTGTAACTACAGCAGTATGTTGTTTGTCTGGTGTAAGATTACATACTAAATCTGCTGTTGGGATTAATTCTTCATAAGTACCTACTTTAAAACCATTTTCGGTAGCATTTTTATAAGAAGGTCTTTTTTCTGCAATTGCATCTGCACGTAAAGCATAAGAAATATCAAGTCCTGAGTCTCTCATGTTCAAACCTTGGTTTAAACCTTGGGCTCCGCAACCTACGATAACTACTTTTTTTCCTTTTAAAGCAGCAATTCCATCAGCGAATTCTGATTGTTCCATAAATTCGCAAACGCCTAATTGTTCTAATTGTAATCTTAGTGGTAATGTGTTGAAATAATTTGCCATTTTTTTTGTAAAATATTTAATGATGTAAAATTTAATAATTGAATAAGTCAGTTGCTACTGCAAACTGAGACTGATTATTTTTTAAGTTCTTCTAGTAATGTGGATACTTCCATTTTTTCTTTAGAAACCGAAATTCTTCCCGAACGCACAAATTGCATAATTCCGTAAGGTTTCAATTTAGCATGTACTTCTTCAATTTCCGAACGTCTTCCTGATTTTGAAATCACAAAGAAATCACGAGAAACCGTTACGATAGTAGATTGGCTTTCTTTGATTATATTCTGAATTTGTTTTTCATCAAATAACAAATTTGAATGTATCTTGAACAAAGCATTTTCTAAATAAATTGTCTCTTCATCTGTATGATAAAAAGCTTTTATTACCTCGATTTGTTTTTCTATTTGTCCTACAATATTCTTAACCCATTTTTCTGTTGTTTCTACAACTATAACAAATCTTGAAACATTGTCTATCTCTGATTCTGAAACATTTAGACTTAATATATTAATGTGACGCTTTAAGAATATTCCTGATATTCTATTTAATAAACCCACATTGTTTTCTGAGTATACCGAAATGGTGAATGTTCTATTTTCCATATTTTTTTAGCTTAATCTGATATCAGAAACACATGCTCCTGTTGGAATCATTGGGAATACATTATTTTCTTTCTCAACCATAACTTCTAAGAAATACGCATCTTTTGAAGCCATCATTTCAGCAACAGCTGCGTCTAAATCTTCGCGTTTTGTTACCTTCTTTGCTTTGATGTAATACCCTTCAGCAATAGCAACAAAATTTGGATTAATCATTTCTGTAGAAGCATATCTGTTATCAAAAAACAATTCTTGCCATTGACGTACCATTCCTAAGAATTCGTTATTAAGTACTACTATTTTTACTGGGACTCTGGTCTGGAAAATAGTTCCTAATTCCTGAATCGTCATCTGGAATCCTCCGTCTCCAATAATAGCTACAACTTCACGATCCGGTCTTCCCATTTTTGCACCAATTGCGGCTGGTAAAGCAAATCCCATTGTTCCTAAACCACCCGAAGTAACATTACTTTTGGTTGAATTAAATTTGGCATAACGACAAGCAAACATTTGGTGTTGACCTACATCTGAAACAATTATTGCATCACCTTTCGAGTGTTTGTTAATCATTTCCATAGCTTCACCCATTGATATTCCTGGTCTTGATGGATTTAATTCTTCCTTTATAACCGTATCAAATTCTATTTTATGTTTTTCTTTGAATATATTATGCCAAGCCTCGTGTTTATTGTTTTCGATTAATGGAAGTAAAGCATCCAATGCTTCTCTAACATCTCCTAAAACACCGACTTCTGTCTTAACATTTTTATCAATTTCGGCTGGATCAATGTCGAAATGAATCACTTTGGCCTGTTTTGCATAAGTTGCTAAATTCCCTGTAACACGATCGTCAAAACGCATTCCTAGTGCAATTAAAACATCGCATTCGTTGGTAAGCAAGTTTGGACCGTAATTACCGTGCATTCCTAACATTCCTACGTTTAACGGATGATCTGTAGGCAAAGCCGAAAGTCCTAATATTGTCCAACCAGCTGGAATTCCAGATTTTTCAATCAACGCTTTTAATTGTCCTTCGGCTTGACCAAGAATAATTCCCTGACCAAAAACAATAAACGGTTTTTTAGCTTTATTAATTAACTCGGCTGCAGCTGCGACTTTATCTAGTTTTAATTTAGGAACCGGATTATAACTTCTTATTCCTGTACATTTTTCATAACTAAAATCTAACTCATCAAATTGAGCATTTTTTGTTATATCAATTAAAACTGGGCCTGGACGACCTGATTTTGCAATATAAAATGCTTTTGCAATAATCTCAGGAATTTCCGAAGCTTCGGTAACTTGGTAATTCCACTTTGTAACCGGGGTCGAAATCCCAATAATATCTGTTTCCTGAAAAGCATCAGAACCTAGTAGGTGTTTCCCTACTTGTCCTGTAATGCAAACCATTGGAGTCGAATCTATTTGAGCATCGGCAATTCCTGTAACTAAATTTGTTGCTCCGGGACCAGAAGTTGCAATTGCGACTCCTACTTTTCCTGTTGCTCTTGCATACCCTTGAGCAGCATGTGTTGCACCTTGTTCATGACGTACAAGAACGTGGTGTAATTGATCTTTAAATTTATATAATTCATCATAAACCGGCATTATGGCTCCACCAGGATATCCATAAACCAAGTCTACTCCTTCTTCTAATAAGCATCTAATAACGGCTTCGGCGCCTGATATTTTAGTTGTTCCCATTTGGTAATTTTTTTCCTTTTCCCAACTCTCTCCCAAAGAGAAAGAGCTGAGATAGGTATATTATTTATTTTACTTTTATATAAAAATGTAAACGTTATATCATTCCCCCTCGTGGGTCAGGGATTATTTATCGGTTACGCATCCTGTTGAAGCGCTTGAAACGGATTTTGCATATTTAAACAAAACTCCTTTTGTCGCTTTTAGAGGAGGCTGAATCCAACTCGCTTTTCGAGCTGCAAACTCCTCATCTGAGATCTTCAGGTTGATAGTATTTTTCACCGCATCAATAGTAATTAAATCACCATTTTTAACTAGCGCAATACCTCCGCCATCATAAGCTTCTGGTGTTATGTGTCCTACCACAAATCCATGTGAACCTCCAGAGAACCTACCGTCTGTAATAAGAGCAACGCTACTTCCTAATCCAGCACCAATAATTGCCGATGTAGGTTTTAGCATTTCAGGCATCCCTGGACCACCTTTTGGCCCACAGTTCCTGATGACGACTACATCTCCTGGTTTTACTTTTCCGGATTGAACACCTGGAATAACATCAAATTCTCCTTCAAAAATAACAGCAGGTCCTTCAAAATACTCCCCTTCTTTTCCGCTGATTTTTGCAACACAACCTTCAGATGCAAGGTTTCCGTATAAAATCTGAATATTTCCTGTTGGTTTTAATGCTTTTTGGATTTCATAAATTACTTCTTGTCCATCATTTAAATCTGGAACTGAGGCTAAATTTTCGGCTACTGTTTTTCCTGTTACAGTTAAACAATCTCCATGAATGAATCCTTCTTTCAATAAATATTTCATTACTGCAGGAACACCTCCTACATCATGTAAATCTTCCATCATGTATTTACCGCTTGGTTTTAAATCGGCAAGTACTGGCGTTTTATCACTAATTCTTTGGAAATCATCTATTGTAATTTCTATATCAACAGAGTGAGCCATAGCAATTAAGTGCATAACAGCATTTGTAGAACCTCCTAAAACTGCTACAAGTGTAATCGCATTTTCAAAAGCTTTACGAGTCATAATGTCTCTAGGCTTAATATCTTTTTCTAGTAATACTCTGATTGCTTTTCCAGCCTCAAGACATTCTTGTCTTTTTTCAGGACTTAAAGCAGGATAAGAAGAACTAAATGGTAAACTCATTCCCAAAGCTTCAATTGCCGATGACATAGTATTTGCAGTATACATTCCGCCACAAGCACCAGCTCCCGGACAAGCATTTTGAATTACTCCTTTAAAATCTTCATCAGAAATAGTTTTTTGGAATTTTTTTCCTAATGCTTCAAAAGCTGAAACAATATTCAAAGATTCTCCTTTCCATTTTCCAGAATGAATTGATCCTCCATAAACCATAATTGCCGGACGATTTACTCTTCCCATAGCAATTAAAGCTCCTGGCATATTTTTATCGCAACCAGGAATAGCAATTAAACTATCGTACCATTGTGCTCCCATAACAGTTTCAATAGAGTCAGCAATTACATCACGAGAAACCAATGAAAAACGCATTCCGTCTGTACCGTTTGAAATTCCATCACTGACACCAATTGTATTAAAAATCAGTCCGACTAAATCAGCATTCCAAACACCTTTCTTGACGTCTTTGGCCAAATCATTCAAGTGCATATTACACGTGTTACCTTCGTAACCCATGCTTACAATCCCAACTTGTGCTTTTTTCAAATCTTCTTCAGTTAAACCAATTCCGTACAACATTGCTTGTGCTGCTGGTTGTGTTTGATCTTGAGTGATGACTTTACTGTACTTATTTAATTCCATTATGTATTATTTGTATTTTAATTTTTATTCAAAAAAAAACCTCCCAGTATTTGGAAGGTTTATAATATTATTTTTCAATTATATTTATACCATTCCCCTATGTATATGTGATTACCACATTGACATTAATGACAGAAGATATAATAATTGAAATTCTCATGTTTTCTTTTTAGATGTGTCAAAAGTATAAAAACTAATACTACTAAAAAAATAAAATCTCAACATTTCAACTTCTTCTTGTGATTAATTTCATGATTTTAACAAATTACCTTAAACAATCGTAGATTGTCCGATATGTACGTTATCATTATTAAAATAAAGCAAGTCATCTTTACTTAAAATGAAATTAGAAACAAACTCCCCTACTTCATTGGTTCCAAACTTTGAATCAGATTTCAAATCTGTTGTTACAACTTGATATTCGATTGCTTTCTCAACAGCTTCATATACTTTATTTGCTTCTTTAAAAAGACCAAAATGCTCCAATAACATTGCAGCCGATAATATTGATGCAATAGGATTTGCAATATTCTTACCTTTTGCTTGCGGATAAGAACCATGAATTGGTTCAAAAAGCGCATTTTTTTCTCCTAATGAAGCTGAAGCTAATAATCCTATTGAACCTGTAATCACACTGGCTTCATCTGATAAGATATCCCCAAATAAGTTTTCTGTCAGGATAACATCAAACTGTCTTGGATTAAGGATAATTTGCATTGCTGCATTATCTACAAAAAGGAAATCCAAAGCTACATCCGGATAATTCTCACTTACCGTTTTTACAACTTTTCTCCATAATCTCGAAGTTTCAAGAACATTTGCCTTATCGACCATTGTTACTTTTTTGCGACGATTTTGTGCTGCTTTAAAAGCTAAATGTGTAATCCTTGTGATTTCTTCTTCTGAATATTCACATAAATCGGAAGCATGTGTTCCTGCTTCATTTAATTTTTTCTCACCAAAATAAGCACCTCCGGTAAGTTCTCTGAAAATTGTAAAATCGGCACCTTCAATAATCTCTCCTTTTAAAGGTGATGCGTCTAACAATGCCTTATATGGTTTTATCGGACGAATATTTGCAAATAAACCAAGTTCTTTACGCAGTTTTAATAATCCTTGCTCTGGACGTACTTTTACTTCTGGATTATTGTCATATTTTGGATCACCGATTGCGCCAAATAAAACAGCGTCGGTGTTTAAGCAAAGGTTTAAAGTTTGCTCTGGAAGTGGATTTCCTGTTTTGTCGATCGCAACTGCACCCATAAGCGCATCCTCAAAGACAAATTCATGATTGTACACTTCTCCAATAGCATATAATGCTTTTTTGGCTTGTAAAATTACCTCTGGTCCGATTCCGTCTCCAGATAAAACTGCTATTTTCAAATTCATAATGCCTCGTTCTTTATGTATTTAAATCTTAATTTATTTTTAATTAGCTTCTAATTAATTCACTTTCTATTTTACAAGCTTCAATAATTTGATGAATATCTTCATCTATAACTTCTTTCTTAATATCTGCAAATTTCAAGAACTCAACATATACAATATCCAATTGTACTTTGGTAAGTTCATAACCTACTTTCTTAGCACGGTAAGCCAATGCTGCTCTACCACTTCTTGCTGTAAGAATAATTGAAGATTCATTTACTCCAACATCCAGCGGATCCATGATCTCGTAAGTAGCTCTATTTTTAATTACACCGTCTTGGTGGATTCCAGAACTATGCGCAAAAGCATTTGCTCCTACAATCGCTTTATTTGGCTGAACAATCATTCCCATACTTTCAGAAACCAAACGACTCATTTCGTTTAACTGACGGGTATTGATATTCGTATCTAAATTTAAATAAGGATGTTGCTTAAAAATCATCACCACTTCTTCAAGGGCAGTATTTCCAGCTCTTTCGCCAATACCATTAATAGTACATTCTATTTGTCTTGCTCCATTAATAGCTCCTGCGATTGAGTTTGCAGTAGCCATTCCTAAATCATTGTGACAATGGCATGAAAGAATTACATTCTCGATACCTTTTACATTTTCTCTTAGGTATTTAATTTTCGCACCGTATTCATCAGGCAAACAATATCCTGTTGTATCTGGAATATTAAGCACTGTTGCTCCCGATTTTATTACTTCTTCGCAAACTTTTGCAAGGAAAGCATTGTCGGTTCTACCAGCATCTTCTGCATAAAACTCTACATCTTCTACATATGATTTGGCATGCGAAACAGCAAATTTGGCTCTCGCTATAATATCTTCTCTTGTTGTGTTTAATTTATGGAGGATGTGAGAATCTGAGGTTCCGATTCCGGTATGGATTCTTGGTTTTTTAGCATATTTTAATGCTGCTGCTGCAACATCAATGTCGTTTTTCACAGCTCTTGTAAGACCACAGACGGTGGCGTTTTCTACAATTTTGCAAATCTCAGAGACTGATAAAAAGTCTCCTGGACTAGACACAGGAAAACCTGCCTCAATGATATCAACTCCCATTTCATCCAGTCGTTTCGCTATCACTAACTTTTGTTTTGTATCTAACTTACATCCTGGGACTTGTTCGCCATCTCTTAAGGTGGTATCAAAAATTTGAACTTTCTCTCTATTCATTTTAATATATTTAATGTAATTTCACATCCTGATAACAAACTTATATTGTATTACTTTAGTATGAAATTCATTTTAATGAAAATATACTGTTCATAACGCAAAATAAAACCTATCAACTATCTAAATATCAATAAATTACATTATTATATTTTACAATGGCTAACCATCAAAAAGATTTTTTATTTGTATTAATAAAATCCCTTTCCAAATCCGAAAAAAGACAATTTAAGATTTTTGCCAGTCGATTAGAGACTAGTTCAAATACAAAATTTATCGAACTTTTTAATATTTTAGACAAATCTGAAGTCTACGATGAGAAGCTCATTTTGAAAAATGGTATTATTAAAAAGGTACAATTATCAAATCTTAAATCGTATTTATACAAGCAAATTTTGGTTAGTATTCGTTTGAATATCCCTAGTCAGAACATTCGCTATCAATTGCGAGAACAGATCGATTTTGCAGCCATACTATATAATAAAGGATTGTACAAACAGAGTTTGAAGATTTTGGATAAAACCAAACAACAAGCACTAGAGAACGATGAAAAATATATGGCGTATGAAATTGTTGAATTCGAGAAATTAATCGAGTCTCAGTATATTACACGAAGTATTCAAGGTCGCGCCGATGAGTTGGTAATCCAAGCCAAAGAATTAAATTACCGCAATACTATTTCCAGCAAACTCTCCAACTTATCCTTGCAGTTATACGGCATCATGCTTAAAACTGGTTATGTAAAGAGTGATGAAGAATACAAATACATCGATGATTATTTTAATAAACATATTGGAAAATTAGACGAAAGTACGTTTGGTTTTCGTGAAAAATATTGGTTTTACAATGCCAATTTATGGCGTAGTTTCTTGGTTCAGGACTTCTTAGCCAGTTATAAATATGCTTATAAATGGGTAACGCTGTTTTACGATAACCCGAATATGATTTTCCTGAATCCAGTGTTCTTTTTAAAAGGAAATCATTATTTTCTGGAATCGCTTTATATGTTGAAATACAAATCGAATTTCAAAAAATATCTGACTCTACTAGAAGAAACTATTCAGGATCCACGCTTTCCCGTTAATGACAATGTAGCTTCATTATCATTCTTGTATTTGTATAATAACAAACTAAACTATCATATACTTGATGCTTCTTTTGCTGAAAGCGAATATCTAATCCCTGAAATTTTAGATAAAATAAAGTTACATAGCGAACATCTTGATGAACATCACGAGATGTTATTTTATTATAAAATTGCCTGTATTTATTTCGGTAACGAAAAGTACAATGAATCCATATTTTATTTGGAGAAAATCATAAACAATAAGAATCTTTCGATGCGTGAAGATTTGATGTGTTTCTCCCGAATACTATGTCTTATTGTTCATTATGAATTAGGGAAAGATTATTACTTAGAAAGTCAATTGAAAAACACATACAAGTTTCTATTAAAAATGAATGACTTACACGAAGTTCAAAAAGAGATTATTAAGTTCTTGAAAAATCTAAATAATTTCTATCCAAATGACATCAAGAAAGAATTCATAAAAATGAGAGTACGTTTTATCGAACTTGAAAAAAATACTTACGAAAAGAGAGCCTTTTTATATTTGGATATTATTTCGTGGCTTGAAAGCAAAATCGAGAATCGAAAAATTGCTGATATCATGAGAGAAAAAGCAAAACTTATTAATAGATAAAGGAAAAGGTTCTGAGCAGCTAAGTCTCTAAGAGACTAAGAACCTTTGTGTTTAATTTTTAGCTACCGATTTAAGGGATTAAAAATTGTTAGCCACTAATTACTTAATTAGCACTAATTTTTTAAACTTTGCGTAAACCTTTATGCCCTTTGCGGTTAGTTCTATAATTAAAAAGGCTTCCAGTTACGGAAGCCTTTCTTATATATTTTATTATCTGCAATAACAGCACGTTGAAGTTCCTTGTAAACAAACATCACCTCTACCTGGGGTATTAGATAATACTCCACCGCCTTCACCGCATAATCTATCACACAAACCAATTGTAGGATTTACATAAGGAAGAGTACCTCCAAATATAGATTTTTGAGCATCTTTAGTCACAATTTCAAAGTTTTTTAGGTTTTTTAAATTTTTCATAATAGTGTAATTTGTTTTTCTCCTACTCTTTTAGCTTTTCGGATTACGCTTTTAATCTACTAGTAATTAAATATTTAATATTATTCTTTATTACTATCTAAATTAAAAAAAATAAATTCATAAATAGCTCATTTTTAAATATTTATAAAAACATAAAATGTTTTGATATAAAATCCCCTTCATTGAATTATAACAAAAAAGGGCTTCCGTTATCTGAAAGCCCTTTATCAGGTTGTTTATCTAAAAGATAATTATTTAGTTATGTTCAATTCTGCAACATAAAAATTAATATCTATTTTTAAATCTGTTTTATCAGATCCTACTTTAAGACGAGACCATTCTGTTTTTGGTTTTAGCAAAGTTTCAGTACCGTTTAAAGTAACTTTTACTGGCATATCAAAATCATGTACAGCATTTGACCAACGGTACCCTAGTTCTCCATCTTTGAAATAATATTCTAAAGTTGGAATCATTATTGTTCTTAAATATTGATTAAAAACAGGCGTTAAGTTCATACCAGATTCTTTGTTTATATAGCCTTCTATTTGCTCCGTAGTAACAGTTTGATGATAAAATGTGCTATTTAATCCTCTCAATATAGATCTCCATTTTTCATCATTATTTATAAGCTGACGTATTGTATGCAACATATTTGCACCCTTAGGATACATATCTCCCGACCCTTCATTGTTTACATCATAATTACCAATGATAGGTTTATCATTACGAATGCTTTTTCTACATCCTCTTACATATTCTGCTCCTGCATCTTTACCATAATAAAATTCTACAAAAAGACTTTCGGAATAGTTTGTAAAACTTTCATGGATCCACATATCGGCAATGTCTTTGTAAGTAATATTATTAGCAAACCATTCGTGCCCTGATTCATGAATGATGATAAAATCAAATTTTAATCCCCAACCAGTTCCGCTTAAATCACGTCCTAGATAACCGTTTTTATACTCGTTACCATAAGTCACGCTGCTTTGGTGTTCCATTCCTAGATAAGGAGCTTCTACCAGTTTATAACTGTCTTCGTAAAAAGGATAAGGACCAAACCAGTGTTCGAAAGCTTTAAGCATTCTTGGTGCGTCTTTGAATTGTATTTTGGCTTTTGCCAAATTATCTCTTAAAACATAATAGTTGCAATCTAAATCGCCTTTTTCTCCTTTATATTTTTCTGAGAAATTAACGTAATCTCCAACATTTATGTTTACTCCGTAATTGTTAATTGGGTTGGCAACATACCAATTATAGGTTTTAGTACCGTCTTTTAATTTTTTAACGCTTTGTAAACGTCCATTTGATACATCCATTAAATGCCCCGGAACATTCACACTAATCAACATATTCTCTACTTCGTCATACATATGATCCTTGTTTGGCCACCATACACTAGCGCCTAATCCCTGACATGATGAAGCTATAAAATCATTTCCGTTACTGTCTTTTTTCCAGGTAAGTCCTCCGTCCCATGGTGGTCTCACAGCAACTCTTGGTTTTCCTCCAAAGAATACTTTTACTTCTTTTACTTCGCCTACTTTTTGACTTGCGATTAATTGAATAAAAAAAGCATTTCCTTCTCTTTCAAACTTCAATTCTTTACCATCCTGAATAACTTTATAGATATTCATTGGTTCTTGTAAATCAATTTGCATTTTATTGTAATCCTGCAGCACTGTATACCTGATTGTGTTAGATCCAGTAATCGTACTATCTTTCGGATTTACTTTTACATCTAGATGATAGTATTTTAAATCCCACCAAGCTCTTTCTTTGGTAATACTGCCACGCAAAGTGTCTTGTCGTGTAAAAGCAGTTTCAGACTTATTGAGAAGTCCTTGGGCACTTGCGTAATTAAAAACAAATGCTGCGAAAAAAATAACGCTAAAACATTTTTTCATGAATTCTAGTTTTTGGATAATAACTTGTAATAATTTTTATTTCAACAAATGTAACCAATCCTATTAAATTGATGTCAATTTCAAATTTCAAATTATAGATAAATAGTTGTTGTCATCTAGTTTTTCTTCCTTAATTTAGCAAGGTATAAAGCTATAACACTAGTTATGAAGATCTCCTGTTTATTTTATCTGGTAGTTTTTAATTTTTCTTTATTATCCTATTCTCAAACTTTTCCTATTCATAAAATAACAAATGTTATTACTATTGATGGAGATTTATCCGATTGGAAAACGCCATTTATTGGACCATTTGTCATACATGATTCAGGATTAAAAGCCACTCAGGAAACCTATGTTTCTCTTTCATGGGATAATGAAAACCTTTATCTAGCCTATCGTAGTAAAGATTCCAAAATTATAGGCTCAGCTAAAAAAAATGATAGTCAAATATTTAATACCGATGATTTAGTCGAATTTTTTATGGATCCCGATGGAGATTCTCAAAACTATATTGAGGTGGGTGTAAATGCTTTTTCCAGTAATTATGATATGATTATTCATTGTGTTTCACCTTCCTGTGGTGGTTGGGATACCGATATCTCATTGGATATTGTAGGAATGAAAACCGCCAGTAAAATTACTTCTGACGGTTATAATGTCGAAATCAAGATTCCGTTTTCCAGTTTAACCTCTATAAAAGATGCCGATTTTACAACTCCGATAATTGGTACAAAATGGAAAGGAAATCTTTTTAGGATTGATTACGGAAATGAAACCGAATATCAGGCGATTTCCCCATATAATGATTCAAAATTTGGATTTCATCAACCAGATCAGTTTAAAACTTTTGAGTTTATAGAGTAAAGGTTCAGAGGTAATGAGAAGCAAAGGTTCAAAGTTAAAAAACTGATTTTTACGCGTAAACCTTTGTCAAAGTTTTTTCAACTTTGTCAAAGGTTGCATTGAAATTTCGATTCTTGCATTACCTATCTAAACCTTAGAGAAGACTAAAAAAAACGTTGATAAAGACGACTCTATTCTTCTGCGCGAGGAACATCTTCTAAACTGTAATACACTTTTAAGCCTCTTTCTTTGGCGATTCTAACGTCTTCGTCGGCTCCTTTAGAAATTCCTTCGATACGAAGAACAGCATCACACTTTTCAAGAATTCTATGAGCTACCGGATATTGTATTTCTTGCCAGGCTTCGTCACCAGGTTTGGTAGAGCCAGCAAGCTTAATAAGTGGCAAAGCAACCCATTCCCCAATCATAGGTATATGTCCTAATCGGAATAATGGTAATGCAACAGCTGCCAGTTTTTCGAGATTTTGTTGCATTAATTCGGGATTGTCGTTTGTCCCACTACGGTAAGGACCTGCAATAAGTATAAGCATATCTTTTTATTTTTGACAAAGCAACTAAAGATATTACCTAAAAAAAATAAAGTAGTTTAAGAAATTACTTTATTTTTATTGCTCCGTATCATACTTAAAAACTCGGGTGTGATTCCTAAATAGGACGCGATTTGTTTCAATTTTACTTGTTTTGCAACTTGTGGATATTTTTCTAAAAAGATATAATACCGTTCTTCTGCCGTGAGAGAAAGATTTTCTATTATTCTAAGTTGTTCTCGTATATAGGCGTTTTGCATTATTATCCTAAAAAACTTTTCGAATTTTGGAATCTTAAGATATAACTTATCTAAATCTTCTTTTGATAATTGAAGAATAAAACTATCCTCTAAAGCCTCAATATTGAGCATTGCGGGTTTCTTGTTTATAAAACAAAACATATCTGTAACCCACCAATCTGCCACAGCAAACATAATAGTAGACTCCTTCCCTGCCTTATCTGTATAATAAGCTCTTAATGTTCCCGATTGAACAAAGTAAATCTCTCTGCAAACTTCATCAGCTTTTAAAATTGTTTCCTTTTTACAGACTTTCTTCTCTTTTAAAAGTGATAAAAAATATAAAGCTTCTTGTTTATCAAGTGAAATATGTTTTCCTATATTTTTTAGAATCAGACTGTCTTCCATAGTTTCTATTGTAATGTATAAACCTTTGTCAAAATTAAAAAACTTTAACAAAGGTTTTCATGTACTGTTTGTATCCTTCGGCTCCGCTCAGGAGGACAAGTTTGTCGGGGAAAAAATTATGTATAAATCCCCAAAATCATGACAAAGAACGAGGACTCTAGCCCTGATAGTAGCGGCATCCTTTTTCTAGCTCTTTTTGCTAGAAAAAGATATAGCGGATAGCAGGAAACAGCTCCTTAAACTACTTCTGACGCTTTTTTAATACTTCGATAACATCATCAATCCTGAAACCTTTGGCCTGTAATAAGATAAGATAATGAAAAAGTAAATCGGCGCTTTCGCTAAGGAACAAATCATCGTTATCATCCTTGGCTTCGATTACAACTTCTATGGCTTCCTCGCCTACTTTTTGAGCAATTTTATTGATTCCTAATTGGAATAAGGAAGCAACATAACTCTTCTCAGAATCGGCATTTTTTCTTCTTGATTCAATTGTGTTTTCAAGATTAGATATAAATCCATAAGTTGCCTTATTTTCTTCTTGCCAGCAAGTATCTGCTCCTGTATGACACGTAGGCCCTTCGGGTTTAACATGGATCAATAGAGTGTCGTTATCACAGTCGTTTTTGATACTTTTTAGGTGCAAAAAGTTGCCACTCTCCTCACCTTTTGTCCATAATCGTTTTTTGGTACGGCTGTAGAATGTTACTTTTTGAGTTTCGATTGTTTTTTGATACGCTTCTTCATTCATGTAACCAAGCATCAACACGTTTTTGGTTTCGCTATCTTGAATTATTGCCGGGATTAAACCGTCAGCATTTTTTGAGAAATCTATATTCATGTTCTTTTAGTCTAAGGTTTTATTTGCTTGAAATTCTTCAAATTTCTGTGTTATAATATATTTCAGTTCTATAAAAGGAATTTTAAGTCCATTGGCAGAAATACTTACCGGCGAACCTGATTCTTTAAAATTCATTTTGATCATTTTCTTTTTAAGAGAATTAGTTTGTTTATCAATATAATCTTCTGGGTTTTTAAGAAAAATAGTAACGAATTTTTGGGTAATAACTGTTCGTTCAATAACTCCCATTACATCCGACCAAGGAATTCTCCCAATCGATACTCCCGATGAATTATCGATAATTCCGATAGAATCAATAACAACACCTGGTTTTTTATCGAAAATCTTTTTTGTAAAGAAATATATTCCACCCAATCCCATTAAAATTCCTAAAATAGCTGCTCCATTTTTTAAAATGAAATTATCCAAAATAAGATTATTTACTTCAGGCTGGCATAATAATATCCAAAGGCTACCAATTAAAAATAAGACTGAAAAAAACAAAAATTTTATCAATTTACCTTTACTCATTGCAATCTCTATCCTATCTTTATTCTCCATATATTAATTTATTATTATCTAAAAACACTTAAAGTCTTACTTCAATAGAGTTGTTTTTAAGTGCTTGTTTTAAGTTTTTTATTTTAATTTCTTTAAAATGAAAAACGCTTGCTGCCAAAGCTGCATCTGCTTTACCTTCTTTAAAAGTATCCACAAAATGCTGAATATTTCCTGCTCCGCCAGATGCGATAATCGGGATGTTAACCAGTCCTGAAAGTTTAGCCAAAGCCTCATTTGCAAATCCATTTTTTGTACCGTCATTATCCATCGAAGTAAACAAGATTTCGCCTGCACCACGTTGGGCGACTTCTACAGCCCAATCGAATAGGTTTAATTCCGTAGGGACTTTTCCGCCTACTAAATGTACAATCCATTGCCCATTAATTTGTTTGGCATCTATAGCAACAACTACACATTGGCTTCCGAATTTTTGAGCCAAATCATTAATTAACTGCGGATTTTTTACCGCAGATGAATTAATAGAGACTTTATCGGCTCCGTTATTCAGTAAGATTTCAACATCTTCAACAGATGATATTCCTCCACCAACTGTAAATGGAATATTAATCGTCGAAGCTACTTTTCGAACTAAATCAACCAAAGTTTTTCTTCTTTCTTCGGTTGCCGAAATATCTAAGAAAACCAATTCATCGGCACCTTCATCCGAATATATTTTGGCTAATTCCACAGGATCACCCGCATCACGTAAAGCTACGAAATTAACACCTTTTACAGTTCTTCCGTTTTTTATATCAAGGCAAGGGATTATTCTTTTTGTTAACATATATCGTAAGTATTAATTATTAAGGATGAAGTATTAAGCTTTTTTGGTGTTATTTTTCGAAGTTATAATTATGCTTTTTATTAATTTCAAAACTTCAACACCATCATTATTCATACTTAAAAATTCTTCATTAGAAATATAATCTGTTGCTTGTAAAAGCTCCAGCCAATATAAAGTTTCATCGGCTTCTTTCTGAGAAATTCCCATTTTATGTATAAAATCAGCTTTGCTTTCTGCATTTTTGGCTTCTCGAATATTTGCGCCAACAGAAGTACCTGAACGCAATATTTGTTTACTCATTACATACTCTCCTCTACCATTTAATATTTTATATAGATTAACAATTCTTATAGCAAACGAAAAACTTTTCTTTTTAATAATATCCTCATTCATAACTTAATACTTCATCCTTAATAATTGATACTTAATATATAGTTTTCTAGTTGTTTCAAGGAAATTCGTCCTTCGTAAATTGCTTTCCCTATGATTGTTCCTTCGCAGCCTAATTCGGCTAGTTTTGGTAATTCGTCAAAGGTTGAAATTCCTCCAGAAGCGATTAGTTTTATTTTCCTTGTGATGGTTTTATCATCAGTTATTACCGTTGCATGATTTAATATTTTTTCGTACAAATCAAAACTTGGTCCTTCGAGCATTCCGTCTTTGGCGATATCAGTACAAATTACATACTCAATCCCTTTTTTCATGTACTCTTTAATGAACGGAATTAAATCTTCATTAGAATCCTCCAGCCAACCCGAAACAGCTACTTTCTCATTATTAGCATCGGCTCCAAGGATAATTTTGTCCGAACCATATTCGGCAATCCATTTTTCGAATATTTCTCTGTTTTTTACAGCGATACTTCCGCCTGTGATCTGGTCTGCACCACTTTCGAAAGCAATTTTCAAATCATCATCGGATTTTAATCCGCCACCAAAATCAATTTTCAAGCTTGTTTTTGTAGCAATTTGTTCCAGAATCTTATAATTCACGATTCGGCTTGATTTCGCACCATCTAAATCGACTAAATGCAAGTATTCTATTCCGTGTGCCTCAAATGATTTGGCTACTTCAAGCGGATTTTCGTTGTAAATTATCTTGGTATTGTAATCCCCTTTGGATAAGCGAACACATTTTCCTTCGATGATATCTATGGCTGGTATTATTCTCATTTTTATCCCCCTAACCCCCAAAGGGGGAATCCTATTAGAGGGCAATAGGGTTTTTAAAACTCTAACACTTTTATTTAAATTAGAGCCTTTGTTAATACTATTTTTTTATCGTTTGCTAGTTCCCCCTTTGGGGGCTAGGGGGATTTTAAGAAAGTTTTCAAGAATTTGTTCTCCAATATCTCCGCTTTTCTCTGGATGAAATTGGGTTCCGTAAAAATTATTCTTCTGTAATGCCGATGCGTATTCTACTTCATAATTGGTTGTTGCGATTGCTTCTTTGCAAAGCGGAGCATAAAAACTATGTACCAAATACATATATTCGTTTTCATTAATCCCTGCAAACAAAGGCGATTGCAAATTATAAATATTGTTCCAGCCCATTTGTGGCACTTTTACCGAAGGAGTAAATTTTATTACATCTACATCAAAAATCCCTAATCCTTTTGTATTCCCTTCTTCAGATGTTTTACACATTAACTGCATTCCTAGGCAAATTCCTAAAACGGGTTGTTGCAAATTCGGAATCAATCTATCTAAGCCGCTTTCTATCAACTTTTCCATTGCCGAACTTGCTTCGCCAACTCCAGGGAAAATAACTTTATCTGCCGCTTGTATTTCGTCAGGATTATTGCTCAAAGTAGCTTTAAATCCTAATCTTTCGATTGCAAACATGATGCTTTGTATGTTTCCGGCGCCGTAATTTATAATGACAAGCCCCCCAGCCCCCGAAGGGGGTGAAGTAAATTTAGTTTCATTTTTTTTCATCCTATTATTTTTAACTTCCCCCTTCGGGGGTTGGGGGATTTTACAACATTCCTTTTGTCGATGGCAAAATCATTTTTTCGGTATCTCTTTTTACTGCTACTTTTATTGCTTTTGCAAAAGCTTTAAAAATAGCTTCTATCTTGTGATGTTCGTTTGTACCCTCGGCTTTGATATTGATATTTGCTTTGGCACCATCCGAGAATGATTTAAAGAAATGATAAAACATTTCTGTTGGCATTTTCCCAACCATTTCACGTTTAAATTCCGTTTCCCAAACCAACCAGTTTCGTCCACCAAAATCTATTGCAACCTGAGATAAACAGTCGTCCATAGGCAAGCAAAAACCATAACGCTCGATTCCTAATTTATTTCCTAATGCTTTCGCAAACACTTCTCCTAGGGCAATTGCCGTATCTTCGATGGTGTGGTGTTCATCGACTTCAAGATCTCCTTTCACGAGAATTTGAAGATCCATTTGTCCGTGACGCGCGATTTGATCCAGCATATGGTCAAAAAATGCAATTCCGGTTTCGATTTTACTTTTTCCAGTTCCATCAAGATTCAGATTGATATAAATATCTGTTTCGTTGGTTTTACGAGTTATTGTAGCCGAACGTGCTTCAAGTTTTAAGAATTCATAAATCGTTTTCCAATCGGTGGTTTGTAATGCAATTACAGGATCTAGTTCTTCTCTTTTTGATGCTACTTCTGTACTCCCCAATCCTTCATCTGTATTGATAAAAATAGCTTTCGAACCTAGGTTTTTAGCCAACTCAACATCTGTTAAACGATCTCCTAACACAAATGAATTTTCTAGATCATATTCCGGATTATCGAGATATTGAGTAAGCATTCCCGTTCTTGGTTTGCGAGTTATTGCGTTCTCATGAGGGAATGTTTTATCAATAAAAACAGCATCAAAAACAACACCTTCATTTTCGAATGCTTTTATAATAAAATTATGTGTTGGCCAGAATGTTTCTTCAGGATGAGAATCAGTTCCTAATCCATCTTGATTGGTAACCATTACTAACTCATAATCTAATTCATTGGCGATTTTAGCCAAATATTGAAATGCTTTTGGGTAGAATTCTAATTTTTCTAAACTATCCAATTGGTAATCTGCAGGTTCTAGAACCATTGTTCCGTCACGGTCTATAAAAAGTACTTTTTTCATGGTTTATATTTTTTTAGCCACAGATTTCAAAGATTAAGGAGATTTCTTTTATTGAGGGAAAATTTTAATAATCCGTTTAATCTGTGAAATTCTATCTAACTCTTTGCGAAAGGAACGCGGATTATACGGATTCGCTATCGCGAAAACACGGATTAAAACGGATTTTATTTTTGATTATTTTTAAATCAGTTTTAATCCGCGGCTTTACTTTTGTAAATCCGTATCATCCGCGTCGCTTTATAGACAATCTAAATTAGCAACTCCTTACTTCGTCCGTTCACTATCACTCGAGTGTCAAAGTCCTAAAATACCTTCTTGTAATCTGTGGCCCTATCTTTTAATTCAATAACTTCAATGCTTCAATTAATTTTTTATTCTCAACCTCAGTTCCAATAGTCAATCGCAAACAATTATCACATAATGGCTGAGTCGTTCTATTTCTTATAACAATTCCTTTTGCAATTAAGTCGTCATATCTTTTGTTGGCATTATCAACTTTTACTAATATAAAATTAGCTTCGGTAGGATATATTTTTTTAACAAATTTTATATCAAGTAAAACTTTAAGTAAACTTTCTCTTTGTTCAATTATAACAGCTATTTCGGTATTAATTTCATCAGTTTCTTTTAATCGTAAACCTGCTCTTTGTTGCGTCAATTCATTTACATTATAAGGAGGTTTTATTTTATTCAAAACCGCAATTACTCCTGCCGATGCATAACAAATTCCCAATCGTATTCCTGCCAAACCATAGGCTTTAGAAAGTGTTTGTGTGATTACCAAATTAGGATATTCATCCAATTCATTAATCCAACTTTCCTTTTTTGAAAAGTCAATATATGCTTCATCGATCACAACCAAACCTTTAAAATTCTGCAATAACGCAACCACACTTTCGTCCAAAAACGAATTTCCTGTAGGGTTATTTGGCGAACATAAAAAAATAATTTTAGTATTTACATCTACAGCTTCTAATATTTGGTCGACTTTTGGTTGGAAATCTTCTGAAAGTAAAACTTCTTTATTTTCTACATCGTTTATATTAGCCAAAACACCATACATTCCGTATGTTGGTGGCAATGTAATTACATTATCTGTTTTTGGCTCACAAAATGCACGAAACAATAAATCCAATACTTCATCACTTCCATTTCCTAGTAAAATCTGATTTGACTTTACATTCTTTTGCTTAGCTAAAACCTGTTTTACGCTATTCTGCTGCGGATCCGGATATCTATTTACTCCATTTTCGAATGGATTTTCATTGGCATCCAAGAAAACCATATCCGCAGTATCAAAATCCTCAAATTCATCACGCGCAGACGAATAGGGTTTTAATGATTTTACGTTTTCACGTGTTATTATATTTATATCAAATTTTTCCATTTTATTTTTTTAATTTATAGAGTAAAGAGAATAGATAATAGACATTGGCTTTAAAAACATTGTATTGATTTTCTTTATTCTATTATATAGTTTTTACTCTATTTTTACTCATTATATAGTCTTTACTCTACACATATTCATTATATAGTCTTTACTCTATTATCTATTCTCTATTCTCTTGCTTCTATCTGCGCCAATCGCAACGTCACCGCGTTTTTATGTGCTTGTAATCCTTCGGCTACGGCCATAACTTCAATCGCTTTTCCGATATTCAAGATTCCTTTTTCGGTTATTTTCTGAAAAGTCATCGATTTCATAAAACTATCCAAATTTACACCGCTATAATTCTTAGCGTATCCGTTTGTTGGTAAGGTATGATTCGTTCCTGATGCATAATCTCCAGCGCTTTCGGGTGTGTAGTTACCTATAAAAACCGATCCCGCATTATAAATTCCATCTACATAAAAATCATCATTATTTGTACAGATAATAAAGTGTTCCGGCCCATATTCATTGATTAATTGAAGTGCAACTGCATCATTTTCGACATAAATCAATTTAGAATTCGCAATGGCTTTTTCGGCGATTGCTTTTCTTGGCAATACAGCTATTTGGGATTGAATTTCACTTTCTACAGCATCAATTAGCTCCTTAGAAGTAGAAACTAAAATTACCTGACTATCTGTCCCATGTTCTGCCTGAGATAATAAATCTGAAGCTACAAAGGCTGGAACGGCACTATCATCGGCAACCACCAATAATTCTGATGGACCTGCAGGCATATCAATCGCAACACCGTATTGAGTTGCCAATTGTTTTGCCACAGTGACAAACTGATTTCCTGGTCCAAATATCTTATAGACCTTAGGAATCGATTGTGTCCCAAATGTCATTCCTGCGATGGCTTGAATCCCTCCTGCTTTTATGATTTTGGTCACGCCACATAAATTTGCAGCATATAGAATAGCTGGATTTATCTTTCCGTTTTTATCAGGAGGAGAACATAAAACAATCTCTTTAGATCCTGCAATTGCAGCAGGAACTGCAAGCATTAAAACTGTAGAAAATAGCGGTGCTGTTCCTCCGGGAATATATAAACCAATTTTTTGGATTGGTCTTTTTTCCTGCCAACAATTAACACCTTCGGTAGTTTCAACACTTATTCTTTCCGTTTTTTGAGCTAAGTGAAACTTATATATATTGCTTTTTGCCAATTGTATAGCATCTTTAAGTTCGTCTGAAATTAAAGCAATTGCCTCCACTATTTCATCTTGAGAAACTTCGTAATCCTCTAAAATAATACCATCAAAAATCGAAGTGTATTTAGAAACTGCTTCGTCTCCTTTTTTCTGTACTTCCTTAAAGATTTCTTTAACCGTAGTTTCGATATCATCGATTGTTTTGGTTGGTCTTTTTAGTATTTCCGACCAAGTTTCTGATTTTGGGCTATATATTTTATTCATTTCCTTTTTTGCATTATGCTATAAGCTTTTAGCTTTAAGCAATTGGATTGTGTTAGTTTTTTTTAGCATATAGCTTAAAGCCTATTTGCTTAAAGCTAAAAAGCAAATATTTTTTAAAGAACCATTTTTTCAATTGGGCAAACCAAAATTCCTTCGGCTCCAACTTCTTTTAGCTTATCGATTACATCCCAAAAGGTATCTTTATCTATTACAGAGTGTACACTACTCCATCCTTCCTGAGCCAGTGGTAATACAGTAAGACTTCTTAAAACTGGAAGTATTTTTCCAACTTCTTCGATTTTATCATTCGGAATATTCATCAATATATACTTTGAATTCCTGGCTCTTAAAACCGATTGGATTCTGAATTTCAAAGTATCAATATGCTTTTGAATTTCTGGAGATACCTTTGGCGAAACAGCCAAAACAGCTTCACTTTTAAGAATAACTTCTACTTCTCTTAAATTATTTTTGAATAAAGTACTTCCGCTTGAAACAATATCAACAATAGCATCTGCAAGTCCAATATTTGGAGCGATTTCTACAGATCCTGAAATTTGGTGAATATCAACAGTTAGTCCAAAAGAATTAAAATATTCATTAACTGTATTTGGGTAGGAAGTAGCGATTCGTAAACCTGCTAAATCCTGAATAGAATTGTATTCGAACGTTTTTGGAACAGCAACTGAAACTTTGCATTTTGAAAATCCTAATTTCTGAATAACCTCAATATGTTTTCCTTTTTCTACAAGAAGATTATCCCCTACAATGGCAAGATCTACAACGCCATCGATTAAATATTGAGGAATATCTGAATTTCTTAAATATAAAACTTCTAAAGGAAAGTTTGAAGCTTCTGCTTTAAGTTGATCGTTTCCGTTGTTAATAGAAATACCACAATCTCTTAGAATTTGGATGCTTTCTTCGTTTAAACGACCTGATTTTTGAATTGCAATTTTTAAAGTACTCATTTTTTGTTTTGGTTTAGATTAATAGTTTGAGTACAAAGAATTAGGTATAAAAAAACCCGTTTGATGTACTCAAACGGGTTTTTAAATATGATGATTTACACACATACCATTAACACATCGCTTGAGAGCAATAATGAAAATGATGATGATGTAATTGAATTAATAACATAACTTGAATTGTTTTTTTTCTTCGTTTCGTTTGCAAATATACTAGATAAATTAATTCAAAAGCAATTTTTAATTTAACTTAATGTGACTTTGTTGTTAAATTTACAAATTCTCATTGGACTAAACCTCTAAACATTGCTATTTATCTAAAGAAAAACTTTGCTTAATTATTATTGTAAAAGCCCAGTTTTAGTGTTGTTCCTTCACTTAATTTACTATCTACAGAAATAGTGATATCCAATAATAAACTTAATTTCTTTACAATTGATAATCCTAAACCAATCCCGTTAATTTCAGGATGCAACTCGGAGTGTGAACGGAAAAATTGATCAAATACTTTTTGTAAATCATCCGATGGGATTCCAATTCCGGAGTCTATTATGTAACATTCTATACCATTGGAAACCTCCGAGACAATAATCTTTATTTCGCCATTTTCATTAGAATACTTGATAGCATTAGAAAGCAAATTATTGAAAATTACGGAAAGTAAATAACGATCACTATCAATGCAAAAATCCTTATTTATTTCTGTTGAAAGATGGATATTTTTGGATTTTATATTACTCGAATATTGCGAAATAGTATCCAAAATTAAAGCATTTAAATATACTTTACCTATTTGTAAACTCTGTTTTTGATTTTCAAATCTAGCCAACAATAATAATTGATCTACAAGTTTATTTAAACGATCAACCTCAGTAATACAAAAGTTTATTTTATCTTTATATTCATTATTATCTCTTGGTTTACGTATTAATACCTCAAGTGTTCCTTTAATAATGGTTAAAGGTGTTCTTAATTCATGAGAAGCATAAGATGTAAACTGTTTTTCCCTTTCAACTGCATTTTCAATTCTATCCAATAAACTATTTATTGTCTTTGATAATACATACAATTCATCACGATTTCCGGGCAATGGAATCCTAGTTTTTAAATTATCTTTGGTTATAATATTTGAGGTTTCAATAATGGTATTAATTGGCTTAATACTTTTTCCTGCAAAAAAACGAGCAATAAAAAACAGCAATATCAAAATTAGCGGAAACGCTACAATTAGGATTTTAAATAAATTATCGAGTACCATTGTAGAATCTGTAAGTGACATAGCCACCATTAAGTATCCTATTTTTTTATTATTAATATGGATTGGAACCTGAATTTGCCTGATGATATTATCTAATAACTTAGTATCAAACAGTTCGTAATTTTCTCTTTCTTTATAAAATACTAAGGTTTCAAGCTTTAAATTGGGAGATTTTTCGATAATTTTCCCATTTACATCCAAAAACTGAACAAAGACAGGATTCACATCGACTGTATTATGTTCGCGTTCATTCCATTCTTCAGCATCAATTAAAGATAATACATCATTTTTGATTTTAATTTCATCCAGATGATTCTTTATTTCTACATTAATATCATTATCAATATGGCTATAAACGCTTTGTTTTACAATAGAAAAAATAGTAAAAAATACCACAAAAATTAATAATGCAGTAATAGTTATATAATTAAAAGCGATTCTGTTTTTAAACGAAAACTGTTGCATTCTTTTAGTCATTTGCGATATAACCTATACCACGTATTGTTTTTATGTAATCTTCTTCGATTTTTAAATTCAATTTTTTTCGAATAGCATTCATAAAAACATCAATTACACTTGTGTCGTATTCAAAATTAATTTGCCAAACGTCTTGTAAAATCTGATTTCGAGTACATACTTTACCTTTATTTTTAACCAAATATGTTAGCAATTCAAACTCGCGCTGTGTGAGTGAAACTTCTATATTATTGGTTAAAACTATATGTTGTGCCAAGTTAACCTGAATGGTTCCAAGTGTAAGTACTTCGGGAGTTTCTTTATTTCTGAAATGAATTTTAATACGTTCAACTAGTTCCTCAAAACTAAATGGCTTTTTTATATAGTCATTTGCACCAGCTTTTAATCCCTCAATAGTCTCAAGAACAGTGTCTTTTGCAGTCAAAAAAAGTATAGGGGTTGTAATATCTTTAATTCGGATTGCCTTGCACAAATCCAATCCGTTGATTTTAGGAAGCATCCAATCGAGTAAGATTAAATCAAATTTTAGCTTTTGAGTTAATTCAAATCCTGCCAATCCATCTGAAGCTGTGGTAATTTGGAATCCTTCTTCTTCTAAACCTTGTTGAAGAAATTGAACAATACCAGCCTCATCTTCGACTATTAAAATATGCATTTTTGTTACTTGTTTGTATTTATTAATCTAAACATTACTCCGTAAAATAAGTAATTTTCACTTTCAAAGATAAATATTTTTGGTTTGAGTAGCCAACACCTTTGAAAGTCTCTATCAAATAAAAACATATTAAGAAGAATTATACTCTTAAAAAAAATTACTTCACTTTATATTTTATTGAAAACAAATGATTACCTTAAGACAATCTTAAGGAAATACTAAGTAGTACGGAAGCTTAGTTTAAGAGTCTGCTAAGAGAAACAATTAAATTTGCAATTAAAATTTTTAAGATGTCATTACACAAGAAACTTGCCCCATTTTACTACCTCGCCATATTTTACTTCATCGTAAGTTTCATATTGAGGGTTGTTTTGTTTTTTCATCCCATAACCGAAACTTCTTTTAGTTTCCTGGACACAATAAAAATATTTGGATTAGGATTAGTCTCCGATTTATTTGTTTTTGTTATTGCAAGCGTATTTTTATGGTTGTACCTTATTTTTATATCCAATTCTAAATATTCAAAACCATCTGGTTATATTATTTTTGGAATTTTTGTAGCTTTATTTCTTTACATAGCAAGCGGCAAAAGTATCTTCAACGAATACGGCGGAGCATTACCCGAAATTGCCCTCATTTTTGTAGGTCTAAAAACACTCTTTTTCGGTTTATTACTGTTCCTACCTAATTATCGAGATAAAATTAGATTTTGGCTATTTTCTTTTGTGATCTTCTTATATGTTCTTTTGATTTTACAAAACGGAATAAGCGAATATTTTTTCTGGAATGAATTTGGAGTAAAATATAACTTTATAGCCGTTAATTATTTAGTTTATACCAATGAAGTTATTGGAAACATAATGCAATCGTATCCTGTAATTCCGCTATTCTCGGTATTATTTTTAATTGCAGGAACAGTAACTTATTTCATTGTAAAGAAAACAAGAACTTATATTGATACTATTCCAACATTTATTGAAAAAATAAAAATAACAGTATTATATGCAATGGTGTTTATGCTTTCATTATTTATGATTCCTCGTATAGCAATTAGTGAAAATTCTGAAAATGTTTTTGCTAACGAGTTACAATCAAATGGTTTATATAAATTCTATCTTGCTTTTAAGAATAGTAGCCTTGATTATTTCAAGTTTTACAAAACCATGCCAAATGCCGAAGCTTACAAGATCTTAAAACAACAATTACCTACAATTTCTGGCGAAACTACTTTAAGAAAAATACAAAGTGATTCTGCCGAAAACCGTAAGAATGTAGTCTTAATAACTATCGAAAGTTATAGCGCCGAGTTCATGAAACGATACGGTAATGACCAGAATATAACTCCATTTTTAGATAGCTTAGCAGATAAAAGTTTAGAGTTTACCAATTTATATGCTGTTGGAAACAGAACCGTTCGAGGTCTGGAAGCTGTAACATTATGCATCCCTCCAACTGCTGGGGAAAGCGTTGTAAAAAGAGAAGACAATAAAAATAAATTTTCAACAGGATTTATCTTTAAACAAAAAGGATACACTACAAAATACCTTTATGGTGGAGATGCTTATTTTGATAATATGAAAGATTTCTATTCTGGAAATGGATATGACATTGTTGATGAAAACAGCTTCACTCCTCAAGAAATTACCTTCTCAAATGTTTGGGGAGTTTGTGATGAAGACATGTCCAACAAGGCAATAAAGGTTATGAATGCCGAAGCAAAGACAAACAAACCTTTCTTTAATCATATAATGACGGTAAGTAATCACCGTCCATTTACCTACCCAAATAATAAAATTGATATCCCAGGTGATATAAAATCTCGCGATGGTGGTGTAAAATATACAGATTACGCATTAAAAAGATTCTTTGAAATGGCAAGCAAACAGCCTTGGTTTAAAAATACGGTTTTTGTAATCGTAGCGGACCATTGTGCTTCTAGCGCCGGAAAAACAGAACTTCCTCTTGATAAATACAGAATTCCTGCGTTTATTTATAGCCCTGGCTTTATCCCTGCTCAAAAATGCAATAAGCTTGTATCTCAAATAGATCTTATGCCTACTTTATTTGGTTTACTGAATTTTAACTATGAAAGTAAATTTTATGGCGAGGATGTCCTAAAATCAGATTATAAGCCAAGAGCTTTTATTGCAACTTATCAGGATATAGGATTGATAAAAGATAATGTATTAACGATACTTTCGCCAAAGCAAAAAGTAAAACAATTTCAATTAAACTTACTCCCAAAAGAAGGAATTGCACCAGAATATCAGATTTTCTATGATGAGATTCCTCTAACAAAAGAGAGAACGGATTTGGTTAATGAAACGATTTCTTATTATCAAACCGCTTCGGATATGTTGAAACATAAGAAGTATCAGAAGAATTAAAATTAAGGTTCTGAAGCACTAAGGTTCTAAGATTTTTAGGAACAAAGGCACTGAGCTAAGAAAGGTAAAAAAACTTCTAAAAATTTAACAGCAAAGAAAAGAAGATTTGCGCAAGTTAAAAGCAATAAAAAAGGCTCAAATTCTATTGAATTTGAGCCTTTTTGCCTTAGAAACTTAGAGCCTCAGAACCTTTGAACCTTACTTTAGTCATTTTGATTTTTCATTCCGAATAAATCTCCACTTTGGAACAATTTTAAATCATCTTTTAATGCTTGGTTATTTCTTTGTGTAACCGCTGGTGCATCTAAATCGCTTAAATCAGGTTTTCCTGCATTTACCCATGCAGTGTACCAAAAACTTGCAGTTGCTGTAATAGCCTTTTTCATTTGATTTTCAACCATTCCGTTTAACTCTTTATGTAGTTTCTTAGCATATTCATCAGAGAAAACAGCCGAATTGTATTTACTTTTCAATACTTTTCCATCAGCATCCATTTTAAAAACCTGATTTTCCGGAGTTGAAGTTCTTAGCTTTTTATCAATGTCTAACAACGGTTGAACAAAACTATGTGTATCATTAATAATATCCCAAGTTGCTTTATGAACATCTTCATAATAGTGAGCCTGTGGAACATTTAACTTGTAATTTTTAGCAAACAATTCAGGAAGTCTGCTTTCCCAAAGTGAATGAATTCCTTTTTGATCGCTCAATTGTCCGTCATGATTTGCAGAAGTATGCAATGGCATGTGAGCATCACCTATGTAATGACCTAAATCTGCTGCAAGAAATAAAATTTCTGCTCTATTTTTATCTTTAAAAGCTTTGGTTAACTTAACCATCATATCTTCTATATACCAAGGTAAAATTCCGTTGTCGTTCAAGAATTTAGCATCGTATTTTTTCTTTGCTGCCTCTAAAGTCTGTGGAATACTATCAACATTACCAAAATTTTCCATATCAAAATAATGTCTCGGATTTTCCTCTTTATAATTCAAGGCATATTTACGAATATCCGGTACAGAAGCTTCTTGTGTAATAAAATCGATATGATTGTAAAAGAAAATTAGAAGCGGATGTGGCAAAGCCATAACTGCAGCTTTGTTGATGCGCTCATGACCAACGATTCCCCAGGATAATGTCAAAAAACCAATTGCTAAAGCGAATAATGCGATTAGTCTTGGTTTCATTTTAAAGTTTTTCATTTTTTATATTTATTAGGACTACAAAAGTATTTTTTTTAAGTATACATTAAAAGAATATCACTAAAGATTATGTTAATTTAAAAAAATAACCTCTTCTGGAGTCATTCCGGAAGAGGTTTGTAATGCAATTCTCTTAAAAAATTACAATTTATCATAGACAGTATTAAAATAAGAAGCTTTCGTATAGGTTTTCGGGCTTCCGCTTACAAAAGCTTGAAATTGTGGTGTAATCATATTCATACCCAATCCATCACCAGCCCATGCCCAACCAATGATTGACCATCCTTTAGTTTTTGCATAATCTACAATTCCGGACCAATCTGCCCCTGAACCGCCAATACTTCCAAATTCGCCTAAGATACAAGCTCTTCCAGACGATGCCAAATCATCTAAATCGGCTGCAATCATATAGCGTCCTTTTGCCTGATTGTATGCTCCGGGATAAATATGTGCCGAAAGTATAATATTTGTATCCGTAATTTTAGTTTGTCCAGTTGCACACCCTTTTACAGCACAAGCCGCAATAGCTGTTTCTTGCCCCCAACCCGGGATATCTATAATTATACTCCCACTATACACTTTACGAACTTCGGTAATTGCTGCATTATATGCTGCTGCAAAAGAAGCTGCCGTAATATTATGACTCCCCCACTCGTTCATTAAATTCACTATAAAACCACCACCAAGACTTGCGTAATTATTCTTCCACCATGTTCCTGCCGCCAAAAGCTCTGATGCACTATCCGAACCCAAAACAGATGATTTATGGTAGCTCACAATAACTTTATATCCATTCGCTTTAGCTTCGGATATCCAGCGTTTTGCATTGGTCTCCTGACCCGGTTCAACTTCAATTCTCACAGTTTGAATTTTTGTATTCTGTTTCATTAAAGTCCAGCCCAAATCACAATTTCCATTGTTGTAATAAGAAGGCTGTAAATTAACTCCATTACCAATATCTCCCAAGCTAGAAGCTGTTTTCGATGTTAATGAAGATGATGTAATAACAGTTGGAGATTTCAAAACCGCTACCGTTGATGCAGAATCGGATTCCGACTTATCACAACTAACTAGTAATAAAACACTTAAAACAACTAAGCAAGTGCTTATCATTTTAAACTTTTGGGCAATAAATTTCATTTTTTTCATTGGTTATAATTATTTAGTTAATGCTAATTCTCTAACTCATTAAGAATCAGCATTACAAATATTTCAATTTACAACCAATATAAATGATAGTATTTAATCAAACTACAATACGAATTTGTTAATTTTAAAGTTAATATATTGTGTTATATGAATTTTAAAGTTAAAAATATTAAAATATAACAAAATAAGAATCAGTTAAGCAAAATGTATAATTGCAATTAATGCAACCGTTGCAATAAATACCCAAAGCAAAACTCCTTGCAATAATGGCTTTACTCCTACTGTTTTTAAAACACTAAAATTCAATCCTGCACCAATTAAAAACAAGGTAACAGTTAATCCTATTTTTGCAAGTAGAACCAATGATGGTGCAATTATAGCAGTTTGTGGAACATAAGTATTTAATAACATTGCCAGAATAAAAAGTCCAATAAAATATGGGATTTTAATATTTGTCTGTTTGTTTTTAAAAAGAACTGTTGTAATAAGTGCAATCGGAATGATCCACAAGGCACGTGCTAATTTCACTGTGGTTGCAATTTGTAAAGCTTCTACACCAAATCTATTAGCAGCACCAACTACTGAGCTTGTATCGTGAATTGCGATAGCACACCATAAACCAAATTCTTTTTGTGATAAATTTAATTCATGGCCTATATAAGGGAATAAAAATAAGGCGATTGAGTTCAATATAAAAATTACTCCTAAAGCAACAGACGTTTGCTTCTCATCTGATTTTATCACCGGGGCAATTGCTGCAATTGCGCTTCCGCCACAAATAGCTGTTCCACAAGAGATTAAATGAGATGTTTTTTTATCGATTCCAAACCATTTTCCTAAAAGAGTTCCTAATATTATAGTACTGAATATCGATACAATAGTAAGAACCAAACCTTCTTTTCCTGCTGATAAAGCACTTGTCGCGTTCATCCCAAATCCCAATCCTACAACAGAAAATTGTAATAGAATAGTAATTGCTTTATGACTTGATTGTAAAAATGGATTCCCTGATAAATTTGCCACCAATAAGCCTAATACTAAAGCAATTGGAGGTGATATTATTGAAGTTAGACAAAGTAATAATAATAAAGCAAAAATGATTTGTTTCGAAATTGTACTAATTTCAAATAAATGACTTGTTGTTTGTTCTTTTGTATTCACTGTAAAAGTATTTAATAATTATAGTACAAAGGTCTGTACTTATTACAACATTTACCAATCGTAAATTACAATCGACTATAACTTCAAGTTATAATAACTAGCTATGTTTTTTATAAACAACTCTGTAAGAGCATCCGATTTTCCGTGAAGGGTAATAATGTAAAAGAATCTTTCTATAGTAAGTTTTTCTACATCCAAAACAATTAATTCATTGTTTTTCAATTCCTTACATACAGCATGTATTGACATAAATGCCACGCAATCAGAATTTGTAAGGTATGATTTTATGCTTTCGGTACTTCCTAATTGCATTTCTATTTGTAATTCCAATAACTTGATATTGAATTGCTTTAACGCATACTCAATAACTTCAAGTGTTCCAGAGCCTCTTTCTCTGGTTATAAAACGAAGATTTCTTAAATCCTCCAATAAAATTTCTTTTTTATTGACTAAAGGATTTTTACTGCTACAAACTAAAACCAATTCATCTTTTAAAAACTCAGTATATTTAATAGATTGGTTTCTGGATTGCCCTTCTACAATTCCTATTTCTATCTCTTTATTGATTAAAGCGCTTTCTATTTGCTCGGTATTACCGTTTAGTAAGCTAACCTTAATGTCTTGCAATTTCTGATGAAAACGCGCCAATAAAGGCGGAATAATATATTGAGAAATGGTTGTACTCGCTCCCAATCGCAATAATCCCTGGCGTTCGTTGATAAACGTACTCATATCAAAATCTATTTCTCGATAAATTTCGAATATGTCTTTGGTATGTTTTAAAAGAATTCCTCCAGCTTTGGTTAGCGTAATCTTAGAACCATTTCGCTCAAAAAGCTTGGTTTTATAGGTTTCTTCTAGTTCCTGAATATGTTTGGAAACAGCAGGCTGTGTAATATACAATTCGGCTGCAGCTTTGGTAAAACTCAACCTGTTTGCAACAACAGAAAATACTTTTAGCCTAAAATCCATATTGAGTTTTATTTATTCAATTCAGAGTTGAATCAAATTTACAATAATCCATTGTATTTTCTAACAAACCATTCGGTTGTCAATGCAATAGAAATTAAAATAAGAAGCCAAACCCAATCAATTAACGGAGTTTTGGTACTCACATTTTTTTGAATTGCTTTGTATTCCGGATTTTCTAAAAGTGTTTTTATCAATGCATCCGATTGGTCTTGAAAAAATGCTTTCCCGTTCGTTTGTAATGCCAATTGTTGTAATTTCTGAACATCTGGATTTACAAATTGTTTCTCAATATCAAAATCCAATATTTCGAAACGACTTGAATATGTGGTTTTTGAATTTAATTCTTTAACAGAAAAAGTATATTTCCCTGCCGCAAGTCCATCTAAATTTACAGAATAAGAGTTGTTCCCTTTTAATAAATCGTAATTTTTAGTTTGCTTAGTTTCTGTATTCGTTACCGAAATAGTAAGATTTGCTTTTTCATCAAACTCATAGTTTTTATTGAAATACTGCGCATTGATTTCTAGCGCATCACCTGAGTTATAAAAGCTTTCATGGTTTACAACCAGTGATTTTTTAGTATTATTTGAAGCTAAATATTGAATAATTTTATCAATAAAAACATCATATTTGGCAAAAGACTGATTATCAATATGACTTTGCATGCGCCATTTCCAAGTATTTTCCCCAAGCAAGTAGGCATTTCTTTTTCCTTGATTTTCGGTAAAAGCAAGTAATGGAGCATTGGTTGCTACGTTTCTAATTTTAGAAGAAAGTAAAACCGAAACATTTCCATTTGTTGTAACTGTTCCAAAGGAATTTTGCAACGGCGGAAAATTTTCAAAACCAATATTCTCGACTGCAAACAAATTAAATTGCGTATTGAATTCGGCCAAATAATCTTCTTTCTGATTACTCATTCTAAACGAGAAAGCAGTTTGTTGTTGATTCAGAAAATTAAAGTCGGTATTATTTCCCGTTATAATAAAGGTATTAATTCCAGCAGCTTTATTAGTATCAAAAACTGGCTTAAATACTCCTGTGGGTTGGTATAAAATTAAAATATTATAATCTTGTAATGATTTAATTTCGTTCGGTTTAACTATAACTACTTTACGCTGTGCATTAGATTCGATTGCTCGTTTTAGTGCAGCAATATCCGGATGATTTATTGCCGAAACAATAGCTACTGTTGTTTTTTGATCTATAATCTCTACTGCAAAATTCTTAGTATTGTTATAGGTGTTTTTCTCTTTTTCGCCCGACGAAATAGTTGCTTTAAAAACCTGTACTCCTACTTTATCTGCTGGCAATAATATATTTAAGGTTGCTGTTTTTTTAGATGGAGAAAAAGAAACACTCTCTTTTGCCAAAACTGTACCTCCTTGAGAAATCGATAAATCGGAATTTATATTTTTTGTTCCGGAATATTGCAAGAATACTTCAACAGGAAATTTATTTTTATAAAACGCGTACTTGTTTACGTTAAGCTGATTAATTTTTAAATCCAAAAATGTTGTAGTGTCTCCTACAATTACAGGATATACTTTATTGTTGGGATCAAAGCGATAAACATAATCATTTCCTGTCGTTTGATTTCCGTCGGTAATAATTACTGTTGGGAAAACTACATTTTTATTTATGCTTTTTAAATTTTTGGCAATTTCATCCAGATTGGTCTGAGCTCCTTTAAAATCAAATTCTTCTGATTGTTTGAAATCAGCATCAAACTGATACGACTGAATTTCATATTTATCTTGTAAATCTTTATTTGAAGTCAGTTTTTTATACAGTTCAATTACTTTTTCCTTAGAATTTAGAGCAGTTATTGAACTCGAATTATCCACTACAATTGGTAATGGGGTTTTGATAATTTCTAATGAGTTCTTGGTAATTATCGGATTTATCAATAAAACCAATATCCCAAAAATGGATAGAAAACGTAAAAAAGCCAAAAACAAAGTCAGTTTTGATTTGCTTTTGGCTTTATAATAATATTGAAAAAACGACAAACCTCCTGCAATTACTAATGAAAGTACTAATAATAGAATCGTGTTTGTAGTCATGTTTTTTTATTAAAAGATTTAATAATTGAAAGATTTAATGATTGAAAAAACAAAATCAGCTGGTATTACTCAAATCTTTAAATCATTGAGCGATATTAACCTAAATCTTTACAACTAAAACCTTTGAATCTTTGTTACTCAATCCCGAAACTTCGGGATCAGTACCTTCCTAAGTAAGCATTCCTCCACAAACATTAAGAACTTGTCCTGTAACATAAGCACTCATATCCGAAGCTAAGAAAAGACAAGCGTTTGCAACATCTTCAGTAGTTCCACCGCGTTTCAACGGAATTCCTTCTCTCCAACCTTTTACTACATCTTCACTTAATTTTGCAGTCATTTCTGTTTCAATAAATCCAGGTGCAATTGCATTACAACGAATATTACGAGACCCTAATTCTAATGCTATAGATTTTGTAAATCCGTTCACACCAGCTTTAGAAGCAGCATAGTTCGTTTGACCTGCATTTCCTTTTACACCAACAACACTACTCATATTAATAATAGAACCTGAACGTTGTTTCAAGAATGTTTTCTGAATAGCTTTTGTCATATTAAAAACTGATTTCAAGTTAACATCAATAACTTGATCAAAATCAGCTTCAGACATACGCATTAAAAGGTTGTCTTTAGTAATACCTGCATTATTTATCAAGATATCTACAGTACCGAAATCAGCCAAAACTGCATCTACAAAAACCTGAGCTTCAGTAAAATCTGCTGCATTCGATTGATATCCTTTTGCTTTAATACCTAGAGCGTTTAATTCTTTTTCCAAAGCCAAAGCCGATTCTACAGATGAACTGTATGTAAAAGCTACGTTTGCACCATGTTTTGCAAAAACTTCAGCAATTCCTTTTCCTATTCCGCGGCTTGCGCCAGTAATGATGGCCACTTTTCCTTCTAGTAATTTCATATTAAGGTATTCGTTATTTTATTTTTGAAAATACAAATATAGATTATTTAGGCGTTTTATAAAATTTGTAATACAAAAAAAGCCTCACCACAGTGAAGCTTTTTTATATTGTTATTGGTCTACAACTAGAAAGCTACATTCCATCTTGGCAATCTACCATTTTCATCTAAGAAATCTTGCAAAATTTTCCCTTCAATGTATGTTGGAATTAATTTTATATCTGCATTAAAAGTCTCGTACCAAGAAACCTCTAATCTTTCGATACCTTCTAATTTCATTTGTGCTGGCCAAGAATATTTTCTTCCTGTTTTTGCAAATTGGTGACCGTTTACGATTTTATCGTGTAATCCTCCATTTTTGCTTTTTAGGGTTCCGTCATTTTGTACGGTTCCTGTAGAAGCTACCATGATTAATTCTTTGTTATCACCTTCGACAGCGTAAACTACAAAAACACCACTTCCTGTTTCTGATGCGTTACAAACTTCTTCTAAACTATCATCTTGCGTGTAAGTAAAATCTCCTTTTACTGTAAACTTTTCTAATTCTTTATACATATCTTTTAATTTTTACAAAGATTCTATCCCGCCCCGATGTTTCGGGATTAAGAAACTAAGTGCTTGTTATATTCCATACATTCCATTAATGTAAAAAAAGTCTCAACAAATATTGAGACTTTTTTTGGAATTTATTATTTTTAATATTGGATATTATCCTAATACTTCTTTTACTTTTTTACCAATTTCAGCAGGAGAATCAACTACGTGGATTCCACATTCTGCCATAATTTTCTTTTTAGCTTCAGCTGTATCATCAGTACCACCAACGATTGCACCTGCGTGACCCATTGTACGTCCGGCTGGAGCAGTAACTCCTGCGATGAAACCTACAACTGGTTTACGGTTACCATCAGCTTTAATCCATTTAGCAGCATCAGCTTCTAATTGTCCACCAATTTCACCAATCATTACGATACATTCTGTTTCTGGATCGTTCATCAACAACTCAACAGCTTCTTTAGTAGTAGTTCCGATAATTGGATCTCCACCAATACCAATTGCTGTAGTAATTCCTAATCCTTGTTTTACAACCTGATCAGCAGCTTCGTAAGTTAAAGTTCCTGATTTAGAAACAATACCAACTGTTCCTTTTTTGAAAACGAAACCTGGCATAATACCAACTTTAGCTTCACCTGGAGTAATAATCCCAGGACAGTTTGGACCGATTAATCTAGCATTTCTTTCTTTTACATAACTATTGGCTTTAATCATATCTGCTACAGGAATTCCTTCAGTAATAGCAATGATAACTTTAATTCCAGCGTCTGCAGCTTCCATAATAGCATCAGCAGCAAATGCAGGTGGTACAAAAATAATAGTTGTATCTGCACCAGCTTTCTCAACAGCATCTTGTACTGTATTAAAAACCGGACGATCTAAATGCGTTGTTCCACCTTTTCCCGGAGTCACACCACCAACAACATTAGTACCGTACTCAATCATTTGAGAAGCATGGAAAGTTCCTTCACTTCCTGTAAATCCTTGAACAATTATTTTGGAATCTTTATTAACTAAAACACTCATGATATATATTTTATGTAGTTTTTAAAATTGTGATGCAAAAGTAAGGTTTTGTAAATTATTTTAAACCTTTTTATTATCAAAATATCTTATGATAATTGACTCATTTGATAACCGCGATATAATTTATTGTCTTTTATTTGCCAAATAGCCATAAAATGGGCTAATAACATTTCTTCTCTTGGGTTTTCGATAGTCTTTACAAAATGGGAATATCTAACCGAAACTAAATCATCTTCCTCTATTATATGACTAATTCTCACCTTAGAACGTACGTAAGCTCTACTTAACTCATTAGATAACTCTAATACGCCATTGTAATCCAATTGGATAAGTCCTTTGGTACTATTCCAATCAACTATAACTTCTGGATGCAAATATAACTTGAAGGTTTCACTATCAATTAAAGCATCCGACTTGTAAAATTTTTGGATAAATTCTTTAGCAGTCATAGTTATTTTAATTTATTTAGAATTTCCGGGATTTTCTTGATATTAGCCAATTGTTTTAGCTTTTCTCTAGATTCTTCTATTGGCGTGCCAAAATAAGATTTTCCTCCTTCTACAGATTTAGTAACTCCTGTTTGTCCCATTATTACTGCCTTTGCTCCTATTGTAATACCACTAGTTGTACCAACTTGTCCCCAAATTGTAACTTCGTCTTCGATAATTACACAACCAGCAATACCGGTTTGTGAAGCAATTAAGCATTTTTCCCCAATAACCGTATCATGACCTACATGAACCTGATTATCAAGTTTAGTTCCTTCGCCAATAGTTGTATCGCCTGTAACTCCTTTATCGATAGTGCAAAGCGCTCCAATACCAACGTTATCTTTTATAACAACTCTACCTCCCGAAATTAACTGGTCGAATCCATCTGGACGTTTTTTATAATAAAAAGCATCTGCTCCTAAAATTGTCCCGGCATGAATCATAACATTATCACCAATTACTGTGTGATCGTAAATAGTAACATTCGGGTGAATTAAACAATTCTTTCCAATTGTAACATGATTACCAATAAAACAATTAGGCTGAATTAACGTTCCTTCCCCAATTACTGCCGAATCTGATATGGCAACATTAGCAAATCGAAAAGGTCTGAAATGTTTTGTAAGTTTATTGAAATCTCTGAAAGGATCATCAGAAATTAATAGTGCTTTACCTTCGGGACAATCTACAACTTTGTTTATCAAAACTATTGTTGCAGCCGAATTTATTGCTTTATCATAATATTTTGGATGGTCTACAAAAACTATATCTCCAGGCTCTACAACATGAATTTCATTCATACCTGAGACTTGGAAGTTTTTGTCACCAATAAATTCGCAATCAAGCAAATTTGCAATTTCTTCTAAAGAGTAAACTTTTTGAAATTTCATACTTTATAATTAGTTTTTAGTCTCCGTTTTCAGTCCCAGTTTTCAATCAATATCAACAAACTGCTAACTGGGACTGAGAACTGAAAACTAATAAAAACTATTCTTTTACACGCTCCATGTAAGAACCAGAAGCTGTATCTATTTTAATTTTGTCACCTTCATTAATAAACAAAGGAACGTTTACTGAAGCTCCAGTTTCTACCGTTGCCGATTTTGTAGCATTTGTTGCTGTATTTCCTTTAACTCCAGGCTCAGCATAAGTAACTTCTAAGATTACAGAAGCGGGCATATCTACTGATAAAGGCAAATCAGTTTCAGTATTAACCTGAACCATTACATTTGTTCCTTCTTTTAACAATCCAGGAGCATCAAGAATATTTTTATTCAAAGAAATTTGTTCAAAAGATTCTGTATTCATAAAATGAAATTCATCTCCTTCAGCATATAAAAACTGATAAGTATGTGTTTCAACACGCACATCTTCTATTTTATGCCCTGCAGAAAATGTATTATCTAATACTCTTCCTGTAGTTAAACTTCTTAATTTTGTTCTTACGAAAGCAGGACCTTTTCCTGGTTTTACGTGAAGAAATTCGACAATTTTATAAATATCGTGATTGAATTTAATACAAAGTCCATTTCTTATGTCTGATGTTGATGCCATTTTTTTTTATTTTAGATTTTTAAGAGTGTAGATTTTAGATTCTAAAAAAATAATCAATCTCTATAATTTTTTATAATGTTTTAATCTTATTTTAATTTTTCATTTAGGTTAGAAATCTAAACTCTAAAATTAATAATTCCCTGAGTATCCTTTCATAATACCACGAGATGAGTTTCTGATAAAATCTAAGATTTCATCTCTTTCTGGAGTTGCCTCCATTTCACCTTCTATTATACTTAGGGCTTGGGTCGTATTGTAATTTTTTTGATATAAAATTCTATAAATTTCCTGAATTTCTCTGATTTTATCTGTGCTAAAACCTCTTCTTCTTAAACCAACAGAATTGATTCCTACGTAAGATAAAGGCTCTTTTGCTGCTTTGGTATATGGTGGAACGTCTTTTCTTACAAGAGAACCTCCAGATATCATTGCATGATCACCAATATGAATAAATTGATGAATAGCTGCCAAACCACCAATAACTGCATGGTTTCCTACAACTACATGTCCTGCAAGAGCAACACCATTAACAATAATTGCATTGTTACCAATCTCGCAATCATGAGCAATGTGTGCATAAGCCATAATTAAGCAATTGTTACCAAGGATTGTTTGCCCCGATGCAACTGTACCACGATTAATTGTAACACACTCTCTAATAGTGCAATTATCTCCTATTATTGCCAAAGAATCTTCTCCTCCAAACTTTAAATCTTGTGGTACTGCAGAAATTACGGCTCCTGGAAAAATATTACAATTTTTTCCAATTCTAGCCCCTTCCATTATGGTTACATTTGAACCAATCCAAGTACCGTCACCAATAACTACATTATTGTGAATTGTTGTAAAAGGCTCAATTACAACGTTTTTAGCGATTTTGGCGCCAGGATGAACATAAGCTAAAGGTTGATTCATCTGTATTTTTTATATTTTAAATTAAAATTGTCTTTTTTTGAAACAATAAGCCTAAATAAAATTAATTATTTTTTTATTGTTTTCTTGCAATTTGTGCCATCAATTCTGCTTCGGTAACTAATTTACCGTTTGCATAGGCATTTGCTTGCATGTGACAAATCCCTCTTCTTATAGGAGAAATTAATTCACATTTAAATATTAACGTATCTCCAGGTAATACCTTGTGTTTGAACTTAACATTATCTATTTTCATAAAATAAGTCAGGTAATTTTCAGGATCTGGAACGGTACTTAATACTAAGATACCTCCTGTTTGTGCCATAGCCTCTACAATTAAAACACCTGGCATAACTGGTGCTTCTGGAAAATGCCCTACGAAGAAATTTTCGTTCATCGTAACATTCTTCATTCCAACAACATGATTGTCAGACATTTCTATAATTCTGTCAATTAATAAAAATGGGGGTCTATGGGGAAGAACCGACATTATTTTATTAATATCCATCAATGGTTCTTGATTTAAATCATAAACCGGAACATGATTTCTTTGCTCTATTTTTATAATCTTAGCCAATTTTTTGGCAAATTGTGTGTTTACAAAATGCCCCGGTTTATTAGCAATAATTTTACCTTGGATGCGAACTCCAATTAATGCTAAATCTCCAATAACATCAAGCAATTTATGTCTTGCTGCTTCATTAGGGTAATGTAATGTAAGATTATCTAAAATGCCGTTTGGTTTAACCGTTATTTTATCTTTTCCAAAAGCTTTCTTTAAATTCTCCATTGTAGCCTCAGATATTTCTTTATCTACATATACAATTGCATTGTTTAAATCACCACCTTTTATTAATCCGTGCTCTAAAAGAGATTCTAATTCATGTAAAAAACTAAATGTTCTTGAATTTGAAATTTCAGCTTTAAAATCGGCAATACTTTTTAATGTTGCATTTTGAGTACCTAAAACTTTTGTACCAAAATCAACCATAGTTGTAACTTGGTAATCATCACTTGGCATAACAAGGATTTCACTTCCTGTTGCTTCATCTGTAAAAGAAATAACTTCTTTAACAACATATACATTACGTTGTGCAGCTTGTTCTTCTACTTCGGCTTTTTCAATCGCTTCTACAAAATATTTTGATGAACCGTCCATGATAGGAAGTTCTGATGCGTTTAATTCGATTATAACATTGTCCAAGTCACAACCAACTAATGCAGCTAAAACGTGCTCTGGAGTTTGAATTTTAACCCCCAATTTTTCTAAGTTAGTACCTCTTTGGGTATTTACTACATAATTAGCATCAGCCTCAATAATAGGGTGTCCTTGCAAATCAACTCTCACAAAAGTAAATCCATTATTTATTGGAGCAGGTTTAAAAGTCATTGTTACTTCTTTCCCAGTGTGTAGTCCAACTCCTGTTAGTGAAATCTCCTTCTTGATGGTCTTCTGTTTAACCATTATTTCCATTTTTTTGGTTTAATATTTGTTTTTTTAATTCTTCTAGTTCAGCAACGATTTTAGGCAAGTTCTTAAAATGAACATATGATTTATTAAAATCTGTATATGCTAATGTCGGACTTCCTTGTAAAATTTCATCGTCTTTTATATTTCTGGCAACTCCCGATTGCGCTTGTAATCTAACATTATTTCCAATAGTTAAATGTCCTGCAATACCAACTTGCCCACCAATCATACCATTTTTACCAATTTTTGTAGAACCCGCAACGCCAGATTGGGCAGCGATAACTGTGTTTTCACCTATTTCTACATTATGAGCAATCTGTATCTGATTATCTAACTTCACTCCTTTTCGGATAATTGTCGATCCTAAAGTCGCCCTGTCTATTGTTGTATTTGCACCAATATCAACATTATCTTCGATAATTACATTACCGATTTGCGGTACTTTACTATATATACCTTCCTCATTTGGCACAAAACCAAATCCGTCGGCACCTATAATTGTTCCCGAATGGATTGTGCAATTATTTCCAATTATTGTTTCGGAATAAATTTTAGCGCCTGCAAAAATATGTACATTATTGCCAATAACAACATTATCTCCAATAAAAGAGTTTGGATAAATTTTTACATCGTTACCTAAAATCACATTTTGCCCTATATAGCTAAAGCTCCCTAAATATAGATTTTTACCATATTTTACACTTTCAGATAAGAAAGATTGAGGTTCTATTCCGTTTTTATTCAATTTTACTTGATTATAAAACTCTAATAGTTTAGAAAATGACGCATAAGCATCATCAACTTTAATTAATGTTGTGCTAATTTCTGTTTCGGGTACGAAAGTATCATTAACAATTGTTACCGATGCTTTTGTCGAATATATATGGTTGATATATTTAGGGTTAGCCAAGAAAGTAAGAGATCCTTCTGTACCTTCTTCTATTTTAGATAAGCGAGAAACTTCTGCATTGGGATTACCAACTACCTCTCCTCCTAAAATTTCTGCTATTTGTTCTGCTGTAAATTTCATTGCGACAAAAATATAAAAAATAGGTTTTAAATGTTAATTTTAAATCAGTTGTTTTGGATAACAGAGGTAATATTTTGTTACCAATTTAGATAACGATTTCAAATTCAGCTGGTCTGATGCTTCTACAACATCCTCAATTGTCTTATCTTTTTTTAATATTCGTATTGGTTCAGCTTCTTTACTGTATGCTTGATTTTTTATTTTTCCTCTATAAATAAAATAACTCGCATCATGCGATGAAATATTATTCTGGGCGGCGAATCGGTCTTTTAAACTTTGTAATTCTTCCAGTGAAATTTTCTCTCCACTTAACTTTATTTTAAGTAAATCCCTGTTTACTATCATTTTACTTAAAGCAGAAAGTATGAAATCATCGTGTTTTTGCCATGATTTTAAAGCGCCTATTATATCAAAGTCATCCAATTGAGAGAATAAATCCAGTATCTCGGGAGTAAATGTCTCCAAAGTGATTTTATTTTCCATAAAAAACAACAAAGGTTCGCTACATGGTAAATGAATCCCTTTTAAAGTTAATTCTTTGGCTCTTTTTAAGACTTTCGTCAAAATAAGCTCAGCAACTAGACTCGTTTTATGTAAATAAGCCTGCCAATACATTAATCTGCGGGAAAGCAGAAATTTTTCGACAGAATAAATCCCTTTTTCTTCAATAACCAAAACATCATCAACAACATTCATCATCTGAATCAAACGCTCTGAATTCACATTTCCTTCAGCTACACCCGTATAAAAACTATCACGTTTAAGATAATCCATACGATCCATATCCAATTGACTGGAAATTAATTGCAGCATAAACTTTCGATGATAATCCCCTTTAAATACTTGAATTGCCAAATTTAATTTGCCATTAAATTCAATATTTAATTGGTTCATGAACAAGAGTGAAATTGCTTCATGGTTTACATCTTCAACAATACTTCTTTCCATAGCATGAGAAAATGGACCATGACCTATATCGTGTAGTATAATTGCTATATATAATGCATTCTCTTCTTCTGGGGAAATTGTAACACCTTTAAATCGTAATGTTTCAATGGCTTTTTGCATTAAATGCATACAACCTAAAGCATGATGAAAACGAGTATGATTAGCACCAGGATAAACCAAATAAGACAATCCCATTTGAGAAATTCGGCGTAAACGCTGAAAATACGGATGCTCTATTAGATCATATATAAAAGCATTGGGAATGGAAATGAAACCGTAAATGGGATCATTGAAAATTTTCAGCTTATTAATAAGGTTCACTATTTGGTTATTTTTAGGTCAACAAATATAACTAAAATACGACTTGTTCTGTTTTACATTTTATCCAAAAAAGCAAACAAATAAAGTTTTTATGATGTAATGTTATCATAATTCTTTAAATTAGTACATCGAAAAGACAATATTACGCTTTTTTTTCGGTAACAAACAATTAACACAACTTTAAGTTCGTTTAGTTCGGTAAATTGCGAACCAATTTTATCTTTGTAAAAAAAATCATGGATACTAATACACAAAAGGAAAGAGAAGAACTTATAGAGTTATTCGGTATTCATTTCGAATCAGTGTATAACTTGCCTCCACTTTGTTCTAGAATTTTGGGATTATTAATCGTCGAAGCTTGTAAATCGGGGTTAACCTTTGAACAAATAGTTGAGAAAGTAGGCGCTAGTAAAAGCTCAGTTTCAACAAACTTGAATTTCCTTTTAAAATTAGGAAAGATAGATTATTACACTTTACATGGTGATCGAAAAAAATATTTTAGACCATCTCCGTTTAGTGAACGATTTGCAAATTATTTAAAAATTCTAGAATTCGAGAAGAAAATAATCGATAAAATGATTTCTTACAGAGAAAAAACAATGGATAGTTCGGAGGAAAGAATTAATCTCGAACACGCCAAAGCATATAAAAGTCATGTTATAAAAGTCGAAGAATTACTGCAAGAAACAATTACAGAGTTTATAGAAATAGAAAAAGTTAATAAATCATAAATCAAATTTAAATACAAATGAAGAATATTACATTCTCCCTAATAGCAATCATGCTGGTTTTTGCGTCATGTAAAAAAAAGGAAGAGCAAGCTCCACCACAAGGTCCAGCTCCCTTTCCTGTTAAAACAATTTCGGTACAAGATGCAGTAGTATATCAAGAATATAGCGCAAATCTTCAAGGCCAACAAAATGTAGAAATACGCCCTAAAGTAAATGGGTATATCCAAAAGATTTATGTCGATGAAGGTCAGGTTGTAAAAAAAGGACAATTGCTTTTTAAACTTGAAACTCAAACATTAAATCAGGATGCATCTGCTGCAAAAGCGGCTGTTCAGGCAGCACAAGTGGAAGTTGACAGATTAAAACCACTAGTTGATAGAAAAATCATTAGTATTGTTCAATTAGAAACTGCCAAAGCTAAATTGGCTCAAGTCAAAAGTAATTATGGTAGTATTGCAGCAAATATTGGATACGGAACAATCGTTTCTCCAGTAAGCGGTGTTATTGGTGGTTTGCCTTTTAGAGAAGGAAGCTTAGTTAGTGCAACTAGCGAAATGCCTTTAACTACAGTATCTGACACGAAAATTGTTCGTGCTTATTTCTCAATGAACGAAAAGCAATTATTGTTCTTTAATAAGACATTTAAAGGTGCAACTACTGCCGAAAAATTAAAATCAGCACCTCTTGTTTCTTTGGTTTTGGTAGATAATACTATATACGATCAAAAAGGAAAGATCGCTACAATGAATGGTTTAGTAGATCCTGCAACTGGAAACACACAATTTAGAGCAGATTTTAATAATCCTCAAGGTATCTTAAGAAGTGGTAGTACAGGAATTATACGTTTACCTATAGAACAAAAAGATGTAATTCTTGTTCCTCAAAATGCAGTTTTTGAAGTACAAGGAAAACAAACAATTTATGTTGTAGAAAAAGGAAACAAAGTAAAATCAACAATCATTGAGACCAATGGAACTTCAGACTTGAATTTCATTGTAACAGCAGGTCTTAAAGCTGGAGATGTTGTAGTAGTAGAAGGAGCATCTAAATTAAAAGATGACATGGAAATTACGCCACAGCAAGCTAAAGATGCAGCTAATGAAACTGCAGAAACAAAAAATACTACTGCTAAAAAATAATATACAAGATGTTAAAAACTTTTATAGAAAGACCAGTTCTCTCGACGGTAATATCTATCTTAATCACCATTTTGGGTGTTTTAGGATTGATGTCATTACCCGTAGAACAATACCCCGAAATTGCACCGCCAACCGTTCAGGTAACTGCAACATATACTGGAGCAAATGCTGAGACTGTATTAAATAGTGTCGTGATTCCTTTGGAAGAAGAAATCAACGGTGTAGAAGGAATGACATACATGACTTCTTCTGCTGCCAATGATGGTTCTGCCAAAATATCTGTTTATTTTGAACTTGGAATTAACCCGGATATTGCTGCGGTAAACGTTCAAAACAGAGTTTCTCGTGCTACAAGTAAATTGCCACAAGCTGTTGTGCAAACTGGGGTTACAACCCTAAAAAGCCAGACTAGTGCTTTAATGTTCTTTGCTTTATATTCGAACAATAAAGATTTCGATGAAACATATATTCAGAATTACGCCAAAATTAACCTTGTACCAAAACTACAACGTGTTAAAGGTGTTGGTCAAGTAAATGTTTTTGGAGCCAAAGATTACTCTATGAGAATCTGGATTAATCCAGAAAAAATGGCTGCTTACAATGTAGCACCTGCGGATATTCAGGCGGCTTTACAAGAACAAAACGTTGAGGCGGCTCCAGGTAAATTTGGAGAAAACGCCGATGGTATTTACGAGTATGTAATTAAATACAAAGGACGTTTATCTGAAATTTCAGATTATGACAATATTGTCATAAAATCTACAGGAAATGGAAACTTTGTTCACCTTAAAGATGTTGCAACTGTAGAATTAGGTGCATTTAATTACGGAAACAAGAATATGGCAATGGGTAAACAAGGTGTTGCCGTTGGTATATTTCAAACTTCTGGTTCAAACGCACAAGACATTATTACTGAAGTTGTAAATATTTTGGACGATGCAAAACCTGACTTCCCAAAAGGAGTAGATTATGTAATTCCTTATAACACTAAAACATTCCTTGATGCTTCTATAGAAAAAGTAATTTCAACATTAATTGAAGCTTTTATATTGGTATTTATTGTAGTATTTTTATTTCTACAAGATTTCCGTTCTACATTGATTCCTGCAATAGCAGTTCCTGTAGCAATTATAGGAACGTTCTTCTTCCTCCAGGTATTCGGATTCTCGATCAATATGTTAACATTGTTTGCAATGATTCTAGCTATTGGTATTGTGGTCGATGATGCAATTGTCGTCGTCGAGGCAGTACATGCCAAACTTGATGAAGGTGCCAAATCTGGAAAAGAAGCTACTATTTCTGCCATGAGTGAAATCACCGGAGCGATTATTTCTATTACATTAGTAATGGCTGCAGTATTTATCCCTGTATCATTCTTAAGTGGTCCATCGGGTGTATTCTACCAACAATTTGCAATTACATTAGCAATTGCGATCTTGATTTCGGCAGTAAATGCATTAACTTTAAGTCCGGCCTTATGTGCTTTGTTCTTAAAACCTCATGAAGATTCAGATCATCATAAGAAAAATTTCAAAGACAGATTCTTCATTGCTTTCAATACAAGTTTTGATAGAATGAACAATAAATATGTTAAGTCTCTTGGATTCTTAGCAAGAAAAAAATGGATTGCAATAACTGGATTAGTCGTATTCTCTGCTATTACAATATTTTTATTCCAAACTACACCTTCAGGATTTATTCCTAATGAGGATAGAGGAATTATCATGGCGGATTTAACGCTTCCTCCAGGAACAACTTTGGAGAAAACGCAATTGGCCGTTAATGAATTGGATTCTATTTTAGGAGGAATGGACATTGTTCAGTCTAGAATGAGTGTTGTTGGTTTTAGTTTATTAAATAGTGTAAATGGTGGTTCGTATGCATTTACAGTAATCCAATTAAAAGATTGGAAATACCGTAAAGAAGCCAACCAATCTGTAGATGCTGTTGTTGGTCAATTGTTTGCCAAAACAGCGCATTTTAAAGATGCTAAAGCTCTATTCTTTACACCTCCGAGTGTACAAGGTTTTGGATCTGCGGATGGTTTTGAATTAAAAATTCAGGATAAAGGAGATGATGACTGGACGACAGTAAGTAAAGTAAGTAATGAATTCTTGGGTGAATTAATGAAAAGACCTGAAATTCAGTACGCAGTTACCAACTTTAACCCTACTTTCCCACAATATCAAATGGATATTAATGTCGAAAGAGCTAAAAACGCAGGAGTTTCAATATCGGCTATTTTTAATACAATGCAAGGATATTATGGAGGATTATATACTACCGATTTCAATAAATTCGGTAAACAATACCGTGTAATGATTCAGGCAAAACCATCAGACAGAGCAAATCTTGAATCGATTAATTCTATTTATGTAAAAAACGCTGCTGGACAGCAAGTGGCAATAAATCAGTTTGTTGATTTCAAAAGAATTTATGGACCAGAAGCTGTTGCACGTTTTAACATGCTAAAAGCTGTAAACGTAAATGGTAAAGCAAAACCTGGATATAGTTCTGGAGATGCAATCAAAGCAATTCAGGAAGTTGCTGCTCAGCATTTACCAAAAACATACAGTTATGAATTCTCAGGAATGACGCGTGAGGAAATCCTTGCCGGAAGTCAGGCTGCCGGAGTGTTCTTATTGAGTTTAATATTTGTATATTTCTTATTAAGTGCGCAATACGAAAGTTACTTAGTTCCATTATCAGTATTACTTTCATTACCTGTAGGTATTGCCGGAGCTATTGGATTTGTAAAATTAGCTGGATTAGAAAATAACATTTACTTCCAGGTAGCCCTGATAATGCTTATAGGACTACTGGCGAAGAATGCCATTCTGATAGTCGAGTTTGCTATACAAAGGCGACGACACGGAATGGATTTAACACAAGCTGCGATAGAAGGTGCAAAAGCACGTTTACGTCCTATTTTAATGACCTCTCTTGCTTTTATCTTTGGTTTAATGCCATTGGCTTTAGCTTCAGGAGTTGGTGCTGTAGGTAACCGTTCAATCGGTATGGGAGCTGTAGGTGGAATGTTGATAGGGACAGTTTTTGGAGTATTTGTAATTCCAATATTGTTCATTATTTTCCAAAGCCTGCAAGAAAGAATCTCTGGAAAACCATTTACTGAGAAAGAATCAGATATTATACTTTTAGACGAAGAAAATGAAAAATAAGATATATAGAATAGTAACAGTTGTCATTGTGGCAACTGTTATGCAATCCTGCTTCGTTGCAAAAGAATACGAAAGACCAAAGGATATAAAAACAGAAAACTTATACCGTACCCAAATTGTTTCTAAAGACAGTACCTCATTAGCAGATCTCTCTTGGGACAAAGTTTTCACAGATCCTATTTTGCAAGGTTATATTAGAAAAGGGCTAGAGAATAATCTCGATATCCGAATTGCAATGCAAAATATCGTTGCGGCTCAGGCTTCAATGAAACAAGGCAAGTCTGGGTACTTTCCTACTCTATCTGTAGGTACTGATTGGACCCACCAAGAGTTATCTAGAAATAGCCAATTTGGAGCCTTGCTTCAAAACCGCAGTACAGATCAATATCAAGTAACTGGGACTTTTGGTTGGGAAGCTGATATTTGGGGGAAAATAAGAAGTAATGCGCGTGCTACAAATGCTGTGTTCTTACAAACTACTGCTGCAAATCAAGCTGTTAAAACACAATTAATCGCCAATATTACAGATACTTATTACCAATTAATGTCTACAGATGCTCAAATTAGAGTGGCTGAAAAAACATTAGTAAATAGAACCGAAAGTATCGAAACAATTATTGCTTTAAAAGATGCAGGAAACGTAACCGAAGTAGCTGTAAAACAAACCGAAGCTCAGAAATATGCGACAGAAATTATTATTGCCGATTTAAAAGCAACAGCAATTCTTCTTGAAAATACAATGAGTATCCTTTTGGGGCAGCCATCTGGTAAAATTGAAAGAAGCACTTTTGAAGATCAACCACTACAGCCAACTATTACATTCGGTGTTTCTGCAACTTTATTGCGTAACAGGCCAGATGTAATTGCTGCAGAGTATAACTTAATCTCTAATTTTGAACAAACAAATGTAGCTAGAAGTAATTTCTATCCTACTTTTAAAATTACTGCTACAGGCGGACTTCAAAGTATTGATTTAAAAGAATGGTTTAGTGCAAATTCTGTTTTTGCTAATATCGTAACTGGATTAACACAGCCTATTTTTAATCAACGCCAGATAAAGACAAAATTCGAGATTGCCAAAGTAAATCAGGAAATAGCTTACATACAATTTGAGCAGTCTTTACTTACTGCAGGAAAAGAAGTTTCGGATGCTTTAGCAAGATATGATATTCAAGCAAATAAGATTATTATTCGTCAGAAACAAGTTGACGCTTTAACGATTGCCACAGATTACTCTGATGAACTATTGAAATATGGTTTAGCAAATTATCTGGAAGTACTTACCGCAAAAAATGATGCGTTAAATACAGAGCTGGCATTAATCGTAGATAAATACGAACAATACAATTCCGTTATTCAATTGTATAGAGCTCTTGGCGGCGGATGGAAGTAAAATTTCATAATCAGGTTACTTATTAATTTTCAATTTAAACCACTGTGTATTTTTATATTCAGTGGTTTTTATTTTTCATAGTAAAAATTATCATAATATTAATAAATAGCCGTTTTAAAAAGAAGTAAATTGGCACTTAGATTTAACACTTTTGAATAGCAATGTAATATGGATAAGATAAAAATACTTTGGGTTGATGATGAGATCGATCTATTAAAGCCACACATACTCTTTTTAGAGAAAAAAAATTACGAAGTAACGACCTGTAATAATGGTCTTGATGCAATTACAATTTTCGAAGAAAATAATTTTGACATTGTTTTTCTTGACGAAAATATGCCTGGAATGAGCGGATTAGAAACACTTTCGGAAATGAAAGAAAAAAAATCTACTATTCCGATGGTAATGATTACCAAAAGCGAGGAAGAATATATAATGGAAGATGCGATCGGATCTAAAATAGCCGATTATTTAATAAAACCTGTAAATCCAAATCAGATTTTATTAAGCTTAAAGAAAAACCTCGATCATTCCAGATTAATTTCTGAAAAAACTACACTAGATTATCAGAAAGAATTTAGAAAAATTGCGATGGAAATGGCAATGGTAAATTCATATGATGACTGGATTGAGTTGTATAAAAAACTTGTTTTTTGGGAACTGGAACTTGAGAATATCAATGATCAGGGGATGATTCAAATTTTAGAATCTCAAAAAGTAGAAGCCAATTCTCAATTCGGAAAATATATCGAACGTAATTATGAAGATTGGTTTGCACCAAAAGCAGATAAACCGATTCTATCACATACATTATTTAAAGAGCTGGTAGTTCCGGAAATTAAGAAAAAAGATAAACCAATTCTGTTTGTTGTAATTGATAATTTACGCTACGATCAATGGAAATCATTTGAAACTGTAGTTGGTAATTATTACAAATTGGAAAAAGAAGTTCCGTATTTTTCTATACTTCCCACTGCAACACAATACGCAAGAAACGCCATATTCTCTGGTTTATTACCAATTGAAATGGAAAAACAATTTCCTGAATATTGGAAAAATGATGTAGAAGATGGTGGTAAAAATTTATATGAAGCTGAGTTTTTAAGCGCGCAATTAAAACGTTTAGGATTAAATATAAAAGAAGATTATTTTAAAATTACGAATTTAGCGAGTGGTAAAAAACTAGCAGAAAATTTCAAAGCTTTAAAAAATAATGACCTTGTTACAGTAGTTTACAACTTTGTAGATATGTTATCGCATGCCAAGACAGAGCTTGATGTTGTAAAAGAATTAGCATCAGATGATAAAGCATACCGATCACTTACATTGAGCTGGTTCAAAAATTCTCCCCTATTAGAGATTATCCAGCAAGCTCAAAACTTAGGTTTTAAACTGATCCTTACAACCGATCACGGAACAATCAATGTGAAGAATCCATCGAAAGTTGTGGGTGATAAAAACACCAGCCTTAACCTTCGTTACAAAACAGGACGTAGTTTAACCTACGAGCAAAAAGATGTGTATGTTGTAAAAGAACCTAAAAAAGTTGGTTTACCTACCATAAATATGAGTAGTTCGTTTATTTTTGCGAAAAATGATTTGTTTTTAGCTTACGTAAATAATTACAACCATTATGTAAGTTATTATAAAAACACATATCAGCATGGAGGAATTTCATTAGAAGAAATGATTATTCCATTCATGATATTTAATCCAAAGTAAAAGACAAAGTATTCAGTCTCTGTTCACACTAGAAATAAATAAGAATTAAGTTTAAAAAATATTATAAAAATCAAAATGGAAGTTACCTTTTCGTTAGACCAAATTCAGGAAGTTGCACAACAAATTTTAGCACAAAATCCCAATAAGATTATCCTTTTTAACGGAGAAATGGGCGCTGGAAAAACAACGTTAATAAAACAATTGTGTAAGGATTTAGGAATAGAAGACGCAACAAGTAGTCCAACCTTTTCTTTAGTTAATGAATACCAAACAAATGATAACCAGATAGTTTATCATTTTGATTTTTATAGATTAAACCATGAAACTGAAGCGTTAGATATGGGTGTTGATGATTATCTCTATTCTGGTAATTGGTGTTTTATTGAATGGTCGGAGAAAATCCCAAGTTTAATTCCAGAGCAACATTCTATTATTACAATTGAATTATTGCCTGATGGAAAACGTTTGCTAAAACTAGTTTAATTTTAAACCAGTTGTGTATAATTATCCAGCACATAGAAGCATAGATTTCTTTATATTTTCTTTTATAAAAAATTTGTTTCTATGTGTTAAACATTTTCGCCAATTATGCATTTTGAATTAGATTTAAAGGTAAAGCAATAGTTCTTTCGGGAATGTGTATTAGCCTATAAAATACTGTTTTATTAAAAACTTTTTACGTAATTTGTACTCTAAATTTTGCACAAACAATGTCAATAACGATAACTCCATTTACGAAACAAGAATTATTGCCTCAAGAGGAAAAACTTGAAATTGGCAGATACAAAAGAGAACTTTTCATTGGAATTCCTAAGGAAACAAGTTATCAGGAGCGTCGTATTTGCCTAACTCCCGATGCAGTAAATTCTCTTACCTATCAAGGACATAGGGTAATGATAGAATCCGGAGCTGGAGAAAGTTCAAGTTATACCGACAAAGAATATAGTGATGCCGGTGCAGAAGTAACCAAAGATACCAAACGTGTTTTTGGCTGCCCGTTGTTATTAAAAGTAGAACCGCCAACTATTGCAGAAATTAAGTTAATGAATCCGGAAACGATTCTTATATCTGCGATTCAGTTAAAGACCAAGAAAAAAGCTTATTTTGAAGCTTTGGTACAAAAAAAGATTACAGCATTAGCATTTGAATACATAAAAGATGAAGATGGCTCTTATCCTGCCGTGAAATCATTAAGCGAAATTGCAGGAACAGCATCAATACTTATTGCTGCCGAATTAATGATTACTGATGAGATTGGTAAAGGATTGTTATTTGGAAATATAACAGGAGTTCCACCTACCGATGTTGTAATTCTAGGAGCAGGTACTGTTGGTGAATTTGCTGCCAAAACTGCGATTGGTCTTGGTGCAAGTGTAAAGGTTTTTGATAATTCTATTACCAAACTACGTCGTTTACAAAACAATCTTAACCAACGTATTTTTACATCTACAATACAACCCAAAGCATTATTAAAAGCATTAAGACGCTGTGATGTAGCTATTGGCGCCATGAGAGGTAAAGAACGTTGTCCAATTGTTGTTACCGAAACTATGGTTGAGCATATGAAAAAAGGTGCCGTAATCGTGGATGTAAGTATTGATACGGGAGGATGTTTTGAGACTTCGGAAGTTACTACGCATGAAAAACCAACTTTTATAAAAAGCAATGTTTTACATTATTGCGTACCTAATATTCCATCCCGATATTCAAAAACAGCTTCACTTTCTATCAGCAATATTATTACTCCTTATTTATTACAAATGGCAGAAGATGGCGGATTGGAAAGTGCTATTAGATGCAATAAAGGTCTTAAAAATGGTATTTATATGTATCATGGTATTTTAACTAATAAAGCTATAGCCGAATGGTTCGATTTACCTGATAATGACATTAATTTACTTGTTTTTTAAGACAACTTTAGTTTACCTTTGCCAAAAATAGAATTCATGAAGTTTGTACACCGTTTTGCATATTATTTAGTTGGTCTGGTTATGGGATGTTTTTTTGTAGCCCTTGTATTTAGTGGTAAAGACACACGTTGTAACTATTTTCCAAATGCAAGAGTTTTGAATGACTTAAGAAATAAACCATTTCATTATTCCGATGATGCATCTAAAGTTTTGGCAGAAAAATGGATTGATACTCTTGACATCAAGAACACATTACAATTTGGTGATGTAGATTTTGACAAAAGTAATATTGACTACAAAAAAGGAAAATTATACATTATAGAAGGTAAAACCTTGAAAAATCAAGAAGTAATACTAAAAGTAATCAATTATCCAGGAAAAGCTGTTCTGGAAACTATAGAGAAAAAACCAGCTAATTAGAGCTACCATATATTATATAAAAAAAATTAAACACGAATTTCACGAATTAGCACAAATTAGTTTCTGGAATTAATTTAACAAACTAAGTTACCGTTAAAATTCGTGTTTACCTTTTATACTTACGCTAAGTGGTATATAATTACAACCATTTAATTTCGGGAATTTCTTTTGATTTTAAAAATTCATTTATTTTACTAAAATGTTTATTTCCGAACCATTTTCCTTGATTAGCGCTCATTGGTGATGGATGTCCGGATTCTAAAACAAAATGTTTTTTACGGTCAATTTTAAGCCCTTTCTTTTTAGCAAAAGCGCCCCATAATAAGAATACTACATTCTCTTTTTTATCAGAAACAGCCTGAATTACAGCATCTGTAAATAAGTTCCATTTTAGATGTTTATGACTATTTGGTGTATCTTTCCGAACCGTTAAAGAGGCGTTTAGAAGTAAAACACCCTGATTTGCCCAAGATTCCAGATTACCTGAAGTTGGCATAAAAACAGAATCAAAATCAGTATTTAATTCTCTAAAAATATTGCGGAGCGAAGGAGGAATTTTTACATTATCATTTACCGAAAAGCTTAATCCATTGGCCTCTCCTGCTCCATGATATGGGTCTTGACCAATAATCACAACTTTTACATCTTTAAAAGCACAATGATTGAATGCTGAAAAAATTAAGTCTTGTGGCGGAAAGCAAGTTTGATTATTATATTCTTCTTCTAAAGATATTATCAGATCATTAAAATAAGGTTTTCCTATTTCATCTGATAATACCGCTTGCCAATCTGGATTGAGGTTAATTTTCATTTCATTAAATTTTACTACAAATTAAGCAAAGTTTTTTGCAAAGTACCAATTAATACTACTATTTAGTTTCAAAACTTTGTAACTTTGAAGCTTTACAACTTACGATATAATATGATATCAATTACTGATAAAACATTACAAGATTTACAATTCCCTACAGTGCTCGAAACTATTTCGGACATTTGTAATACTGATATAGGCAAGCAAAAAGCTTTAGAAATAGTGCCTTATAGAGATAAAGAAACTTTGATGCAGTCCCTAATGCAAACATCAGAGTATGTTTCATCTTTCCAAAATAACAATGCAATACCAAATCATGGTTTTGACGCGATTACATATGAAATAAAATTTCTTGCAATCGAAGACAGCTTCCTCGAAGTTGGAAGTTTCAGAAAAATAGCTACATTATCATCAACGGTTAATTTTTTATTGAATTACTTTAAAAAATTCGATGATTATTATCCTAATCTAAATACTAGAGCTTCCCAAGTAGAATTTACCAAAGAAATCATTTCGCAAGTAGATGTTGTCGTAGATAAATATGGAGAAATAAAAGATAATGCTTCGCCTGAGTTATCTAACATTCGACGTGACATGAATTTAATTCGTGGAAAAGTAAACCAAAGTTTTGGTGTGGCTTTAACGCAATACAATAGTTTAGGTTATCTTGATGATATTAAGGAAAGCTTTGTACAAAACCGTCGTGTTTTAGCCGTTTTGGCAATGTATCGTCGTAAAGTAAAAGGCTCAATTTTAGGAAGTTCAAAAACAGGAAGTATCGCCTATATTGAACCTGAAACTACTTTAAAATACTCCAGAGAATTAAGCAATTTGGAATATGAGGAAAAAGAAGAAATTACCCGTATTTTAAAACAATTATCAAATGCTATTCGTCCGTATTTATCTTTGCTTATTGATTACCAAGCATTTTTAAGTGATATTGACGTCATTGCTGCCAAAGCAAAATATGCTAATAAGATAAATGGTATTTTACCAACAATTACAGAGGAACGTCGTTTGTATTTTAGAGATGCTTTTCATCCCATTTTATATTTAAATAACAAACAGAAAAATGAGATTACGCATCCACAAACTATTGAATTAAAACAAGATAATAGAATTATTGTTATCTCAGGACCAAATGCCGGAGGAAAAACAATTTCGTTAAAAACTGTTGGATTACTACAGTTAATGCTACAATCCGGGATGCTGATTCCTGTACATGAGCGTAGTGAAACTTTCTTATTTGATAGAATCTTAACCGATATTGGCGATAATCAATCTATCGAGAATCACTTGAGTACATATAGTTATAGATTAAAAAACATGAACTATTTCCTAAAAAAATGCAATAGTAAAACTATGTTTTTGATTGATGAATTTGGAACTGGTTCGGATCCTGAATTAGGAGGAGCTTTAGCTGAAATTTTCTTAGAAGAATTTTATCATCGTGAAGCTTTCGGAATCATAACTACGCATTATTCTAATCTTAAAATTTTGGCTAACGAATTGCCTTTTGCAACAAATGCCAATATGCTGTTTGATGAAAAATCTTTAGAACCAATGTATAAACTGGTTCTTGGACAAGCAGGAAGTTCGTTTACATTTGAAGTTGCTTTGAAAAACGGAATTCCGTTTGGTTTAATTAATCGTGCGAAAAAGAAAATCGAAATTGGAAAAGTTCGTTTTGATAAAACCATTGCAACACTTCAGAAAGAACGGTCGAAATTAGAAAAAACTTCTTTGAACTTAAAAGAGGAAGAAACTAGAGCCCGTGCCGAGAGTAATAAAATGGAAAATATAAATGTCAAGATAAAACAAAAACTCGAAAGCTATCAGGAATTATATGATAGCAATCAGAAGACAATTTATATTGGACAAAAGATTGAAGATATTTCTGAAAAGTATTTTAACAATAAAAACAAAAAAGAACTGATAGGTGAATTTTTGAAGATTATTGAAATTGAAAATTCTAAACGTAAAAAAGCAACTCCTAAAGAAGCTAAAGCAATTACCGAAAAGAAAAAAGAAGTTATTGCCGAAGTAACAGTTCAGGTTGAAGAAATTCGAAAAGAGAAAAAAGAAAAAAAATTAAAAGCTGTTATCGAAAAACCTAAAGTAACTTTAAAAGTTGGTGACAGAGTACGAATGATTGATGGAAGATCTATAGGAAGTATTGACGCCATCGAAAAAAATAAAGCTACTGTAAATTATGGTGTCTTTACTTCGAAAGTAAGTTTGGATGAATTGGAATTTGTAGAAGCTGGAAAAAAATAAGTTTTCAGTCTTCAGTCGTAATTTTCAGTTTCTAAAACATGAAAATTAAGCTAAAAATCAAATAAAGCGATTTAGACAAACATCTACAAAAAGATGATTAGTGAGCTGGAATATTTAAAAAAATGTATTAAAAGCTATTTATGAAAGTCGGTTTTGATTTATTAAATTTATGAAATACTTAATTTCGATAGAATAAACCAATAATAAAGAAATAACTTTTCAATTGTAAAAAAATCGCAATCTGTGTCATTGCGAAGAACAAAGCAATCTCATCCACTTTTGTTTTACCGGTAAATATCAAGATTACTTTGTTCCTCACAATGACTTTATAAATAAGAAAAGATGAAACCAGGTTTTTTTTACGCCATTACAAATAAATATCAAACGGTTGTATATGTTGGGGTAATGACGGAATAAAACTCAAAGTCATTGCGAGCAACGAAGCAATCACACTAACATAAATTAGGGTTAAGTAAAAAAAACATAACTAGTTTTAGATAATAAAAATGGATACACAAAACGGAATCGCTTCGTTCCTCGCAATTACAGCCGAGAACAAAAAAATAATTCTCTTTGATGGAGTTTGTAACTTATGCGATTCGGCGGTGCAGTTTATTATTAAGCATGATAAAAAAGATGTTTTTCGTTTTGCTGCTTTGCAATCTGATATTGGAAAAGAAATTTGTAAACATATAGGAGTTGATAATACCAAAGTCGATAGCATTATATTTTACGAACCTGGTGTTGCTTATTATTACAAATCGGGAGCAGCAATTGCAATTGCTGAAAATCTGGGAGTTTTATGGAGTTGGTTTTCTGTTTTTAAAATAATTCCTGTTTTTTTGAGAGATCCACTATATAATTATATTGCCAAGAATAGATATAAGTGGTATGGTAAGAAAGAAAGCTGTATGATTCCTACTCCAGAATTAAAAGCTAAATTTTTGTAAGGCAACTTTTCTTCACACAGATTTTACAGATTTGAGCAGATTTTATCTTAGACTAAATTTTGGTTTAATCTAATCTTGTCTTTTTCAAATCAAGGAGAGATTGTGGAAATTATTTTTTTTTACTCACACAGATTTAGCTGATTTGGGAGATTTTACTTTACGCTAAATCTAGATTCGACAGAGTTTTATCATTTTTGAATGAAGAAGAAATTACAATCTGAAAACTGTGACTGAAACTGTGACTGAAAACTTTAATCCTAGCCCTGATAGAAACGGAAATCCTTTTAGATTTTTCTTTAAAACCAAAAAGATTGTAGTGAATAGCAGGAAATAGCTCCTAAAAAAAACTACATTTTCTATATAAAAAAAGCCTCAAATAATTTAATTTGAGGCTTTCTTGTAATTGATCAGAATACTAGCTTCTTATTAATTTTCTGTATTTCAGACGTTTTGGAGTTAAATCTCCACCTAAACGTTTCTTTTTGTTTTCTTCGTATTCTGAGAATCCTCCTTCGAAATAATATACTTCTGAGTTTCCTTCGAAAGCCAAGATGTGTGTACAAATCCTATCTAAGAACCATCTATCGTGAGAGATAACTACAGCACAACCAGCAAAATTCTCCAAACCTTCTTCTAGTGCACGAAGTGTATTTATATCCAAATCGTTCGTAGGCTCATCTAATAAAAGCACGTTTCCTTCTTCTTTTAATGTCATCGCAAGGTGTAAACGGTTACGCTCACCACCTGATAATGTTGAAACTTTTTTATTTTGATCGCTTCCGCCAAAGTTAAAACGACTTAAGTAAGCACGAGAGTTTACCTGACGTCCACCCATCATGATTAATTCCTGACCATCGCAGAAATTCTCCCAGATAGATTTGTTAGGGTCAATATTTGAGTGCGCCTGATCTACATAAGCAATTTTTACAGTTTCTCCTATAGCAAATTCTCCGCTATCTGGCTTTTCTTCGCCCATAATCATTCTAAAGATAGTCGATTTACCAGCACCGTTTGGTCCGATGATACCAACAATTCCAGCTTGTGGCAAAGTAAAGTTTAAATTATCATACAATAATTTATCTCCAAATGCTTTGGCTACATTTTTAGCTTCGATAACATTTGTTCCTAAACGTGGACCGTTCGGGATATAGATTTCTAGATTTTCATCTAGTTGTTTTTGATCTTCGTTTAATAATTTGTCGTAATTCTGTAAACGTGCTTTTTGTTTTGTCTGACGTCCTTTTGCTCCCTGACGAACCCAGTCAAGCTCACGCTCTAAGTTTTTACGACGTTTTGAAGCCACTTTTTCTTCAAGTGCCATTCTGCTAGATTTTTGATCCAACCAAGAAGAATAATTTCCTTTCCACGGAATACCTTCTCCTCTATCTAACTCAAGAATCCAACCTGCAACATTATCAAGGAAATATCTATCGTGTGTTACAGCAATTACAGTACCTGCATATTGTGCTAAGTGTTGCTCTAACCAAAGTACCGACTCAGCATCTAAGTGGTTGGTAGGCTCATCAAGTAATAATACATCAGGCTGTTGTAATAATAAACGACATAATGCAACACGACGACGCTCTCCTCCTGAAAGGTTTTTAATTGGCGTATCTCCGTCTGGGGTACGTAACGCATCCATTGCAATTTCTAGTTTTGTATCGATTTCCCAAGCTCCTAATGCATCAATTTTATCTTGCAAAGCAGCCTGACGATCCATTAACTTCTCCATTTTATCGGCATCTTCATAGTTTTCCGGAAGACCAAATAAGTCGTTGATTTTATTGTATTCTTCTAGAACTGCCATCGTTTCGGCTACTCCTTCACGTACAATTTCAATAACTGTTTTTTCATCATCTAATTGTGGTTCTTGTTCTAAATAACCAACTGTATATCCTGGAGCAAAAACTACATCTCCTTGGTAATTTTTATCAACACCAGCAATAATCTTCAAAAGCGAAGATTTTCCTGAACCATTTAAACCTAAAATACCAATTTTTGCTCCGTAAAAAAAGCTTAAATAGATATTCTTTAGCACTTGCTTGTCACTACTTGAGTATGTTTTACTCAATTTTGACATGGAGAAAATTACTTTCTTATCGTCTGACATTCTTATTTATTTTAAATTTTATTATTTATCTTGTTTAAACTCTTCCTTTTAAAGCATTAAAAACCCATGCGTTGGCTAAAAAACCTACTCCTGTTGCGGCAAATCCCCAACCTGAAACATCTCTATATCTAAAAATGCCAAGTCCTATTAGGAGAAATCCCATTATTACCATTATAAAAGTTGCCCATCCTAAGATTGTGTTTTTATTCATCCCCATAATCACGGTATTGTTTTATATTATATAAGCTTACAAATATCGGTAATTTTAGTCGCTTAATTAAATATTTTATATAGCATTTCTTTTAATAAATCAGATTGCGGTAATGCATTGGCTCCTACACCTTTACTTTTTAAATCAATATCACGTAATGAAGAAACTACCTGACTTACTTTTCTCATTGGATAGTTTTTTATGGCTAAATCATATTCTTTTAAAAAATAAGGATTTACACCAATTGCTGTTGCCACATTTTTCGGGTTTTTATCCTTTAATCCATGGTATTTTAATAACTGAATAAAGAAACCAAAAATTAAGCCTGTCGTCATAACTAGCGGATAATCTTTAGGGTTATGCGCAAAGTTCTCGGCAATTTTATATGCTTTAACCTGATCACGTTCTCCAATTGCTTTACGTAACTCAAAAACATTATAATCTTTACTAAAACCGATATTTTCCTCTATATGTGTAGGTGAAATTGCAGTTCCTTTTGGCAAAATTATCTGCAATTTTTCTAATTCATTATTGATTTTACTTAAATCTGTACCCAAAAACTCAACCAACATTGCATTGGCTTTTGGTTCGATAGAATATCCTTTCCCCGACAAAACTCTTTTGATCCAGTCGCCTACTTGGTTTTCGTATAACTTCTTACTTTCATAAACGAGCCCTTTTTGACCTAATAATTTAGTCACTTTTTTACGTTTATCAAGTGTTTTATACTTGTAACAAAATACCAAAACCGTTGTTTCCATTGGATTCCCTGCATAAGCCTCAAGTTTATCGATTGTTCTTGATAAATCTTGTGCTTCTTTTACAATAATAACCTGACGATCGGCCATCATAGGATAACGTTTTGCAGCCGAAACCACATCATCTACAGTTACATCACGACCGTATAAAACCGTTTGATTAAAACCTTTTTCTTCTTCAGATAAAACGTTTTTCTCTATATACTCGGCTAATTTGTCAATATAATAAGGCTCCTCTCCCATCAGGAAATAGATAGGCTTGATATTCCCAGCTTTGATATCATTAACAATTTTTATAACTTCATCCATTTCTTTATTGTTACAAGTTTAATGTTTAAGGTTGTTGTTTCAATATCTTGAAACTTTAAACCTGAAACCTAAAACTATTTTATATTTTTGCTTCATGCAAAAACTAAATTTTCCCTCTTATATATTTCGATTCAAAAATAGCGAAAATAAAGTGTCTATTTTTGATGAAATCAGGAAAAAATTTATCATTCTTACTCCAGAGGAATGGGTTCGCCAACATGTTGTTCAGTTCTTGATGATGGAGAAAAAATATCCAAAATCATTGATCAATGTAGAGAAGGTTTTAAAAGTCAACGGGTTGCGTAAACGGTACGATATTGTAGTATATAACCCAGACGGCACTATATATATATTGGTAGAATGCAAAGCTCCGGAAGTGAAGATTTCGCAAGCAACTTTTGATCAGATAGCTCGTTATAATATGACAATGAAGGCACAATTTTTGACAGTTACCAATGGATTAAATCATTATTTCTGTCAAATGGATTTTGAAAATGAAAAATACGAATTTCTAAGGGAATTACCCAATTATAATTCTCTAACATAAATAAAACACAATACACTTGGATAAAATAGCAGTAGTCATTTTAAATTGGAATGGAGTAAAATTATTAGAACAGTTTTTACTATCGGTAGTGAATTTTTCACCTGAAGCAACTATATATGTAGCAGATAATGCTTCGACAGATGCTTCAATTACATATGTAAAAGAGCATTTTCCTACCGTGAAAATTGTAGTGAATGCTGGTAATTATGGATTTGCCCACGGATATAATGAAGCACTGCAACATATAGATGCCGAAATCTATGCTTTAATCAATTCGGATATCGAAGTTACAGAAAACTGGTTGCAACCAATTTTGGATACTTTCGCAAAAGAACCAAAAACAGCTATCATTCAGCCGAAAATTTTAGATTATAAAAATAAATCACACTTTGAGTATGCAGGTGCTGCTGGTGGATTCATTGATAAATACGGATATCCTTTTTGTAGAGGGCGTATTTTCGAAACTATCGAAAAAGACAACAAACAATACGATGATAACTGTGAATTATTTTGGGCTTCGGGTGCATGTTTCTTTATAAGGAGTACTATTTTTAAAAATTTAAAAGGTTTTGATGAAGTTTTTTTTGCGCATCAGGAAGAAATAGATCTATGTTGGCGTGCAATTAATCTTGGCCACACAATCAAATACAATTCACAATCTATTGTGTATCACGTAGGTGGAGCAACATTACAACAAAGCAACCCTAGGAAGACCTACTTGAACTTTAGGAACTCATTATTAATGCTTACTAAAAATTTGCCAAAACGAGGTTTTTATGGCATCCTTTTTGTTAGAATGATTCTAGATGGTATCGCAGGTATACGATTTTTAACGCAAGGAAAGTTCAATCATACTTGGGCAATTTTACAAGCCCATTTTTCTTTTTATAGTCTTTTTTCAAAATATTATAAAAAAAGAAGTAATTTTCAAACGCAGGAATACTATATGATTAAAAGTATCGTTTTCCTGTACTATGTGAAGAAAATCCACGTATTTAAAGATATCTTTAACAATAATCAAATTAATAACCCTTAACTTTGTAATCAAAAGTCTAATTAAATTTTATTTTTTATGAGAAAAATATTTATCGCTCTAACAGCATTAATGGTACTATCTTCGTGTGTTTCTAAAAAGAAATATGCTGACTTAGAAGCTAAAAACAAAGAAACTCAAGATTTACTAAATTCTTGTACTGTAAAATTAAATTCTTGTTTAGAAGAAAGAGCTGGATTAACTGCTACAGTTGCTAGTTTAAAAGACCACAATCAGAATTTAATAAATAGTTCTAAAGACTTAACAATGCTTACTTCTAAAGGAGCTGAAAATCTAGAGAAATCTTTAGAGAGCCTAAAAGAAAAAGACTTAAAAATATCTAGACTTCAAGATGCTTTAACTAAAAAAGATAGTGTTACACTTGCTTTGGTTACTAGTTTAAAAGGAGCTGTTGGTATTAACGATCCAGACATTGAAATTAATGTTGAAAAAGGAGTTGTATTTATTTCTATCGCTGACAAATTATTATTTAAAAGTGGTAGCTATGATGTAACTGATAAAGCTAAAACAGTTTTGGCTAAAGTTGCTAAAGTAGTAAATGACAAACCAGATTTTGAGTGTATGGTTGAAGGTCACACAGATAACGTTCCTTACAAAAGCAACGGAATTTTGTTAGACAACTGGGATTTAAGTGTTAAACGTTCTACATCTATAGTTCGTGTATTAACAGATGACCTTGGCGTTAATCCAGCAAAATTAATTGCTGCAGGTAGAAGTTCTTATGTACCATTAGTTGCAAATGACACACCTGAAAACAAAGCGCGTAACAGAAGAACTCGTATTGTTGTAATGCCTAAAATTGACCAATTCTATGATATGGTTGAAAAAGAAATGAAAAAACAATCAGGTAAATAATCCGATTATTGAAGATTATTGAATCGCAGTAATAACGATTCCGAATAAAATTAAAAAGCCAGTGAAAATTTTCACTGGCTTTTTTTTGCATTATTTTGCTCGTTTAATTAGGCTTACACTCAACTATGCCTAACAAAAAAATATAGTGTATCTCCTTGAGCGGAGTTGAAGATTTTATCTTGTAAAATTTGCTATACTTCTAAGCGATGAAGATTTACATATACATACACCATGAAAACAGAAAAAGCAGGTCAATTGACCTGCTTTTATGTATCCTTAATTTTTTTAATGACTAATCAAAAAGAAATGGGTTTTTACAAAATATCTAAACTCCCTTTTCCTTCTCTGATTATAATTGGCTCATTATCTGATAGATCTATTATTGTAGATCCTACATTATCTCCGTAACCGCCATCGATAACCATGTCTACCAAATTTTGCCATTTCTCAAAAATAAGCTCCGGATCGGTTGTATACTCGATAACATCATCTTCATCACGAATAGATGTAGAAACAATAGGATTTCCTAATTGACGTACAATTTCTAATGCGATTGAATTGTCAGGAACACGGATTCCGACTGTAGTTTTCTTTTTAAACTCCTTTGGTAAATTATTATTTCCTGGTAGAATAAAAGTATACGGTCCTGGTAACGCCCTCTTTAATATCTTAAAAGTCGATGTATCTATTTGTCGAACATAATCCGACAAATTACTCAAATCATGACAAATAAATGAAAAGTTTGCTTTCTCAAGTTTTACTCCTTTTATTTTTGCGATACGCTCAAGCGCACGTGAATTTGTAATATCACAGCCCAAACCATAGACAGTATCGGTAGGATAAATAATCAAACCTCCGTTTTTTAAAACCTTGACTACTTTTGCAATAGCAGCCTCATTAGGTTTATCTGGGTATATTTTAATAAATTCTGCCATTTACAATTTAGTTTTAAAGTTTATTTTGTTTAAAATTCAAAAGATTCTTCAATTAGTCCACATATCCTCTTTCCTCTTCTATCCTCTTTCCTCTTCTATCCTCTTTCCTCTTCTATCCTCTTTCCTCTTCTATCCTCTACCCAATTACATCCAGCTTGGCAAAACGAAGCAATAATTTTTTAAGTCCACCAACTTCAAATCGAATCTCGGCTTTTTTATCTGCTCCTACTCCATCTAAATTCACAACCTCACCTTTACCAAAACGTTCATGCATCACAACATTACCAATGGTTAATTTATTATCAAATAAATTTGGTGCACTTCCGCTATTTGGATTACTTGATACAGGTTTTAATTTACGAATATTTAAATCTGCTTTTGGCTCATTACCAGTAACAGTTTTAGGCGGAGTTGTCGCTATTGGTTTTGCTAAACGTAATTTTGATTTATCAACATCACCAAAAACATCAATATCAATCATTGGCTTATAACGATAACCACTTTCTACTGGAGTTAAATATTCCAAATATTGCGCATCAATTTCCTCTATAAAACGAGATGGCTCACTGTCTGTTAATTTCCCCCAACGGTAACGTGATTGTGCGTAGGTCAAATAAGCTTGATGCTCTGCGCGTGTTAAAGCTACGTAAAATAAACGACGTTCCTCTTCAAGTTCACTTCTTGTACTCATACTCATGGCACTCGGAAACAAATCCTCTTCCATCCCAACAACAAAAACATGAGGGAATTCTAATCCTTTTGCAAGGTGAATCGTCATTAAGCCAACTCTGTCCTCATCACTTGTATCTTTATCCAAATCGGTTGCAAGTGCCACATCTTCCATAAACTCGGACAATGCACCTCTTGCTCCATCAATTTCTTTCTGACCTTCGGTAAAATCTTTTATACCATTTAGTAATTCTTCAATATTCTGAACTTTTGCCATTCCCTCAGGTGTAGCATCTTTTTTAAGTTCTTGTACCAATCCTGTTTTTCTAGCAACATGATCAGTAATATAAAAAGCGTCCTGATTTTGATCAATGACCTGAAAACTCTGAATCATCGTTACAAAATCCCTGATTTTATTCTTTGTACCTGTATTCAGCTTCAAGTCGATTTTATCAATATTCACCATCACTTCCCAAATCGAACGCTTGTAATGATTAGCCGCAATCGTCAATTTTTCAACCGTAGTATCACCAATTCCACGAGCCGGATAATTAATCACACGAACCAATGCTTCTTCATCTTTTGGATTGATCACCAAACGCAAATAACATAAAACGTCTTTGATCTCCTTACGTTGGTAAAATGATAATCCACCATAAATTCGATACGGAATATCACGTTTTCTTAACGCATCTTCCATTGCACGAGATTGTGCATTGGTACGGTATAAAATTGCAAAAGAACCATTAGAAAGTTGATTTTGCATTTTTTGTTCAAAAATTGTGCTTGCCACAAAACGTCCTTCTTCAGCATCTGTTAAACTTCTGTGGACTTTAATTTTTGCACCAAAATCATTCGCAGTCCAAACTACTTTATCAAGTTTGGTCTTATTATGTTCCATTACAGTATTTGCCGCTTCAACAATATTTTTTGTTGAACGGTAATTTTGCTCTAAACGATACATGATTACACCTTCGTAATCTTTCTGAAAATTCAAAATATTATTAATATTCGCTCCACGGAAAGCATAAATACTCTGCGCATCATCACCTACCACACATATATTCTGAAATTTATCAGACAAAGCCCTTACAATCAAATACTGAGAATGGTTTGTATCCTGGTACTCATCAACCAAAATATAACGAAAACGATTTTGATATTTCGCTAAAACTTCAGGAAAACGATTCAATAATTCATTGGTTTTCAACAACAAGTCATCAAAATCCATCGCACCAGCTTTAAAACAACGGTCTACATACTGCTGATAAATTTCTCCCAATCTTGGTCTTTTTGCCATGGCGTCAGCCTCTACCAATTCAGGATTATTAAAATATGCTTTTACCGTAATCAAACTGTTTTTGTAATTAGAGATACGGCCTAAAATTTGCTTTGGCTTATAAACATCACGATCCAGTTGCATTTCTTTTATGATTGAAGAAATCAATCTAGCAGAATCCTGTGAATCGTAAATCGTAAAATTAGACGGATATCCCAAATGATCTGATTCTGCACGAAGAATACGTGCAAAAATCGAGTGAAAAGTTCCCATCCAAAGGTTTTTTGCCTCCGACGCTCCCACAATATCAGATATCCTGTGTTTCATCTCACGAGCCGCTTTATTAGTAAAAGTAAGCGACAAAATATTGAACGCATCAATACCCTGAGCCATCAAATAAGCAATTCTAATTGTTAAAACACGAGTTTTCCCCGAACCTGCCCCAGCAATAATAATCATTGGCCCGTCTTTCTTTAAAACAGGCTGCCTCTGTGCTTCATTGAGCTGGTCAATGTATTTTTGCATGAAATTTTTCTCCATAATTGATGCAAAAATAAGAATTTAAAAAGAAAGTTCCTAAGATGCTTAGGTACTGAGTTACTAAGTTTTTTTGAAGCACAACAAAAGGCTTTCATTAAACATAGTTCCCGCTTTCGGCTTTATCTCTCCGTTTCACTACGAGGATATCGCCTCTATCCTACCGTGTGGACACATCTTTG
>NZ_JAOZEW010000015.1 GCF_025847235.1 Flavobacterium shii
AAAATTAGGATCAAGACATAAATGAATCAGGATCAAAAGTTGGGGATTAGGTAAAAATCTATTTTTCTCACTCTATAAAATTGAGATCAATCCCAAAACCTTCAAACAAAAAGCCACAAGACCATCTGTTTTTTGTATTTTTAATCCCAAATAAATTTTATCATGAGATTTTACATCAATACTGAGTATTTGAAAAAAGAAATTGAATATCCTAAACGATATCAGTCTCAAAATCTTATAAAAAGCTCAGTTGTTGTGTTTCTGATCATTCTAATTTTTCTTTTATTGTTCAAACCATTTGGAGTCTACGATCCGGAACTTAGGATGCATTATTTTTTTATTTGTTTTTTGCATGCCTTCATTCCTGCTCTGGTTTTATTACTTTATTTTGGAGTATTATATTATTTTAGAAAAGCAAAAAACAGGATCAAATGGACTTTACTCAAAGAATACATTAACATTGGAATCCTATTTATTGTAATAGGCACATCCAGCTTTTTAATTCGGGATTTACTTTATAACAATCCAAACAACTGGTCGTGGAATTATTTTTTTGAAGAAATCAGAAATTGTTTTGTTGCAGGTATATTTTTTTATTTTGTTCTTAGGTTATCAAGTTTTTATTTTGAATCAAAAAAAGGATCTTCATTTGTTCTTCAATTTATTCCTTTGGTGGCTGAACCGAAAAAAACAAGTTTAAACCCCAATATTTTTATTAGTACGCAGGTAAAACAAGATGATTTCAGCCTGGATATTGATCAATTACTTTTTGTAAAAGCAGATGGCAACTATATCGAGTTGACAAAATACAGCGGCGATCAAATTACCACAGAAGTAAAGAGAATTTCTTTAACTCAATTCGAAAGTCAAATAGCTGATTACCCACATTTTTTTAGATGTCACAGAACCTATTTAGTTAATATCTTTAAGATTCAAAATGTAACCGGAAACTCTCAAGGGTATCTATTATCTTTTAATGAAACTGATCTGAAAATTCCAGTTTCCAGGAAACAAATCGATAGTTTTAATAATTATTACCAAGAGCTTCGCAAGAAATATATTGCCTAACTTGTTACTCATCACAAAAGCTAGTTCGCAGTAACAAGCCTTACTGTAACTGTACTTTCTTGTTGTACGTTTGCCATAAATAACGATAACCCAATTTATTATGTCAACCGCAACTGTTACCTTAAATGAAGATTCTGGTGCTTCAAATCAATTACTATACATAGACAATATAAAAGTGCTATTGACAATATTAGTAGTGCTTCATCACACATTTATTGCTTATAGTTATTCTGATGGCTGGTATTATTTGGAACCAACTAGTTCTATTGTAGCACAAATTCCTATGACAATGTTTATAAGTATTAATCAGTCCTTTTTTATGGGATATTTTTTCCTGTTGGCGGCTTACTTTACCAGTTCTTCTTATTCAAGAAAAGGAACTTCGAAATTTATTAAAGACCGTCTTGTTCGATTGGGAATTCCAATAGTATTCAATTCCTTTATTCTTTCCCCGTTTATCAGTTATCTTGTTTATTATTTCGCAAAAGAAAATCATATCAACTATATTGAATATCTAAGCAGATACGATAGCTGGATTGATTTAGGGGTTACATGGTTCTTGGCCGCATTACTTCTTTTTAGTTTAATATATGTAGCGGTAAAAAAAATATTCAAAGTTAGTTTCAGTAAATCATTAGCAGTACCGAACACTTGCACCATTTTATTGTTTGCATTAGCATTAGGTACAATTAGTTTTTTGGTCAGAATATTTTTTCCTGTTGGATGGGTTTTGGAACCAATCGGATTTCAGCTTGGGCATTTTTCGCAATATATTGCTTTATTTATTATTGGATTACTGGCGGCTAAAAATAATTGGTTTGATCAATTTTCTGACAAAACAGGCAAACAACTTAAAAGATCGGCTTGGTTGTGTTTATTATTTTTTCCGGTATTTTTTATTATAAAGTTTAAACTCAACACACCTTCTTCTTGGTTTTCTGGCGGTTTTCACTGGCAGGCATTATTATATGCAGTCTGGGAGCAATGGATTGGCATTTCTATATTAACATCATTATTAATTAAAGGAAAAAGAAATTGGAATACTACTTCCAAACTGCTTACTAACGCGTCACGCAGTAGTTTTGCCGTTTACATTTTTCATCCGTTAGTAATTGTTGTGTTTACATTAGCTGTAAGGAACTGGACTATTGATCCTGCAATAAAACTTTTGGTTGTGGCACCTTTAATAGTATTAGGTAGTTTTGTATTTGGTTTGCTTATTTTATTGATCCCAGGAGTCAAGAAAATTATTTGATATATCATTTAAGTGACTGAAAACATAATTTAGAATTCATTTATAATCTTCAAATTTTCGAACAATTGGTTCGGATTTTGTGCCATCAGGGCCATAAGTATATTGTAAAAGCCTGTAAATATTTTGTTTACAGGCTTTTTTTGGTTCGATAAAATCATCTATAATTTTGATCAAAATCCTTATTTTGTTGAGTTTAGCGGTTCGAGTCCTTTAATTTTTTTGAACTTAGATGTTAAACTTTTGTACGCACTTGATTTATATCATATCTTTTTTTTTTAGCTTAGCCACATTTCCAATTTTAATTAACTCGCTGTTTGCTTTTTATGAGTTCTTTTACATTGGATGGGCAAATAAAATACACTGACAGTGTTAAGTGAGACATCCTTATTTTTCATATTTGTTTTTATTTGAATATTCAATGTTCACATATAAAATCAGAGTATCTTTGGCCATGATTAATAAAGAATATGTACATGATTGAACAGCTTTTCTTTTTATAACTCAGAATTTTTGTTTCGAGTCATAAAGTTATAATAAACAAAATTTAATAAATAATAACGATTGCTAGTTCTAATTCCTTTAAGGGTTTTTATTAGTTTTCACATCCAACCTTAACAGTTATAACATATGACTTTGATTTCCAAAGAAAAATTTTCTAAAGCGGCCGGCCTTTCTAAAATTCCTATTCCCGGATTGTCCCCTTATTTAATGAAAATAATGAAAATTGACAATTTAAATACTATTGTAAAAGAGGCAGGCAATCTTGAGGGAGCTGATTTTGCTAATTATGTTTTAATGAAAATTGGTGTGAAAGTCCAATTTGATGCTGCTGAATTCCTAAATATTCCTCGCGAAGGAGCATTTGTAGTTGTTGCAAATCATCCCTACGGTGGTATCGAATCATTAGCTTTATTAAGTACAATTGCAAAAATACGTCCTGATACAATGTATATGGGAAACTTTTTGCTAAAGGAAATTCCAAATCTTGAAAAATGTATTATTGGAGTAAATCCATTTGAAAACGTGCAAAATTCTGCGAGTATTACGGGATTAAAAATGACACTCAAAGCTCTTGGAGATGGTATTCCTGTTGCAATATTTCCTGCGGGAGAGGTTTCATCTTATAATTTTAAGACGAGTGAAATTACAGACCCGGAGTGGCATCCTGTTGTAGGGAAAATTATTAGTAAAGCAGGTGTGCCTATTTTACCTATATATTTCCACGGAAATAATGGTTTTTTCTTTAGTATGTTAAAATCAATTCATCCTATGTTGCAAACTTCAAAACTGATCTCGGAACTTTTTAACAAACAAGGATATGCTCTAAAGATGACTATTGGAGAAGCTATTGTTTTACCAGAGACAAAGGGCAAAGCCTTCGATCCTTTAATGTTGAAAAATCTACGAAATAAGCTATACGCTCTTAAGACCAAGCATCTAATCAATTAGACAAAACTTAAATAAATCTATGAGGAAAAGTAATTTAAAACTCGCACCAGAAGTATACGTTTTAAATTAAGAGGTGTAGATCTAAGTCTATTTAATCCTCATTGCAAAGGTTTAAAATCAAATGCTTTTCTTTTAAATTTTTGTAAAATGGACTGAAATATGAAAATATTTAAGTAAAAGCTTCAAATTTTCAGTAAGATGCACAATAAAAAAATCTCCTAAATTCATTGATTTAGGAGATTTTTTTTTGGCTCCAATGTTGATTGCAAATTAGTGTGATTGTTGCCCTGCATGCTAAGGATGTTTAAGATTTGAAATGAAAATAAGTATTTAATGTCAATGTATTCTGGTGGTTTTGTAATGACCATAATTCTTACTAATCTTATTTTAAATTGTTAATGATCTCGTTGTTTTGTTTAAAATAGGAGTCAAACTGCTCTATTTTTCGTACCTTAAAAATCTAACCAATAAAAACGTGAGATGAAAAAATTACGAATTTCATTAATCAATATTCATGGACTCTTGAAAGGTTCAGGTCTTGAGATTGGTAGAGATGCTGATAATGGCGGACAAACTAAGTATGTTTATGAACTTGCTGAATTTTTATCGCAACATGAAGCTGTTGAACATGTCCATTTATTTACAAGATTGATAGATGATAAGAATCTTTCTCCAGAGTATGCTGTGCCTATCGAAATCATTAATGAAAAATTAGACATAAGACGAATTCCTTTTTTAGGAAAAAAATACAAAGCAAAAGAACAATTATGGGAAGGTTTGGACACTTTTGTGGATGGGGTTGTTCAACATATTAAACTTCATGATATATTCCCCAATTGGATTCATTCACATTATGGAGATGCAGGATATGTAGCTAGTGAATTATCAACAATATTAAATATTCCTTTTGCTCATACGGGACATTCTTTGGGTTTTCATAAAAAGAAAAAATTACTCGAAAGTGGTTTGAGTGAAGATGAAATTGAAAAGAAATTTAAATTTGAACAAAGAATTGCTGCTGAGGATAAAACATTAGAATTATCGGAATTTATTGTTACCTCTACAGAGCAAGAAATTGAAACTTATAAGCCCTATAAAAATTTTGAATTAGCGAAGTACCATGCGATTTCTCCTGGAATTGACACCAGTAAATTTGTTCCCTATTATCATCAAGAACAAGATTCGGATAAACAAATGGAAGAAGAACAAAGAAAATATTGGGTGTCTGAAACCATTTCTAAATTTTTAATAAATCCGCATAAACCTTTTATTCTAGCTCTTTCAAGACCTGATCGTCATAAAAATTTGCATACACTCATAGAGGTTTATGGTAAAGATAAAGAACTACAAAGCATAGCCAATTTGGTCATTTTTGCAGGGATTCGAAAAGATATTTCAAAAATGCCGGAATCTGAAAAAGATGTTCTAACAGATCTATTGTTATTAATGGATAAGTATGATTTATATGGGAAAATGGCAATTCCCAAGAAGCATGATGTCGAAAATGAGGTTTCGATTATTTATCGATATGCTGCAGAAAAAAGGGGTGTATTTGTGAATTTGGCATTGCATGAAAATTTTGGATTAACAGTCATTGAGTCTGCAAGTTCCGGATTGCCTGTTGTAGTTACTAAAAATGGTGGACCGTCTGAGATTATTCCCACGTGTCAGAATGGAGAATTAGTAGATCCGCTGGATGAAAATGAAATTAAGAAAGCATTACGGAATATTTTAACCAATGAAAGTCAATGGAAATATTACTCAAATAATGGAGCAATTAATATTCAAAAACATTATAGTTGGTTAAGTCATGTCAATCAATATGTTGAATTGGTTAATGAGAATTTATCATTATCATCAGGTTCAGGAATCAAGAAACAACATTACCCCAATATTAATATTGAGCGATTAAAAAGAAAGGTGGAGCATTTATTTGTTTCAGATATTGACGGGACACTTATCGAACCAAAGTTAAATAATCCGGGATTAAAAGAATTAAAAGAGCATTTAATTAATCGTACTGAAAAAATGGCCTTTGCTTTGGCGTCAGGAAGAAATTTGGCACTGGTTAAAAAAGTAATAGATGAGGAGCAATTTCCTTTACCGGATTTCATTATTTGCTCTGTTGGGACTGAAATTTATTATACAAATGGGAAAGATTATATTTTAGATAAGGGTTGGGCTACTTTTTTGGCAGGTCGTTGGAAAAGAAATGATATTGCAAATCGTTTGAAAGAGATTCCTTGGTTGCGATTACAGGAGAAGGAAGCACAAAATCCGTATAAAATCTCCTATTATTATGATGAAGAAAAATACAATCACGAGCAATTAATAGCCGTTCTGGGAAAAGAATGGTATAAAATAAATATTATTCCAAGTCATGGCGAGTTTATTGATTTTATCCCCAAAAGAGCATCAAAAGGAAATGCAGTTAAATTTTTGTGCCGTAAATGGGCTATTCCTTTATCGAATGTAATTGCGGCAGGTGATTCAGGAAATGATATTGATATGTTCAGAGGTTCTATTAAAGGAATTATCGTAGGTAATCGAAGTTCAGAATTGGCCAAATATGAAACAACCAAAAGTATTTACGTGGCTAAGGGTTCAGCTTCTTTAGGGATTTTAGAGGGATTAAAACACTATAAAATAATTAAGTAATATGTATTCAGGCTCAGGTTTTAGTAGTTGGGAAATAGGCGACGTAGATGTATTTATAGATGAAAACGGAGTTCATCATTTGTTTCATTTGATAATTCCAAATCATGATTACATTGCGCATGCAGTATCAAAAGATGGTCTCTCTTGGAAAAGAGTAAAAAATGCTTTGTTTGTTGGAGATCCCGGGGATTGGGATGATGATATGTTATGGACGATGCATGTTAGTAAAAATGCTGAAGGAGAAGGTTACGAGATGTACTATACAGGTTTAAAGCGGAAAGACAAAGGAGTTATGCAAAAAATAGGGAGAGCAGTTTCTCCTGATTTATTTCATTGGACAAAAGAAAATCGATATGGTTTGCCTTTAAAAAGTAAAGCACCTTATTATGAAAGCTCAGATAATAATCCCCGTCAATGGCTTAGTTTTAGAGATCCTTATAAATACCAATTTGAAGGAGAAGATTATTTACTTATTTGTGCTCGAAGCGCAGTAGGACCTACTTATAGAAGAGGTTGTATTGGCGTAGCAAAAAGAGATGCAATAGATGGTTTTGTTCTTCAAAAACCGTTGCATGTTGCTTATGTGTATGATGATATAGAATGCCCCTGCGTGGTAGAAATAAAAGGAATGCATTATTTGTTAGGTTCAATTCGGGAAGATATTAAAGTTCGTTATTGGTTTTCTCCAGATTTTAAGGGAGAGTACCATGCTTTTCATAACAATGTGTTGATGCCACAGGGTAATTATGCAGCAAGAATTGTAAAAGAAGGGGAATATTATTTAATTTATAATTTTTATTTTGTTGGTGGAAATGTTAATACACTTCGCGTAATTCCTCCTCCTAAACAGTTGGATGTTGATTCTAATGGAAGGCTTTTATTAAAGACTTATCATCATTGGCAAACACTTTATCAAAGAACAATTTTTCAAAAAAACTTACCAACTCCAGTCCCTATTTTAGGAAATCCTTCGGCAAATTTTGATATGGAGATTGAAGGTAAATGGAGATTTGGCTGTAGAAGTGGTTATGAGGTTTTTTGCTTCGATAAACCTTCAGAAAATTTTGTTTGGGAAGGTACATTGGCTGTTGAAGGAATGGGGAAAACAGGTTTTGTTATTGAATGTGATAAAGAGGGAACGGCATATTATATATCAATTGATTTTGTAAATGGCTTTGTTCAATTTAGAGCGTGGGGATTTAACGAAAAGGATGTGAAGAATAATTTTGTTTTTGAAAACATTCAAACAAATCAATTTGAAATAGTAGAAAACAAAGAAATTTATTTTAAGATCATTCGTTATGGGAATTATTATGAGCTTTCTATCAATGAAATTGTAAAATTAACATTGTTGGATTTTAAATATAGTGATGGTAAAATAGGTGTTTATGTTTGTTCTGCTATTGTATCATTAAGTGATTCAAAAATTCACATAATTCCAGAACCCGAGAATGAATACGCTACTTCTGACCCTACTAAAGCATTAGATGAATATAATAAAATAACCCAAATTTAGCTGTATTTGATTTGATAGATGGGATATAGTTTTTTTGTTTTTAGTTGGTGAAGATGTTATTCTTGCCAGTTTTATGGCTAAAAAAAAGTAGAGATGATTTTATATCGTCTCTACTTTTTTTTAATCAAATTTTAATTTTTTATCCAAAATAGATAAAAAATTAGTTTGTATTACACTTTAAAAATCATTTTGTTTTTATAGAAAACCCATAGTATAACCGACCAGAAAATGGCATATGATATCGCATAAGTTAATGATGAGTTTAATGGATTTTCAAAGCAAGTTGCAATTCCAAATTTGTAAATTAAAGTTTGAAGATTGATTTGTTCTGCAGCCATTTCTGGATTTTGAACTTTAATAGAGCTTAAAACTCTTGGGATTATACCCGAAAAGAAAAATACAATCATAGGATTTACTCCCCAAATTAAAAATAGGTTAGTCCATTTTTTATAGTTTGCTACATCTATTATGTAATATAATAAACTCAAACATAATGTTGCTATACCAGCGGTATACAAGACATAAGAACTTGTCCAAAGTGATTTGTTTATTGGGAATATGATGTCCCAAAGTAAACCGGTAAGCAATAGAACAATTCCTGTGATTGCTGTTTTTTTTAGAATTTCGATTTTGTTAATCTGTAAGTTTAGTATTTGTCCTATGAACATTCCAAGAATTCCTGTACCTATTGCTGGCAAAGTACTTAAAATTCCTTCTGGATCCCAAGTTTTAGAAAAACTCCATAAGTGTCCGTTTAAGAGCAAATTGTCTAACCAAGCAGCTAGATTAGTTCCTTTTTCAAAATTGGCAGCACCAAAACCTGGAACAGGTACAAAAGCCATTAGAATCCAATAACCCAATAAAATTGAAGCGGCAATTAGAAGTTGTGTTTTTAGGTTTGTTTTTAAATATAAAAGTGAGGTAAAGAAATATACAATTCCTATTCGTTGTAAAACACCCGGGATTCTTACGTCTTGAAATTCTTCGATTTGACTGTATGCCAAAAATAGTAGTATTGCCAAGATTCCTAAAACAAGGTAGGTTTTAACTTTTAAACTAAAATTTCCTAGAAGAGCATAAGCTACTGTAAAAGTTACTGTTAGTCTAAGTAGTAATAAAGGTATTCCTTCTAAACCAAATAGAGAGATTCTGCTAAAAGAATTCAAAAATAATCCTAAACAGAAAATTCGTAAGGAACGAACCATAATTTTATTAAAAACACTTAAGTCAAAATGTTTCGTAGGCATTGCAAATGGGATTGCGGTTCCCATTATAAAAACAAAAAAAGGAAAAACTAAATCGGTAGGAGTACAGCCGTTCCATTCTGCGTGTTCTAAAGGCGGATAAATGGAGGCCCAGCTTCCCGGATTATTGACAATTGTCATCAATAAAATGGTGAATCCTCTAAATACATCTAGTGAAATTAAACGTTCTTTTGTCATTGGTTTTGGTTTATTTTTTGGTTTCATTAATTATAAAAGTTTAAAACTTTTAATTGGTTTTTATTTTCTAGCTAGGAAAAGATATTTTCCCCATTGATACGGATGGAATTCCTTTGCGTGTTCCAAAATCTGAAGTCCCACCAGAAATGGTTTCATTTGCTAAAATGGCAAATAATATGGCTTCTTTTGCATCTCCGGAAATTCCTAAAACATCGGTGTTTGAAAATGTGCAAGGCAATAGTTCTTTTAACCAATCTACTAATAATGGATTGTGTGCCCCTCCGCCAGACATATAAATTGTAAAACTTTCAATAGGATATGCCGTATTGGTTATGGCTGTATGTATGGCACTGGCTATTGTTTCGGCACTAAATCGGGTTAATGTTGCCAATAAATCTTCAATAGTAATGTTTTGTGTTTTACTTTGAGCTTGTGCTTTTTTTACATATTCTATATTAAAAAGTTCTGGACCTGTTGTCTTCGGGAAAGCTGCAAGGAAGAACTCATCGGCTTTTAAAGCTTCCAAAAGAGAAAGGTTTATGGTACCTTGTTTTGCTATTTCGGCATCTTTATCATAGGCTTTGTAGGGAAACGAAAGTCTGGTAAAAGCATCAATTAAGGTGTTTCCTGTCCCTGTATCGGTAACAAAAACTTCTTCGGGATTACTACTTGATGGCAAGTAGGTAAAATTTGCAATACCTCCCATATTAAGCATAATACGATTCTCTCCTTTTTTTCCAAACAAGAAATAATCTCCATATACGGCAAGTGGTGCTCCTTCTCCACCTGCAGCAAGATGTTTTTGTCTAAAATCCGAAAGAGTTATAATTCCCGTTTTTACAGCAATATGATCTCCGTCGCCAATTTGTAAAGTAGCATTTGGAAATTTCTCTTGTTGGTGTAAAATCTTTGGAGCGTGAAAAACAGTTTGCCCATGTGAAGCTACCAAATCTATTTTATCGGTTGGGATTCCCCAACGATCTAAACATTCCAAAATCATATTGGCATGAAGAACTCCAATCCATTCATTTAATAAAATAAGTTTCTGAAAATTAATTGTTTGTTTCGCAAATACGGTTCTGATTTCTGATTTTATTTCTTCAGAATAATCAACGGTGTCAAATTGGATTAATTGGACTTCTGTGCTTTCACCAGAACCTGAGATTTCGCATAAAGCCACATCCAGTCCATCCAAAGAAGTACCAGACATTAATCCGATAATTGTTCGGGAAGGTTTTTGGGCAATTTTATGTAGTAATTCCAGATTTGCGTTCATGATTTTGGTTTTAAAAAGGTCATTTTAATATATTTTTTAAACCATGTAAGTAATGTAAGTTCATTTAAGCAGTATTTTGAGAAGGCTCTAATATGAACTTATATTTCTTATATGGTTAAATTTAATACAGGTTTTATTTAACGTTTGATTGATATAAATAATTCTTTTAATTCGTTTTTAGTGTAATTATTTTTTAACACATAACATAGCTTTTAAAACTCAAAATATTTTTTAAACCATGTAAGTAATGTGAGTTCATTTAAACAGTATTTTGAGAAGACTCTAATATGAACTTATATTTCTTATATGGTTAATTTTATCTTGATTTACTTGACCATAATAGCATCTTGAATTATTTGCTGAATATCTTCTCTAATTTTTCCTTTTGCTAATTTATTATCATCATTAATAGTACTCGGATAAGTTCTATTGGATAAAAACACATAAACAATTTCTGTTTCCGGATCAACCCAAGCGATGTCTCCTGTAAATCCTGTGTGTCCAAAACTAGAAGGAGAAACACAGGCGCAAGTAGGACCTTTTTCGGCTATTCTTTTATCAAAACCTAAGCCTCTTTGAACTCCTTTATCGACGTAATAGCAAGTGTTGAAGGTATCAAATGTTTTTGCTGAAAAATATTGTTTATTGCCGTAATTTCCTTTTTGTAAATACATTTGCATCATTTTGGCTACGTCCATAGCATTAGAAAAAATTCCTGCATGTCCAGCAATCCCACCTTCCATTGCTGCAGCCATATCGTGAACATATCCCTGAATGACCTGATGTCTGAAATAAGTATCGATTTCGGTAGGAGCAATGTTATTTTTATCAAATCGGTCTAGGGGATTGTAAAGTGTATTATTCATTCCGAGTGTGCTGTAGAAATTTTGCTGACTCAGAACTTCCAATTTTTCATGGGTTTTTCTTTCTAAGTATTCCTTAAGAATGATAAAGGTGAAATCACTATATCGGTATTCTTTTTTTAAGGATAACGGACTATCGGCAATGATTTTCATGATGGTGTCGTGATAGTCATTTCTAATAAAAAGATTATCTGCAACTTTTGTCGAAAAGTTGGATTCGGCTACTTTACGATAATATTTTTCCGAAGGCTTTCCTTCACTATCCAGTGTTGCTTTGTAAAACGGAATCCAGGCTTGAAGTCCTGCATAATGGGTTAGTAAATCCTTGAAGCTGATGTTTTCTTTATTTGTTTTTGCAAAAAGCGGAACCATATCTTTTAATTTGGTGTCCAGATTCACTTTCCCATTATCGTATAATTGCATCACATTAGGCAACGTCGAAATTATTTTTGAAATCGATGCAACGTCGTATAAATCTGAGTTTGTAACTTTTCTAGTATTATCATAGGTTTGACTACCGTATGATTTCTGGAAAATAACACTTCCTTTTCTAGCAACAAGAACTTGCATTCCGGGAGTCATTTTACCATCGATTGCTTTTTGGGCTACAGCATCAATTTTTGATAAAATAAGCGGATTCATGCCTACATTTTCTGGCTTTGTAAAACCCAAACGATTTATTTTTTCGGTGGATAAACCATCATTTACATTAAAGGATGTATTTATGGATACGGGTAATTTTCCTTTGGCTTCGATAGCTCCAAATAGTAATTCTGCAGAAACAATCTGGCTTATATCTGAGTTTTGGTATGAGACTACTAATCCTTCGATATCATCAAAATTTGTGATTGGCAATAGGGAATATGGTTTTGTAAAAATATCCAAAATCACTTTATTGCGCTTTGCAATTTCTTGTAACCAAAGCAATTCAGTATCTGTAAAATTCTGTTTTTCCCAAGGTTTATTTACCTTGTGAAAACCAATGATAACCGTATTGTAATTTTTTAATTCTTTGTTTAAACTATCAAGATTAGTGCTGGCTAATTCTGTAACTTCTGTATATTTTTTCAATGTGGTTACAAAATCACTGTTAACATCATCTCCTAGTTTTATATATGCAATTTTCTGATCTAAGTTTTTGATAGGAAGTATATCCTTTTCATTTTTTAAAACGGTAATAGCATTTTCATATAATTTATAATGCAAGGCATCATTTTTCGATGGATTAAGATCGTTGTATATGTTTGCCATATCCACAGGTTTGTATTTATTTAATCCTGCTTTAAATTTATAATGCAATATTTTTTTTGTTGAATGTGCCAAACGCTCCTCAGTAATAACCCCTTCATTATAGGCTATTTCCAATTTCTGGACGGCTACAGGTACATTATCGGAACAAAGTAAAATGTCATTTCCGGCAAGAAGCATAGCTATTTCCAGATCACCGGGGGCTTTAAAATTACTTGCACCTTTCATCGCTAAACCATCGGTGAAAATCAAACCTTCAAAACCTAATTCTTTTTGAAGCAGGTTTGTGACTACATTGTAAGAAGCTGAAGAAGGAACATTTGGTGTTGGTTCTAAGCTTGGAATATTAAGATGGGCAACCATAACAGATACTAAACCTTCATCGAAGATTCGTTTGTATGGATATAATTCGACTAATTCCAGTCGTTCTTTTGAGAAATTGACCAAAGGCAATGCATAATGCGAATCCGTTGATGTATCTCCATGTCCAGGGAAATGTTTTCCAGTACTAAAAACGCCCTGACTTTGTACGCCTTTCATTAACGCAATGGCTTTGTTGCTTACGTTAACTTTGTCTTCGCCAAAAGAGCGATTTCCAATAATTGGATTTTTAGGATTGGTATTGATGTCAAGAACTGGAGCGAAATTAAAATGGATTCCAATACGTTTGTTTTCGTTGGCCATGTTTCTTCCAACATTTTCAATTAAATTTAAGTCTTGAATTGCGCCTAAAGTCATATTCCAAGGATAACGATAAGTAGAATCTAATCGCATTGCCAATCCCCATTCGGCATCAATTCCTATGAATAAAGGAACTTTTGCTTTGGATTGGTATTGGTTGGTTAATCTGGCCTGACGAATGGGACCGCCTTGAAAAAAGATTATTCCGCCTACTTTATAGTCTTGAACTAATTTATTAATTTGATTCGAATGAACAGAATCTTTATTAGAATAGGCTGAAATCATAAACAGCTGACCAACTTTTTCCCGAAGTGACATCTTATTGTAAATACTGTCGACCCAAGCAGTTTCTCTATCAGAATCTTTAAAGAAAGTTTTTTTTTCTGATTTGTTTGGAGCAATATAAACGACTGTATCCTTTGAAAAAGAGTCTTTTTTTAAATCTTTAATCGTGTTATTCTTTTTGGAAACAGCACAATTGGTGATTAAAAATAAAAATGTGGCACAAAGGCTGATCTTTATGATGTAATCTTTCATGGTAATTATTTTTTGGCAATTGAATTCTAATTATTTTTAGTTTCCAATTGGTTAGTCGATTAGTTATGTTTTTAACGTGGTTTTAAAAACTTATTTTTTCGCTACTACGGGAACTTGTCAGGAATAATCCTAAGTAGGTTATTAGTCCGTTTAGTACTATTAGTTCATTATCGAATACATATCCGGAAAATAATATTTTTGAATTTTCATTTATTAAATACGTGAAGAAAGGGGATAACAGGCATATTAACGGAACTAGTTTATCATTTACGTTTCTTGATTTTTGGAACAGTCCAAATGCATATAATCCTAATAATGGGCCATAGGTATATGAAGCAACTTTGAATATCATTCCAACAACTGAACTGTCATTGATGGAATTAAAAATGAGTATTACGAAGAAGATCAATGCAGAAAAACTGATATGAACCAAATGTCTTACGCGTACTGAGTTTTTCTTATTGCTATTCTCGGCTTTATCCATGCCTAAAAAATCGACACAAAAAGAGGTTGTTAATGCTGTTAATGCCGAATCGGTCGTGGCAAACGTTGCTGCAATAATTCCTAATAAAAATACAATTGCCGGGATTGTGGCTAAATGATTTAAAGCAATTTCTGGAAAAAGTAAATCGGTTCTTGGTTTACCTGTGATTAAATCAACTGGGATCGCGATTCCGTTTTTATTAGCATAGATGTATAGTAAAGCTCCAACACTTAAAAAGAAGATATTGATAATAACGAAGATTCCTGTAAAGGTAAACATGTTCTTTTGTGCTTCGCCTATATTTTTACAGCTCAGGTTTTTTTGCATTAAATCCTGATCTAATCCTGTCATTGCTATAGTTACAAACATTCCTCCTAATATTTGTTTTACAAAATGGAATTTGCTTCCCAGAAAATCATCAAAGAAAAATATCTTTGAATAATTACTGTTTTTCACTTCTTCAAAAGCGCCAATAGCACTTAAATCCATGCGGTCACAAATAAAATAGATGGTAAGGAAAACCGAAGTAACAAGGAAAAAAGTCTGTAAAGTATCTGTTATAATGATTGTTTTTAATCCGCCTCTGTAGGTATAAGAAAAAATTAGAATTAAGGATATTAATACTGTAAAAGCGAAAGGAATACCATAATAATCAAATACGAAACGCTGTAAAACAATTACCACTAAGTATAGTCTGAACGCAGAACTTACGGTTCTGCTAATTAAGAAAATAGAGGCAGCTGTTTTGTAGCTGTAAAGCCCCATTCTTTGTTCTATATATCCATAAATAGAGGTTAAATTCATTCGGTAATATAGCGGTAATAATAACTTTGTAATTACTATAAATCCGATAGCGTTACCCAATACAAATTGAAAGTATTTGAATTGTTCACCACTCGGAGCACCTACTTCTCCCGGGACAGATATAAAAGTTACTCCGGAAAGAGCAGTTCCTATCATTCCAAAAGCAACTAAATACCATTTGGAGTTTTTATTGGCTGTAAAAAAAGCAGCATTTCCATCATCTTTTTTGCTGACTCTATGTGAGATATAGAATAATGTTCCGAAATAAATGATTATAAGGATAAGGATAGTGCTTGGTGTCATTTTATATCTTTAGAGGTTTATTCTTTTATAAAGCTATAAAAGATTTTAAATAGTTTAGGTGTTGTTTCCAGATTTTTATTTTTAGCAAGTAAAACGGCTTTTACGCTTTTATGTTTTTTAATAATTCCGATGCTAATTTCTCGTTAATCTGGATTGATGTTTTTCATAATAAATAAATTGTGGTTGTATTATAAAAAATCGAGGCATATCAAGATGCCTCGATTTCAGGAGGTTTTATAATGCAGGATCGGCAGGGGTGTTAGAATTATTATTTCTCTCAGAATCTGGGTAAGGATACCAATTGCGGTTTCTTTCGGCTCCAGTTGTTCCTGCAGCAGGACGTTCAAATCTTCTGCTATCTTCGAATTTTAGACTTGACATATACATTTCGATACAACGGTTTCTGTAAATTTCGGTAAGAATACCAGTTTTTGTAATATCTCCGGTGTATGGAGGAAGGTTTGCTCCAATTCCGTAAGCATCTGCTGCTGCTGTTTTTGTTAAAACTTTATTTAGTTCTATAATAGCTTGAGGTAAATTGTCTTTTCGGGCATATGCTTCTGCTACAATTAGCATCATTTCACCTGGTAAATAAACGGGTATTGATTTAGTATTAGAATCAAAAAAGCCAATTGCAGTTGTAGGATTTGAACCTGGTTTAATATAGAAATTTAGTCTTCCGTCAGAACTTACAGGAGCTAAACTTGCAGGTAATCCCAAGGTTAAATCTACTGGTTGAAATACATTGTTAGTCGTAATAGAAATGTACGCAATCGGGTTGGCACTAATTTGATCGAAAGCAAATACTGATTTTGCAGCGAGATCAACCTTACCAGCATATGCGATAGCGTTATCATAGTCTCCAATCATTAAATAAGTTCTGGCCAAAAGGGCGTAAACAGTATTTTTATAGTTAATCGTAGTTACCAAACCTGAAAATCCAGTTGCTTTGTCGAGAAGCGGTTCTGTTGCTTTTAAGATTTTAATAGCTTCGTTTAATACATCGGTTCTGGAATCAAAAGTGGCATTTTTTCCTGTTTTTAGAGGAACACTTTGAAAGTACTGTACAAGAGTATTGAGTGCTAGTGCCTTAAAAATAGTAGCATGAACGAGAACGCTTGCTCTTTCATTTTCTGCAGTTAAAACATCGACATGATCTATTACTTTTTGAGATTCAGATTTAATCACCAAGCATTGTGACCATAGATTATTTACAACCGTATTTTTTGTAGAGAGTACATCGCCACCAATAGAAAGTTCACCTTCATCTACATTTCCTGCGTTTATAAGTCGTAGTTCTTTTGTTGTAAACCCGTTGCCGGTAATGGTGTTGTAAAGGGGACTTGCTCTCTCAATAGTCCAAAGTTGCTGCAATCCATTTGCTGCACCAATGATACCATCTCTATTTCCAAAAACTAATTCTTGTGATGGTTTAGTCGGGTCTAAATAATCTTCATTGCAACCGGTTAAAAGGAATGCAAAGGCTACTATAGGGATGAATATTTTTTTCATGATATTTTTATTTGATTAAAATTGAACTTTTACTGCCAATGAATATGAGCTAGGAATTGGCACTGTTCCAAAATTATATTTCGCAACAGAAGATTGTCCGCCAGAATTTGTTTCTGGATCGAAACTGGTAAATTTATCCCATGAAACTAGGTTTCTACCACTTGCGGTAATCGTTAAATCATCAAAGAACTGGTTTAATTTTCCGAAAGAATAATTTAAAGAAACTTCTCTTAATTTTAGGTAACTTCCATCAACTACTCTAAATTCTTCGACGTTGTAAATAGACCAGATGTATCCACGAGGTAATTCTCCATTAAGTTCTTTGGTAACCAATGTTCCTGATCCAACACCTTGTCTGGTTCTGTAATCAGCATCAAAAACATCTACTCCCTGAACGCCATCAAATAATACTGATAAACCAAATTTTTTGTAATTAAAATTTGCCCCAAATGAAATAATATAATCTGGATTTGGATTTCCAATTTGTTTGTTCAAAATCGTTCCTGTAGGTTGCCCTGAAGCATCTCTTTGTGGTGCTCCTGTGTTTACGTTTCCTTTTTCGGTTTGAGGATATCCACTAGGAGTTAACAATAAACTGCCGTCTTCATTTCTTGCAAAGTAAGTACCGTAAAAAATCCCCACTGGTTTGTCCATTTCAACAAAAACGGGTGCTCCTGCTAAATTACTGTCTAGTTTAAAACGTGTTTGTGGTAATCCTGTTACTTTATTTCTATTACTGCTATAGTTTACAAAAAAGTCAAGATGTAAGTTCTCTTTTTTGATAAGATCATATTTAAGATTCACTTCGAATCCTTTATTGTTCATTTTTCCAATATTTTGAATCGTGTTTGTAGCTCCTTCAGAAGCAGCTAATTGAACAGGTAATAACAAGTCATCAATGTCGGCATTGTAATAACTAAAGGATAAGTTTAAGCGATCTTTTAAGAATCCAAAATCACCACCAACTTCATAAGTAACACTCTGTTCCGGTTTTAGATCTAAATTACCTTGTTTGAATCCCTCGATAGTAAAAGTACTATTTCCTAAAAGTGTTCCGGTAGAATAATTAGTAAAACGAGCATAAGGTTTAATCGCAGTTAAGCTTCCTGATTTTCCCCAAGATCCTCTAAAACGAACTGAACTCACAACATCATGAATGTTTTCCATGAATTTTTCATCAGAAAGAACATAACTTAAACTTGCTTTTGGATAAAACTGTGATCTGTTATTGCTGGAAAATATAGTCGAAGCATCTTGTCTTCCTGCTAACGTTATATATAATTTATCTTTAAAGCCAAAGGTTTCCTGAAGGTAATAACCCCATAAATTGTATTTTGACTGGCTAGAACTTGGTGAACCCGGAATTAAAGTGTTGAAAGCATTTATGGTTTCAATAAATGGTTTTAAGTTTCGACCTTCAATAGCTGCAAAATCATCACGGTAGGTTTGTACATTATATCCTGCGTAAGTTGTCATTTTCCAGTTTTCGTTGATATTCCAAAGATATCTTAAATTCAAATCGTTATTAAATTGTACAACCCTGTTAGTTGCTTCAGAAACGTAACCATCATTATAATAGGCAGGATTAACCACATATGGATATCTTGGAATAAATACATTTCCTCTTTGGTTGTAATTGTCTATACCAAAAATCAAATCGGCATTGAAGTTTTTAAAGGGCACGTAGTTTAATTGTAAATCGGAAATAATACGATCTGTATTTTGCTTTATTTTGAAAGTTTCGATTATAGATAACGGATTAATCCTGTTAGGGTCAACGCCTAATAAATTACCATTAGCATCTCTTCGACTAATATCATAAGTGTTATTGGTAATGTTAATAGAGTTAATTGGGCTCCAGAAAACGTTTCCATCCGGTTTTTCATTTGAGCTTGAATTAATATAATTCAATCCTACTGTTGCAGATAATTTCGAATTAAATTCATGTTTCAATCTTACTTTTGCACCTGCTCTTTTAAAATCTGTATTTTTTATAATTCCTTCGTTTACTAAATAGCCAAGTGAAGCAAAATATTTAGTTTTTTCATCTCCGCCCTGTAGCGAAAAGTAAGTGTCGGTTCCAATACCTGTAGTGAAAATATCATCTTGATAATCATATCGTTGAATGTTGGTGGTTCTGGTTTCTAGATCTCTTCCCAATACATTAACGGTAGTTGGACTGGCAGGATTTCCTTGTATAGGAAACAAAGCTGGGGAAGTACTTACAAATTGTTTATCGGACATATTCATGTCTAATTTTTTTCGAATTTGGTTTGAGGTCACACTAGTCGAAAATGTATATCTGGTTTCTCCGGCAACTCCTTTTTTAGTTGTAATTAAAACAACACCATTTGCAGCTCTTGAGCCATAAATCGCTGCGGCGGCTCCTCCGTTTAATACTTCGACACTTTGTATGTCGTTAGGATTAATATCTGATGATCGGTTTTGACCAATTTGCATATTAGAGTTTCCCGAAGTTACATTTAAGTTGGTAACGTTTGTAGTCGCATTGTTTAAAACAACTCCATCAATAACATATAATGGATCGGAAGATCCTAATATAGAAGAAGTTCCTCTAAGTTTAATACTGAATCCTCCGGCAGGATCACCTGAATTTTGAGAAACCTGAGCACCTGCAATTTTTCCTTGCAAAGCAGTCGAAAGACCTCCTGGTTGTGCCTTTACCAAGTCTTCACCTTTTAAGCTTGTAACAGCGTTTCCAAGCTCTTTACGAGTTGCACGAACTGTAGATCCTAATACTACAACTTCGGAAAGAGCGTTGAGTTCTTCGGTCATTTTAGTATTAATGACACTAGTGGTGGCTGAAATTTTAACTTTTTTAGAAGCAAATCCAACAAAACTAAAAACAAGTGTTTCATTTTCATTTGCAGCGATGCTAAATTTTCCATCTAAATCTGTTGAGGTACTCTTAGATGTTCCTTCAATTAAGACAGATACTCCTGGTAGAGAAAGTCCGTCGGATTGACTTGTAATTGTTCCAGTAATTGTTTTTGTTTGCCCAAATGTTACTTGAATGAACAAAACCAATAATGAAATGAGGAATAGTTTTTTCATGATTATTTGGTTTTTTTAGTGGTTATTGAACAAATATATTTATTTATTGCATATAAATGCAGTATTTTGTATTTATTTTTTGGAATTAACTAAAATAATGCAAAACAACGCATTTATGCTTGAATAATGTCTTTTTGTATATAACTACAGGGGTGAATATGCAAACTATTGCAGTTACTGGTGCGCTCTCTGCTTTTGAATTGAATTATTTGATATATTTGTGTTGAATTTTTAATTTTTAAAAAATGCTGAAAGCCGAAAGACATAAATATATAATGACTAAACTTATAGAAGATCAAAAGGTTGTTACAACAGATTTGGCTTTGGCTCTGGATTTATCAGAAGATACAATAAGGAGAGACTTAAATGAATTGGACAGCAAGAAACTGCTAGAGAAGGTTTATGGTGGTGCGATTCAGGCTACAGAAAAAACAGTTGATGTTTTTAATATTAATATAAATGCTGAAGATGAAAAGATAAAAATTGTTACAAAAGCATTGTCTTTATTACATGATGGACAGGTTATTATAATGAGCGGTGGAAGTACTAATTTGGTTTTTGCTAGGCTAATTCCTTCCGATTTAAATGCAACGATCTATACATATAGCTTGCCGATAGCGATGCAGTTGTCACAGCATCCAAATATAGATTTAATATTTATTGGTGGTAAAATGCAAAAAAATGCGATGGTTACTATAGGTATGGATGTGATCCAGATTTTGTCGAAGATTAAAGCTGATATTTGTTTTATAGGTGCCAGTAGTATTAATGTAAAACAAGGATTGACAGAAATCGGGTATGAAGTTTCTATTGTTAAAAAAGCAATGATAGAGTCTTCAGACAGAGTTGTTTCAATGTTTTCTTCTGATAAATTAAATACTAAAATGCCACATGTTGTTTGTGAACTTAGCCAGTTGGACACAATTGTTACCGATTTGGATCCAGAAGACTTAAGACTGGAGGAGTATAGAAAATCGGGGGTTTTTGTGTTGTAATTTAAGGTTGAGTTAAGTTTTTCTACTTTGTTTCACGTTATTAGATTTTATTTTTGTTAAGAAAAACAAGGAATAATGTATTCGATTTTTTAGGTGTATTATTCTATCTAACTCATTGCCAAAGGAACGCGAATTATGCGGATTCGCTAAGGCGATAACACGAATTAAACGGATTTTATTTTTGGTTATTTTTAAATCAGTTTTTAATCTGCGGCTTTATTTTTGTAAATCCGTTTCATCCGCGTCCCATTTAGACAATTTAAGTTAGTAACTCTTTGTTAAAGATCTAAATGTACTTTCTTTAAATCTGTGGTGCATTATCTGGATTAAGTAAATTCTTTAAACTATTTATGGTTCTATCAAAGACGGTCTTGTTAAGATATTTGAATCATTGTTAATATGATAGTTTAGATAATATTCTTTTTTTTTATAATACACTACAGATAAAATGTTTTATTTTTTTTGGAATTAATTTTCCAGATTTTTATTTTCTGCTAGTAAAACGGCTCTTACGCTTTTGTGTTTTTTTAGTAATTCTGAAGCTCGTTTTTCATCAATATGGAGTTCTTCTACAATCATTTCCACTCCTCTTTGTACTAATTTTTTATTAGACAATTGCATGTCGATCATTTTGTTACCATAAATTCTCCCTAGTTTAATCATGACCGATGTTGAAATCATGTTTAAAGCTAATTTTTGAGATGTTCCGGCTTTCATTCTTGTACTTCCGGTTAGGAATTCTGGTCCTACAATTAATTCAATAGGATGATCGGCTTGTTTAGAAATCAAACTGGCGCTATTGCAAGAAATGCTACCTGTAACGATATTGTTTTCTCTAGCTTTTTTTAATCCACCTATAACATAAGGGGTATTTCCAGAAGCTGCAATTCCTATAACCACATCTAGACTCGAAATATCGTAGGCAGATAAATCTCTCCAAGCTTGGTTAATATCGTCTTCGGCGTTTTCTACTGCTTTTCTTATAGCTGAATCACCACCAGCTATGATACCAATAATCCAATTGTCGGGAACTCCAAAAGTAGGAGGGCATTCTGAGGCATCAAGAACACCAATTCTTCCAGATGTACCCGCTCCGATGTAAAATAATCTTCCGCCAAGTTTCATTTTAGAAACGATAGCATCTACTAATTTTTCAATATTTGGAATTTGTTTTTCAACGATATCGGCTACTTTTTTATCTTCGTTATTTATATTGGTAAGTAATTCATTAGTACTCATTTTATCTAAATTCGAATAAAGTGATTCACGTTCTGTATCTGGATTTATTTTTGCCATTTTTTAATTTTTAATTTAATTTTTTTAATTTAATTTTTTTGGAGGATAGATTTATTATTGGTTTTACGCTGCAATAAATAAAGAGTTGATTTAGTAGATTAGATACTTCATGCGCATTTTTTTAAATTCTTCTAAATCCTTCTGCCAGGTCTTTCTGATTTTATCTTCAGAAATTCCGCTTTCAATTTGTTGTTGCAATTTTTTTGTTCCAGCTAGTTTTGTAAAAAAAGGATTGAAGAATTTAGTTTTATCACTGGTATTTTGATAGGCTTTTATTAGCCATTTAAGTTCCAATTGTTTTAGTTTTGGATAAGTAGTTAAGTCTTCACCAAAGCATTTTTTTCCATTATAAATTGGGTCTTTGGCTCCAAAATTTGGTTTAGGAGTAAAACTGAAATTAGTTTTCGTTAAAAAAGGAGAACCGTAAATCTGAAATTGTTTTTCGGTTCCACGTCCCATGCTTACATTAGTTCCTTCGAATAAACATAAACTTGCGTATAAGTTTATAGATTGATCATTTGGTAAATTTGGAGATGGTTTTACAGGTAAGTTATAGTCCATTTTTCGGTTATAATCAGTACAAGGAATAACGGTTAACTTACATTGGACTTCATTTTTAAGCCATTTTTCTCCATTTATCATTTGAGCATATTCTCCAATGGTCATTCCGTGTAGTAATGGAATTGTGTGCATGCCCACAAAACTTTTAAATTCTTTTTCTAAAAGAGGTCCATCTACAATACTGCCGTTGGGATTTGGTCTGTCAAGAATTATAAGCAGAATCCCATTTTCTGCACAAGCTTCCATAATATAATGCAGTGAAGAAATATAGGTGTAGAAACGTGCACCTACATCTTGTAGATCAAATAACATAACATTGATTTCTGCTAATTGTGCTGCTTTGGGTTTTTTATTGTCTCCGTAAAGAGAAATAATCGATAGTCCTGTTTTTGGATCTTTTCCATCTACAACATGCTCACCTGCATCTGCGGTTCCTCTAAAACCGTGTTCGGGAGCAAAAATGGTTTGAACCATAATTTTCTTTTCTAATAAAAAATCTACCAGATGGCTTTTGTTAGTCAAAATCCCTGTTTGATTTGTAACAACTCCTACTTTTTTATCTTTTAATAAAGGCAGGTATTTATCATAATTATCAGCTCCGGTTTTAATTACTGGGGCATTGATTTTTTGAGGGTGACTTTTTACAACAGTCTGTAATGAACTGGAATAGGAGGAGGTGTAAAATAGAGATGCTATAATGAGTATACTTTGTGCTATGAATTTTATCATTTTAAATTATAGTTTAATAGTTAGAAGGTGAAATTTACTAAATAAAATTTTTGATTATTTAATTGATATTCAGTTTTTTGATTGTTGATGATGGAATGTAGCTTATTTCGTCTATGTCTTCGTTGTACGAATATATAATTTAAAAATACTACCTCTGAGATTATCTGTACCCAGAGGTAGTTTATTATTTTATCAGTTTAGTAATTTGGAATTACCAACCTGGATTTTGTTTTAATTCTACGCCTTGAGCTTTATATAAATCAATATCATTTGTTGGGATATTCATTAAATAGTGTTTGGCTTCAAAAGTTCTAGTGCTTGTTGGGTATATTTTTATATATCCGTTGCCATCTACTATAACTTGTGTTCCAACAGGAGTACCTATTCTTGCGCCAAGATTTACATCTAGATTTTTTGAAGTATCAAGGTAATCTCCTTTTTTCCAACGGTAAATATCCATTTGCCTAAGCGTTGTCCAGCTCATAAATTCAATTTGACGCTCACGACGTACTTCCCAGATAAGAGGATTAACAGCGCCCGAAATTTGTTCTAAAGTAGCTGTTCTTCTTGGATCATCAATTTGTACTCCTCCTGTAAAGGCATTACTCCCGTCGGTAGTTAATGGTGCTATTCCTGCACGAACACGTACTTTATTGATAGATATATCAAGGTCGGTATTTGTCGCAGTACCAAGTTCTGCACAAGCCTCTGCGTAATTTAAATATACTTCGCTTAATGTAAATATTGGCGCATCGGTATAATTACGGCCTCCTGTTGTTACATCTGGACCTGTTGTTGCAGGATTGTTGTATAATTCAAACACATATCCTGACATTGAAGTTAAGGCAGCAGCACTAAATGATTTTCCTTTATATCCATAATTGGCAGGATTTACAGTTTTACCTAAACGGGGATCTCTATTAGCAAAAGTTTTGGTAACGTTATCGTCTCCTGTAAATTGAGTATTTCCTGCTTGTTGTATCGGTAATCCATTTGTTGTTACATAGCTCTCGGCAGCCCATTTTGTTAAACCATATTGAATAGTAGATGTATTGGTATAGTTTTGAAGAGAGTGCATTAATACGTTTGTTAAATAACGTTTTGCAAGTATCACCTCAGAGTTACCAGCCAATTCAACAGAGTTGTAAAGAGATTTCCAATCGGTGTTTAATTTATAACTTGTATTGTTCATTATTGCCAATGAAGCTGTTTTGGCTTTATTAAGATAAGCGCTTCCATCTTGACCTAAATGGTATTTTCTATAAGTTCCTTCGTAGATACAAACATTACTTAAGGCAGCATAAGCTGTATATTTATTTACAGTAGTATTTTTATCACCAGTATCCAGTAACAATTTAGTTGCTTCTTCCAGCTCTGCAATAGCTTTATCTATAATATCTGCTCTTTTCATTGCTAGCGAATATACTTCAGGATCATTTTGAGATAAATATTTATCGATATAAGGTACATCTCCCATTTTTTGAACTAAACGGAAATAAGTATACGCTCTGAAAAATTTAGCTACGCCTATGTAATGATTCTTTTTTGCCTCAGGCATAGGAACAGTAGGTATTTTTTCCAGCATCAAGTTACAACGACGAATAAGGGTATAGTATTCATTCCATGAAGTTGTATTAGTCGCAATTGGTGTAACTGGCATTTGATAAAAAACGTAAGCAGCCAGGTTATCATCTACTTTGGAATCGCTACCATGGAAATAGAAAGAAGAAAGTCCAATTCCCGTGCCGTTTCCGTAACCATAGAATGTATCATAGTTAACCCATGAAAAAGTTTTTACATTGTCTTCTGATTGCCAAAAGTTTTCGTTTGTAAATTTATCTGCAGGATCATCTGTTAGATAGTCCGAACAACTTACTGCGTTCATTGCTACTATAGTTGCAGCAAATATCAGCAGTAATTTAGATTTTATAATTGTTTTTTTCATTTTAAAATTTTTGAATTGTTAGTATTAGAAAGATAGCTCAACACCAAAAGATATTGTTTTGGTAAATGGATAAGCTCTTCCCCAGAAAACTTCTGATTCGTCAATTTCTGGATCTACAGGAAGACGGCTATCTGCCCAAGTCACTAAGTTTTCTCCCGAAGCGTATATTCTTAATTTTTCTAATCCTGCTTTTTTGATAAAATCCTTAGGTAAAGAATATCCAAGAGTAACATTTTTAAGACGTAAATATGACATGTTAAGCAAGTATCTTGATTGAGTTATGAAGTTATTCATACCATTAGTAGCACCACCAAAAGCAGTCGATTCATTCCCTGAATACGGATTAGGCCAGTACGCTTCTGTATTTTCAGGTGTCCAATAGTCTGCTTGGTTTGCATACATTTGTTGTGGCGCACGGTAGAAAGGTAATGCAGCATCTGAGGCAGCCCAGTAGTCACGTTTACCAACTCCTTGGAAGAAACCGGAAATATCAAGTCCGCGATATTTTCCACCTAAAGTTATTCCGTATTTGTAACGAGGAGTTGAGTTACCAATTTTACTTAAATCTCCATGATCATCTGCAGTTCCTGCTCCACGTGATATAACACCATCACCATTAGTGTCTACATAATGCACATCTCCAGGGCCGTATTTAAAATTACCAAGCATTGTTTTAGAATAGTCAACTCCATTAACCGTTTTACCATTATTGGTAAACACGTCACTAGATTGCAAAAGTCTATCACTTGTTAAACCCCAGATCTGACCAATTTCGTAACCATCATAATAAGGATATACACCAGGTGAAACTAAGCCTAGTAGTTTAGAAGTATTATTCCATTTTGTAATTACAGATTTGTAATCTGATAAAGCCACATCAACAAATACCGAAGCATTTTCGCTAATATTTTTATTAAAGTTCAAAGACAATTCCCATCCTCTTGTTCTCATGTTTCCTGAGTTTGTTTGTGCTGCGTTCTGGCCAAATGACCCCGGAAGTGTTATACCAGGAGCCAGCATTCCTTTTGTATCACGTTGGTACCAGTCAAACGAAGCACTAAGCATATCAAATATTCTAATATCTATACCTACATCCTTAGTATATACTTTTTCCCAAGTTAATGCTGGGTCTACATTAGAAGGTAACTCTGTAGAAGGAGGTAGTACAGACCCGCTATTTATCCACGATGGATTTTTAGAATTTAATACAGATAAGAAGGCGTTGTTTCCAATATTTTGATTTCCAATTGCCCCTATAGAAGCACGTAATTTAAGGTCGTTTAACCAACCACGTGTGCCTTCCATAAATGATTCATTAACAATTTTATATCCTATAGATGCTGATGGGAAGAATCCCCATTGTTGGTCTGTTGGGAATTTAGAGGAACCATCATAACGGGCGTTCACTTCTAATAAATAAATTCCGTTATAATCATAATTGATACGACCAAAGAAACCTGCGATTGAATAGCTTGTTTCTGATGGGTTTAAATCAGTATTTGCAGCTCCGGAAACAAATTGTTCTCCTACTGCAAGATTGAACTCCGGTTTTGATTTGTCTAACAGTGTATTTCTTCTTGCATAAGTACGAGAGAAATCTTGCCACTCCGAGTTGAAACCTCCTAAGAATTTAATATTATGTTTATTAAATTGTTTTTTATAGTTAGCATAAATATTAACAACATTTGTTTTTGTTTCTGCCTTCGATTGGGAAACAAAATCATTTCCAGCTTCAAGAGTTGTAGGTATAGCAGTTTGGATTGTTGTAGCGTCATAAGGCATTGCCGACCAGCTATCCCAAGCTTGGAATTTACCACCGTTTTGTTTTCTTGAATAATAATCGGTAACACTGCTTATTTCGGTTATTAAATTAAGGTCTTTTGCTATTTCTGCTGTAAATTTAGCACTTAACCTGTTGTTATATTGATTATTTTCGTTCATAGAGGCATTAGATAAATACCCTCCCGCTGTACGGAAATTATACCCTCTGTACGTTCCGAAATTCGGAGTGTATTGTCCCCAACGTAACGCATAACCAAAATAACCTGTATATTTTGAGTCATCGGTACCAGAACCTCCATAATAATTAAAAGGCTGGCTGTAATTATTGCGAATTGTCATTACTTTGAAATCTCCTGTAAGCCAATCGGCTAGTTTTGTAGTGAATCCTAAGTTTATATTTGTTCTTTTTCTGGTTTCCTGATTCACTCTTAACATACCTTCTTGATCTGTAAGTGAAAATGAAGCGTAGAAAGAACTTTTTTCTCCCAGATTACCTTGTGCAGAAAAGTTGTGTGAAGTTTGAACTGCATTATTTGCATACATTTCTTTATTGGCATCCCAAACTCTGTAAAAATAAGGTGTACCATTTTTTATTTCCCAATCCTCACCATAAACCATTTCATTGCTGGTACGGTTATTAGCATATTTTTCTTTCCAGGTTTTAATTCCTGCTAGTAAAGTACTGTAATTTGCTCCGAAAAATTCTGGTGTAGCTCCTTCAGAACGTGTTCCTGCTGCGATCAAGCCCGGAATTTCTTCTGTTGGATCTAAGAATTGTAATGTAGAAATAGGATTGGTAAAAGCAGTATTTCCGCTATAAGAGAATCGAACTTTTCCCTCTCCTGTTTTTCCTCCTTTAGTAGTAATAAGTACTACCCCAAAAGCAGCACGAGCTCCATAGATAGACGCCGAAGCCGCATCTTTAAGTACAGACATCGTTGCTACGTCATTTGGATTAATAAGTGCTAAATCCGTTGGAACTCCATCAACTAATATAAGAGGAGCATCAGAACCATTAATAGTTCCCGCTCCACGTATGTTTATCTTTGCTGCACGGTTGAGGTTTCCAGAGTCAAAGTTAATGTTTACACCGGGTGTAGTGCCTTGTAATGCTTTACTTATATCTGTTAATGGTCTGCTTCCTATTGTTTTAGCAACATCAATAGAAGCGACAGCACCTGTTACATTAGTTTTTTTCTGGGAAGCAAATCCTACAACAACTACCTCGTCTAGTTTTGAAGTGGTTTCTGCCAGATCAACATTGATGGTTTGTTGCCCTTCAATTTTGATGTCCTTAGTTTCGTAACCCATATAACTGAAACTAAGAGTTTGTCCAGGAGTTATGGCGATGCTGAATTTTCCATCAAAATCGGTAGAGCTACCATTTGCACTTCCTTTAATAAGTACAGTAACTCCCGGTATAGGAATTTTGTCTGCTTTGTTTTTTACAGTTCCAGTAATTGTTTTTGTTTGCCCAAATGCTACTTGAGCGAACAAAACCAACAATGAAATAAGAAATGATTTTTTCATGATTATTTGGTTTTTTTAATGGTTGTTGAGCAAATATATTTATTTATTGCGTGTAAATGCAATATTTTGTATTTATTTTCAAAAATTAACTTTAATAATGCAAAATAATGCATTTTTAACTGAATGATAACTTGTATTTTGTAATTGTAATTTTAAATGCGCAAACTGTTGCGGTTGCTAGGGTGTTCTCCGCTTTTGAATTGAATTATTTGATATATTTGTGCTGAAATTTTAATTTTTAAAAAATGCTGAAAGCCGAAAGACATAAATATATAATGACTAAACTCATTGAAGAACAAAAAGTTGTCACAACGGATTTGGCTTTGGCTCTGGATTTATCAGAAGATACAATAAGGAGAGACTTAAATGAATTGGATAGCAAAAAACTGCTAGAGAAGGTTTATGGTGGTGCGATACAGGTTATAGAAAAGGCAGTTGATGTTTTTAATATTGATATAAGTGCTGAAGATGAAAAGATAAAAATTGTTACAAAAGCATTGTCTTTATTGCGTGATGGACAGGTTATTATAATGAGTGGAGGAAGCACAAATTTGGTTTTTGCAAAGCTGATTCCTTCCGATTTAAAGGCTACTATCTATACGTATAGCTTACCGATAGCAATGCAATTGTCCCAGCATCCAAATATAGATTTAATATTTATTGGTGGAAAAATGCAGAAAAATGCAATGGTTACTATAGGGATGGATGTAATCCAGGTTTTGTCGAAGATTAAGGCGGATATTTGCTTTATAGGTGCCAGTAGTATTAACGTAAAGCAGGGCCTGACAGAAATAGGATATGAAGTTTCTATTGTTAAAAAAGCCATGATAGAGTCCTCTGATAGAGTTGTTTCTATGTTTTCTTCTGATAAATTAAATACTAAAATGCCGCATGTTGTTTGTGAGCTTAGTCAGCTAGATACCATTGTTACCGATTTGGATCCAGAAGATTTAAGATTGGAAGAGTATAGAAAATCCGGGGTTTTTGTACTATAATTTAAGATTGAATCAATCTTTCGTGCATTATTTTACTGGATTATAATTTATTTTTATTAAAAAACGCAAAATAATGTATTCGTTTTGTTTTTTGTATATATTTGTTAAACTAATTTTTTAACTAAGAGATATATTATGAAAACCAATACTTCTTTGGCATACGACATACCCGGAAAATTTGAAGAAACACGATTTGAAAAAAATCATAATGTGATTTTTGATAATTCAATTGTAGGTTCAAAAGCAGTTGCTCAGGAAATAGCCGAATTAATACGTTCAAAACAAGCTAAGAATAAAACTTGTGTACTTGGTCTGGCAACAGGCTCATCACCTATAAAAGTATACGAAGAGTTAGTTCGAATGCACAAAGAAGAGGGGCTTAGTTTTCACAATGTTGTTACTTTTAATCTGGATGAGTATTATCCGATGACCAAAGAGAACCGTAAGAGTTATCATTATTTCATGCATCAGTATCTGTTTAATCATATCGATATAAAACCAGAAAACGTAAATATTCCAGACGGAACAGTGGTTTTAGACGAACTGAATCAATATTGTATTGATTATGAAATGAAAATAAAAGAGTCTGGAGGGCTTGATTTTCAACTTCTAGGAATTGGTCGTACAGGACACGTAGGATTTAATGAGCCAGGATCACACATTAATTCAGGAACAAGAATTATAACATTAGATCATATTACGAGAGTCGATGCCTCATCAGACTTTAATGGTATTGATAACGTTCCCAAAAGAGCTATTACAATGGGAGTTTCTACAATTCTTAGATCTAAAAGAATTGTACTTATGGCTTGGGGACAAAATAAAGCTGCAATTATCAAGAGAACCATTCAAGGAGATATAAGTTCAGAAGTTCCTGCTACATTTTTGCAAAATCATTCAAACGCAACTTTTGTATTAGATAAGTCTTCTGCATCTGAACTAACACGATTTGAAACACCGTGGTTAGTAGGCGGTTGTACTTGGACACAAGAATTAAAAAGCAAAGCAATCGTTTGGCTATGTAAAGAAACCAAACAATCTATATTAAAACTTACCGACAGAGATTATAACAATAATGGTATGTCAGACCTTTTGGCGCAAGAAGGTTCTGCTTATGATTTGAATATTAATATGTTCAATGTTTTACAGCATACCATTACAGGATGGCCGGGGGGAAAACCTAATACAGATGATTCACACCGTCCAGAGAGAGCCAATCCGGCAAAGAAAAGAGTCATTCTTTTTAGTCCACATCCAGATGATGATGTTATCTCGATGGGAGGAACATTTTCTAAATTAATAAAACAAGGGCATGATGTGCATGTTGTATATCAAACTTCTGGAAACATAGCGGTTACCGATGATGAGGCATTAAAATTTGCTGAGGTATGCAACGATTTTGTTACTGATGTCGATACTAAAATAAATTTTAAATTGGTGATTGATTTTCTGAATAATAAATCAGAAAATCAAATCGATTCTTTGGAAGTTCGAAAATTAAAAGGGCTTATCAGAAGAAGAGAATCCTATGCAGCTACAAGATATATAGGATTAAAGGACGAAAATACTCATTTCCTGGATCTTCCATTTTATGAAACCGGACAAGTCAAGAAAAACCCATTAGGTCCCGAAGATGTTGCAATCGTAAAAGATATTATCGCCAAAATAAAACCACATCAAGTATTTGCAGCTGGAGATCTAGCAGATCCACATGGAACGCATGAAGTATGTCTTAATGCCATATTTGCTGCAATGAAGGAATTAAAGTCACAACTTTATATGAATGATTGTTGGTTGTGGTTGTATAGAGGAGCTTGGCATGAATGGGATATCCACGAAATTGATATGGCAGTACCATTAAGTCCATCGGAAGTATTATTAAAGCGTCATGCAATTTTATACCATCAATCTCAAAAAGACAGAGTAATGTTTCAAGGAAATGACTCAAGAGAATTTTGGGTTAGAGCTGAGGATCGCAATAAGAATACAGCAATTTTATACGATGACCTTGGGCTTGCAGAATATGAAGCAATAGAAGCTTTTAAGCGTTTTGATTACTAATAAACAAATTCGATTAATAAAACATTGATTTCCAATAGGATTATGATCCTGCAAGATTTTGTACCGCGAACCTAACAGATTTTTAAAATCTGTTGGGTTTAATCTTGCTAACAAATAAGTTCAATAAAAGAACTTGAAGAATAATATAAAGATTAACCATTTTATATTTAAAAAAAAACAATACCACCATTAAATGTCTGACCCTCTTCAATTAAAACAATTATCTGATTCATTAGAAGGAACTCTTTTTTATGATGAGCTTCATAAAAAATTATATGCTACAGATGCTTCTGCTTATAGAATTATGCCACTTGCAGTGGCAGTTCCAAAATCAGAAGAAGATATTGTCAAGATTATTCGTTTTGCAGAAAAAAATAAGATTTCAATAACTCCCAGAACAGCAGGGACTTCTTTAGCCGGTCAAACGGTGGGAAATGGAATAATTGTAGATGTTTCTAAACATTTTACTAATATTGTGGCTTTTGATCCTATAAGTAAAATTGTAAGAGTCCAGCCTGGAGTAATTCGCGATGAACTGAATCTGTATTTAAAACCACACGGATTATTCTTTGGACCTAATACTTCGACCACAAATCGATGTATGATTGGCGGAATGGTAGGGAATAATTCATCAGGAACAACATCGATACGTTATGGTGTCACTCGCGATAAAATAGTCGAAATTAAAGCTGTTTTAAGCGACGGAAGCATTGTTGTATTTAAGGAAATGTCTTCGGAGGAATTTATAGAAAAGACAAAAGGGGATTCGCTGGAAAGTAAAATCTACAAAGCAATTTACGAGGAACTTTCGAATAAAGAAAACCAAGAAGAAATTGTAAAAGAATTTCCGAAACCTGAAATTCACAGAAGAAATACAGGTTATGCCATTGATTTATTATTAAAATCAGACTTATTTTCGGGTAAAGAAAACACAATAAATTTAGGAAAGTTACTTTGCGGAAGTGAAGGAACTTTGGCATTTACCACAGAAATCACACTGAAAGTAGATGATTTGCCACCAACAAATAATGTTATGGTTGTGGCACATTTTCATACTATTCAAGAAAGTTTAGAAGCTGTAGTTACTGCAATGAAACATCATTTGTATACTTGTGAAATGATGGATGATACGATATTAGATTGTACCAAAACAAATAGAGAACAAGCTAAAAACAGGTTTTTTATTGTGGGAGAACCCAAGGCAGTTATAATGCTCGAAGTAGGATCTCACCATAATATGGAAGATGCCGAATTTCAGGCAGATGCTTTGATTAAAGACCTTGAGGAAAATAATTTTGGGTATGCTTTGCCTAAAATTTATGGAACCGATATTGATAAAATAAATGAATTGCGAAAAGCAGGATTGGGGCTTTTAGGAAGTATTGTAGGCGATGATAAAGCAGCAGATTCTATAGAAGATACAGCGGTTGAACTAAGTGATTTACCTAATTATATTGCCGATTTCTCTGCCATGATGGAAAGTCATGGGCAAAGTGCTATTTATTATGCACACGCAGGAGCAGGAGAAATTCACTTACGTCCGGTTTTAAATTTAAAAACAAAAGAAGGATTACACCAATTTAGAAACATTGCTACCGAAGTGGCTATTTTGGTAAAAAAATATAGAGGTTCACTAAGTGGAGAACACGGTGATGGAATAGTTCGTGGAGAGTTTTTGCCTTTTATGATAGGCGAAAAGAATTACGAATTATTAAAACGAATTAAAAGCGCTTTTGACCCACATACAATTTTGAATGTTGGAAAAATTGTAAACGCTTGGAAAATGGACGAGAACCTTCGGGTAGAATCAGGAAGAGTAGAACCAGATATTAAAACAATTCAGGATTTCTCAGATAGTATGGGGATTTTGCGTGCTGCCGAAAAATGTAATGGTTCAGGCGATTGCAGAAAATTACCTTCGGCAGGAGGAACTTTATGCCCTAGTTATCGTGCTACCAAAAATGAGAAAGATACGACTCGTGCCAGAGCCAATGCTCTGAGAGAATACCTAACCCATTCGGAGAAAGACAATAAATTCGACCACGAAGAATTATATAAAGTATTTGAGTTGTGTGTGAGCTGTAAAGCCTGTGCGAGCGAATGCCCAAGTAATGTAGATGTAGCGACTTTAAAATCGGAGTTTTTATACCAATACCAAAAAGCAAACGGATTTTCTGTTCGCAATAAAATATTTGCTTTCAATTCTAAACTTAATAAGTTAGGAAGCATTGCGCCTTCTATGATAAATTTTGTAGCTAATTTAGGCTTGGTTAAAAAAAGCATGGGAATTGCATCTCAAAGACAAGTTCCATTATTGGCACCAACGACTTTTAGAAAGTGGTATGAAAAAAATAAAAAATCAGTAGGAAGTAATTCTTTCGAAAACGGAAAAGTCTATCTTTTTTGTGATGAGTTCACCAATTATTATGATGTTCCAGTTGGGATAGATGCCTATGAATTACTGACAAGCTTAGGCTACGAAGTAATTATTGTAGATCACGAAGAAAGCGGAAGAGCTTTTATATCCAAAGGATTCCTGGAAGAAGCACAAGAAATCGCCAATAAAAACGTAGGTATTTTTAAAGATTTAATTTCAGAAAATATACCGCTAGTTGGAATTGAACCATCGGCAATATTGACTTTTAGAGACGAATACATTCGATTGGCAAAAGACAAAGAAAGTGCCGAGAAATTATCGAAAAATACATTTACAGTTGAAGAGTTCTTTAAACGAGAAATAACAACAGGGAAAATTCATGCCGGACAATTTTCGGATGTGGAGAAAACAATAAAAATTCACGGGCACTGTCATCAAAAATCATTAAGTACTGTCGAAGCTTCTTTTGCAATGCTAAATGTACCTAAAAATAGTTCGGTTACCATTTATAATTCAGGTTGTTGTGGTATGGCGGGTTCATTTGGATATGAAAAAGAACATTACGAAATTAGTATGCAAATGGGCGAGGATACTTTATTTCCAAAAATCCGTACAACCGAATCAACTACGGCAATTGCTGCTGCAGGAACAAGCTGTCGGCATCAGATTTTTGATGGAACCAATAGAAAAGCAATGCATCCAGTGACGATTTTGAGAGAATGTTTACAATAAAAAACACCATAATACTATGAAAAAAACAATCTATACATTACTCTTAGTATTTCTATTTTTTTCGGCAAGAGCTGCTAAGATTGACACGATACAAGTGTTTAGCACTTCGATGAATAAAAACATAAAGACGTGTGTAATAGTTCCTGAGAATTACAAAAAAAGTAAGAAGAAATTACCAGTCGTTTACCTGCTTCATGGATATAGTGGGAATTATGCAACTTGGGTAAAAAGCTTTAAAGAAGTTGGCGAACAGGTAGATAAATATGGTTTTATAGTAATAGGTGTTGATGGTAATTATTCAAGCTGGTATTTTGATAGTCCGATTGATCCAACTTTTAAATATGAAACTTATGTTGTAGATGAACTAGTTCCATTTATAGATAAAAATTACAAAACGATTGCAAGTCGAGAAGGTCGTGCCATATCAGGTCTTAGTATGGGTGGACACGGAGCATTGTATCTTTCGTTTAAACATCAGGATGTGTTTGGAGCTGCTGGAAGTATGAGCGGAGGAGTAGATTTTCGTCCGTTTCCAGAGAAATGGGATATAAAAAAACGTTTAGGCTCAATAACTGAATTTCCTGAAAATTGGAACAAAAACACAGTAGTAAATATGCTTGGATTGGTAGAGAACAACAATCTAAAACTAATTATTGATTGTGGTGTAGATGATTTTTTTATTGATGTAAATAGAGAACTTCATACAAAGATGCTCGGTCTAAAAATAAATCATGATTATATAGAACGACCAGGAAAACATAATGGTGAGTATTGGGAAAACTCCCTAAAATTTCAGTTGCTGTTTTTTTATATTTTTTTTAATAGTTCTGTGAAATAGGTTTAAAGGGACAGAGAAACAAAGGTTTAAAGGTTTTCTGTAGAGACGCACCGCAGTGCGTCTAACACAACAATAACAACCAATAGATTTAATAATTGCTTATGAAACATTCATTTTCGATAATATTATTGATTTTTATAACTGCATCAGGGTTTTCTCAAAAGGCAGAAAAATCAGGAAATATCAAGTTTGTACAACTTACAGATTTGCATGTTTCTGTGGGGAACGAAAATGATTTTTTGTTGCAAAACATTATAAAAGAAATCAATAATTCGGATAATGAATTTGTTGTAGTAACGGGAGATTTAACGAATCGTGGGGCAGATGATGAACTAAAGCAAGTGCATTCAATTCTGGCTAAATTGAAAATTCCGTATTATGTAATCTCAGGAAATCACGAAACCAATTGGAGCGAAAGCGCAGGATTGACCTATAAAAAAATATGGGGAAACGATAGATTTGTTTTCTCAAAAGGAGATTATCTATTTATCGGATTTCCGTGTGGGCCATACATGAAAATGGGAGATGGTTTTGTAAAGCATGAAGATGTCCTTTGGCTTGACCAAACACTAAAAGACAGTCTTAAGAACAGCAATAAAAAAGTACTGAATTTTGCACATTACCCATTAGATAATAGTGTGAGTAATTATAAAGAAGTACTCTCTGTTCTAGAAAAGTACCCTACAGTTGTAAGTTTCTGTGGTCACGGACACACTTTAAAAAAATATGATTTCTCGGGTTTAAGCGGTATTATGGGAGCGTCGATTACTTCACGCGACGGAAAAACAAAAAGCTATAACGAAGTTGTAATCAGTAATGATAGTATTAGTGTTTATCAGAAAGTGATAGACAAAGCAGGAGTTTTTAATTTCTCCGTTCCAACAAAACCTTCAAAAATTGAAATTCCCAAAGATAATTTAGAAACTAATTTCTTTCCATTTATAAAAGACATTGCATCTATTTATAGTGTTCCTTGTTTTGATAAAAAGAGCCTTTATTTTACCAATTCTATTGGTGAGATACAATCGGTTAATTTGAAAAATAAAAAGCTGAATTGGAAAACAGAAACAGGGAATGCTATTTATTTCGCACCAATTATTGTAAAAAACAATCTTGTTATTGGTACGATAGAGGGGAATCTGTTAGGATTTGATACCGAATCGGGTAAACAAAAATGGAGCAAAGCTGTTGGCGGAGTTTTGGTAGGTTCGCCAATTGTCGAGAACAATAAAATTTATACAGCAAGTTCTACAGCATTTATTTGCATAGATGCCGCTAGTGGACAGGTAATCTGGAAGAATAACTTACCACAATCGTATTCGCAAGGAACACCATTGATACAAGGAGACAAAATCATTTTCGGAGCATGGGATGCTAATATGTATTGCTTAAATAAAAATACGGGAGCACTTATTTGGAAATGGAATAACGGCAATACAAATCAGCTTTTGTATTCGGCTGGAAATGTAAATGTAGTGTCGACAAAAAACAGACTTTACTTTGTTACTCCCGAACGTTTTTTGACCATTTTGGATATCGAAACAGGTAAAACACTTTTGAGAACTTCTAAATGGAAAGTTAGAGAATCGATGGGAAAAAGCCAAGATGGAAAGCGGTTTTATGCAAAAACAATGAATGGCGAATTGCTAAGATTGCCATTGAGTGATAATCTAGAATTGACAGAAGAAAATTTGATTGCCCAAAGCAAGATTCTAGATTTAAAACTAGGGTACGAACATAATCCGGCAGCAATAATAGAAAGCAATAATAAGATATATATAGGAAGCAGAAAAGGAGAAGTCGTAATTGTTGATGAGGAGAAATTTGAGATTATAAAACAAATTAATTTAGGAAGTTCGAGTGTAAACGGATTTTCAGTAGATGAAAAAGGCAACGTTTGGACATCGCTTATTGAGGGAGGAATTTATTTGTTAGAGTAAGTTGTTTCGTCTAGTTTGTCATTTCTTGAATGACAATATTAAGTGAAAACCTTTGCGTGCTCTGCAGTTAATTTTCCGCCACAGATTAAAGGATTAAATAGATTAAAAGTCTTTGCGAACTTTGCGTAAAATCTTAGCGGACTTTGCGGTTAATTGCCCTAGGATTAAACAGATTAAAAAATCTTTGCGAGCTTAGCGGTTAAATCCTCCGCTAAAGATTAAAAAAAATAACTAACCAAAAATAGAATTTATGAAAACCTTAAAAATTTTAATTCTAGTGTTGCTGATTCAAGCCAATCTTTTTGGACAGCAACCGCCTAAAAGAGAAATGCGGGCAGCTTGGATCTCTACTGTCGATAATATAGATTGGCCTTCAAAACCAGGTTTGTCAGATAAAGTGATGAAAGCTGAAATGATTGCGATTCTGGATAATTTACGGTCGTATAATCTGAACACTGTAATTTTTCAAATTCGTCCTACAGCCGATGCCTATTACAAATCGACAAAAGAACCAGCATCACATTGGATAACAGGAACACAAGGCGTTGCCCCAGGTTTTGACCCATTACAATTGATGATTGATGAAGCTGGAAAAAGAGGAATGAGCGTGCATGTATGGCTAAATCCTTATCGTGTACAAAAAGACACAACTAAGGATGTACTTGCCAAAACACATTTGTATTTTAAGAAACCAGAGCTATTCCTTACGTACGGAAAAACGAGATATTTTAATCCCGGTTACAAAGAAACCAGAGATTTTGTAGCTTCGGTAGTGGGGGAAATAGTTCGGAATTATGACATTCAGGCAATACACATGGACGATTATTTTTATCCATACAGAATTGCTGGACAAGAATTCCCTGATGAAGTTGCTTTTGCCAAAGAACCTCGACAGTTTAAGGACAAAGACGATTGGAGGAGAGACAATGTCGATTTAATAATCAAACAAATAAGAGATACTATAATTGCAAATAAACCAGAAGTCGAATTTGGAATTTCACCTTTTGGCGTATGGCGAAATATTGCTAAAGATTCAGAAGGATCAAATACGACGGCAGGAGCGACAAACTATGATGATTTGTATGCCAATGTTTTAAAATGGCAAAAAGAAAACTGGATAGATTATGTAACACCTCAAATATATTGGCACATTGGTTTTGACAGAGCAAATTTTGAAGTTTTGGCAAAATGGTGGGCAAAACATAAATATGGGACAAATGTGTATGTAGGTCACGGAGTTTATAAGCTTTCAAAAACGGCTAACGAAGTAGAGTGGAGAAGTCCAGACCAGATTGTGAAGCAAATAGAAATGGTTCGGTCTCTGCCTTTACTAGATGGCTCAATGTATTTTACAGCAAACAATTTTCTAAAAAAAGGAGATACACTTAGAAAACCGATTATCGAGAAAGAATATAAATATATCGCATTAACACCTGAGGCAAACAGAATTACAAGAATAACACCACAACCACCAATAAATGCTACAATTGCTAAAAGCGGAGATAAAGGATTGCTTACCTGGAAGGCTGGACTGAACAATAAAAAGTATGTGATTTATAGATTTTCCAAAGGAAAAATAACCGATTTCTCTAGCTCAGAGAATATTTACTACGTAACCACAGCAACAAAATTAGAAGTGCCAAACGCTAATTTTGATAAATACATCTATGCCATTACCGCTTTGAGTACCACACAAACGGAAAGTATTCCAATACAATTTTAACAAAACAAAAAACCAGAAAAGATGAAAAAAAGTATGCTACTAATCGCAGTTTTCTTGAGTTCCCTGAATGTATTACAGGCTCAGAAACTCGATATAATTCCGCAGCCAGTAAAAATAGAACAGAAAGAAGGAACATTTATAATTCCTTCCTCATTACAAATTATTGTAGACAAAAAGTTACAAAAAAGTGCCGATTATATAGGAAGTGATTTTTTTGCAACCACAGGAATTAAACCAATTGTTTCTATTGGAAAAAGCAATAAAAAAAATGGAATATCATTTTTAGTAGATGAAAAATTAAATCTTCCTAATGATGGATATGAATTAAGCGTAACCAAAAAAGGAGTTGTTGTAAAAGGAAAATCTTCAAACGGAGTCTTAAACGGACTTCAAACCTTATTACAGATTTGCTCAGCCAAAGAGGTAAAAAAAGGAACAATACCATTTGTAAAAATAGAAGATTATCCTCGTTTTGAATGGCGCGGAATGATGCTTGATTGTTCCAGACAGTTTTTTGATAAGCAAACGGTTAAGAATTATATCGACTGGTTGGCAGCACATAAAATGAATATTTTTCATTGGCATCTTACAGATGATAACGGTTGGAGAGCCGAAATTAAATCTATGCCAGATTTAACCTTAAAAGGAGCTTGGAGAGGACCAGGAGAAGTATTATTACCATCCTACGGTTCAGGAAACAAACGTTATGGCGGTTATTATACCCAAGCCGATATGAAAGAAGTAGTGGCTTATGCAGCAGCTCGTGGAATCTCAATTATGCCAGAAATCGAAATTCCGGGACACTCACGTGCAGTAACAGCAGCATATCCAGAAATAGGATGTGTTACAACTCAGGAAACAAAAAGTGTACAGGGAGAAGTAAAAAATGTATGGTGTGTGGGGCGTGAAGAAAACTATCAAATTTTAGATTCTATAATTAGAGAAGTTTCAGAAATGTTTCCTTTTGAGTATATACATGTAGCAGGAGATGAGGTAAACAGAGCCAATTGGGAGCATTGTCCAAAATGCCAGGCTTTGATGGCGAAAGAAGGATTTACAGATAGTTTTCAGCTTCAGAATTATTTCTTTAGAAGAGTTCAAACCATTGTCGATAAATATCATAAAAAAACAAATGGCTGGAATGAAATTTTAAAAGGTGGAGAAATAAATCCAAATACTTTAATTAGTGCATGGCAGGGAATAAGTTACGGAATTGAATCGGCTAAAAGAGGTCATGAAACCATTATGATGCCGGGACAATATACTTATTTTGATATGGCACAATCCGAAAATGAGCGTGGTCATCGTTGGGCAGCCATTACAGATACAAAAAGAGCCTATTCGTTTGAGCCAATTCCTAATGATGATTTAACGACAGAACAACAAAAACTGATAAAAGGTGTTCAGGGTGCTTTGTGGAGCGAATATTTGGATCGTCCAACACGATTTGTAGAGTACCAAAGTTACCCAAGAATCAGTGCCTTGTCAGAAATCGGATGGTCTAAAAAAGAAGATAAAAACTGGGATAATTTTTACGGAAGATTAACCAACAGCCATTTACAGCGTTTGGCAAATATGGGAATTGCTTTTAGAGATTTTCCACCAACAGCAATTTACAAAAGCGGAACTATTACCGTAACACCACCTTATGCAGGAGCAGTTGTGCGTTATGATGCGCAAGGAAACGAGCCTACAAGACAATCGCCTTTATATACAAATCCAATTCAGACAAAGGATTATGAGCAATATATGTTCCGTACTTTTTTTAATGAAGAAATTGCAAGTCCTGCTGTAAAAGTGGAAAAATTACCGGTAGCAAATTGGAATACCTCTAAAATTGAAGTTTTAAATATTTCGGAAGATATTTCAGAACACGTTGATAAAAGCGGGATTTGGTACCTTACTTTTGATTCAACAACTGACGGAAGCACAAGTGGAAATATTAAATCAGTTTCACTTTTTGAAAATGATAAATTAATCCAGACTTATGCAGAAGAAAAAGCCTTAAAATCAAAACCTCGTTTGCGATTTGTTATTGAAAATTATAGCGAAAAAAATAAGTATCGTTTGGATTTTACTGTTGATAATAAAGAAGTAAAAGAATCTTCGGCTAAGGTAAATTTCAATTGTTCGCCTTATTTGGAACCAGAGGTAAAAGTAACCTCATCTATGGCCGAAAATCCTAAATTTCCAATTTCAAAATTAGAAGATTATAATATAGAAACGTATTTACGTACCGATGTTGCGTGTGCAAATGGTGACTGGATTTTATACACTTTTACCGATCCTGTTGTTTCTTCAAAAATAGATGTATTAACAGGGATTCCGCATCATCCAAGATTTATTGTGAATGATGGTCATGTTGAATATTCGTATAATGGTGTTGATTTTGAAAAAGGAGATAGTTTTGATTACGGAAATGCTTCTATTTATCCAAAACAACCTGTAAAAGCAGTAAAAATCATGATTACTGCAACTAACAACGAACCCTTAATGGCTGCTCAGGATTTAAGAATTAATCCGTAAATTATGAGAAAGATAATATTTAGCCTCATCATTATTTCTTTTGTTTTTTTAGGAATGAGTTTCCATTCTCCTAAAAAAATAAATATTGACGGCGATAATAAAGAAAATGAAGCCTACATTGATTCGATGATGCAGAATGCACTTAAAAAAGGCTTTTTTCCGGGAGCACAAATTATTGTAGGAACTGGAGATTTTAACTTGATTTCCAAAAATTATGGCTATCATGATTATACTAAAAAGCAATTAGTAAAAACAGACGATGTTTTCGATCTGGCTTCGATGTCTAAAGTTTTAGGAGCAACGCTTGCTACAATGCGCTTGGTTGGAGAGAACAAAATAAAACTCACAGATCGAGTTGGAGAAATTGTTCCGTTTTATAAGAACACGGCCATTGCCGATTTAACGCTTTTTGAACTCTTGACGCATACTTCGGGTTTAACACCAAGTATTACTTTTTACCAAAGTTTACTTTCTACGCCAGACGGATCGCCTTTATTAAGGGATAAAAAATCGGAGAATTATCCGGAATTGTTCGATAATATGTATGTGAACAAAAACATCATCTACGATTCAAAATATCTTGTTTTTCAACCAAAAGAAAATTGGGTTCAGATTTATAAAAACATGTGGCTGAATCCGGAATTTTATAAAACGGTTTATGCGCAGATTGCAACAGCAAATACAAATCCAAGAGGAAAATATGTATACAGTGATTTAAATCTGCTTTTGGTGAAACAAATGATAGAAATCAAAACAGGCAAAAAATTAGATCAGCTGACAAATGAAATTTATAACGAATTAGGAATTTCAAAAATTGGATACAATCCGCTAAAATGGACTTCGATCGAAAACGTAATGCCGACTGAAGTAGATAATTTTTTCAGAAAAGATACCGTTAAAGGTTATGTGCACGATGAAGCTGCGGCGATTTTTGGTGGAGTTTCTGGAAATGCTGGTTTGTTTGCCAACGCAGAATCGATTGCCGTTATCTGCAAAATGCTAATGAACAACGGGAATTATAAAGGAAAACAAATTCTAAAAGCCAAAGTCGTAAAAGAGTTTACAGATTCTCCGCTTGCAAAAGAAGGTATTTATCGCGGATTGGGTTTTGATAAACGAAAACCAGATGAATTTTTTAAAGCAAATGATTTTGGACATACTGGTTTTACGGGAACTTTTTTCTTTATGAACCGGGATACAAACAGATTTCTGATTATTTTAACTAATCGCGTAAATCCAACCAGAACAAACAGATTAATGTATAAAGATGATTTTAGTGCTAAAATTTGGAGGCAAATTAATGAGTAAGGATTGGTCACAGATTATTTGTCGCCACGAATTCACGAATTAAATCTGCTCAATCTGCTCAACAAAAATCTTTTTAATCCTTTAATCTGTGGCAAAAAAACTAAATACTATGAAAAAACTAATTATAATATGCATACTGATCACGACAGTATCTTTTGCGCAAAAAATAAAAACAGGCGCAGAAAATTATACTGAATATTTGCCTTTGCTAAAAGGGAAAACTATTGGTATAGTTACCAACCAAACGGGAATTATTGATGATAAAATCCATCTTGTCGATTTTTTGGTTGAGAAAAAAGTAAAGATAAAAACTATTTTTGCACCGGAACACGGTTTTAGAGGTACTGCCGATGCTGGGGAAGACGTATCGGATGAAATCGATTCAAAAACAGGTTTGTCGATTACTTCCCTTTACGGGAAAAATAACAAACCAAGTCCAGAACAATTAAAAGGAATTGACATCATGGTTTTTGATTTGCAAGATGTTGGAACACGATTATATACGTATGTTTCTACGATGCACAGAATAATGGAAGCATGTGCCGAGAATAATATTCCGTTAATAGTATTGGATCGTCCGAATCCGAATATTGGTATTGTGGATGGTCCTGTTTTAGATATTGCTTTTCAAAGCGGAATAGGAATGCACAGAACTCCTTTACTTCACGGAATGACGCTAGGCGAAGAAGCCAAGATGATTAATGGAGAGAAATGGCTAAAAGATGGGATTCAATGTAAGCTGACCGTTATTCCGTGTTTGAATTATGACAGAAGCATGAGTTATAGTTTGCCAGTAAGACCTTCTCCAAACTTGCCTAACGACCAATCGATTAATTTATATGTTAGCTTATGTCTTTTTGAAGGCACCAATGTAAGCATGGGACGTGGAACCGAAAAACAATTTCAGATTTATGGATCGCCTTATTTACCAAAAAGTGATTTTGCTTTTACTCCGAAACCGAATTTTGGAGATAAAGATCCACTATATAATGGAGTAGAATGTAATGGAGAAGATTTGTCGGCAATTCCGAGAATTAATAAACTAGAAATTAAATGGTTGATTAAGGCATACCAAACCACGGCAGATAAATCTAAGTTTTTCGACAAAAGAAAATTCTCTATACGAGCAGGAAATGAAAAATTGCAACAACAAATAGAAACAGGAACCTCCGAAGAAGAAATCAGAAACAGTTGGAAAGAAGGTTTGCGAGACTTTAAAAAAATGAGAGTGCAATATCTGATTTATAGCGATAAATAAGAAAAAAAAAACATAAAATCCACTCAATTGAGTGGATTTTATGTTTTATATACTTTTTTAAATTACTATAACTAGATTTTGTAATACTCACTTTTACTGACTAGAATTACTTAATAATTATCGTTTTCTATAAACAAGAAAAACAAGTTTTTATTTAGGAAAGATTAGGAGACATTTGCAGTCGTTAGATTCAAAAATCTAATATTCCCAAAATAAAAAAAACAAATTTAAATTAACCTACAATGATTACAAACATTAAAAGGTGGCTCTTTGCCAGCTTATTAATTACAGGTTTTCTCATTTTTACAAGTTGTAATGATGACGACCAATCTACTGCTTACAATGCTAGTTATTTACCAAGTATTGACGCAACAAATTTACCGATTGGAAACAGATCTATGACAATGTTTGAAGATGACGAAAGTCCTTCAAAAATGTACGATAAGCAAGATCGTTGGTTTCGAGTAAATGAGCCTATGCAAGTAATTCAAAAAGGAAAAGATTCAGTACAGATTTCTCTTTATTCGCCTGTTGGACTTACAGATGTAAGAATCTATGCTAAATTGGCTAACTATGACAAGAAATTTTTGATTTATAATTTCACCAAAATCCCTGCTTTTCATCGTTCGTTTCATCAAATTCCTATGGTCGCTGGAAAAAATGATTATTTACTGGAAACAGGAAATGCGGTTACAATTGATAAAATTACTGGTTTTTCTTCTGGTGCAATTGAATTTTCGGTTGAGTCAAGTGATCCTTTATTTGCAAAATTCAAAAAAATTAAGTCTTCACATTTAGTTCAGTTCAATGATGGATATCATATTAACGAACTTGGTAAATATTTGCCAATGAATCCTGTTTTGGCTAAGGAGGCGATTGCAATGATTATTAACTATTCGTATGCCTTAAGCCACCCAATATACTACGATACCTTTATTAATTTTAACAGATATAAACAAGAGCAAGCTACTCAGGCGGGTACAGTTGTAAACGGAGCAACCGATTGGCATGGTAATAATGAAGATGTTGATGGAAAGTATGATTATCTTCCTAAAACCGAAATAGAGAAAATATATTGGAACTATCTTGACAATAGAACCGTTTATATGGCAATGGTAGGTGGCGATTCTGCTTGGGGAGGCGGTCCATTAGCTTCTCAATGGGAATCTGGTTATGTAACAGGTCATTGGGTTGGCGAAATGTCAGTTTGGTCGCATGAATATTCTCACCACATTGGTTTCAGCCATAGTAGCAACTTAGCCAATAGTGGTGAAGGTGGTGGACAACAAGAAATGTTAACCCATTTTTACAAATACTTAATTTACCTAAAAGACCTTCCTTTTACTGATCCAGAAGTATTAAAAGGATGGACCAAAACAAAATATCTTACTGGTACTTATAAAAAACCAGTTTTTAATATTAATCCAAAAAACCCATTCTTATTAAAATATAAAGGAGATGGAAAATGGAATTAACATATCAAATCAAAATGAATAAAATAATTTTTTTTATATTATTACTTTGCCTTTTTACAAATTGCAGCAAAGATTCTTACGATGGAAATTCTCCAAATTCTAGTTATTATTACCCTACTGATGAAGCAACAATTACAGCAAGTCAAATTGGAAATGGAACTGGAAAGTTTGATCCTAAGGGTATTGCTGTAGCAAATGGCAAATTGTATATATGTAATGGTGACGTACTTGAGGTTTTCAATGCTGAAACATTGGCTTACATAAAAACAATAACAAACTACACCAAAGGAACTACTACAATTCCGTTAACGCAACTTTCTTCAGTATGTGTTGATAATGGCAGAATTTATATTGGAAGTGTTGAGTCCAGACTTTTTGTTATTGATGAAGTGACAAATGCTGGGATTAGTACAGTAGGAAACGGTCAGTGGTGGGAAACTTTTGTGCACGTTTTTGGAGTTGTAGTTAAGGACGGATTGGTATTTGTTAAAGAAAAAGAAACTAGTATTAAAGTTTTTGGAACATCACAAATTACCGATAAAAGTGAATGGGATTTAGCTCCTATTGCTAAATTAAATACCTTAAAAGGTTATGACGAAGTTTATTCAATGGATGTTGCAGATGGAAATTTAGTTGTAGCCGGGAGAAATGCAAAGGGATATTTGTATTATAACATTGCTGGTATTCGTGCCAATGCTAAATTTTCGCTTGATAGTCCTATACAACCAGTAGTAACACCCTTTGGAGAGGCAAAACCCCTTGCTGTAGCTATTAGTACAGATTGGGCTATTACATCGGAAAATGTTGGGGACTTGAATTATCTACGTCTTTATCCTAAAAGAGAATTTATGGATAAAATTTACAAGCCAAGAGTAAATGCTTCGGATGTTATGGGGGCAAATATTTTTGGAAGTATTGTAAGTACAGCACAACTTAATGATCGTCTTTTTTTAGCAGATAATACAAATAAAAAAATAAGAATAATTAAGCTTAATCAATCAGCAATTACAGAGCAAAGATAAATTAGTCATATTTATAGAAGAGATTCCTATTTAAAACCACTCATTTGAGTGGTTTTTTATTTTATGTATTTAGGCAAATAATGCATCCCGATTTTAATATGTAAAGCAAGGCTAGATTTTTTTGTGGTTATAAAGGTTTGATTATTTAGTTTTAATTCTAAATAGATATGTTTAAATTGCATACTCAATTTAATTCGGAATAATTAAAAAATATATTTTATGAAAATCATTTTATCAATACTAGCATTTATTGTACTTGGGTTATCTCCAACTTATGCTCAAAAATATTTACAACCATCAAATAAGTATATGAAGGAATCTGTTAAAGGTGTTAGCGTTACATATAAAGACGGTTATATAATCATAAAAAATAATTCAAAATATGATTTGGGAGGTTTTGAATATTTCGGCTGATTATAGTGGATATAGCGATATAAATGGGATGGTATTTTTTGAAGATTTAGCAAAAGGAACTACCCAAAAACAGAAAATGGAATTTAGTACTTTTAAAGATGATAAACATATTGATTATAAAACACTAAAACCCGAACTACTAACATTTTCTTATTTTAAAGCAGTAAGAGATAAATAATTGTAATATTTTAATGGTGAGTACTTTTTGATTATGTCTAATGAAATGTTACTAAATTTTATTTCGAGTGTAGTTAGTTTTAAAGTTACTTTGTAGTAAGATAATAGAAATAAAAAATGGAAAAGACAGATAAAATATCAATTGCTACTGGGAGAAATCAATGGTTTATACTAGCTATTATTATCTGTACTATAATTCCTGTGGCTATTGATGCTACTATTTTGCATGTCGCTATTCCTACACTAACATTGTCTTTGGGAGCGTCAGGTAATGAAGTGCTTTGGATTATAGATGTCTACCCACTTATTATGGCAGGTTTGTTATTACCAATGGGAGTTTTGGGAGATAAAATTGGACATAAAAAATTACTGCTATTTGGGATAACTATATTTGGATTAGCATCATTTTTGGCTGGAGTTTCTTCTACACCAACATTTCTGATTTTATCACGTGGATTTTTGGCATTAGGAGGAGCAATGATAATGCCAGTTACTCTTGCTATAATTAGTCAAACATTTACAGATGATGTAAAACGTGGTACAGCATTGGGAATTTGGGCAGCCATAGGTACTGCTGGAGCTGCAGTAGGCCCTGTTATTGGCGGGATCATTGTTGAAAATTATTGGTGGGGAGCGGTATTTTTAATTAATATTCCGTTAATTTTAATTGTTATTCCATTAATATGGATTGGTATTCCAAAAGGAATATCAAATCCTAATAAGCTTTGGGTTTTAAAAGATGCAGCTTTAGTATTAATTGGTGTAATTTTATTTGTTTATAGTATTAAAACTGTTTTTAAAGAGGGACATCCTTTATGGATAAGTATTGTCATTGGAATAGTAGGATTTATCTTTTTGCGATTGTTTTTTAAAAAACAAAAGATATCATCTTCACCAATGATAGACATGGAATTGTTGCAAGACAGAAGAATTCTTTTGGGAATGTTGTTATGTTTTGTTCCAATGTCGGTTATCGTAGGTTTTGAGTTTTTATTGGCACAAGAACTTCAATTTGTGCATAAATTAAGTCCGATAAACGCAGGATTATTCATGCTTCCATTTGTAGCATCTTCAGCTATAGCCGGACCAATTACTGGGGCAATAATGCAGAGAATTGGTTTCAGAAATGTTATAATTACCGTATTGTCTTTATCATCATTGTCTTTCTTTATGTTAAGTCGTCTAAATTTTAGTTCGCTTACAGGTAGTTTATTATTTTGGTTAATAACTTTAGGATTTAGTCTAGGTATGGTATTAGTAGCTGCAACAACAGCTATTATGTCTGCTGCGCCATTGGATAAAGCAGGAATGGCTGGTTCTATGGAATCGATCTCTTATGAACTTGGAACTGGATTAGGGATTACTTTTTTCGGAATTATATTATCTCAAATTTTTATTAAAAAGTTTGTCATCAGTGAGGAGTTGTTAATTGAATTACCAAAACAAGTGAATAATTCGATTGGTGATGCAATGATTGTTGCGAATGAAATAGGAGGTGAGAAAGCCGAGATAATAAAGAAAGCTGCCATGACTGCTTTTCAAGATGCGCATAATATCGTTTTAATTTTGGCAGGATCTGTATTGGCTATTTTAACCTTGATTTTGGTATTTATATTGCCTAAAGAAAAGAAGTAAAGTCACTTACATCTTTGTTCTTAAAGCATCTTATCCAGCAGGAAATGAAGAAGGTATTTATAATGTTGATTATGATATTAATTGGAAAGAGTTACCAAAATACAAAAATAAATAGTAAAAAAATATGTCTGGATTAACTCTCTAAATTTTTTTTTTGTCCTGTTATTTATAAATGAGATTGTTAACTTTGTTTTGTTCTAATATAATTTTAATTTTTTAAACAATAAAAATTATGGATAATCAAGATTTTACCACAATTATTTTAGTAGACCAAAATCCAAAAGAAGTATTTGATGCAATCAATAATGTTCGAGGTTGGTGGTCTGAAGAAATCGAAGGAGATACAAATAAATTGGGGGATGTGTTCACCTACCATTATAAAGACGTTCATATTTGTAAGGCGAAATTAATAGAAGTTGTTCCTAATAAAAGAGTTGTTTGGGATGTTTTGGAAAATTATTTTAGTTTCACTGAAGATAAAAGCGAATGGATAGGGACACAAGTTATTTTTGAAATTCATACTAAAGGCAACAAGACCGAAATTCGTTTTACGCACCATGGTCTGGTTCCTGACTATGAATGCTATGATATTTGTTTTAACGCTTGGACCAATTATATAAATAGCAGTTTATACAATTTAATTACTACAGGTAAAGGTACTCCTAATCCGAAAGATGAAGTAGATAGTAATTAATTTACATGAGTTGTTTTAATTATATAAGTATAAGTTCATTTAAGTTTTATACTCATTAGTCGGGCTTATATTTACTTGCATAACTTATATTGTTAACTTTTTGTTTACTTTTACTTTCACAAGAAACTTCCAATTATGCAAATCAAAGTAACTTCATCTCTCAATTTTATTTTTTTTATAAGTACTCTTTTCTTTGTTGTTCCTATAAATGCTCAAAATGAAACCTATGCAAGTGATGTTAAACAGGTTATCGTAGATACGACTTTCGTTAATTTAAAAGATTACAGTAAGGATTTTGTGTATGATATGAAGTATGCTACAGAAGATAATTTTCTTAAAGCTAAGGTTTATGATTGTGCCGAATGTTATTTGCGTTTAAAAACAGTAAAAGCATTAGTAGAAGCGAATAAAAGCTTTATGAAGAAAGGATATAAAATCAAATTGTTTGATTGTTACAGGCCTTTATTTATTCAAAAAAGGATGTGGGAAATAGTTTCAAACCCCAAGTATGTAGCCGATCCAAAAAAAGGCTCCATCCATAATAGAGGAGGAGCCGTAGATATTACTCTTGTTGATCGTAACGGTAAGGAATTGGATATGGGAACTCCTTTTGATTTTTTCGGTAAAGAAGCCAGTCATAATTATACCGATTTATCGGATACTGTGAAAGCCAATCGACAATTATTGAAAAAAATAATGATAAAATACAATTTCAATTCCTTTGATTCGGAGTGGTGGCATTATAATTTAAAAGCAGGTTTAAATGACAAAGTTTCGAATACAAAGTGGAATTGCGATTAAATTATTCTACACATCTTATATTATCCATAAAAAATGTTTCAGGGCGATATACCTTGTTATTTAATTCTGATGTGAATTCTTTTTTCATGACATAATCTTCAGTATCGGTTAAGTATTTGATACGTATCATGGAGATAGGAGAGGTTTTTAAATCTTGAAAATTATCTTTTAAAAACATAAAAGTACCTGGCGTTACTCGGTTATCAAAGCCTTTGTCATCACGAATTAATGATCCGCAATTTTCTTGGTCAATATGAATTAAAGTTACTATTCTTCCATTACTTAATTGTAAAAATAATTTTGAATTCTTGTCAAAGCAATTTGCTTTAGTAAAATCTTTACTTTTTTTAATCATTTGCACATTTAGTGTTGGTAAACCATCTGTTTGTGCCAAAGAAAAGAAGACATAACTCGCAGTTCCTGCAAAGTTTTTTTCGGAAATCATTGTTTCTTTGGTAGCTTTATAAGTTCCTAAAGAATCGGTAACGTTTACAGAGTATTCGCAATCTTTTTGGGCAAATAAATTAAATGTTAATAAGAAGAAAGTTAAAGTAATTAGTTGTTTCATTTGGTTATATTTTTTTACAAATTAAAACTATTTTATTGTCATTTTTATCAGTTGTAAAAAAACAATATGAATTTCCACCATCTTTTATTTTCCATTTTTTTCGAATGGTTTCTACGTTATCAGGAAAATTCCTAGTAGTGATATTTGCCTGTTTATTGGAGAGGTATAATTTTATTTCATTTTTGGTGTACGAAATAGTGTTTTGAATCTCAAATGCTCTTCCGGGAAATTCAATTAAATCATCTGAAGTGTATAAATGGGAATGTTTGTGGAGCTTGTCTATTTTATAAATAGAACTCACTTCATCAAATCCTCCCGATTTCATAATTGCACTATTGGGTTCATATAAATATTTTTTGGGAAGCTCGTAATTTACAAATTCAGGTTCTTCATTTAATGCAAATTCAAAAGTATCTGTTTTGACCTTTAGAATATTAGCAGTTTTTAATGTTATTTTACCAAAATAGTCTTTGTGTATCTCCCATAATAATTCTTTAACCTCATTTTCGAGAGCAATTATATGAATGTTTTTTACATTTTTTAGTTCAGCTAGTCCAGCAGAAATGTCAAGTAAAGGAGCAGTTTTTATTAAGATAGAATTTGAATTTGTAAAATAGAAATCTAATAAATCAGGTACGTTCGGCAAGCAATCTTTTAGCATGAATACTTTTCCTTTCGCATCATTTCGTCGGGAAGGATCAATATAAATCCAATCCCATTTTTTATTTAGTTTTTTTAAAACATCAAAGCTATCTTCGGCATAACAAGTGCAATTGTTAACTTTTAATTGGTTAAAATTGTGCTGCACAATTGCCGATAAATCCTTGTTTATTTCGCAATGTACAACTAGTTTTGTTTTTTGGGAGAAATAATAGTCATCTACGCCAAAGCCACCGGTTAAGTCTATCAGGCTTTCGCCCGAAACTAAATTGGCTTTATATTCGGCTGTTTTTTCTGATGACGTTTGTTCAACAGATATTTTACTTGGGTAGATTATATTTTCGGTAGCAAACCAAGTCGGTAATTTGTCTTTTGCTTTAGCTTTAGCTTCAATTTGATTTAATATAGTTATCCATTCTATTTCCGGAAAGGGATTTTTTTGAAGAGCTAATTTTGGAATAGATTCATTAACTTTTTTATTTATAAAATCCTGAACAGAATTATGTAAAAGGGATAAACTCAAAACTATATTTTTTCGGTTAATACAATAACAACTTTATTGTTTGGAAAAAATTCTTTGGCTATAACTTTAAGGCAGGTATAAAATGGAATTGCAATAATCATTCCGACGATTCCAAAAGTTATTCCGCTTATTAAAGTAATTAAAAATATTTCCAGCGGATGCGAATTTACACTTTTTGATGAAATAATTGGTTGACTTACGTTATTATCAATCGCTTGAACTACTAAAAAGCCTACTACAATGTATATTGTTTTTGGTAAAATTTCAGTTTGAAAATCACCACCAATTAAACTTAGCATCGTTAAAATAGCGGCAAGTATAGTTCCGATTATAGGACCAACATATGGAATGATGTTTAGAACAGCACATAAAAAGGCAATTACAAAAGCATTTTCACTTCCAAAAATAACAAGCACAATGAAATATAGTATGAATACCACGGTTAATTGTAGTAACAAGCCTATAAAATAGCGTGTTAATAGGTGGTTGATTTTGGTAATTGAGTTTAATATTTTATCTTCATTTTTATCTGGTAACACCCTCTTTGCATTTTCTTTAAATATGCTTTGATCTTTAATAAAGAAAAAAGTAATAAAGAATACAGAAACCAGTCCCATTCCAAAACCAGCCAGCATATTTACGATAGAATTAATGAAAGCAGTAAAATAGCTAAAATCGAGTTTTGAGGTTATTTCAGGTTTCTTTAATAAAGTTTGCCAGTCGAGGTGCTGTAAATTGAAATAGCTCTCAAAATCGCGTTCTATCAATAAAAATTGTTTTTGGAGACTGTCAGTATCTAACAGGGAAAGATTATTTGCCTGAGAGATGATTAAGGGGACAAATAATAATATGAAACCAATCATCATTAATATAAAAAATACGATAGTTGTTATGGCAGCAAAGGAACTATTGAATTTTAATTTTTCTTTTAAGAATTTTACAAATGGGTTTGCTATTAAACACAAGATTAGGGATACACATAGGTATACAATTACAGTTTGAACTTGATATAAAAAATACAAAATAAGAGATACACCCAGTATAGTTGTTATGGCCCTTAAAATCCCGTTTGAAATTACTTTAGATGTAATCATAGTTTATTTTCTTTAGAGCATAAATATAGAAAAAAGAAGGGAAAGATTACATTCTTAAAATAAAAAAAGCGAGATATTTAAATCTCGCTTTTAATAATTATTAACTCATTAAATTATTAGTTTTTATTTTAGATACCAAAAGCAGCTCTAGCTCCTCCAGTTACAAATATTGCAGCCATTCTAGATTTTTGACCTAAAGTGAACATATACATTGCATTATCATCTGTATAATCCATATAGTTCATAGTCATTTCTACAGGAGTTCCTGTACAAGTGCTATAATGTGGATAAGCAGGTACACCATAATTTGCAGTATTGTGTGTAGGAGTATCACTTACTAAATCGCTTCCACAAGTTGCATCTCCCCAGATATGACGAAGGTTCATCCAGTGACCAACTTCATGAGTTCCAGTTCTTCCTAAGTTATATGGAGCAGCAGCAGTACCTGATAATCCAAAATATTTAGAATCAATTACTACGCCATCTGTAGCAGATGCTCCACCAGGAAATTGTGCATAACCTAATATTCCACCACCAATTGTACAAGCCCATAAATTAAGCTTTGTAGTTGGAGTTGTTGGATCAAGACCACCAGAGGCAGTTTTTTTCATGGTATCAGTAGTTCCCCATGAAGTTTTTGTAGTAGATTTTCTGATAATTTGATCTAAAACAAAGCTAATTTCAACATTTGCTTTTACTCCAGCGAAAAGTGTAGGAACACTTCCGTAATCAGAGTTAGCAGCATTAAAATCTTTGTTTAAGACATCAATTTGTGTTTGAATTTGCGCGTCAGAAATATTTTCTGCGGTAGTTCTATACAATACATTTACCACAACAGGAATTTGAATTTTTCCATTTACTAACTTTCCAGTTAATATTTTGTTTTCAGTAAATGCTTCGATTTGATTCATTCTGATAGCTAATGTAGGATCAGCTTTCAATTGTGCTTCTAGAACATCTTGTGTTGCGCAACCACGTTGTGCAATTGTTGCTGAAGCTTCAAGGTTTTTAGATTCGGTTTGGTCATTTTGACACGAAAAAAGCAGCAACGCTGCAAATGCAGATAAAACAATCTTTTTCATAATAGTTTGGGGTTTTGTTATAAAAAATTAGGTTGGTTAATAATTAACGCAATTTTATAACAAAAAAATCTAACAGGCAAAAAAATATTATGATTTTTTTTGTCAGAATTTTAAAATCCCTTGCATACCTTAGTTCTTACAAAAACAAGCGCCTTAAAATTAAGATGTAAATTCATACAAAGCTATACTTGCAGCTTGCACAACATTCATACTACTGTTTTTTCCAAACATATTAATGTGAACTATTTGACTCGAAATTTTTAATAATTCTTCTGAAATTCCATTTATTTCGCTTCCGATTATTAAGGCTATTTTTTTGTCTTTTGGTACTGTAACTTCTTTTAGCGGTTTACTCGTATTGGTGATTTCCAAAGCGATGATTTCAAAGTTGTTTTCAAGTAAATGTGCAATTAAATCTTCTGTTTTTTCAATAACAACATGAGGGACATGAAGATGCGTATTACGGGAGGTTTTGTTAATTTTTCTTGGGGTTAGTGGAATGTCTTTTCCTAAGAAAATAATATTTTCAACACCAAAAGCTTCACTGATTCTAAAAAGTGAACCAATATTTTGTTGAAAGTAAATATTATCGCAAACTAAAGTAATTGGAAATGTCTTTCTTTCAAATTGTATTTCTTCGTGAGTTAACTGCACTTTATTTAAATTAATTGGTAAAGATATAATTGATAATATTTGCTCCCATTTTTAGGGCTTTTAGACGAACTTCTAATGGGTCATTATGCACTTCGGCATCTTCCCAGCCATCTCCAAGGTCACATTGGTAGGTGTAAAGTAATACTAATTTATTTTCGATAAAAATTCCAAATGCCTGTGGTCTTTTTCCATCATGTTCATGAATCTTGGGTAAGCCATTTGCAAAAAGAAATGGTTTCTGAAAAATAGCATGACTCGCAGGAAGTTCTATCAATTCATTATTTGGGAATATCTTTTTTATTTCTTTTCGAATATATTGATCCATGCCATAATTATCATCTATATGAAGAAATCCTCCGCCATATAAATAATTACGAAGATTCGTAACATCGGTATCACTAAAAACTACATTTCCATGTCCCGTCATGTGTACAAAAGGATAGGATAATAAATCTGGATTGCCCGGTTCAACAGTCCCAGGTTTTGCTTTTATTCGGGTATTTATATTTGCGTTACAAAACTTTATCAAGTTGGGCAAAGAAGTAGGATTTGCATACCAATCACCACCTCCGCTATATTTTAGTAAGGCTATTTCTTGCGAAAAAGAAGAAATTGAAATAAATAAAAACAGCAAAAATAGTTTCTTCATAATGACAAAGTCTATGATTAGTATTTTTTTTAAATTAAATTGTTTCATTAAAGAAAGCAACACTATGACAAGCAACCATTGCGGCAGTTTCGGTGCGTAATCTTGTATTACCTAATGAAACTGGTTGAAAATTGTTTTCAATGGCTAATGCAATTTCTTTTTCCGAAAAATCACCTTCGGGTCCAATAAGTAATGTTATATCTTCATTTGGCTTTAAAACAGATTTTAGTGATTTTTTATCAGTTTCCTCACAATGTGCGATTAATTGCAAACCACTATTTTTACGTTTTACAAATTCTTTAAATGAAATAGCTTCATTAAGTTTAGGAAGATATAATTCGTTTGCTTGTTTCATGGCAGATAATATAATTTTTTCAAAACGCTCAATATTAATTACTTTACGTTCCGATCTGTCACAAATAATAGGGGTGATTTCTTGTACTCCTATTTCGGTAGCTTTTTCCAGGAACCACTCGTAGCGATCATTCATTTTTGTTGGAGCAACAGCAATATGCAATTTATATTTTGATGCAGGTGCTTTCTCGAACGAAATTATTTTTACAGTACATTTATTATCAGAAGCCAATGTAATTTCGGTTTCAAATAAATAGCCCAATCCATTTGTTACGTGTAATATATCGGAATCTTTTTTTCGCAATACTTTTATAATGTGTTTGCTTTCTTCTTTATCAAAAGAAAATTCCTGAGTCGTTTCGTCAATATTTGGATTATAAAATAATTGCATAGTTTAAAATTGTATTCGTGCTTTAGAAACAACAGCTGAAGTTTCAAATTGTTTTGATAAATATTTTTGATAACCTACAATTCCAATCATTGCAGCATTATCGGTAGTGTATTCGAATTTTGGAACAAAAGTTTTCCAACCATATTTGCTTTCGCTCTCTTTAAGCCTGTTTCGAATCCCAGAATTGGCAGAAACACCTCCACCAATAGCAATTTGATTAATTCCGGTTTCTTTTACCGCCAATTTTAATTTATCCATTAAAATTTCGATAATTGTATATTGTATAGAAGCACAAATATCATTTAGATTTTCTTCAATGAAATTTGGGTTTTCTATTTTTTTCTTCTGAATAAAATATAATATGGCTGTTTTTAAACCAGAGAAACTAAAATCTAATCCCGGAACTTTTGGTTTTGTAAACGGAAATGCTTTTGGATTTCCTAGTTGTGCATGTTTATCGATAAGCGGACCACCGGGATAGGGAAGACCTAGAATTTTGGCGCTTTTGTCAAAAGCTTCTCCTACTGCATCATCGGTTGTTTCTCCAATTATTTCCATGTCAAAGAAACCGTTCACCTTAATGATCTGCGTATGACCACCACTTATAGTTAATGCCAAAAAGGGAAACTCAGGTTTGTCGTATCCTTCTTCATCGATAAAATGAGCCAAAATATGGGCGTGCATATGGTTAACCGCAATTAACGGAATTTTCAGCGCCAACGCCAATGATTTACTAAAAGAGCTTCCTACAAGCAATGATCCCATAAGACCTGGACCTTGTGTAAACGCGATTGCCGATAATTGTTCTTTTTTTATATTTGCTTTGTTAAGAGCTGCATCAATCACAGGGACAATGTTTTGTTGGTGTGCTCTCGACGCAAGTTCGGGTACAACACCGCCATATTGTGTGTGAATCATCTGGTTAGCAACAACATTTGATAATACTTTGTCGTTATGTAAAACTGCCGCTGCAGTATCATCGCAAGAACTTTCGATAGCAAGAATAAAAACCTCAGGATTTTGCATGTAAAGGCACGAATTTTGAATTATATTTGACGAATCAAATTTTTAAATTTTTTTATTTAAAAGCAGAAGCCAAAATTAAAGAATTTTTATCAAAGGAACCTTCCTTTGTTTGCTCTAAATTAAATTTAAAGAAAAACTAAAAAGCAATCAGTATCAGAAAAATAAAAAAAATAGTATCACGTTCCTTAATTGGACTAATTCTACTTTTGTTAGTACTGGCTATTGCATTGTCCTTACCCGTCGTACAGACGAAAATAGCAAACTATATTACCGACAGTTTAAATTCGGATTTTGGAACTCATATATCTGTCGAAAAAGTATCTGTAAGCATTTTTGGAGGTGTAAAACTCAGGAAAGTGTTGATTATGGATCATCATAAAGACACTTTGATCTACTCCGATTTAGTTAAAACTAATATTTTGGCAGTTAAAAGAGTTCTTGATGGCGATTTGATTTTTGGAGAAATCCGCCTTACAGGTTTACTCTTTAATCTGAAAACGTATAAAAAAGAAAAGAAAACCAATCTTGATGTGTTTATTGATGCATTCGAAACTGGAAAACCCAAAAAACCTTCTGCTAAACATTTTTTGCTTACCGCAAAAGATGCTTATATTACCAATGGACATTTTATTTTAACCGATGAAAATAGAGTAGTTCCCAAGGATGTTGATTTCTCTAAACTAAATGCACATATTAGCGATTTTAAACTATATGGCCCCGATGTGAGTACAAGGATTCATAAATTATCATTTTTGGATCACAGAGGTTTGTATGTTGCTAATTTAACTTCAAAATTTAGCTATACAAAAAAACAAATGAAGTTAGAGAAATTGGGCATTACAACCAAATATTCCAAAATATACGGTGCGGCTACTTTAAATTATCATATAGAGGATTTTGCAAAATTTACAGATAAAGTGCAATTTGATGTTGTTCTGGATTCGGCTAATATAGGTTCAAATGACATTCGTTATTTTTATAAAGAACTGGGAAAGGATCAATACTTTAAGGTAAAATCAAAAATTGACGGTACTTTAAATGATCTGAATTTAAAGCATCTTAAATTATCCGATTTAAATGGATCTATTATAAACGGTGCTATTAATTTTAAAAATCTTTTTGGCAAAAACGGACAAGAATTTCTTCTTAATGGGAAATTCGATAAGCTTTCATCCAGTTATAATAATCTAGTTGTTTTATTGCCAAATGTTTTAGGTAAAAAACTACCTAAAGAATTAATAAAACTAGGTAAATTCTCGCTCACAGGAAAAGCAAAAGTGTCTACAACTTCATTGGATACTGATTTTTCTATGACAACCGATTTAGGTAATGGTTCGATTGATCTTAATATGGAGCATATCGACTTTATTGATAAAGCTTCTTATTCGGGAAATATTGTTTTGGAGAATTTTGATGTAGGTGCTTTACTTGCACGAAAAGATTTAGGGAAAACATCCCTTAATATTGATATTGACGGGAAAGGATTTACTGAGAAATATCTGAATACGGTAATAAAAGGAGATATTCAAAAACTGTATTACAATAATTACACCTATAATAATATAGTTGTAAATGGTAATTTTAAGCTACCACATTATAAAGGACAAGTTTCTATTAATGATCCTAACTTGAGTATGACTTTTGATGGTTTAATCGATCTAAGCAGAAGAGATAGTGAATATGACTTTCATATTAATGTTGAAAATGCCGATTTACATAAACTTAAATTTATAAATGATTCTATATCTAAGTTTAAAGGGGATGTAGTTGTTCATGTTTCCGGTAATACGATCGAAAATCTTCAAGGAGATATTAGTGTGAAAGATGCGGTATATCAAAACCCAAAATCGACTTATAACTTTGATGAAGTAAAAGTAAGTTCTGTTTTTGATGCTGATAAAGTACGTACTATTACAGTAAATTCTACCGACGTTGTTGATGGAGAAATTGTAGGTAAGTTTAAATTTAACCAATTAGAGAATTTAGTAACAAACTCAGTTGGTAGTTTGTATGCCAATTATAAACCCTTGAAGGTTAGTAAGGGACAGTTTTTGCATTTTAATTTTACTATTTATAATAAAATCATCGAGATATTTTATCCGGAAATAGAACTAGCGACAAATACTGTTGTAAAAGGGAAAATTGATGCCGATAAACAGGATTTTAAATTAAAATTTAATTCGCCTCAAATTAAAGCTGCTCAAAACACATTTGATAATATAAGAATAGCTGTAGATAATAAGAATCCTTTGTATAATACTTATATAGAGCTTGATAGTATTAAAACTAAATATTATAAAGTACGCGATTTTAGTTTGATAAATGTAACCATGAAGGATACCTTATTTGTAAGGTCGGAATTTAAGGGGGGATCAAAAGGAGAAGATTATTTTAATTTTAACTTGTATCATACTATTGATAAAAATAAAAATAATGTCATAGGAATTAATAAATCCGAACTTAAATTTAAAGATTATTTATGGTATTTGAATGAAAATGATACTCCCGATAATCAAATAGTTTTTGATAAAAAATTCAAAAATTTTGACATCGATAATATTGTTCTTTCGCATGAGAATCAAAAAATAGAACTGGTAGGGGAAATTAAAGATACCGATTATAAAGATTTAAAATTAAGCTTTAAGGATGTCGATCTTAATAAAATTACGCCTACTAATGATAAGCTCGTCTTAAATGGTAATATTAATGGTGAGGTTAACTTTAAGCAGAAGAAAGCAGTTTTTCAGCCAACAGCTTCTATTGTTATCAATGATTTAAATGTAAATAAGACAGATCTAGGCGCGCTAAAGTTTAATATAGAAGGTGATGAAAACTTGAAAAAGTTTACTATAAATTCGTCTATTGAAAATAAAGAGCTAGAAATGTTTAAGTTGTTTGGAACTTTTGAAATTATAAACAAACAGACGATACTGGATTTACAACTAAAATTTGATTCATTTAATCTAGCAGCTTTAAATTCCTTAGGAGGAGATGTATTGTCGAATATAAGGGGGTATGTTTCGGGTAATTCGGCTATAATTGGTAATCTTTCAAGACCAGATATTAACGGGCGTTTATATCTGGATAAAGCAGGAATGACAGTTCCTTATTTAGGTATAGATTATGAATTAAGTGATAAAACAATTGTCGACGTAACCGATGAAAAGTTTTTGTTTAGGAATAATACGATTACAGATTCAAAATATGGTACCAAGGGAATCTTAAATGGTAGTATTGAGCATAATAATTTTACCGATTGGAAGCTTGATTTAGATATCAGTTCTAAAAGGTTATTAGCATTAGATACCAAAGATAGTGATGATGCTGCCTATTTTGGGACAGCATTTATTAATGGTAAAGCAACTATAAAAGGACCTACATCTTCTTTGTTTATTAAAGTTGATGCTAAATCGGAGAAAGGAACGTCTGTAAAGATTCCTATCAATGATGCACAATCGATGAGTGATAATAGCTTTATCCATTTTGTTACAGCCAAAGAAAAATACAACTTAGTTAATGGAATAATAGAAAAAACAAGAAACTATAATGGTCTTGAATTAGAGTTTGATTTTGATATTACGCCAGATGCAGAGGTCGAAGTAATTTTAGACAGGAACTCTGGGCATGGAATAAAAGGTAAAGGATTCGGATCGTTATTATTTAAAATTAATACACTCGGAAAGTTTAATATGTGGGGGGATTTCCAGGCATACGAAGGAACGTACAACTTTAAGTATGGTGGTTTAATAGACAAGAAGTTTACTGTGAAAAAAGGAGGTTCCATCTCTTGGGAAGGAAACCCTATGAAAGCACAGTTAAATCTAGAAGCAGTATATAAAACATCAGCAAATCCTGCTGTATTATTAGAGAATTCTTCTTTTAGTAAAAAAGTACCTGTAGAGGTCGTTATTGGTATTCGTGGAGATTTAACAAGTCCGGAGCCAGATTTTAATATCGAGTTCCCAACCGTTAGTAATGTGTTAAAGTCTGAGATTCAATACAAACTAGTCGATAAAGATGTTCGACAAACACAAGCATTGTATCTATTGTCTTCTGGTGGATTTTTAAGTCCTGAGGGAGTGAGTCAATCTGATTTTTCAAGTAGTTTGTTTGAAACGGCAACTAATTTATTGGGAGGAATTATTCATTCTGATAGTGATAAAATTAATATTGGTTTTACATATACCTCTGCAGACAGAAGACTTGGTCAGGAAGCCGATGGACAATTTGCGGCTACTATTTCTTCTCAAATCAATGAGAGAATTAGTATAAACGGTAAAGTTGGAGTACCGGTAGGGGGAATTAATGAATCGGCTATCGTTGGTGATGTCGAGGTACAATATAGAGTGAATGAGGATGGAACGATGAACCTGCGCTTGTTTAACAGAGAAAATGATATTAATTATATAGGGCAAGGAGTTGGTTACACTCAAGGTATTGGGGTTTCTTATGAAGTAGATTTTGATACTTTTAGAGAATTGGTAAACAAAATCTTTAAAGATCATAAATTAGAACGTGCCATTAAAACATCTACAACAGATGATATGCCGGATTCTTCAATAAATCCTGATTATATTGATTTTTCTAAGACCAAAAAGACGAATAAAAAAGACAAAGACAAAGATCAAAATCAAGAAAAGGTAAAAGTTAATGATCAGGGATTAATTCCAGAAGAAGATTAATGTCTTTTGTTTATTATTATGTTATAGTTTGGTCATGTTTTTTTTATACCTGTCGATTTCCTTATCTTTAAATTTGATATAGTTTCAAATTCAAATTTTATAACTCTTCAATAACATTTTGTTATTTTTAAATTATCAATTAAAATAAATGTCTTTTTTTATTTTATTGATTTTTTTTAGTATCGGAAAACTTATTAACGAAAACGTTTGAATTTAACATATTTTATTAACTTATTATAAATATAGCCCGAAGAGTGGTGAATGTTTGCTAATTTTACACTTTAATACTTAAATAATGCCAAAAACAATAAAAAAAGTTGGTGTTCTTACATCAGGAGGAGATTCACCAGGAATGAATGCGGCCATTCGATCAGTAGTTCGAACTTGTGCTTACCATAACATAGAATGTATAGGAATTTATAGAGGCTATCAAGGAATGATTGAAGGAGACTTCAAAGAGATGGGACCTCGAAGTGTAAATAATATTGTAAATAAAGGAGGGACGATTTTAAAATCGGCTCGCTCATTAGAATTTAAAACTCCCGAAGGTAGAAAAAAAGCACATGAAAACCTTTTAAAAGCTGGAATCGATGCTTTGGTTGTAATAGGTGGTGATGGAAGCTTTACCGGAGGTCTACTGTTTAATTCTGAATATAATTTCCCAGTAATAGGAATCCCTGGAACTATAGATAATGATATTTTTGGTACGAGCCATACTTTAGGATATGATACGGCTTTAAATACTGTTGTAGAGTCTATTGATAAAATACGTGATACTGCAAGTTCTCATAACCGTTTATTCTTTGTAGAGGTAATGGGAAGAGATGCAGGGCATATTGCTCTTAATGCAGGAATCGGAGCAGGTGCAGAAGAAATTCTTATCCCTGAAGAAGATTTAGGTTTAGACAGATTACTAGAGTCACTTCAAAAAAGTAAAGCTTCTGGAAAATCATCTAGCATTGTTGTTATTGCAGAAGGTGATAAAATTGGTAAAAACGTATTTGAATTAAAAGATTACGTAGAAGCAAATTTACCAGAATATGACGTAAGAGTTTCTGTTTTAGGACACATGCAACGTGGAGGCTCACCTTCTTGTTTTGATCGTGTTCTTGCGAGTAGATTAGGTGTAAAAGCTGTAGAATCTTTACTTGAAGGAAAATCAAATTATATGGTTGGTTTGCAAAATGACAAAGTGACTTTAACGCCTTTAGAACAAGCTATTAAAGGTAAATCTGAAATAGATAGAGAATTGCTACGCGTTTCTGAGATCATGTCAACATAAAAATATAGATTAAAAAAAATTGAAGTTTATTGTGAGGAAATTAGACTTTGAAAATAAGTAGAATAACAAAAAATAAATAAAAATTTAGTAAAATGTCAAAAGTAAAATTAGGAATAAACGGATTTGGAAGAATTGGAAGAATCGTTTTCAGAGAGTCTTTCAACAGAGATAATGTAGAAGTTGTAGCAATCAATGATTTATTAGATGTTGATCACTTAGCTTATTTATTAAAATATGATTCAGTTCACGGTCGTTTCAACGGAACTGTTGAGGTAAAAGAAGGACAACTTTATGTAAACGGAAACCATATCCGTGTAACTGCAGAAAGAGAACCAGCTAACCTTAAATGGAACGAAGTTAATGTTGATGTAGTTGCTGAGTGTACAGGTTTCTTTACAACTATCGAAACTGCAAATGCTCACATCACTGGTGGTGCTAAAAAAGTAATTATTTCTGCTCCATCTGCAGATGCTCCAATGTTTGTAATGGGTGTAAACCACGAAACAGCAAAAGCTTCAGATACTGTAGTTTCTAATGCTTCTTGTACTACAAACTGTTTAGCTCCATTAGCTAAAGTTATCCATGATAATTTTGAAATCGTTGAAGCTTTGATGACAACTGTTCACGCAACAACTTCAACTCAAATGACAACCGATGGTCCTTCTAGAAAAGACTGGAGAGGTGGTCGTGCAGCAAGTTTAAACATTATTCCTTCATCTACAGGTGCGGCAAAAGCTGTTGGAAAAGTTATCCCATCTTTGAACGGAAAATTAACAGGTATGTCTATGCGTGTTCCTACTGCTGATGTTTCTGTAGTAGATTTAACTGTAAAAGTAGCTAAAGAAACTTCTTATGAAGAAATTATGGCTGTTTTGAAAAAAGCATCTGAAACTACAATGAAAGGTATCTTAGGATATACTGAAGATTTAGTAGTATCTCAAGATTTTATCTCTGATCCTAGAACTTCTATCGTAGATGTTCATGCTGGAATCGGATTAAATTCTACATTCTTTAAAATAGTATCTTGGTATGATAATGAGTATGGATACTCAAGCAAATTAATTGATTTATCTGTGCATATCGCAGGTCTTAAATAATTTTATATACATTTACAAAATCCCGTTATTTTAAAGATAACGGGATTTTATTATTTTGTTTGATTCTTAATGGTGTAGTTGTTACACTTATAATGTAAGAGGAGAACTAAACCAAAAACTAAATAAAATAAAATGAAATTAATAGTTGATAGTGGATCTACTAAAGCAGATTGGATAGCAATTGATGATAATGGCAAGATATTATTCACAACACAAACATTGGGATTAAACCCTGAAATTCTTAATGGAGATGAAATCGTTACTCGGTTAAATGACCGTTTTGATATTTTGCAAAATAAAAATACAGCTACACATTTGTTCTTTTACGGAGCAGGTTGTGGTACAGATAGAATGAAGATCACACTATCGCAAATTTTTCAAGAATACTTCACCAATGCAATTGTAGACGTTCATGAAGATACTTATGCTGCAGTATATGCTACTACTCCAAAAGGAGAAGAAGCTATTGTTAGTATTTTAGGTACAGGATCTAATTGCAGCTATTTTGATGGTAAGGAATTACATCAAAAAGTGCAATCATTAGGTTATATTGCAATGGATGATTGTAGTGGCAATGTTTTTGGAAAAGAATTGATTAGAAAATATTACTTTAATAAAATGCCTCAGGATTTGGCTGTTGAATTTGCAAAAGAATACAACATGGATCCGGATTTTATTAAAAACAAATTATATAAAGAGCCAAATCCAAATGCATATTTGGCAACTTTTGCTAAGTTCTTAATCAAACATAAAGATTCAGAATTTTGCAGAAAAATCATCTTCAAAGGGATGAAATCGTTTGTTAAAAATTACATTAAACAATTTGATAATTGTAAAGAAGTTCCAGTTCATTTTGTAGGTTCTATAGCTTATTATTTAAAAGAGGAGTTACAAGAAACTTTTGATAAATATGAATTACAGTTAGGTAACGTTTTAAGACGTCCTATTGATGGACTTATTGCATATCATATATCTAATAAATAAATGAAATTTATGGAGATTGCTATTATAGCCCACGATGGTAAGAAAGCAGACATGGTTCAGTTTTTAAATAAAAACAAAACCCTCTTACTTCAGGATAATATTAAGCTCATTGCAACAGGAACTACAGGTAGTAAAGCAATTAATGCAGGTTTTAAAGTACGAAAAATGCTTTCTGGACCTATGGGAGGAGATGCTCAAATTGCTGCCAGAGTTGCTGAGGGTAAAACACAGATGGTTTTCTTTTTTAAAGACCCACTTGCGAGTCATGCCCATGAGGTCGATATTAATATGTTAATTCGGGTTTGTGATGTACATAATGTTCCATTGGCGACTAATGAAGCCTCTGCTCAATTATTATTAAATGCTATTGCATTGCAATTATAGAAAATCTCACATTATAAAATATATACTAAAAGCTGTTTCATTATTTGAAGCAGCTTTTTTTCTTTAAAACAAAATCATCGTTATACATCTTTGAGATTAAAAGGTTTTTGTTGTAAGTGTTTATATGTCAGTATTTTATATATGTTTGTCCTCTTTTTTGCGTAAATTTGAGGTTAAATTTATTGTTAATTCATGAAAAAATATATGGTTATTGCGATTATTGCTCATGATAATAAAAAAGCAGATATGGTTCAGTTTTTAATTAAAAACAGAATCGTTTTACAAAAGGAAAAAGTGAAACTTATTTCAACTGGAATATTAGGAAGGAATGCCGAGAATTCTGGATTTAAAGTAATCAAAATGCTACCTTGTTCTATGGGGGGAGATGCTCAAATAGCTTCGAGAGTGGCAGAAGGAAAGATTCAACTTGTTCTGTTTTTTAAAGACCCATTAGCGAGTCACGCACATGAAGTTGATATTAATATGCTTATTCGTGTTTGTGATGTGCATAATGTGCCGTTGGCATCTAATGAAGCTTCGGCACAATTATTACTAAATGCTATCGAACAGCAATTATAGAGATTTCTACATTTACATTTTTAGGTAAACAAGCAACTTGAACGGTTTCACGTGCCGGAGCAGTTTTTTCATCAAAATACGATCCGTATACTCCATTTATAGCAGCGAAATTTTCCATGTCCATAATGAAAATAGTAGCTTTAACTACACTCTCAAATGTCATTTCGGCGGCCTCTAGAATTGCAGCAATGTTTTGCATTACTTGTTTTGTTTCGTCAAGGATGTTATCTGTAATTAATTCTCCCGATTGAGGATTAATAGCGATTTGACCAGATGCGTAAAGCGTATCATTTTTTAAAACAGCTTGGCTGTATGGACCAATAGGAGCTGGTGCATTTTGAGTAAATATGATTTTTTTCATGATTATATCAATTTAAATTAAACTTAGTTTGTTTGTAATTTAATAAAGGAGAATATTTTACCTATTCAATGTACTTCTTTTGTTCCATTTGATATCGCTAAGAACTCCTGATTTAATTCCGATAAAGAAATTCCAGTTTGAATTTGTTCCCAGAGGCGTCCAGTTAAAATCCATTCTCCAGCTTAATAAATCTCTTTCAAAACGGATTTGTGTAAAAGTGACCCCTTTTTGAACAAAATCATACCCTGTAGATACTCCACCTTTCCATCTAGGAGTGATATCCATATTGGCAGAAACCATTATGGAGTTTCCGATAATTTTATTTTCTCTGGCTGCATTTCCATAAGTCAGGGAGTAGGCTAGGGTCATGTCCCAAGGTAATTTGGCATTAAAGAATTCGGTTATTGCATTGTCATCTTCCTCTGAACCATCAAACTGACTTTTTCTTTGATCATTTAAATCGGTATTTGTTCCAAATAAATCATCTTCACGTCCACCGTTTCTTTCGCTTTGCTTGTTTTCTGTTTTCTTTTTATTCTTTTCTTTATTCGAAATGGAATAATTCAACGTCATATTGGCGCTTGTCATTCGGAATAAACTTCCTCCATTGTCAATGTTAAAAGTATTTATTTGTCTACCCGAATTGTCAATTGCATATGGATTTAAAGTAGCTCCAAAATTCACATTCATTTTGTTGTTAAGCAATTGTGTTCCTCCACTTACCCTTACTGGTTGCCATGCAAACGATGTAATCCCGTCGGCATTGAAATTATAACTAGTAGAGAAGTTTAAATTGTTAAGCAACATTATTTTTTTAGGCTCAGTCTTTGTGCTGTCTTTATCGGTAACTTTTGCTTCGAATGTATTGCTTAAGTCAAAACCAACAATGTTTGAATTACTGCTACCTGGAGCACCAAATATTCCACCTTCAAAACGGCTGTATTGTTTTATTATAGTACCAGTTGCATCGGCAGCATAAGTGTCGTAATATTTGTCAAAACTTGGCGTATATCCATAAGTAACAGATGGGCGCATGACGTGACGTATCGATTTTATTTTCTTGTCTTCTCCAAAATTAAACGTACCATATATAGTAGTACCAAGGCTAGAACTAAAAGAGTAGGTTCTATAGGCATCAAATCCATTTACAACTTTGTCTACTACTTTGCTTTGTTCTGCACTATAAGATCTTTCAATAGTCTTTGTTTGCCACACTTCCTGATAATTTGCACTAGTAGTTGCACTGAAGTATTTGAATAGTTTGAAATTCGTACTAATTGGAATGCTGTGTCTGGCTCCAATTTTGGCATCATTAAACATTTGTGGTTTGAAAAATAAAGAGTCGGTAGTCACGATACTATTTTTACCACTTAGGTTATATTGAAAGTTGATGTTTTTAATGAATCCTTTTTTTACTCCATTTTTACCTAAGAATGGGTATATCCTATCTACACTGGCTTCCAGCGTAGGAAGAGTCATATTGATAACTTCAGTTTGTGTGTTCTGGGAGTGTGTAGCTGTTAACGATGTGCGTATTTGTGGTAATGTATTAAAGTTTTTACTGTAAGAAACAGATGAACTTAATGTGTTATTTAAGCTAGATCCAATATTTGCCTGATTTATGGATTGCTTAAAATATTTACTACTACCAAGGTTGACCGAAGCAGAGAAACTGGAATTAGGACTTGATTTAGTGTCTTTGGAGTGGGACCATTGGATATTGTATATGTTTTGCTTTGCATAATCAGGATATCCTCTTTCGCTCGTTATCAAATTTTCAAAACGAATATTTACGTTACCTCTATATTTATATCTTTCTGCGTAAGCAGATTCAAATCGCATGGCATAACTTCCATTTGTGTAGTAATCTCCAAGAACCGTCAGGTCATAATTATCGCTTAAAGCAAAATAATAACCCATGTTTTGTAGTGAAAATCCTCTTGTGTTTGAGTCATTATAACTTGGAAGAATAATTCCTGAGACACTTTTTTCGTTAGTCATTGGGAAATAAGCAAACGGTAACGCGATTGGTGTAGGTACATCGGCAATTACCATATTGGTTAAACCGGTAATTACTTTTTTACCAGGAATGAATTTAACCTTGCTTGTCTGGAAATAGTATTCGGGATTATCAACGTCTTTTGCAGTTGTAAATCGTGCTCCTTTTAAGAAATAAACAGAATCATTTTCTTTTTTGGTTACACTTGCTTTTATTCGAAACTCTCCTTGTTCGGATCTTGAATTCCAAATTAAAGCTTTTTTAGTTTTAAAATTAAAACGAATAGAATCGGGTTCAACGGCACTCGCACCTTGCTTAAAATTTGGATATTGTGTGTAAACCCCGGCAGAATCTTTAAGTCGACCAGCATAAACTTCATTTTTTTCGTAATCTAGAACAATGATACCGGATTTTAATTCGACATCTTGATAATATAATTCAGCTTCATTATATAAGGTAATGAGTTTACGCTTTTGATCAATTTTAGCATAATCCTTGGCTTTGTATTTTACTTTACCATCCAAAAAAGCTTTTTTCGGTTTAATACTATCTATCTTTATAGTGTCAATAGGTTTAGTTTGTAAGCTATCTGACTGTTTACTAGCAGGTGTAGCTTTCTTTTTTTTTGTTGTATCTTGTGAGTATACATTACCGCATCCTAATGTTAGGAAAAATGATAATAAAACGATATTAAATAAGTTTGTATGCAAAGGTTTAAATACTATTTTTGTAAAAATATGGCTTGTTTTTTGACATGTCAAACTTACATATAATTTTTTGTCAAAAATAATCAATTGAAAAAATTATAACAGTTGTGTTTTATTAAAATTAACTTTTAAATTTATGAATATATTTAGCAAAATTAGAGAATTATTTATTTTTTTTCTAACTCTAATGTCATTTTGTGCTTATAGTCAATCAAACGTTTTTAAAGTAACTCTTGATGCTGGTCATGGTGATCACGATTTTGGAGCAGTTTATAGCGGGCGCATTGAAAAAAACATTGCATTAGCAATAGTTTTAAAAGTTGGAAAAATATTAGAATCTTATCCTAATGTTGATGTTATTTATACTCGAAAAACAGATGTCTTTATAGATTTGGTCGAAAGAGCCAATATTGCCAATAGAGCCAACTCTAATATTTTTGTATCAATACATTGTAATGCAAATAAAAATACTGCAGCTTTCGGTACAGAAACCTATGTAATGGGTATGAATAAAATTGCTTCGAATCTTGAGGCGGCCAAAAAAGAGAACTCCGTTATTACATTGGAGAAGGATTACAAACGTAAATACGAAGGTTTTGATCCTAATTCGCCAGAGTCTATGATCGGAATGACTTTAATGCAAGAAGAATATTTAGATTATAGTATTGCATTAGCAAGTAAAATAGAGGAAGCTTTTGATGTTCTTGGGAAAAAATTGCGTCATGGTGGGGTTAAACAAGCTCCTTTCATGGTACTTCATAAAGCATATATGCCAAGGGTTTTGGTAGAAACAGGTTTTATTTCTAATCCAACAGAAGGAGATCTTTTAAATTCTGAAGCAGGACAGAATGAATGTGCAAAAGCCATTGCCGATGCGATCATTAGTTATAAAAAAGAATATTTTGGTACAGGTACTGCCGATCCATCAGATGAAAAGCCATCTGTAAAGATGATCGAAAAAGCAGTGAAAGATTCTACTCCTGTAAAAAATGTAAATACTGCACCTACTCAAAAAACAACTGTAAAACCTAATCTTGCCGGATCTATATATAAGGTACAACTTTTGGCAAGTATTAAGAAAACTGGTTTAGCGCCTTCTAACTTTAAAGGATTAAGCGGAGTTTCTATGGTTTATGAAAATAATGTGTATAAATATACATACCAGCAAACAGCTGATTATAATCAAGCAAAAAAATATTTGCAAGAAGCTAAAGATAAAGGATTTGAGTCGGCCTTTCTTGTCGCATTTAAAAATGGAGAAAAAATTAGTATCCAAGACTCGCTTAAATAATAATAACAAGTTCAATATTTTTATATTAAATTTGTACAAACACTTACAATTTTGAAACTAACAAGAGAAATTAAAACGGCTATTTTAGTCATTGCATCAATTTTATTATTTATCTGGGGATATAGCTTTTTAAAAGGCAAAGATATCTTTACAAATTACAAAACATTTTATGTTGAATATGATAATGTAGAAGGATTAGCTACATCTGCGCCTGTTACCTTAAACGGATTGGTGATAGGTAAAATTAACGGTATAAAAATTAACGAAGCTACAGGGAAACTACTAGTTGAGTTACAATTAAAAACTGATTTTCCTATTTCTAAATCTAGTGTAGCATCTATTTATGAGCCAGGATTAATAGGAGGAAAGCAAATAGCGATTTATCCTAACTTTAATGATAAAGAGCCTGCTGAAGATGGGCAAATACTAAAAGGTAATATCCGATTAGGATTAACTGCAAGCTTGGGAGATAAATTGGCTCCGGTACAAGATAAAATAGAGAAGATGTTGGTTAATGTTGATAAGTTGGTTACAGGATTAAATAATATTCTGGATCAAAAAGGACAAGCCGATTTAAAAAAGAGCTTAGCAGAATTGAGTCAGACTATGGAGCAATTTCATAAAGCATCGACTAGTGTTAACTCAATTTTAGATAATAATAAAACTCAACTTCATAGTATTGTAACAGATTTTAATAAAGTATCTGGGAACTTTTCTAAAATATCTGATTCTTTAAATAAAGCGGATTTAGGTAAAACAGTTAGAAATTTAAACCAAACATTAGCAAAAGTTGATGGTATAATGAGTGGATTAAGTTCAGGAAAAGGCACTATGGGTAAATTATTAAAAGACGAAGCACTTTATAGTAATCTGCAGGCTACTTCTAAAGAATTGGAGTTGTTGTTACAAGATGTACGTTTGTCGCCAACACGTTATGTAAATGTTTCTCTTTTTGGAAAGAAAAACAAACCATATGTGGCACCAGTTAATGATTCGGTTTCTAAAAAATAAACTTCAGTTATGAGTTATTTAGATAATATTTTATTTGCAATCCTTTTAATTATTGGTTTTGGATTTTTTGCGTCAAGTGTAAAAAAAATCATTCGAAACATTAATTTGGGAGCTGATGTAAATCGTAAAGATAATCCCAAGGCACGCTGGAAAAACATGGCGATGATTGCTCTGGGACAATCCAAAATGGTAAAACGACCTGTTGCAGGAGTTTTACATATTATCATTTATGTTGGTTTTATTATCATAAATATCGAATTGCTTGAAATTATTATTGATGGATTATTTGGTACACATAGAGTTTTTGCACCATATCTGGGTCCAGTATATGATGTGCTTATAGGTTCTTTCGAAATTTTAGCATTGTTGGTTCTGGTGGCAGTGTCTGTTTTTTGGATCAGAAGAAATATTGTTCGATTGAAGCGTTTTATAAATCCAGATTTAAATGGATTTCCAAAAAGTGATGCGAATTACATTTTATATTTTGAAGTAGTTTTAATGACTTTGTTCTTGTTGATGAATGCATCCGATTTGCATTTACAAAATGTTCCCGGAGGATTTTCGCATTTTCATAAAGCAGGAAGCTTTCCTGTAAGTCAGTTTATAGCCCCTATTTTTAATGGATTGTCAAATGAGTTGGTAATGTTGCTATCAGAGATATTCTGGTGGTTGCATATTACGGGTATTTTGATCTTTATGAACTACCTGTATTTCTCTAAACATCTGCATATCCTATTGGCTTTTCCAAATACGTATTTTGCCAATTTGAACCCGGAAGGTCAATTTGATAATCTGGAATCGGTTACAAAAGAAGTGAAATTAATGATGGATCCTAATGCTGATCCTTTTGCGACAGCACCACCAGCAGATGAAAACGCTGCACATGTTAAATTTGGAGCAAGTGATGTTCAGGATTTAAACTGGGTTCAGTTATTAAATGCCTATACTTGTACAGAATGTGGTCGTTGTACTTCATCCTGCCCGGCCAATCAAACAGGGAAAAAATTGTCTCCTCGTAAGATTATGATGGATACAAGAGACAGATTAGAAGAAGTTGGAAAAAATATAGATACCAATAAAGGGGTGTTTATTCCGGATAATAAGTCATTATTGAACGATTATATCACTCCCGAAGAGTTGTGGGCATGTACTTCGTGTAATGCATGTGTAGAGGAATGTCCGGTAAATATTAGTCCATTATCTATTATTATGGATATGCGTCGTTATTTGGTTATGGAACAAAGTGCAGCACCAATGCCTTTAAATGCAATGATGACGAATATTGAAAATAATGGTGCGCCTTGGCAATATAGCCAACAAGATAGATTGAACTGGAAGAATGAGAATTAAAGAAGTTGCTACTTAGGTATTTGATGATTGTCACCACGAATAAATTATAGATTTTAGATTTCAGGTTAAAACATGAAACTTTAAACTTTAAACAAAATAGAGAGAAATGTCAGAAAGTTTAGTTGTGCCAACAATGGCAGAGATGCTAGCTCAAGGAAAGCAACCAGAAGTTTTATTTTGGGTAGGTTGTGCAGGAAGTTTTGATGATAGAGCAAAGAAAATTACAAAAGCATTTGTACGAATATTAAATCGTGCCAATGTTCCTTTTGCAGTACTTGGTACAGAAGAGAGTTGTACTGGTGATCCTGCTAAACGTGCTGGAAATGAATTTTTGTTTCAGATGCAAGCAATGATGAATATTGAGGTTCTGAATGCTTATGAAGCAAAAAAAATAGTTACAGCTTGTCCGCATTGTTTTAATACTTTGAAGAATGAGTATCCTGAACTTGGCGGAAAATATGAAGTTGTGCATCATACGGAATTCCTAAAATCTCTGCTTGATGATGGTAGATTAACCATTGAAGGTGGGCAGTTTAAAGGAAAGCGAATTACATTTCATGATCCGTGTTATTTAGGAAGAGCCAATAAAATATATGAAGCCCCAAGAGAATTAATCGAGAAACTTGATATCGAGTTGGTCGAAATGAAACGCTCTAAGGCAAATGGTTTATGTTGTGGTGCTGGTGGTGCGCAAATGTTTAAAGATGCAGAGCCAGGTAACAAAGAAGTTAATATCGAAAGAACCGAGGACGCTCTTGAAACTAAACCAGATATAATTGCTGCTGCATGCCCGTTTTGCAACACAATGTTAACTGATGGTATTAAAAATAAAGAAAAAGAAACTGAGACTAAAGTAATGGATATTGCCGAGTTAATCGCCAATGCACAGGATTTGTGAGCTAAGAATCAGAGTTTTAAAAAAAAAAAGGTTCAAAGGAGCAAAGGTTTTTTGAGGTTGTGAGTTAATAAGGTTTTAAGTTTTTTAATCTGAAATCTTACGTTCAAAATTTTCAATAATCTGGAATCTAAAATCAACAGTCTAAAATAAAAAATTAAAATGTATATTCCTTTTGAAAATTTACCCGGCGAATCAAGAATCTGGATTTACCAATCCAACAGAAAGTTCTCGGATGAAGAATTTTCTGAAATCGAAACTGCTCTGCAAGGATTCTTAGAATCTTGGGCAGCACACGGAACTAGTTTAGAATCTGCTTATCAGCTTAAATACAACCGATTTATAATTATTGCTGTAAATCAGGATGTGCAGGCTGCAACAGGATGTTCTATTGATTCATCGGTAGAATTTATTCAAAGTCTAGAGAAAAAGTATAATGTTGACTTACTTGATAAGATGAATGTTACTTTTAAACTAGGGGAACATATTGCTCATAAACCATTAATTGATTTCAAGAAAATGGTAAAAGATAAAGCTGTTACAGAGAATACAATTGTATTTAATAATCTGGTAAATAATATCGAAGAATTTAATGAATCTTGGGAAGTTCCTGCTGGCGATAGCTGGCATAGTAGATTTTTTTAAATCATTATTATTGATGAAATACGGAAGGCACAAAATTATATTTTGTGCCTTTTTTTGTGCTTGTTGAGGATTGATAAATACGAATGAATGGTAAACCTAACAGGTTTTTAAAACCTGTTAGGTTTAGTGAGTAGTCATAGTTTTATTGTTTAGGGTATCTTTCTTACGGGTAATGTTGTTACGCCGAGGGATGAAAATGTATACTAGTAGCTCTGTAATCTTTGTCTCTGTGTCTGAGATGTGCTGTTGTATGCCTCTACGGAAAACCTTTGCACCTTTGTATCTTAGTTCCGAAGTTTCGGGATAGAAGCTTAGAACTTCAGAACCTTTTTTTCTGAAAAATCTAACATTCTAAAATTTTAATTCAACGCTAATTTTGAGTACTTTCGTAAGACTAAAATTAATACATGAAAATAGCAATAGTTTGTTATCCTACTTTTGGTGGGAGCGGGGTCGTAGCAACAGAACTAGGCCTTGAATTAGCAAGACGCGGTCACGAAATACACTTTATAACTTATAGTCAGCCAGTTCGGTTGGCGCTTTTGAATCCTAATGTACATTATCACGAAGTAAACGTTCCGGAATATCCTTTGTTTCATTACCAGCCGTATGAATTGGCTTTATCCAGCAAATTGGTCGATATGGTGAAATTATATAAGATAGAGTTACTCCATGTTCATTATGCGATTCCTCATGCGTATGCAGGCTATATGGCGAAGCAAATGCTTAAAAATGAAGGAATTCATCTCCCGATGATTACTACGCTGCACGGAACGGATATTACCTTGGTTGGGAATCACCCGTTTTATAAACCTGCAGTAACTTTTAGTATCAATAAATCGGATTATGTGACTTCGGTTTCACAGAGTTTAAAAGATGATACCTTGAAATTGTTCAATATTAAAAATAAAATTAAGGTAATACCTAATTTTATAGAATTGGATAAGGTTAAGAAAGATCCGGATGCTCCTTGCCATCGTTACGTTATGGCTAAGGAAAATGAGCGTATTGTTACTCATATCAGTAATTTTAGAAAAGTAAAACGCATTCCGGATATTATTAAGATTTTTTATAATATCCAAAAAGAAATACCTGCAAAATTAATGATGGTTGGTGATGGACCTGAAAAGGAAAAAGCCGAAATTTTGTGTCAGGAGTTAGGTATTTATGATAAAGTAATTTTCTTTGGGAATAGTAATGAGATAGATAAAATCTTGTGTTTTACAGATTTATTTTTGTTGCCATCCGAAACCGAAAGTTTTGGTCTCGCTGCACTTGAAGCGATGTCATGTGGAGTTCCTGTAATATCAAGTAATTCGGGCGGTTTGCCAGAAGTGAATTTCGATGGATATTCTGGATACCTAAGTGATGTTGGTAATGTTGAAGAAATGGCTGTAAATGCTCTTAAAATCCTTAAGGATGATGCGACTCTAAATGTATTTAAAGCTAATGCACTTGAGGTTGCTAAGAAATTTGACATTAAGAATATATTGCCTAAGTATGAGGCATTATACCAAAAAGCAATTAACGATTATAAAGATCACAAAGGAGTACATTAAGCTATTAATTTAATAAAAGTTACCAAATGAAAAAATTGATGTTCTTGTTCGTTTCATTATTTGCAATTTCTTGTGGAACAACCAAAACTGTAGATAAAAGTACCAATTTATACGAAGTCCTGACGCAACAAAGTGATGGAGGTGGGAATATTCGTTTTTTTGAAATCCTAAGCGAACCTAATGAAATCAAGATGTTGACGAGTGATGAGTCTTTAAAAGGTAAAATAAAAGAAGACGATATTCATAAGGCAAATTTTATTGTCTTGAATATGGGGGAGAAAAATACTGGTGGTTATTCTATAGGAGTTGAAAAAGTAGAAGAAACGGATAAAAATATAATTATTACAGTAAAAGAGACGGCTCCTAATCCTAGTGATATGGTAATGCAAGTGATAACTTATCCTTATGCTGTTGTAAAGATAAACTCGAAGAAAGAAATTATAATCAAATAAAAATATCCTGTCATTTTAAATGACAGGATATTTTTTTATAAATACATTTTATTAGAACTTGAATTTGATCCCTAATCCGATATCAATTCCAAAATCATCATAATTATAATATCCTGATCCTATTTCTGGTCTTGCGTCCAGTGACAGTAAAATAGGTACGTCTTTAAAGCCGTATTCTATACCAATATCTCCTGCTGCAAATACAAAGGTACCATTATCTCTATAGCCATTATAGTCATGACTCCAGCTACCGATACCGCCACCAACACCTGCATACCAATTAAAACCTTGGTCAATGTTCCATACCCATTGGTAAAGTCCTGTTAGTTTAAAGGCATCAACATTGTCGTTATTTCTCCAGCCCAAATCGGCTTCAATTCTATGGTTATCGTTTAATGCTCTTTGGTAGGATATCTCTCCTCCAAATCCGTGGTTGCCTCCTAAACGTAAACCTAATGCGTTTTTAGAAATGTCTTGTGCTTGTGTCGTAAATACTAATCCTAGTAACATAATGGCCGACAGAATTATTTTTTTCATAAGTAACTATTTATTTAGACAAAGTTATTGGATAAATAAAATGTTAAAATTATATGAGCACTCTTAAATGTTTCATAATTCACATTTTAACTTATGATTATATCTGTGACGATCGGGGAGGAATACCGTTATTTAGGAATGAATCGAGATGTAATTAATTGAGCGCTTAAGTTGTCTTCCATTTCAAAAAGATTTTCTTCTTCGGAGTAATCCATTTGAGAATAGTGAAATAATTTCCAACGTTTTTTATGGTATTCTAATGCAGTTAAGTTTTCAATCCAGTCTCCGGAATTTAGATAAAGTGTTGATCCGTTTTTGTTTTCTTTTTTTTCAATTTTTGGCTCATGAATGTGCCCGCAAATTACGTAGTCATATTTTTTTTCGATAGCTAAATCGGTCGCAGTTGTTTCAAAATCTGAAATATGCTTGACGGCTTTTTTTACACTGGCTTTTATTTTTTTGGAAAATGAATAAGGTTCTTTTCCTATTTTTGATAAGCACCAGTTTATAAAACGATTAGTCAAAATAAGATAATCATAACCTAATCCTCCTAATTTGGCTATCCATTTGGAATGTTGTACAGAGGCATCAAATACGTCTCCATGAAAAATCCAAGCTCTTTTATTGTCTAATTCTAAAATTAATTTGTCTACCAAAGCAAAACTTCCCATTGTCATCTCGCTAAACTTTCTTAGAATTTCATCGTGATTTCCTGTCACATAATACACTTTGGTTCCTTTGGATGCGAAGCCAATAATTTTTTGGATTACCTTTAAATGAGACTTTGGGAAATATGATCTTCGAAATTGCCATGCGTCAATTATGTCTCCATTTAATACTAGTATTTTTGGTTTAATGCTTGATAGGTAGTTGCTTAACTCTTTGGCGTGACTTCCATAAGTTCCTAGGTGAACATCTGATATTACAACAACTTCAACATTTCTTTTTTTCAATTGTTTTTGATTTGGGTTTTTACAAAATTAAAGAATATGTTATCTATTTACTTTTAATAAATAGTTATCAATTGTTCTTCAATTTTAAGAAATCATGATGATAATACATCTTAACCTTTAGATAATAATACCAATTTTAAATTTTTTAATTTAATTCATAAAACTTACATTTGCTCAAAACTAATTACAATGGCGGGAAATAGCTACGGAACACTATTTAAAATTACAACATTTGGAGAATCGCATGGGGAAGCTTTAGGCGGAATTATAGATGGTTGTCCATCGGGGATAACGCTTGATTTGGAAGCAATTCAGTTTGAGATGTCCAGAAGAAAACCGGGACAATCAGCAATAGTAACCCAACGGAAAGAACCAGATGATGTACAATTTTTATCGGGTGTTTTTGAAGGAAAAACTACCGGTACCCCAATTGGCTTTATTATTCCGAATACAAACCAAAAATCGGATGATTATTCTCATATAAAAGATAATTACAGACCTAGTCATGCCGATTATGTTTATGATAAGAAATATGGTTTTCGTGATTACCGTGGCGGAGGTCGTAGCTCTGCTCGTGAAACTGCAAGTAGAGTTGTTGCTGGAGCGATTGCCAAACAAATGTTGCCAAACATTAAGATTAATGCTTACGTTTCGTCTGTAGGACCTATACATTTGAATACACCATATCAAGAGTTGGATTTTTCTAAAACCGAAAATAATCCTGTTCGTTGTCCTGATGAAGCAGCTGCAGTGATTATGGAAGAATATATTAGAGACATAAGAAAACAAGGAGACACGGTAGGTGGTGTTGTATCTTGTGTAATCCAGAATGTTCCAGTAGGTTTAGGTGAGCCTGTTTTTGATAAATTACATGCCGAATTAGGAAAAGCAATGCTTTCTATCAATGCTGTAAAAGGTTTCGAATATGGTAGTGGTTTTTCTGGGTCGGAAATGAAAGGAAGTGAACATAACGATTTATATAATCCTGATGGAACTACAAAGACGAATCTTTCGGGAGGAATCCAAGGTGGAATTAGTAACGGAATGGATATTTATTTTAGAGTAGCCTTTAAACCTGTTGCTACAATTATGCAAACACAGGATTCACTGGATAATAAAGGAAATATTACACCAATGACAGGTAAAGGACGCCATGATCCATGTGTTGTGCCTCGTGCTGTGCCTATTGTAGAAGCTATGGCTGCAATAGTTCTTGCAGATTTCCATTTGATAAATAAAACATATTAGCGAGATACGTAAGGCAGGTGAGCGTCTTATATTTAATTAATAATACAAAAAACAGTTAATGAACAATAAAACAGAAATCAAAAAGACATCTTTTTTTAGAGGTCTAACCGGGCAAATTCTTATAGCAATGTTTCTTGGTGCTACATTAGGGATTATATTGCATAATTCTATTTCGCATGAAGCATCGATGGAGTTTAGTAATAAGATAAAGATGTTGGCCACTATTTTTATTCGTTTGGTACAAATGATAATTTCTCCTTTGGTATTTACCACTTTGGTAGTAGGAATTGCCAAATTAGGAGATATAAAAACCGTTGGAAGAATTGGAGGAAAGGCTTTGGCGTGGTTTTTTACAGCTTCGTTTATATCCTTATTAATTGGGTTGTTTTATATAAATGTTTTAGAACCTGGAGTAGGTTTAAAATTAGACCACGTTGATATGTCGGCTGCAACCGAAGTAACGGCTAAAACAAAATCATTGTCTTTTGAGAATTTTATTGAGCATATTGTTCCTAAAAGTATTTTTGATGCAATGGCTACCAATGAAATTTTGCAAATCGTAATATTTTCAATCTTTTTTGGATTAGCAGCAGCTTCTTTAGGAAGTAGTGTAAAACCGGTTATTAATGCACTGGATAAAATGTCGCATATTGTCCTGAAGATGGTTAATTATGTAATGAACTTCGCTCCAATTGGAGTTTTTGGAGCCATTGCAGGGGTATTTGCCGTAAGAGATGCAGAAGAATTATTGATTACGTATTTTAAATTTTTTGGTTCATTCTTAATTGGAATTAGCACACTGTGGGTTGTTTTAATTATAGTAGGTTATATTTTCCTTAAAGGAAGAATGACCGAGTTGTTAAGGCGTATTATGGGGCCTGTAGCCATAGCTTTTGGAACAACGAGTAGTGAGGCTGTTTTTCCTAAATTAACAGAAGAATTAGAAGAATTTGGTGTAAAAGATAAAATTGTTTCATTTATGTTACCGTTGGGTTATTCTTTTAATCTGGATGGTAGTATGATGTACATGACTTTTGCTAGTATTTTTATTGCTCAGTTTTATGGTGTACATCTGGATATAGGAACTCAAATGGTAATGCTTTTGGTTTTAATGTTAACCAGTAAAGGAATTGCAGGTGTACCAAGAGCCAGTTTGGTTGTTGTTGCTGCAACATGTGGGATGTTTAAAATTCCTATAGAGGGAATTGCTATAATCTTACCTATTGACCATTTCTGTGATATGTTCCGTAGTGCTACAAATGTATTAGGTAATGCATTGGCAACATCGGTAGTGGGTAAATGGGAAGGTGATAAAGAAATTAATTTTGACGGAGGAGATAATATAACTGGGGTAGATATTTAACAAAAAGACAATTTTAAATAATAGTATTGGTATTATTAAATTAGCATTCTTTTTATCCAAAAATATATTTTTAAGGAGTTGCATTTTAGAGATAAAATGCAACTCCTTTTTAATTTTAAATGTATATTTGATAAAACTATATCTATTTTATGCCTACAATTCGGATTGTTTTGCTGTTTTTTTTGCTGATTTGTTTTAGTAATTCTATAATTGCTGAAACAGAATTACCAACAGAGCAAGAAATTTCAAAAACTACAGATGAGGCTCTTAAATATTTAAAGGAATCTAATTTTGAAAAATCATTAATTACTTCCCGTGTAGCTTTGCAGCAAGCATTAATCGCAAAAAATAATAATCTCATAGCGATTTCGTATAATATAATTGCAGCAAATTATAACGAGTTTTCCGAATATGACAAAGCTATCTTCTATTATAAAAAGGCTTTGTTTTTTGCCAATAAAACGACTGATAATATTTTAAAAAACAGGATAAATAACAATCTTGGGAATATGTATTGTTTTGAAAAAAAACAATACGAAAAAGGGATTGAGTTTTATAAAAAATCACTTGAATACAGTAAAAAGGAAAAAGATACTGCACTTGTTTATTTGATTAATATAAATATTACCTGGGCATATTTTGATATTGGAGATTTTAAAAAGGGAATCCCGCATTTTAAATACATTAAAGAAAATTATAATAGAGATATAAGTAAATCGACGATTGTTGTATTTTATATGCTTAGTGGGATGTATTATTCATATATGAATGATCACAACAAAGCAAATGCGTGTTTTTTAACAGCGATTAAGGAAGGTAAGGCCGGAATAGAAAAATCGGATCTTTCCTATTCCTATCTTGAGTATTCTAAGTTCCTAACTAGGATTGGGAATTATAAAGAAGCTTATCAATATCTGAAGGAATATAATAATATAAACGAAAGTATTTATAATGAAGAGAAATTAAAAAAAGCGGAGAGGGCTGGTTTTAATTTAGAACTAGATGAGTATAAAAGACAAATTGGAAGGATTGAAATTGAAAAAGATACACAGTATCAAAGTTTAAGAAAATCATATATTATCGTTTTATTGTTTATACTGACTTCCTGTATTTTTTTAATTTTAATTGTTACGTTATATAAAAATATTATTTTTAAAAAACGTACCAATGCTCAGCTATTGTTCACAAATGAGGAACTTATTAAAGCAAAAGAGCAAGCAGAGGAAGCTTCGGTACTTAAAACACAATTTATATCTACAATTAGCCATGAATTACGAACACCGTTATATGGAGTTGTTGGTATAACAAATATGTTGCTTGAGGAGCATAAAGAACTGGCAAGAAGTCAGCATTTAAGCTCTCTGAAATTTTCGGCGAGGTATTTATTGTCATTAGTTAATGATATTCTCCAGATTAATAAAATAGAAGAGAATAAAGTAGTTCTTGAAAGTTTGACTTTTAATATCTCTGATGAGATTAATATGATCAAAAATTCATTATCTTTTTTATCTCAAAAAAATAAAAATCATATCTCTGTAATTATTGATTCGGATATTCCGGAATATTTAATCGGAGATAAATTACGATTCGCTCAGATATTAATGAATTTGGTAAGCAACGCTTTAAAATTCACAAAGAAAGGCGAGGTATTTATTATTGCGAATCTGGTAAAGGTTGTTGAGAAAGCGCACTATATAGAATTTCAAATTAAAGATACCGGAATGGGAATCGCGGCTGTTGATCAGGATAAGATTTTTGAGAAATTTGTTCAGGTTGGCAGGAAAGAAGAGGATTATCAAGGAACAGGGTTAGGATTAACAATCGTAAAACGGTTATTAGGGTTATTTGGTAGTTCTATATCCTTAGAAAGTAGTATTGGGGAGGGGACAATATTTACGTTTACAATTGCTTTTGATTATGACCCAGAGAAAACAAAAAGTATTATTAATGAAATCCAAGTGGATTTAACATCTAATCAAATGTTCAAAGTTTTAGTAGTTGAAGATAATCGTATTAATCAAATTGTTACGAGAAAAATTATTGAAAAAAACAATTATAGTTGTACTGTCGTTGATGATGGTTATGCAGCTTTGGAGATACTCGAGAAAGAGTGTTTTGATATCATTTTAATGGATATTAATATGCCTTTAATGAATGGATTCGAAACCACCAGGAAAATACGCTTAAAAGACATAAAAACGCCTATTGTTGCATTGACAGCTTTTGATAAAGACGAAATAACCGAAGAGGCTATTTCTGCAGGTATAAATGATATTATAATAAAACCTTTTGAATCTATGAAATTATTCAAAATTATGAATTGCCTTATTGTAGAAACAAAAAACGCTGGTTAGTACCAGCGTTTGTGTGCAAATATTAAAACACGATTTTTACAAATGAATTAGTGTCAATTCGTGTTTAATTTTCTATTTATGTCCAGATGTTAGCTTAGTACCAACGTTTTTTGTTTTGCTTAGAAGCATCTGATTTTCTTGATTTGTGAGCACCACCACTTCTGTTTGAGTTCTTAGGCTTTGCAGTTGCTGCAGCTTCCGGACTACCGGCATGCCATTGATAAGGATGGTCGGTAATGGTTTTTACATCAACTTTTATTAGTTTTTGTATATCTTTCCAATACCCATGCTCATCTTTACTACAAAATGAGATAGCAATTCCGCCATTACCAGCACGACCAGTTCTACCAATACGATGTACGTAGGTTTCTGGGATATTTGGTAAATCAAAATTAATAACAAATGGTAGTTGATCGATATCGATACCACGTGCAGCAATATCTGTAGCTACAAGTACGCCAACTTCTTTATTTTTGAAAGCATCAAGAACACGTTGTCTTGCGTTTTGAGATTTATCTCCGTGGATTGCTTCGGCTGCGATGTTGTTTTTGCGTAGTGCTTTTACAACATTATCTGCTCCATGTTTTGTTCTTGAGAAAACCAAAACATTCGATAAGTCTTCATTTTTTATTAAATGATATAGTAAATTTCTCTTTTCTGTTTTTTCAACAAAATAAACACGTTGTTCTACATTTTCGGCTGTAGATGATACAGGAGAAACTTCGACTTTAGCAGGATCTTTTAAGAACATTTCGGCTAATTCGCGAATTGCAATTGGCATTGTAGCCGAGAACAATAATGTTTGTCTGTTTTTTGGAGTAAGTTTTACAATCTTTTTCACATCATTTATAAAACCCATATCAAGCATTTGATCGGCTTCATCTAATACTAAAACATGTAAATGATCAAGATCTAAAAATCCTTGTTTTTGTAAATCAAGTAATCTTCCAGGTGTTGCAACCAAAATGTCAACACCATTTTTTAGTGTATCTACTTGTGGATTTTGAGATACACCCCCAAATATTGTAAGTTGAGTTAGGTTGGTGTATTTTGCATAAGTTTCAAAACTCTGCCCAATTTGTACTGCTAATTCTCTGGTTGGTGTAACTATAAGTGCACGAATTTGTTTGGCTTTTTTAGATGAACCTACAATTCGATGTAATTGATGTATGATTGGAATAGCAAATGCTGCTGTTTTTCCTGTCCCGGTTTGAGCGCATCCTATTAAATCTCTTCCAGCTAAAACTAATGGAATAGATTGCTCCTGAATAGGAGTAGGGTTTGTATAGCCTTGTTCAAATACGGCTTTTTGTATACTTTTTGAAAGCGATAAGTCTTCGAATAACATATTTTCGGTATTAAGAATTTAGTTTTAAGTACTAAAATTCTGTGCAAAGATAGCTTTATTCGGTTAATCGTTTATTTGAATATTGGTTTATTTGGTAAATAGGCTATTAATCAGGGTTGTGAAGGGATTTTTTCAAAGTTAGCTTTTATGAAATCTGTAACAAGATAGCCAATGAGTTTGCCTATTAAGTGATTGTTTTTTTCTTCGCCTAAGTCTGGAGCGCCTTCGCAAATATGCAAATAAGCTGCGTTTCTATGTTGTCCAAAATAGGATACAAACTGACGTAATTCTTCAATGGAATAACCGCTTAAAGTCATGGCGCTACTCGCAATATTAGGAATTGCATCCAAGTCTATTTCGATACCAAAGATATCTGTTTTAACAAAGTCTAATGCAAATTGCATTTCGGCATTGAAATCTTTTTCTTTTCGAATTTTTACGCTGTCATAAGTATTGTAGCGAACGCGGTCTTCTATTTTCTTAATAATATCCAAAACACTTTTTGAAGTGTAGTTTTCATGTAAACCAAATATGAAATACTTTTTTAGGAATCCTTCTTCATAAGCATAGGAAAAACCATTTCCGCTATGCCTTCCTTCTAGAATTCTAAAATCGGAATGCGCATCAAAATTAACGGCATTGATAGGTTTTCCTTTGGCAAGAGCCGAACCTTTTATGTTTCCATATGCATTATTATGGCCGCCACCGATAATAATTGGGGTTTTTCCTGCTTTGATAACGTTAAATATTATATGAGAAACTTCTTTGTCAATTTTCTCTACTAACTGGCTAAGTTTGGATCTGTCATCAATATCATTAAAATCCAGATGCTCAACTTCTTTCATTTCTTGTTGCACATCGAGCTGTCCTAAAACGATGATGTTGTTTCCTTTGCAAAAACGATTGTGTTGAATGTTTGCAATACTCTTTATGGCGCTAGACCAAGCCGATGCTGCTCCCGGTCTTCCGTAGTTGGCACGTATGCCAATATCTTCAGGAATTCCTAAAAGGACATATTTTGCTTCACTACTTTTGAGAAAATCAATTATGTCAGTATCTTTTGGAACTATAATCATTTTTTCGCCAAATTTTATTTCGCCACTTCTGTGATTTGTGACTTTAGCTAAATCATTAATAGTAAAAGGTATTAGATTTTCCATAAAAAAAAATATATTTTCCAAAAATAATATATTTGTGCTAACTTACGTTATTAGCTTATATTAATTATTAAATTTGTTTACAAAAAATTATTTAAATATGGAAAATCAAAAGAACAACAACTCAAGTCTAAAGGCAGTAATAGCAGTTTTAGCAATTTTATTAGTAGGTAGTTTAGTTTATATTTTTAAAATGACTTCTGATACTGAAGTTGTAAAAACTGAACTTACTACTACATTAACAGAGAAGGAATCTGTTATGAAAGACTTACAAGAATTAAAAGCAACATACGATGCTGCAATTGCTGAGAATACTTCTATGTCTGATGAATTAATTCAAGAAAGAGACAAGGTAGTTAGTTTAATGGATGATTTGAATAAATCAAAAGGGGATCTGTCTAAATTTAAATCACAAGTTCAGGCTATGCAGGGTAAAATGAAAGTTTTGGTTGCAGAGAATGATGAATTGAAAAAACAAAATACTGTTTTAACTGTTCAACGTGATAGTACTATTGTAGTTTTAGGAGAATCTAAAAAATTCAATGAAGTATTAGTTGGTCAAAATGAAGAATTGGCAAAAACTGTTGAAAAAGGATCTAAATTATCTATTTTGGATACTAAAACTTCGGCTTATAAATTAAGAAGTTCTGGGAAACAAATCGAAACAGACAAAGCAAGCAGAGCTGATATCTTAAAAATTAGCTTCACAATTGCCGAGAATCAAATTGCTAAATCAGGAGATAAAACATATTACGTTCAAGTAATTGATAGTAAAAACAATGTTTTAGGAGATAAAAAAACGGAATCTTTTGGAGATAAATCATTAACATATAGCTTTGTTACTAAAGTGAAATATGAAAATAAAACGGTAAATGTTTCTGAAGATTTACCTGGTAAAAACTTTGAAAAAGGAACTTATTTTATCAATGTTTTTGATAACGACGAATTGGTTTCTAAAACTAGTTTCTCTTTGAGATAATAACTTTAATTAATATAAAAAGCCTGTAAAACTTAGTTTTACAGGCTTTTTATGTTGCATATAATAGTAAAGTGGCATTTGTAGAGTTACACACTATGGTGCGTCTTTACTTATTCAAAAACTTTGCCTTCGATAAAAACACTTTCGATTAAGTTAGTACCAAATGCATAAGGCAATTGGTAATAGGAAGTAATAGATTTTGTTAGGATGAAATTAGCTTTTTTGCCTACTGTTATACTACCGTGGGTGTCTGAAACTCCCATTGCATAAGCTCCATTTATTGTAGCTGCATTAATTGCTTCTTCGGGAGTCATTTTCATTTTGATACATGCTGTTGCAACAACAAAATTCATATTTCCGGATGGAGTAGAGCCAGGGTTGTAATCTGTGGCTAATGCCAATGGTAATCCTGCTTTTATCATTTCTCTTGCCGGAGTATATGGAATGCTTAAGAAATAAGAACAAGAGGGTAAAGCTACAGGCATCGTTTCGGTGTTTTTTAATGCCTCGATATCTTCTGGGTTCATTATTTCGAGATGATCTACAGAAAGGGCTTTATATTTAATCCCTGCTTGTATACCGCCAATAGAATTAAATTGGTTGACATGGATTTTAGGTATTAATCCGTTTTGGATACCGGCTTCCATAATTTGTTCGGTTTCTTCGACAGAAAAATAGCCTGTTTCGCAAAATACATCTACGTAATCGGCTAGTTTATTTTTGGCTATTTCAGGAAGCATTTTTTGGACAATCTCATCAATGTATCCTTTTTTATTTTCTTTATATTCTAAAGGGAATGCATGAGCGCCAAGAAAAGTTGCTTTTATAGTTACGGGATAGTTTTCGGCAAGCTTTTTTATGACTTTTAGCATTTTTAGCTCACCATCTACAGTAAGTCCGTAACCTGATTTTATCTCGACAGCACCAGTTCCTAAACGCATTACTTCTTCAAGTCTGGCTTTGGATTGGTTGTATATTTCTTCTTCGGAGGTTTCGTTAAGTTTTCGGGCAGAATTTAGGATTCCGCCACCACGATTGGCAATTTCCTCGTAAGAAAGTCCGTTAATTCTATCTACAAATTCTTGTTCTCTGTTGCCAGCGTATACAATATGCGTATGGCTGTCGCACCACGAAGGAAGAATCATTTTTCCTGTAGCATCAATAGTCGAATCGGCTTTTATTTCCGGAACATCTTCCATCGAACCAAAACCCGCAATTATATTGTCTTTTAAAACTAAATAAGCATTTTTTATGGTTGGAAGTATTGCCATTTCAGCTCCAGAAACTTTAGAAATTGGAGTTTCTCGAACCTGAAGTAGTTCTTTTATGTTTGTAATTAAAGTAATCATTATATAAATTTAGTTTTAAAAAGAATACAGATTGTTTTATGGGATTGAAATAAAACACAAATTTCACAAATTAACACTAATCGATTCGTGAAAATTTGTGAAATTCGTGTTGAAATATTGGAATTAGAATTTAAGAATCCGAATATTGTCTTTAATATGTTATTCGGAAACTGTAATTTCAAACATTTTGTCCCAGTTCTTTCCAGTTACAAATATTGTTTTTGTTTTTGGGTTGTATGCAATTCCGTTTAGAACGTCATCGATTGTTATGCTAGGAGCTAATTGTTTGCGTAATCCAGACATATTCAGGATTCCTTCGACAGCACCAGTTGTTTGGTTTACTACTGCAATTGCATCTTTTTGGAATACATTTACATAGAATTTTCCGTTGATTAATTCTAATTCGTTTATGGCTTTAATTTTTGAAGTTCCTGAATAAACATTGATGTAATCAATCATTTTTTGGGTTGCAGGATCCATTTTCCAAATTTTTTCGGTTCCATCGCCTTGGTAAATGTATTTTCCATCATTTGTCATTCCCCAACCTTCAATATCTTTATCGTAGGTGAAAGTTTTTTCAAGTTTTAATGTATTGATATCATATATGAAACCTGTCTTTTCTTGCCAAGATAATTGGTATAGTTTATTGTTGATAACAGTAATTCCTTCTCCAAAGTATTTATTATCAAGCTTAACCTCTTTATATACTTTACCAGTTTTGTAATCGTATTTTCTAAAATATGAGTCTCCTTTTTGTCCTGTACTTTCATAAAGGGTATCTCTATAGAATTCTAAGCCTTCGGTAAATGCTTTTGCATCGTGTGGGTAAGTGTTTACGATTTTATATTTCAATAATTTAGGTTGTACGCTTGAAACTAATTCGATTCTGGAAGTTGCTTCAGAGTTGTCTCCGTCAAAATAAACTAATGCTTTTAGTTTTTGGTAGCCTAGTTTTTGATCTTTTAATTCAAAATTTAATTTGTTCAGACCTTTTACTGCACCAACTTTTTTATCGTTTACAAAGTAGACAATGCTATCAATTTGTTTCGAATTTGGATTCAAAACACCCAAAGAAACCGACTGATTTGTTAAAAAATGGGCAGGAAAATTAGAATCATCAAAAGAAAATATAGAATTTTCACCTTTTTTTGTCTCTTTACAACCAATTAGTGTTATTCCTAATAAAATGAAAGTTAGGATGTTATGTTTTTTCATAGTCTAAAATTTAAAGTAGCCAATATACAATGTTATTTTTATAGGCACAAAGCTCTTGCAAAAATATAAAAAGATTGTATATTTGCACCGGCAAGTCCTACACGATCTGCTCCTGCTGACTCCCCCAGGATGGGAACATAGCAAGGGTATGTGGTTGAGCGATGCGATGTAGGTCGCTTGCCTTTTTTTAATTTTCCCGATGTATCGGGATTTTTTTTTAGAATTAATTTAAAAGTAGTCTTCCTTCGGGAGGATTTTTTTATTTTTGAACCTTTCATAAAGAGTTGGGTTTGGGTATTTGTAGTTTTACAAGATGTCAGAAACTTTAAACTTAAAAACCTTAAACTAAAAATAATGAGCAAAGTAATTTTAATTACAGGCGGATCTTCTGGGATTGGAAAATCTATTGGAGAATTTTTGCATAACAAAGGATTTGTGGTGTATGGAACTAGCAGAACTCCTGAGAAGGTTTTGAATTCTGTTTTTCCTTTAATCGCTTTGGATGTTCGTAATGTGGAGTCGATTAAGGCTGCTGTTGCAAAGATTATTAAAACTACGGGTCGTCTTGACGTTGTTGTCAATAATGCAGGAGTTGGAATTACTGGTCCTTTGGAAGAAATTCCGACAGAAGAAATCAAGAATAATTTTGAAACTAATTTCTTTGGTCCAATTGAGGTTATGAAAGCTGTTTTGCCACAAATGCGTGAGCAAAAATTGGGTTTGATTATTAATATTACTTCTATTGCTGGTTATATGGGATTGCCTTATCGTAGTGTGTATTCGGCTTCGAAAGGGGCGTTGGAGTTAATTACTGAAGCTTTGCGTATGGAGGTTAAGTCTTTTGGGATTAATATTACTAATGTTGCTCCTGGTGATTTTGCTACTAATATTGCTGCAGGACGTTATCATGCTCCTGTAATAAAGGGATCTGCTTACGAAGATGTATATGGCAGAACGCTAGAAACAATGGATGAGCATGTTGATGCGGGTGGGAATCCTAATGAAATGGCTGAGGCTATTTATAAAATCATGCAAACTAAAAATCCTAAAGGGCATTATAAAGTAGGGGTTTTTATGCAGAAATTTTCAATCGTTTTGAAACGTATTCTTCCGGATAAAGTTTATGAAAAGATGTTAATGAACCATTATAAGTTGTAATTTTGCAGCGATTTTGCGTGAGGGGGTGAAGAGGAAATCCTTTTGTTTTTTCTTTAAAAAAATAAAAGATTGTAACGAAAAACCCGACCCTTGTGGTCACGCCCCAATTAAGAACACAATTAAATATAATAAATATGAAATTTTTTATTGACACAGCTAATTTAGCTCAAATTAAAGAAGCACAAGCTTTAGGTGTTTTAGACGGAGTTACTACTAATCCATCATTGATGGCGAAAGAAGGAATTACTGGAAAAAACAATATTTTGAAACATTACGTTGATATTTGTAATCTTGTTGAAGGTGATGTTAGTGCCGAAGTTAATGCTTTGGATTACGACGGAATGATCAAAGAAGGTGAGGAATTGGCTGAATTACACGAGCAAATCGTAGTTAAATTGCCAATGACGAAAGAAGGTGTTATGGCTGCGAAATATTTCTCGGATAAAGGAATTAAAACAAACGTAACTTTAGTATTTTCTGCTGGGCAAGCTTTATTGGCTGCAAAAGCTGGTGCTACTTATGTTTCTCCATTTATTGGTCGTTTGGATGATGTTTCTACAGATGGTTTGGCCCTTATAGAAGAAATTAGATTGATTTATGATAACTATGGTTATGAAACTGAAATCTTGGCTGCTTCGGTACGTCACACTATGCATATTGTAAATTGTGCAAAAATTGGTGCTGATGTTATGACTGGACCACTTTCGGCTATTTACGGTTTATTAAAGCACCCATTAACAGATATCGGATTGGCACAGTTTGTTGCTGATTTTGAAAAAGGAAATAAATAATTATCCTTTAAATAAATTTTAAATCGCCATGTTTGTCATAAACATGGCGATTTTTTTATATTTTTATGTGTCTCAAAATTAACAACCTACATATGAAAAAACTAATAATTGCATTTGTATTTACAATAGTTGGGTTATCGGTTCATGCACAGGCAAAAATTATAAAAGGAATTAATGAAGCTGGTGATGTGGCTACATTTGAGTTGGATTGTTCGAAAAGTTTTCAAGTTCTTGATAAAGGATTGCGATATACGATTGTACGGCACGAGTTTAAAGGCGACGAAATGAAAAATAGTTACCGTATTATGCTGGTAATGGATGGGTTTTATACGACAACATTAAACAGTGTAAGGACTATCTCGGCTGTACTGGCAGATGGGAGTGTTCTTAAAACGGAGAAAATTATTGAAGATGATGGTTATTTTGATGGAGCATGTACGTTGAAGCTAAAAGAGCCTAAAAAGCTTTTGGATCTGGATATTAAGCAAGTTATAGTACATGCTAATAAAGATGTTATTTATACTATTCCTGAAAAAAATAAGATTGTTTTTAAAAAGAATTTAGAGAATGTTCTTAATGCTAAATAGTTATCATTTCTTTTAAATTGGTGGTATGTAAGTTAACCACAAAGGGCGCAAATCTTTGCACTCTTAAAGGTTAAATCTAATCCTTAATTGCTATTTAGGAAGTTGTGAAACATAAAAAAGTCCCATTGCAAAATGGGACTTTTTCTATTTAAATTGATAGTTATTAGTGACCTCCGCCTTCGCTTTGGATATGGCTAATTCCTTGTCTTTTTAGTATTTTAGGGCAATAGTAACCATAGAATCCTAAATATGCGAAACCAAGTAGTGGAACGATATATGAAAAGTGTGTCCAAGTGATTCCAAATATTCCTCCTGGACTAGTAAGGTCAATATCACAGATGCTTCCTTGAATTAATGGGATAACTCCTCCTCCAAGAATCATCATGATTAAGAATGAAGATGCTTTTCCTGTGTTTTTACCTAAACCTGCAATAGCTAAATCGAAGATCGATGGCCACATGATAGATAAGAATAAACCTCCAGAGATAAAGAAGAATTTAGCAATTGATGGATCTGGCCAAGCTAGTCCGGCAACCATCATTAATAAACCTGATATTCCGAAAAGCATTAAAGTTTTTCCTGCGTTTTTACCTCCTACAAAACTTACTGCTATAAATAATAAGATCCAAATGGGGTAAATATAGAATGCAGAAACATCATGAGCAGCAAAAATGTTAGCTCCGATAATTACTCCAAACGCTACAGCCGGAACAATGAATTTTAATGCCGTATTTACTAAGTTTGAGGTGTTAAAAACGTTTACTCCACCATTCCAACGGCCAATCATTAAACTTCCCCAATAAAGGGCGATAAATGGAGCGATAGCATCTTCTAAAACGCTACCAAACTCGGCGGTATGTAATAAGGCAGGTAAATTACTGATAATTGTAACCTCGGTTCCTACATAGATAAAGATTCCTAACATTCCCAGGTATAACTGTGGGTAGTCTAAAATGTTGAATTTTTCGTGCGCTACTTTAACTACTTCTTCATTTTCTTTTGCAGGATCTTCAATTTTAGAGAAGTTCATGAAAATAGCTACTATAATAAAAGCTAGTCCTAAGATTATGAAAGGCAATTTAATATCTTCTAATGAAAGTGCAGTTTTTTTATTGTCTCCCATTCCGAACAAAGCAATTCCTAGTAGAATAGCTCCAATTGTTGTTCCGAAAGAGTTGATACCTCCTGCTAATGTTAAACGGTGAGCCCCTGTTTGTGGACTTCCCATTTTAATAGCTAATGGATTAGCTACAATTTGTTGAATTGAAAAACCTAAACCTACGGTAAATAATGCTGTTAAAAAGAAAGGGAAGCTTTCCATTGTTGCAGCAGGAATAAATAAAAACGAACCAAAAGCTGAAAGAAGTAAACCGGCAGAAAGTGTTTTTTTATATCCAAATTTTTGTAGTACATCCATTTTTAATGATACTAGGAAGAAAATCATAGATCCCACAAAGTAAGCAGCATAAAATGCCCAAGCTACTAGTTGTGATTGTACTTGGGATAAAGTAAATACTTTTTTGAATACTGGAATTAGGATATCATTGGCAGATCCAACAAAGCCCCAAAAGAAGAAGACTATTATCAAAGAGATAAACTGTCCCCACTTGGTTTGAACATTTTCTGAACTCATAATGCGATAAGGTTAATTTTTTAGTTTTAATTTGTTTTTTGACGAGCGTAAATATATTTGTTAACTCGTTTAAAAAAAAATAAAACCGAACAAATAATGTTAAATTTAAACGAACAGCATTATTTATTCAACAAAGTGTTATTTTTTGTCGGTGCAAAAGAGATGATTGTGAGGAGGTTATTCAAGGATTTTGCTCTTTACTTCTTTGCTATAATTCCTACCTATTGGTAAAGTATAAGATTGAATTTGTATGCGATTTCCTTCAATAGATTTGACTTTGTTAACTGCAATTAGGTATGATTTGTGAATACGCATAAATCTATCTACGGGTAACTCGTCTGATAATGCAGTTAATGACTTATGGGTAATATAAGTTTTGTCTAGGGTTATTACCTTGATATATTCTTTCATCCCTTCTACAAAAAGAATTTCATCGATATTTATCTTGATCATTTTTTTATCTACTTTGATAAAAAGATGCGGTTCGGCACGATGATTTTCGACTTTGATATTATTTTTTAAATTGTATTCGGTGGTAATTTTATTGATACATTTTATGAATCTGGGAAGCGGAATAGGTTTTACTAAATAATCCAAAACTTCTAGATCATAACTTTCGGCTGCAAATTCCCTGAAAGCTGTTGTTATAATGACTTTTGTTTTGTTTTCGATTAAGCTAATTAGTTCAAAACCAGTCATCATCGGCATGTTTATATCCAGGAATACGGCATCGACAGTATTGTTGTTTATGAAATCCAATGCTTCTAGTGCGTTAACAAACGTACCCGTGATTTCAAAATCAGGGAAGTTTGTAAAGTAGTTTTGTAAAACTTTGATTGCTAATGGTTCATCATCAATCAATACGCATTTAATCTTCATTCTTAATAGGTATTTGCAAGCGAATTATGTAGTAGTTGAATTTGGTTTTGTAATCTAAATTATAATTATTTTTATAGATTAGTCTTAATCTTTTTTGAGTATTGGCTAAGCCGATTCCCTTTTTTACTGTAAGATTTTGTGAATGTACAAAATTATTTAATACTTCAAAATCGAGGGTTTTGTTATCTATAATTTTGCAATTTACTTTTATTTTTAAATTGGCATTATTTGCGCCTCCATGTTTGAATGCGTTTTCGATTAAAGAAATGAATATTAAGGGAGGAACTTCGACATCATCAATATCTGATTCCAGATTTATACTAACTTCTACATTTTGGAATCGGAGTTTTTCTATTTCAATATAATTTTGAATATATTCTATTTCCTGAATTAGTTTCACAAACTTAGTTCCTTTTATATCATATAGTACATATTCCATTAATTTGGAAAGTTTGATAATTACATCCGGAACTTTGTTCGATGATTCTAATGATAATGCGTAGAGGTTATTTAAAGTATTAAAGAAAAAATGTGGCTGTATTTGATTTTCAAGATATTTTAATTTAATCTTAAATTGATTTTCTCTCAATGATCGGTTTCGTTCTCTTTCCTTTAACCATGTGAGTGTTAAATACACTGATGATGCCATCGCCAAAACATATAACTCTCCAATACATACAGCAACGATATGGTTTATTTCAAATGGTTTGTATTCACGGTTTGCTTCTGGCCAGATATTTTCGGATATTATATAATAGGTAAGTGCCGTTTTTACTAAATAGATGAAAAATAAACTTAGTATTAAAGAAAACGTGTATTTGATGTATTTTGATTTTAATACATAACGAGGTACCAAAACAAATAGGTTGAAATATACTAAAGGTATATGTAATGAAAATTCAATAAGATTTGATTTGAACGAATATTGGTAGTTATTAAAGTAAGCTCCCCATCTTAAAAAGTTTAACATAAAATAAACAGCCCAGAACCAAAGATGGTTTTGGAGTTTAATGTCAAATTTCATTCTGCGTATTCTATTCAATTTTAGTAAGTATTAAAAGACTAATAATTTTTTTGCAACTTTAAACAATTAGTTAGTAAAAACAACTATTTTTTGAATAAAATTTCAAAAAAAATATAAAATACTTCATAATTTCTAAGTGAAAACGTTTTCGTGTAGCGTATTATTGATTATTTTATGTCGTTGGTTTATAGATTGTTGCTGTTTGTATAAAATATTTTTTTTAACAATTTTTTAAGAATAGTTTTATCCCATAACTAACAAAAATATATAAACATGAAAAAAATTTTCTTAATCTTTATGATTGTTTTTACGGCGCAAGTTTCGCTTGCTCAAGTAAAAAGTATCAAAGGTGTGATTACAGATTCTGATGGATTGCCGTTGCCAGGGGCTACCGTTGCAGTTCAAGGAGGACAAAAAGGTACAGTTACCGATTTTGACGGTGTGTTCTCTATTGAGGCTCAAAAAGGTCAAACATTAGTTTTTACCTATGTAGGTTTGGAAACACAAAACTTAGTTGTAGGAGATGCTACTACAGTTAACGTAAAGTTAAAGAATGCTGCTTCAAATGCATTGAATGAAGTTGTTGTGACTTCATTAGGTATCAAGAAATCTAAAAAGTCTTTGACCTATGCAGCCCAAGAAGTTAAAGGGGAAGAAATGACTCGCGTAAAAGATGTGAATCTTATTAATAGTTTATCTGGAAAAGTTGCAGGTCTTGTTGTTGGTAGAAGTGCTTCCGGTACAGGAGGTTCTGTGAAAGTAACAATTCGTGGTAACTCATCAATTTCAAACAACCAACCATTGTATGTTGTTGATGGTATTCCTTTATTAAATTCTTCTACTGCTCAGGGAAATGATGTCTTTGGAGATAAAGCTGGAGGTAATAGAGATGGTGGTGATGCTGTATCTATGATGAATCCTGAGGATATCGAATCTATGACAGTGTTAAAAGGAGCTTCTGCGGCTGCTTTATATGGTAGTCAGGGAGCGAACGGAGTTATTCTTGTAACTACAAAAAGAGGTAAAGTTGGAACTGTATCTGCAAACTATACTTCAAGTCTTTTTGTAGATAATGTAATATCATTACCTAAATTTCAAACTTCTTATGCTGCAAAAGCAGGAAGTGAAAAAACTTGGGGAGATGCAAAAGATTCTCCTAATCACGTACCTGGTTTTTTTAATACGGGTATGACTTTTATTAATTCAGTTGGAATCAATAGCGGAAGTGAAAAAACGACTACTAGTCTTACTTATGCTAATACTAATGTTGCAGGGGTTATGCCAACAAATGAATTGAAGAAAAATAATATCGGTATTCGTCAAAGTGTAAAAATGTTTAATGATAAAGTGACCGTAGATGCAGCTTTTTCTTTTGCGGATCAAAAAATTAAAAATAAACCAACAAATGCATTATATTATAATCCTTTAACTGGTGTGTATTTGTTTCCAAGAGGGAATGATTTCAATGATTATAAAAATAATTATGAGGTATTTGATCCTATTAGAAATTTAAATACTCAAAGATGGACTAACAAAACTAGTGACATTATTCAGAATCCATATTGGATTCAAAATAGAAATGTATCTACTGATGTGAATCAATCTTTTATAGGTTCTATTGCGTTAAATTACAAAGCGAATGATTGGTTAAGTTTTAAAGCAAGAGGTGGTTATAATAAGATGTACAATAAATATGAGAAAAAAGCTTATGCAGGTACAGATTTAACTTTGGCAGCGAGCACTGGTAGATATATTTATTCTCTTAGTGAAAGTTCTCAATTGTATGGAGATTTTATAGGTACAGTTAATACAAAAATAAATAGTGACTTTAGTTTTAATGCTATTTTAGGGGCGAGTATCACTAAATCTACTGTTAATGATGCAGTAACTAATGATTCGGGAGTTAAAGGATTGGTTAATGCGAACTGGTTTAACCTTAATAATTTTGTTTCGGCTTCGGGGAATAGTCAAACTATTGGGGCAGAAAAAGAAGTACAGTCTGTATTTGGTAGTGCAACTTTTGGTTATAAGGATATGCTTTTCTTAGATATTACAGGAAGAAATGACTGGTCATCAACATTGGTTAATACAGAAAATTTAGGATTCTTTTACCCATCTGTAGGTCTTACTGCTATTGTAAGTCAGATGGTTAAATTGCCAGAAGCTATAAGCTACGGAAAAGTTAGAGCATCTTTTGCTCAGGTAGGTAATGATATTACTCCTTTTTTAACTACACCAAAAAATACGCTCTCTCTAGGAAGTGTATTTAGTCCAATAACAGGACCAAGACCAGGAAGTTCTTTGAAACCAGAGAAACAAAATTCATTTGAAATTGGAACAGAGTGGAGATTTGTAAATAATAGATTTGGAATTGACTTTACGTATTATCAAAATGAAACAAAAAATCAATTGGTTACTATACCAGCTCCTTTAACGAATCCTTTTGGATATACTAATTATGCTTTTAATGCTGGTAGTATCGAAAATAAAGGTTTTGAGATTACACTATCTGCAAAAGCAATAGTTACCGATAAATTTTCTTGGGATGTAGCTGTTAATTATGCATCAAATAAAAATTTAGTAAAATCCTTAGGTGACGAATTTAAAGATAGTGGAGTTCTTTTAACAAATGGGGATCCAAATAGCTATAGATATCGTTTGGTTGAAGGAAAACCATTTGGTATAATTGAAGGAAAAAATATTGTGAGAAATGATCAGGGACAAATTGTACTTGATGATGCTGGTAAAATTCAAAAAACAGATTGGCAAGAAATGGGAACTTCAAATCCTGATTTTATGTTAGGATTTTCTAACACATTTAAATACGAGAAGTTTTTCTTGAATATACTTATTGATGGAAGATTTGGAGGAAATGTAATGAGTTTAACCGAAGCAATGTTAGATAATTATGGTGTTTCTCAAAAAACAGGAGAACAAAGACAAGCTGGAGGAGTTGCAATAAATGCCGTAAATGATGATGGTTCTAAATTTCAGGGATTATATAATACCGAAAAGTATTATGAAGTAGTAGGAGATAGAAGTGGAGCTACTGGAGAGTATATGTATAAAGCTACAAATGTAAGATTAGGAGAGCTTTCATTAGGGTATACTTTTGACTTTAGTAAAGAAACTATTTTTAAAACTGTAAATCTTTCTCTTGTCGGGAAAAACTTATTTTTCTTTTACAAAGATGCACCATTTGATCCAAACGTAACATTGAGTACCGGTGAGGGATTGCAAGGTATTGATATATTTGGTGTTCCATCGACAAGAAGTATAGGTGTGAACTTGAATTTAACATTCTAGTAGTGTTTTCTTACAAAGGATAAAACCTTTTGTTTTATGATGTTTTAATTGTTTTTTAGCTTCAATGATTTAAAAGCGAAACTTAATTAACAATAATATATTGAATCATAAATCATTAAAAATAATTTAATTAACAATAAAAATTTACAAATGAAAAATAAATTATTAATTTTTAGTGCAGTCTTGGTTTTCTCTTTAGGAGCTTGTACAAGCGATTATGAGGATCTTAATTCGAATAAAGATAATTTTACAAATAAAGAATTAGAACAGGACTTTAATAATGTTAAGGCGCCTATTAGAGGAATGCAACGATGGATGTATATTCTTGTTGAAGATGACTGGAGAGGTGATATTCAGTTTAACCTTAATGCAGATATTTTCTCCGGATATATGGGTACACCTCATAATTTTGAAGGAAATAATAATAATTCAACTTACGTCCTCTTGGATGGATGGAATAATGCTGCATGGGAAAATGCGTATAGAAGAGAAATGGTTAATGCTTTAACAGTTAAGAGGTTAGTAGAGTCTAAAGGTCCTAAATATTATGCATGGTCTTTGATCTTAAAAGTATATGCAATGCATAAAATAACCGATTATCATGGTCCAATAGTTTATTCTGCATTTGGTTCAGAAGCTGCGACAGTACCTTATGATTCTCAAAAAGCAGTTTATGATCAGTTTTTTACAGAGTTAAAAACGGCTGTAGATATTTTGACGCCTTTTGCTACGGCTAATAAAGAAAGTACTTTTTTTGTAGATAAAAATGATGCTACTGATGGAACAACGGCAAAAGGGATTGTTTTAAAATGGATTAAATTTGCCAATTCATTACGCCTTCGTTTAGCGATGAGAATTTCGAATGTTGATCCAATAAAAGCAAAAGCAGAAGCAGAAGCAGCAATTGCAGGATTTGGTACTATTGACACAAATGCTGATAATATATTTTACTTGGCAGATCACCCCGTTAATACTTATACTAATCAGTGGGCTGATATTAATGTTGGAGGTGCAATTGCATCAATCATGAATGGTTATAATGATCCAAGAAGAGAGCAATATTTTAATAAATCGGTTATTGGTACTTATCAAGGTATTAGAATGGGAACCGTGGTCGATGATGATTATAGAACTGCTAAGGCAAACCAATTCTCTAAAATAGGAAATGTTGTAAGTAGCGGACAAATTCCTTGGTTTACAGCAACAGAATCTCATTTCTTAAAAGCTGAAGGAGCATTAAAAGGATGGAATATGGGGGGGACTCCTCAGTCTTTCTATGAGTCTGGTATTACTACATCTTTCATACAAAATGGAGCTGGTGGTGCAACTACTTATATTAATAATGATGTATTATTGCCTGCCGATTTTACAGATCCTTTAAATGCAGTTAATAATATTGTTGCACAAAATCTGGTTACTATCAAGTGGTCAGACGCTGTATCTAATGAAGTTAAACTTCAAAAAATTCAAACTCAAAAATGGCTTGCTATTTTTCCCGATGGACAAGAAGCTTGGGCAGAAACAAGAAGAACAGGTTATCCGAAATTATTTTTACCAACAAATAACTTTTCTTCAGGTAAAATCCCTGCAGGAACTTTTGTAAGAAGATTAAATTTTCCAGTTCAGGAAAAAACGTCTAATCCAGTAGGATATGCGCAAGGAGTTCAGGAGCTTGGTGGTGTTGATACAGGAGCAACAAGACTTTGGTGGGATACTGGAGTTAACCAATTCTAAAAATAAAATAAAAAAGAATGTAAGGGCATAAGTAATGAGAATTACTTATGCCTCTTTTAAACACGTATATTTTTATAATAAATATAAAATAAAAAGTGCTATAGAAATAAAACTTGGTATCAGCTATTTGTTGCAGAAGAGTTTGTTAATCCGACTGGAACACATTATTTTTTAATAGGTTTTAAATGATTTTCTTTTTTTATTTCGATTGTGAATTATTAGTTAATAAAAAGGATGTTTTTTACATTAAATTTTTAAAAAAACACAAAATACGTTATATTTTAGAAGTGAAAACGTTTTCGTATAACGTATTATTGATTATTTTGTGTCGTTTGTTTAAAGTTTGTTGTTGTTGGTATAATTTATTTTTATTAACAATCTCTTAAGAATAAATTTACACCATAACTAACAAAAATAAATAAACATGAAAAAAATTTTCTTAATCTTTATGATTGTTTTTACGGCGCAGGTTTCGCTTGCACAAGTAAAAAATATCAAAGGTGTGATTACAGATTCTGATGGAATGCCGTTGCCAGGGGCTACTGTTGCAGTTCAAGGAGGGCAAAAAGGGACAGTTACCGATTTTGATGGTGTGTTCACCATTGATGCTCAAAAAGGACAAACATTGGTTTTTACGTATGTAGGTTTAGAAACACAAAACATAGCTGTAGGTGATGCTACTACTGTTAATGTACAGTTAAAAACAGCTATTTCAAATGCATTGAATGAAGTTGTTGTAACATCATTAGGTGTTAAAAAATCGAAAAAATCTTTAACTTATGCTACTCAGGAATTAAAAGGAGAAGAACTAGTTCGTGTAAAAGATGCAAACGTTATCAATACAATCGCTGGTAAAATCGCTGGTGTTGCTGTGACAAAAAGTGCAGGTGGTACTGGAGGATCTACAAAAGTAGTTATTCGTGGTAATTCATCTATTACTAATAGTCAACCACTTTATGTTATTGATGGTATTCCTTTATTTAATGGTTCACCAACTCAGCCAAATGGTACTTTTGGAGATACAAATGGTGGTAACCGTGATGGTGGAGACGTAATATCTCTTGTTAATCCAGATGATTATGATAGTATGACAGTTCTTAAAGGTGCTGCAGCTTCTGTATTATACGGTTCTCAAGGTGCAAACGGGGTAATTTTACTTTCTTCTAAAAAAGGAAAAGAGGGTAAAGGTAATTTGGTAGCATCATCTGTTACAACATTTGAAACAGCTGCTTATTTGCCTAAATTTCAAACAGAGTACAATAGCAAAGGAGATAAAGAAGATACTGTTGATCATGTAAAAGATTTCTTTGAAACAGGTGTTACTCAAATTACATCTTTAGGATTTTCTACAGGTTCATCTGTTGCTAGTACGAATGTTTCATACGCTAATACTAATTCTTCAGGGATTATGCCTGGAAATAGTTTAAAAAAGAACAACTTTGGTGTTCGTCAAACAGCCAAATTTTTTGATGATAGATTAACTGTTTCGGCAGATGGAAAATATACTTCTCAAACAATAAACAACAGACCTTTAAGTGGACTTAATTTTAACCCTTTAACTGGAGTTTATTTAATGCCAAGGGGTAATGGAAATAATTTTAGTTACTACAAAGATAATTTTGAAGTTTTTGATCCAATTAGAAATTTGAATGCACAGAACTTTCCTGTAATTAATGAATATGTTCAAAATCCATATTGGTTAATAAACAGAGCTAAGTCTGAAGATAAAAACAATTATTTTAATGGGTCTTTAGCTGTTGATTATAAAGTGAATAATTGGTTAAATATTGCTTCTAGATATAGTTATGACCGTGTAGAAAGTATTTTTGATAAAAAAATATATGCTACAACTTCTGATGTTATAGCTGCTAAAACAGGAACTTATATTAATATAGCTAATTTAAGTACACAACGTTACGGAGACTTGATTGCAAAAATCAATACTAAATTTAGTGATGATTTTTCATTTAATGCTATTGTTGGAGCAAGTATAAATAATACTATGGCTAATGCACAAACCGTTTTAAATTCGGGTACTACTAATGGTGGTTTAGTAAATACCAACTGGTTTACATTAGGGAATTTTAAGAATAATAATTTAAATCAACAAGTTGCAGGATCTAATAGAGAGATACAATCGGTATTTGCTTCTACAACTTTTGGTTATAGAGGAATGTTATACTTAGATGTTACTGGTAGAAATGATTGGTCTTCTACATTGGTAAACACAGATAAATTATCTTTCTTTTATCCTTCTGTAGGTTTAACAGGTATCATTAGTGAGATGACTACAATGCCGGATTGGATTAATTTTGGTAAAGTACGTGCTTCTTATGCAGAAGTTGGTAATGATATTGCTGCTTTTGTAACTTCGCCTAGATATACAATATTAGGAGGACAGTTCGTTGCACCAGCTGTAGGTCCAAGACCAGGAGAATCCTTGAAACCTGAATTAAAATCAGAGTTTGAAGTAGGTACAGAATGGAGAATGTTTGATAATAGATTAGGTTTTGAAGTTTCTATATATAGTTCAGAAACTAAAAATCAATATGTTCAGGTTCCAGCTCCTTCAACAAATCCTTTTGGATATACTAATTATGCTTTTAATGCAGCAAGTATTACCAATAAAGGTATTGAGCTTGTGTTAACTGGTAAAATTATTAAAGGAGATAAATTTTCTTGGGATACAACAATAAATTATTCTCAAAATAAAAATAAAGTAAAAGAACTTCCAGAAGAATTAGGTGGACGTGTAGTATTAACAGATCCAGGTTCTAATGCTTATAGATTTTCATTGGTAGAAGGTAGACCATTTGGTGTAATTGAAGCTTTTACGTTAATAAAAGATGCTCAGGGAAGAATTGTATTAAATGACCTTGGAAAACCACAAGTTGATCAAAATTTTAAAGAAGTAGGAAATGCTAATCCTGATTTTATGTTAGGTTGGTCAAACTCTTTCAAGTTAGGTTCTTTCTTTGCTAATGTTTTGGTTGATGGAAGATTTGGTGGAAATGTTATGAGTATGACTCAGGCATTAAATGATTCTTATGGTGTTTCTAAAGCATTTGGAGATGCTAAAAACGCTGGAGGTGTTACTGTAAATGCTGTAAAAAGTGACGGTGTAACTCCTGTAACAAAAATTTCTGCTGAAGATTATTATGGAACAGTAGGAGGAAGAAGTGGTGCTTTATCTGAGTATGTTTATAAAGCTACGAATGTTAGTTTAAGAGAGCTTTCAATTGGTTATACTTTTAATCCTAAATCCCTTCCATTTGTGCAAACTGCTAGTGTGTCGTTAATTGCGAGAAACCTATTCTTTATATATAAAGATGCTCCTTTTGATCCAAACGTAGCTTTAAGTACAGGTCAGGGATTACAAGGTATTGATATTTTTGGATTACCAACAACTAGAAGTATCGGTCTTAATTTAAATGTTACATTTTAATAAATAATATCATGACAAGAAAATATATACAAAAATCAATTCTCTGTTTAGGCTTATTAGCTGCAGTTAGTTGTACAGATAATTTCGAGAGTATTAATTCTAATCCTCAGGGTTCTACAGCAGAGAGTTTAACCCAAGACTTCAATAATATTACAGGATATTCAAAAGTAATGTTTAATTACGTTTTTGAACAAGATCCTTTATGGGGATATCAAATACAACAGAATTTACAAGGAGATATCTGGTCTGGTTATATGGCAACATCAAATCCTTTTAATACCAACAATAATAACATGACTTATAATTTAGTCAATGGTTGGAATGGTAGAGCTTGGGAAGATGCATATACCTTTGTAATGTCTAATGCTTTGAAAATCAAGCAAGCAACTAAAGATAAAGGAGTGTTTCCTGAACTTTATGCAATGTCTCAAATCTTGAAAATTGAAGCGATGCACAGGGTTACAGATATTTATGGACCAATAGTTTTTTCTAAATATAGTTCTGAGGCTTCGGTTAAAGAGTATGACTCGCAAGAAGAAGTTTATAATCAGATGTTTGCCGAACTTGATGAAGCAATTACTATATTGTCCAACAGTGCAGATAAAGGTGTCGCAACGATATTAACCAATGCAGATTTTTCTAGTTATGCTGGGAAATATGATAAATGGACTAAATTCGGTAATTCATTACGTTTAAGATTAGCAATTCGTATTGCTGTAAAAAATCCTGCATTAGCTAAAACGCAAGCTGAAAAATCTTTTAATCAAAAGTATAGTGTCATGACTACTCAAAGTGATACTTTTATTTTTAAAAGTAATTTTGTAAATCCTGTTTATGGGAATAGTAATGAATATCAAGATGTCAACATGTCGGCAGATATGGAATCAATCTTAGGAGGTTATAATGATCCAAGAATGGATGCTTATTTTGATTTTTCTGTAAAATATCCTGGACAATATAAAGGGATTAGAACAGGTATTGACTTGCCTGTAGCTCCAGAAGGTTACAGTAAAAGTTTACGTAAAGATTTCTCTAAAGTAGGAAAAGCAGTTAATAAAAAAGAAACAATTTTCTTATCGGCTGCCGAAGTTTATTTCTTAAGAGCCGAAGGAGCTTTAAGAGGTTGGGACATGGGAGGTGATGCACAAACATTATATGAAGAGGGTATTAAAACATCATTTGTGCAGAACGGTCTTGCTGCAGGAGCATATCTTAGTAGTACTTTATTGCCAAAAGATTATGTTGATCCAGTAGATAGTGTTAATAATTCTGCAGCAGTTAATAGTGTTACCGTTGTTTGGGACGCAGGAGCTTCTAATGAAGTTAAATTGCAAAAAATTATTACTCAAAAATGGATTGCTGGTTTTCCAGATGGTCAAGAAGCTTGGTCTGAACAAAGAAGAACAGGTTATCCTAAGTTATTTCCAGTAGTTAAAAATACAAGTAACGGAGTTATAAGTACTCAGTTTGGTGTGAGAAGAGTAAATTTTGTTGCTTCTGAAATAGCTGGTAATAGTGGCGGTGTTGCAACAGGTGTTGCCAAACTTAATGGTCCAGATAATGGAGCTACAAGACTTTGGTGGGATACTGGAGTTAATTTCTAATAAAAAAACAAATTTTTAAAAAAGAATGTAAGGGCATAAGTAATGAAAATTACTTATGCCTCTTTTAAACACGCATGTCTTTATAATAAATATTATAAAAAATATAAAATGAAAAGTGCTATAGAAATTAAACCTGACATTAGCTATAAGAGTGCTGGGAAATTTGAAGAAACGCGATTTGAAAAAATCCACAACGAAATCTTCAAGAACTCTACCGAAGCATCGATAATTGTTGCGCAGGAAATTGCTCAATTAATTAGATCTAAACAAGAAAAAAACAAATCTTGTGTACTAGGTTTAGCCACAGGTTCTTCACCTATAAAAGTATATGAAGAATTAGTTAGAATGCACAATGAAGAAGGGTTAAGTTTTAGCAATGTTATTACTTTTAATTTGGATGAATACTATCCGATGACCAAAGAGAATAATCAGAGCTATCATCATTTCATGCATCAACATCTTTTTAATCACATCGATATCAAACCAGAGAATGTTAATATTCCCGATGGTACGGTTGCAATCGATGAGTTAAATCAATATTGTATTGATTATGAAATGAATATTAAAAATGCTGGTGGACTTGATTTTCAGTTATTAGGAATCGGTCGTACTGGTCACGTAGGATTTAACGAGCCAGGTTCCCACATAAATTCAGGGACACGAATCATTACTTTAGATCATATAACGAGAGTAGATGCTTCTTCCGATTTTAACGGAATTGATAATGTGCCAAAAAGGGCCATTACAATGGGAGTATCTACAATTCTCAGATCTAAAAGGATTGTACTTATGGCTTGGGGGCAAAACAAGGCCGATATCATCAAGAGAACTATTCAAGGAGATATCAGTTCGGAAGTTCCAGCTACATTCCTGCAAAATCACGGTAATGCTACGTTCGTTTTAGATCAATCGGCAGCATCGGAACTAACCCGTTTTAAAACACCATGGTTGGTAGGAGAATGCATTTGGAATCAGGAATTAAAAAGTAAAGCGATTGTTTGGTTGTGTCAAAAAACAAAACAGTCTATTTTAAAATTAACAGATAGAGATTACAACAATAACGGAATGTCCGATTTATTGGCTCAGGAAGGTTCTGCTTACGATTTGAATATAAATATGTTCAACGTATTACAACATACTATAACAGGATGGCCAGGCGGAAAACCTAATACCGATGATTCACACCGTCCAGAAAGAGCAAATCCGGCTAAGAAAAGAGTAATTCTTTTTAGTCCGCATCCAGATGATGATGTTATCTCGATGGGAGGAACATTTTCTAAATTAATAAAACAAGGGCACGATGTACATGTTGTATATCAAACCTCTGGAAATATTGCCGTTACCGATGATGAAGCATTGAAGTTTGCTGAGGTATGTAACGATTTTGTTGGTAATGATGATCAATGTAAGATTAATTTCAAATCTGTGATTGAGTTTTTGAATAATAAATCAGAAAATCAAATCGATTCTTTGGAAGTTCGAAAATTAAAAGGACTTATAAGAAGAAGAGAATCTTACGCAGCTACGAGATACATAGGATTAAAAGATGAAAATACCCATTTCCTGGATTTACCATTTTATGAAACAGGACAAATCAAGAAAAATCCGTTAGGTCTGGAAGATATCGCTATCGTGAAGGACATTATCGCAAAAATAAAACCACATCAAGTGTTTGCTGCAGGAGATCTTGCAGATCCGCATGGAACACATGAAGTATGTTTGAATGCAATATTTGCTGCAATGAAAGAATTAAAACCACAACCTTACATGGATGATTGTTGGTTATGGTTATACAGAGGCGCTTGGCACGAATGGGATATTCATGAAATTGACATGGCTGTTCCGCTTTCTCCATCAGAAGTATTGTTAAAACGTCATGCTATTTTGTACCACCAATCTCAAAAAGACAGAGTAATGTTTCAAGGAAATGACTCAAGAGAGTTTTGGGTAAGAGCTGAAGATCGTAATAAAAATACAGCGATTTTATATGATGATCTTGGACTTGCAGAGTATGAAGCAATTGAAGCTTTTAAACGTTTTGACTATTAATTGATTGCAAAGATTTTAGAATAATTTAAGTTACAAAATTCAGATTGATGACCTTGTCGAAAAAGAGGTTCAATTAGGTTTTCTTCTGAGTTTTGTTTTTACCCGAGTTTTTAGGTCAATAATTGATTGAAAAAAAACTCTTTTACAACAAAAAGTATGAAATATATATTGATCCTATTATTTTCTGGTATAGTTGCTAATGCTCAAATTAAGAAAGAGCAATTAAATCTTATGCCATGGCCGCAAACAATAAATTTATCTGAAGGTACATTCGCTTTAAATAAAAATTTTAGAATAAACATTACTGGAAATCCTAGTCCGAGAATTTTTGGCGGAGCAACTCGTTTTTTAAGACGATTAGATGGTAGAACAGGATTGTTTTTTGAGCAAGATTTTTTAACTAAATTAAATTCAGCACCAACAGCCCAATTACAAATTAATTGTACTAAAAGTGGTAAAATTGGTTTATATGAAGACGAGAGTTATCATCTTGATATAAAGCAAAATCAAATCACAATTAATGCAACAAGTGATTTAGGAGCTTTGCACGGTCTTGAAACTTTATTGCAAATGTTACAAAATAATAGTACTTCTTATTATTTTCCTGTTTCTCAAATTTCGGATTTTCCAAGATTTACATGGAGAGGATTAATGATGGATGTAGCGAGACATTTTCAGCCTATAGATGTTGTTAAGAGAAATCTGGATGCACTTGCTGCTATGAAAATGAATGTTTTTCACTGGCATTTGGTTGATGATCAAGGTTGGAGAATCGAAATGAAAAAACATCCTAAACTTACAGATTTAGCTTCAGACGGATCTTTTTATACACAAGAAGAAATCAAGAATATTGTAAAATATGCCGATGAACGTGGAATTTTGATTGTACCAGAAATTGATGTTCCAGGTCATGCATCAGCTATTTTAACTGCTTATCCAGAAATAGGAAGTAAAGTGACTATAGTTTCTAGTGGAAATTCCGAAAATAGCTCAAAAGCTGCAGTAGTAACTACCTATAGTATTGAACGTAATTCAGGAGTTTTTAGTCCAACATTAGATCCTTCTAATCCTAAAACATACCAATTATTAAGTGAAATTTTTGATGAAGTTTGTCCATTATTTCCAGGTGCATACTTTCATATTGGAGGAGATGAAAACGAAGGAAAAGACTGGGATTCAAATCCTAAAATACAAGAGTTTAAAAAGAAAAATAAGTTAGCAACGAATCATGAGTTACAAACTTATTTCACAATGCAGTTGGTTCCGATGCTTAAAAAACATGGTAAACAATTGATGGGTTGGGAAGAAATCATGACAAAAAACATGTCTAAAGATGCTATTATTCATTCATGGAGAGGACCAAATGAAGGAGTTGGAGTTGGAGAATCATTGACTGCAGCTGTAAAAAATGGGTATAAAACGGTTTTGTCAAATGGGTATTATGTTGATTTAGTTCTAGGGGTAGAAAGTCATTATTTGAATGATCCAATGCCTAAAAATGTCAGTTTAACAGCAGAAGAAAAAGCAAGAATATTAGGTGGTGAAGCTACAATGTGGTCAGAACTTGTAACCCCTACAACAATAGATTCGAGGCTTTGGCCAAGAACAGCAGCAATTGCCGAAAGATTATGGTCTGCCGAAGATATTACAGATATGAATAGCTTACGCAAGAGATTAGCAGTTGTTTCGTTTAGACTTGAAGAACTAGGACTTACACATATTAAAAATAGAGATGTTTTGTTGAGAAATATTGCAAATAATCAAAATATTACTGCTTTAGCTGATTTTTCGAATATATGTGAACCTTTAAAAGTTTATACCAGAAATAAAGGAGGAGTAGAATACCAAACTTATTCTCCATTCACGCTTTTTGCAGATGCTTGCGTACCAGATGCTTCGGATGCTGTCGCATTTAATGCAGTTGTAAATGAATATTTGGCAAATAAAACATCTGAAAATAAAGCTAAAGTAACTGTTTTCTTAAACAAGTGGATTGGTTTAAGTCCAAGCTTAATCAGTTTGAGCGCAAATGCACCTTTGATTCAACCGATTTTGCCACTTGCAAAAAATCTAAGTGATTTATCGCAACAATTGGTGAATGTTTTGGATAATAAAGCAACAGTTGCACCAGCAATTTTAAATGACTTATTGAGTAAATGTAACTCCAAAGATTATGGAGATGTAGAGTTAGCAGTTTACGGAAGTTTAAAGAAATTAATAGAGTAGAGTTAAAGTGAGTAATATTAATAATTGAATTAGTTGAAGTTTAGTTGCCATAATTAATTAGTAATTTAATTATCTCTACTAGAAATTTTAGTAGAGATAAATTATGGTAAAGGAGTAGGTTTGAAGTTTTTTTTTGGAATCAAAATTCACACAAAACAGATATATTTTATAGTTAAAAGAATATAATAAGTATTTACGTTAAGATTGCTAAGCCCCAAGTTTATCCATTTTAATTTAAAAAATGATTCAAAAGCATGTGAATGCATTTGAGTTTGAGATTACCATTTGCTTAAAGAGATTTTTTGGTTTTTGTATTATCAAATTATGTGATTTGAGGCAATTGGAATATTTATTTTTTATTAACCAACCTATTATTAATTATGAAACATTATTACAGATTGCTGTTTTTATTTTTGTTTCCGATCTTATTATTTGCCCAACCAGCACATAATAAAAAAGTAGTCGGATATTATGCCCAATGGGCTATCTATGCTAGGGATTTTAATGTCCCCAAGATTGATGGAAGCAAATTGACCCATTTAAACTATTCTTTTTACGGAACTACTTTTGATCCGGCACATCCTGAGAATACCAAATTAAAATGTTTAGATACCTATGCAGATTTTGAACATACAGAAGGTGGAATACCATGGGATGCTCCAGTTAAAGGGAATTTTTATGATTTAATGAAGCTTAAAGAAAAATACCCACATTTAAAAATTTTAATCTCAGTAGGAGGTTGGACCAAAGGACAGGATCTTTCTCCTATCTCAGCAAGTCCAGTTGCCAGAGCAGCACTAGCTGCTGATATGGCAAATTTTATTGTGACTTATCCTTTTATTGATGGATTTGATATCGATTGGGAATATCCCCTTTCTGGAGGAACAGATGGAACGGAAGTTATAAATGGAGCTCCAATACCTCCTCAAAAATACAGTCCGGATGATAACAAGAATTTAGTGTATTTATTAAAAGCTATGCGTCAGGCAATGCCAAATAAATTAATCACTATTGCTGCGGGAAACAATGTTCGAAAAGTAGGAGCACAATATTTAGGTCCAAATAACAGAGCACAATATGGAATGACAGAAGATATTTCGACATATTGCGATTATATCACTTATTTTGGATATGATTTTGGAGGAAACTGGTATGATAAAACGTGCTACAATGCTCCTTTATATCCAAGCGGAAATACAAATGATCCATTATACGGTGCAACTCAATCAGAATCACTTGATGAATTGACAAACCAATATTTAAATGTTATTGGGATTCCTGCTAATAAACTAGTAATGGGATTGCCTTTTTACGGAAAAATATTTAAAAATGTTGGAACAACTAATACAGTGCCTAATATGCCAGGATTATTTGTTACAGCACCAAGAGATGCAGTTTCAGGATGTACAAATCCGCAAAATCCAACAGGAACCTGGGATGGTCCAGCGGCCTGCGAAAAATCAGGAAGTATAGAGATTTGCGATTTAGTAGGTAATCCGGTAACAAACTCACATCCATATTTAGATCCAAACACTATGTTGGTTACACCAGCAGCAGCTTCTGCAGGATGGGTAAGATATTGGGATAATGCGACTAAAGTTCCTTACCTATACAATGCTTCTTTACATCAGTTTATTAGTTATGAAGATAAACAATCGATGGAGTTAAAAGCAGAGTATATTAAATCCAAAAATCTTGGAGGAGGTATGATCTGGGAGTTATCTCAAGATACAAGAGGAGCAATACCTAATGCATTATTAGGACAAGTAAATACTACTTTTAGTGCTGCTATTATCGGAACATTAACAATAAGTGGGTCTGTAAAAAATGGTACAAATTTAGTTCCAAGTGTAACAGTTCAATTAAAAGATGCTACTAATGTAGTTGTTCAAACAGTTAATTCTACAGATGGAAATTATACGTTTAACAATGTAGTTTCAGGAGCAAATTACACCGTTACAGCTTTAAAAGCATCATACACTTTTACGCCAGTAGCATTAACAAATCTTGTTGCAAACCAAGCTAATGTTGTTATTCAAGGTACACAACCGCTTTATACAATTAGCGGAACAGTATTAGACGGAATCACAGCAGTTTCGGGAGTAACAGTTACAGCAACAGCAGGAACAACAACATTTACTGCGGTTAGTAATGCAAGCGGAGCGTATACTATTACAGCTCTTACGGCAGGATTGAATTATACTGTTACAGCTGCAAAAACTGGAGTAACATTTACACCAGCATCTACAGTATATTCAGTTTTAAGTGAAAACAAAGTTTTAAATTTTATTCAAACAGTATATTATACTATTAGCGGAAGCGTGATGAATGGAGCAACAGCAGTTTCTGGAGCAACAGTTACGGCAACTTCTACAGCAGGAACATTTACATCAGTTTCTAGTGCTACAGGAGCATATAGCATTGCTAGTTTACCTTCGGGAGCAAACTATACAGTAACAATTGCAAAAACAGGAGTAACATTTTCACCCGCTTCTACGGTATATAACAATCTTACGGCAAGTAAAGTTTTAAACTTTACACAAAATGCAGCTCCAGCTAATAAAATTAGCGGAACAGTTAAGAATGGTGCCAATCCAGTAGCAGGCGCCAAAGTAGAATTAATTTTTAATTGGACAGATAACGCCCATCCTTATGCTAGTTTTCTGGCTACTACAGATGCGCAAGGAAAATATAGTTTTGATAACGCAATATTTTCAGGATATACAATTATCGCTAGTTTAAAAATGAATTCATGGCAGAATAATGACGTTACTTATTCACCTTCTAATTTAACGAATCTTGCCATTCCAGCTACATCACAAGTCTATGACTTTAGTACAGGAACAGTAGCACCACTAAAAGTAGCAGGCGAAAGCGTACCAAGCGAAGTAGTTGCGGTATCAGAAACTAAAACTCCACCTGCGGCTACAGTTGATAAAAGCTTGGCAGAAAGCAAAGTTTTAAGCGTTACACAAGAGCTAGTTGCACCAGGTACTATAATTAGCGGAACAGTTAAGAACGGATCAACTCCAGTATCAGGAGCCAAAGTAGAATTAGTTGTGCCTTGGACAGATAGCACCCACAACTGGAAAAGTGTTATTGCAACAACAGATGCACAAGGAGTTTTTAGCTACGATAATACAGTTACAGCAGGTTATACACAAGTTTTAAGTTTAAAATTAAATGCTTGGGAAAATAATAATACTGCATATTTTCCAAATAATCTGGTAAACTTTGCTATGCCAACAACGCCTCAGGTTTATAACTTTAATACAAATACAGTTTCACCACCTCAGGTTACTATCACGGCTCCTTCAGCTGCAACTGTAGCGATTGCTCCGGGAACAGCGATTCAGCTGAAAGCAACTGCAAGTGTAGACGCTAGCTTAACAATTTCTTCAGTTGTATTCAATATCAACGGACAAAATATTACAGCGGCACTTTCAGGATCAGAATATGTTGCAAATTGGACACCAGTTGCAGCAGATTTCAACAAAAATTATACCTTGAAAGCAACTGTAACGGCGTCAAGTGGTACAACGGCAGAAAATACAAAAGCATTCTCTTTACAATGTTCAGGAACAACTTGTCCTAATTCATTGCCGGTAATTACTTGGGTTTCACCAGCAACGACAACAATTAATCAGCCTTCAGGTTTTCAACCAGTGGCACTAAGTGTTAATGTTACAGATGCCGATGGTACAATTGCAAGCGTTTCGGTAAGCATAAACGGAACTTATTTTCCTATGACAAAAGGCACAGGAACTGCATACAACTATACATTTACTCCAAATGCTTATATAACATATCCATTAATAGTAAAAGCTATAGATAATGTAGGAGGTGAAAAATTATTAAATCAATCGATTACGATTACTAATTCGACACGAATATTCATTCCGCTTCCATCTAAAGTTCTTTTAGGATATGCACATTCTTGGGAAAATACTGGTGCTCCATTTTTATATTTTTCTCAAATGGTGGGAAGTAAATTTAACGTAGTCGATTATTCTTTCGTAGAAACAGTTAATCGTGATGGTTATACACCAGTATTAACTACAAATGACACTAGATATTTGACCAATGGTGTTTTCGATAAGCAATTGTTGAAAAATGATATAAAATCCTTAAGAGATAGTGGCGTTCCTGTTATTGTTTCTATTGGAGGTCAAAATGGTCATGTTGTTTTAGACAATGTAACTCAAAAAAATATTTTTGTTAATGGTCTAAAAGCAATTATTGATGAGTATCAATTTGATGGAGTTGATATTGATTTTGAAGGTGGATCGATGAATTTTAGCGCAGGAGCTTTAAGAGATATTTCTTATGCGGGTATTTCTGCTTATCCAAGATTAAAAAACGTAGTAGATGCTTTCAAAGAATTAAAAGCTTACTATGGTCCTGGATTTTTATTAACTGCAGCTCCAGAAACACAATATGTACAAGGAGGATATTCTACCTATAATGATACATTTGGTTCCTTCCTGCCAATTATTCAAAACTTGCGTAACGAATTAGATTTGTTAGCTGTACAATTGTATAATACAGGAGGAGAAAACGGATTAGATGGTCAATATTATGGTTCAGCTAAGAAATCAAACATGGTAACAGCCCTAACAGATATGATTATAAAAGGGTATAACATTGGTACAACAGGAATGCGTTTTGATGGTTTACCAGCTTCAAAAGTTCTTATTGCATTACCAGCTTGTCCAAGTGCAGCAGGTAGCGGTTATTTAACGCCAACAGAAGGAATTAATGCTATGCATTACTTAAGAACAGGAACTACTTTTACAGGAAGAACCTATACTATGCAGCCAGGAGGACCATACCCTTCTTTAAGAGGTTTAATGACTTGGTCTGTAAACTGGGATGCATCTTCTTGTGGTAATTCATCTGAATTATCTAAAGCGTATGCGGCTTATTTTGCATCACAAACTGCCAAAATAAAAGCCGATGATAAGATAGAAGTAACAAGCAATAAAACAATTGCATACTTTAAAGATAATGCATTAGCAATATCCAATGAAGCAAATAGTATCGATAAAGTTGAGGTGTATAATACAATCGGACAATCGATATTAAGTTACAAAAACATACAAAATAGTAACAATTTGTTGCTAGAAAATAGAAGTTTCTTAACCAAACAATTATTCATAGTAGTTGTGACTGATAAATCTGGAAACAGAAAATCATTTAAGGTAATGAACTTTTTAAATTAAGATTTTAAGAATTCAAAAAGTTGAAAAATTGGGGCGGTTAAAATTGAGTTTGGTTATTTAAGTTTTAATTTGATTTTTCATATTTTGGAGAAATGTATCAAATTTGGGTAATTTGTTATTTGGTTTTTACCTGGAGGAGATCATTATGAGCCTGGCACTTAGTGCCAGGTTTTTTTATGCCTTATTGCGATTGGAAAGATTCAGTTGTTTTTTAATAGTATGCAAGTATTCAGGAATGTAGTCAAATAATTAGGAGCTATTTCCTGCTATCCGCTTGTATCTTTTCATCTGCAAAAAAGCAGATAAAAAGGATACCGCTTCTATCAGGGCTAGGGACCATCATAACTAACGAAGCAACTTCCATAATCTAGGAATTGTAGAGGCACACCGCAGTGCGTCTCCGAACAGAAACGCTATCCTAATTCTAATCATAGCCCTCGGTTTCAACCGTGCGGTACGAATCGGGATAATACATTGCGCTCCAACGGTTGAAACCGTTGGTAATATTTAGAACATATTATTGAATAGACGAAATAATTACGCCCAACAGGTTACCATCATATTCTAAACTAATTTTTAGCTATTTTTGAATCTCAATTATTGTATAAAAACTTCATGAAAAAATCAATTGCCATTATAATAACATTTTTAGTTTTCGCGTATAGCTCAGCCCAAACAAAATACGGAAATCCAGAAGTTGACCCAATGCAAATCCAGAAAGACTACAGCAGTTGGTGGACATACCAGAGTAAAAACATAATGCTTTCTCGAGATTTTGTTGCGTTGGACACACTTTCGAGAGAAATACCAAAAGAGACTTTTTTAGATCAATTAGCAAATGGAAATAATATTCCCATTCGATTACAATCGGATGATGCTATATATTACTATAAATTATTTAAAATCAATCCCAATTCTGATACAAGTATAAAAGCAACGATTAACCAAGAAGCTTTTGATGCGTATAAGAATTTCAAGATGGAGAATACCCCTTTCCCTAAATTCTCTTTTAAGGATTTAAACGGAAATTTAGTTTCTAACGAGACGATGAAAGGCAAAATTATAGTTATAAAATGTTGGTATATTCATTGTGCATCATGCATCAAAGAATTTCCAGATGTAAATAAATTGGCAGAGAAATATAAAGACCGAAAAGATATTCTCTTTGTGAGTTTGGCAGAAGATACACCCGAACAATTAAAAGTATTTTTAGCTAGAAAACCATTATCCTATTCCGTTATTCCAAATATGAAAATCTATATGAATGAAACGTTGCAATTAAATGCTTTCCCCACACATTTCATCATCAACAAAGAAGGATTAATTGCCAAAGTTTTAAATAATTATAAAAGCTTAGAAGTAGCTTTGGAAAAAGAAAGTGAATTGTAAAATTTAACCGCAAAGGGCACAAAGAATTACGCAAGGTTCGCAAAGTTTTCCCCAATATTGTCATCCTGACGAAGGAAGGATCTCCGCGAGAAACACCATAATCTTTGTCGACCTACTAGTGGAGATTTACTGCGTCTGTTCGCTATCGCTCGAGTCTACTGCGTCAAAATGACAAACAGTGCGGATAATTGTAATGAATTTGTGAAAATTCGTGTAATTTGTGGTTGACTTCTTTTGTAATCCATTTAATATTTCTAATCTGTGGCAAAACATTTAGCGATTTTCATATAAAAAAACTTAGCACCTTAGTTTCTTTGTACCACTGAACCTTTTTTACTACTTTTGCACAAAATTAATTAAATAGACATTCATGTTAACAGTCAATAATTTATCGGTACAATTTGGCAAACGAATTTTGTTTGACGAAGTAAATACAACTTTCACGCACGGAAATATTTATGGAGTTATCGGAGCCAATGGTGCTGGAAAATCAACTTTTCTTAAAATAATTTCAGGCGAAATGGATCCTACTTCAGGACATATCCATTTAGAGCCAGGAAAACGTATGTCGGTTTTAAACCAAAACCACAACATGTTCGATGAGCATACCGTACTTGAAACCGTAATTATGGGTAACAAAGTATTGTACGCGGTTAAGAAAGAAATGGATGAACTTTATTTAGACTATAACGATAAAAACGCTGATAGAATAGGAGAGTTACAAGTTCAGTTTGAAGAAATGAACGGATGGAACGCTGATTCTGATGCAGCTTCGATGTTGTCTAACTTAGGTATTGCCGAAGAGCACCATTATACATTAATGGGAGATCTAGAGGGTAAAATAAAAGTTCGTGTCCTTTTGGCGCAAGCCCTATTTGGTAACCCAGATTTACTTATAATGGATGAGCCTACCAACGATTTGGATTTTGAAACAATCGCTTGGTTAGAGAACTTCCTTGCAAATTATGAAAATACAGTAATTGTAGTATCGCATGACCGTCACTTTTTAGACTCGGTTTGTACACATATTTCAGATATCGATTTTAGTAAAATCAACCATTATTCAGGTAATTATACATTTTGGTATGAGTCTAGCCAGTTAGCGGCTAAGCAACGTGCACAACAAAACAAAAAAGCTGAAGAAAAGAAACAAGAATTAGAAGAATTTATTCGTCGTTTTAGTGCCAACGTTGCTAAGTCTAAACAAGCAACTTCTCGTAAAAAAATGATTAGTAAACTTAATATCTCTGAGATCAAACCTTCAAGCCGTCGTTACCCAGCGATTATTTTTGATCAGGATCGTGAAGCAGGAGATCAAATTTTGAATGTTGAAAATTTAAGTGCTTCAATCGAAGGAGATATTTTATTTAAAGGTGTTGATTTGAATATGGCAAAAGGAGATAAAATTGTTTTATTCTCTAAAGATTCACGTGCAACAACAGCATTCTACGAAATACTAAACAACAATCAAAAAGCCGATGAAGGTACTTTTGATTGGGGAATTACAACAAATCAAGCCTATTTACCTGCAGAGAATCATTCATTTTTTGAGAATGACCTGACTTTGGTAGACTGGTTACGTCAATGGGCAAAAACAGAAGAAGAGCGAGACGAAGTTTTTATTAGAGGATTTTTAGGGAAAATGATTTTCTCTGGAGAAGAAGCTTTAAAAACAAGTAGAGTTTTATCAGGAGGAGAAAAAGTACGTTGCATGTTATCTAGAATGATGATGGAAAGAGCTAACGTGTTGATGCTTGATGAACCAACGAATCACTTGGATCTAGAGTCGATTACAGCATTTAATAATTCATTGAAAAACTTTAAAGGTTCTGTGATTTTTACAACACATGATCATGAGTTTGCTCAAACTGTTGGTAATAGAGTAGTAGAGCTTACGCCAAATGGTGTTATCGATCGTTACATGACATTTGATGAATACCTAGACGATGAAAAAGTGCAAGAATTAAGAGTGAAAATGTACTCTTAAATTAAAAATATATCTTTTTATGAATCCCATTCGCTGCAAAACGAATGGGATTTTTTTATGTTATTTCTTTCCGAGGATTTTGCTGAGAATATAAATAATTAAAATGATTACTACTATTACTGCAAAAACTCCAACACCCATTCCTGCTTTAAAAATACCTTCGATAGCCTCACAACTGGTAAGAGATAACAATACTGTTAAGGCGACTATTACTTTTGTTAATTTGCTTTTCATGATTTTGGATTTTTAAATTAATTAAAAAAGGACAATCGTTATTATCTTATTGTGAAATTAATGAATAGTACAAAAAAAGTGTTATATAATTTCTCGAAAATGTTTTATTATTCAATTTTCAATCTTTATTAAAAACGGCTGAGAATAATTGAAAATTAGGTTGTTAGAGTCTTCTATAATTGAGAATTTCGATTGTTGATTTTCATGAAATAAAATTATATTTGAGCTAATAAACTATAATTTAACCCTTAAGATATTATGTCAGAAAATACTTTTAGTTTAAAATCTCCCCGTATAGAAGTTATAGATGCATTACGTGGTTTTGCCATTATGGCGATTATGTTACTTCATAATTTAGAACATTTTGATTTTTATTATTTACCCGAATATTTACCTGAACCAATTAAGGTATTAGACAAGATAATCTGGGATACCTTGTTCTTTCTTTTTGCAGGAAAATCGTATGCAATCTTTTCACTTCTTTTTGGTTTTAGTTTTTTTATTCAATATGATAATCAGCGTAAAAAAGGAAACGATTTTAGATGGAGATATGTTTGGCGACTTGCTATATTGTTTGTTTTTGGATTAGTAAATACACTCTTTTTCTCAGGCGATATATTAATGATGTATGCCGTTTTAGGATTGATATTAATTCCGGTTTGTAATTTAAACACTAAGGATGTTTTAATAATAGCGACTTTCTTATTGATACTTCCTATGGAATGGTTTAATTTTTTTAATATTCTTTTCAATCCCGATTATATACTTCCTGCTAATCGATCAAATGCATATTATGGAGATATGTACACTTATTTAAGCGGGAATTCGTTTATAGATCATGCAGTAGGGAATTTATCAATAGGAAGATGGGCTTCGATATTTTGGTCATGGGAAAACGGAAGATTTTTTCAGGCGCCAGCATTATTTATGTTTGGAATGATAGCAGGAAGAAAACAGCTATTTGTTATTTCGGAAGCTAGTATAGCATTTTGGAAAAAAGCATTGATATGCGCTATAATATTATTCATTCCGTTATTTGCATTCAAAACGTATTTGCCAGAACTTATAGCAACAAACAAAGACATGGTAAATAGTTTATTAATCATTTTTATATCTTGGTCTAATGTTACCTTTATGGTAGTTTTAGTAAGCACATTTGTGTTGTTATATCAAAAAGAAGCTATAAACAAAGTACTGGTAAAATTAATTCCTTTTGGGAAAATGAGTTTGACAAGTTATTTTTCTCAATCAATTTTAGGATCATTTATATACTACCGTTTTGGTTTGGGACTATACCAATATACAGGTGCAACATTTGGATTGCTAATAGGAATTGTTTTGTTTTTGCTACAATTAGGATTTTGTACATGGTGGTTAAAAACACACAAACAAGGACCATTAGAATACATCTGGCATAAAGCAACATGGATTTCTTTCGGAAAAGAGAAAAAGACAGTTGCGGCATAGCATTCTGTGACCTAAAAAAGGAACGCGGATGAAACGGATTTACTAAAGTAAAGACGCGGATAAAAACAGATTTCTTAAGATTATAAAGAGAAAAAATCCGTTTTTATCTGCGTTTTCGCCTTGGCGAATCTGCATCATCCGTGTTCTGTTTTTTAGACAATCTAGACAATTGCAGCTTAACATACTGTAGCTTAAAAAAGGAACGCGGATGACGCTGATTTACTAAAGTAAAGACGCAGATAAAAACAGATTTCTTAAAACTGTAAAGAGAAAAAATCCGTTTTTATCCGCGTCTTCGCCTTGGCGAATCCGCGTCATCCGCGTTCCCCTTTTTAGATAATCGATGCATTTTTAATTTTACAATAAAGAGAAGTAAAGATAAAAGAAGGGTAATGTTGTCTTAAAAGTATTTACATTTTGGTAGAATACTTTTGCTTCGTCTAACAACGAAACAACAACACATGAAAAAGCTCTACTTTCTATTATCCCTTTTAGGAATAGGTTTTACTGCACAAGCACAAAAACTATTTCCTTATTTGCAAAACGCAACCCCCACATCTATTTACGTTAACTGGAAAACAGAAAGCAATCCGGAAACTATAGTAGAATACGGAACAACTGCAGCTAATCTTAATGTTACAGTTACAGGTAACACCAATGTCTTTACAGATTCTGGTTACCCAGGGAATTATTTTTACCACAGCGCGAAACTGATGAACCTTTCGCCAAACACAAAATATTATTACAGAATAAAAACTGGTGCAGATGAGTCTACCGTTTATTCCTTTAAAACATTGCCTAATCCTGGGCAAGCAGCTACTGCCGATGGGCATATTCGGTTTTTGATTATGGGAGATAATCAGTTAAAAGACTTCCCTCGTTACGATTCATTAGTATCGGCAGCAAAAAGAAAAATAAAACAAAAATGGGGTTCAACATTATCTCCAGAAGATAATATTTCGATGACATTTATGGTGGGTGATCAAGTCGATGTAGGAACTTTAGATCATTACGAAAACGTACACTTTAAAAAGAACAGAGGATTATCAGGTAATATACCAATTCAGACTACAGTAGGAAACCATGAAACATACGGAACACTAGGTATGAATTCATATTATGATCATTTTTATATCAGTGAGCTTTCCTATAAAGGAATTTCATCAGGAACAGAAAACTATTATGCACAACAAGCGGGTAATGTTTTATTTATCAGTTTAAGTTCAGAGCATACAGGAGCTGCACAGTTAACTTGGTTACAACAGGTTCTAGCTGCTGCAAATGCTGATAACACCGTAGAGTGGATTTTTTCACTTAGTCACAGACCATATCAAGCAGAGCAATATGTTGGAGATATCTCTACATGGGTTCGTAATACAGCCGTTCCTTTATTGGTAACTTCTCCAAAATATTCTATGCATATTGGAGCGCACCATCATTTGTATCATAGAGGACAATTAAAAAACACTCCTACCTATAATATTATTTCGGGAGGAACAGCTTGGGATCAATATTGGGGATCATCTACAGAACAAGATTTTGAAGATGTGCAGAAAACAATATGCAATTGGATTTACCAAATAGTAGATATTGATGTTACAAACGGAAAAATGGATATCGAAAGCTATTCTATCGGAAGCGTTGATAAATGGAAAAACAACCAGTTAATGGATGAGTTCCATAGATATAAAAACAAAGTTGCACCAGTAAAACCTGCAATCACAAATACTTTTGCAGCAAACGTTACTTTACCTTTAACAATCTCAGGTTCGGCATATAGCACTACAACAAAGGAATTATTAAATACAAGTCAGTTTTTAATTTCGCAAACGCCAACATTCGATATAATTAAGAAAGAGGTTTATCGCGATTTCGAAAATTTATACGGAAAATATAAGACTCAAAAAGATTCAACAGTTGATATAAATCTAGGTGTAGATATTACCAAGATGGATCTAACTTCGAACTCGCTTCCTAATGGTAAGTATTATGTGAAGTTAAGATATAGAGACCGCAATCTAGAATGGTCTCCTTGGAGCGATACTCAAGCATTTACTGTAACAGGAAGCAATAATGTGAATACTGAGATTGTTACCGATGCCTTAACCTATTTGCAAAGCGCACCTATTAAAGTTAATTTTACGGATGCTCCAGCGAGTACATCAACTTGGGTGGGATTGTATAAAGAAGGGCAAACACCGGGATCATCGACACCATCGCTAACTTGGCAATATACTAATGGTAGTCCAAGCGGATTTATTAATTTCCCTAACGGATTGGCTAATAAAGGACGTTATTATGCTGTAATATTTTCTAATGGTGGATATACAGAAATTGCTCCACGAAAATATTTTTATGTTGGGCCAGTTCCTGTATTAACTACCGATAATACCGAATATTCTGTAGGAACACCAATAGTTGTTAATTATACTAATGGACCACAATTGGCAAAAGATTGGATTGGTATATATAGAATGGGAGTAAATCCAGGATCAGGAGTTACGTCTACAAGTTGGCAATATGTATCAACTGTAGCAGATACTAAATCATTTAACAACTTACCAAAAGGATATTATTATGCCGAATATTATTTGCAGGATAGTTTTAATGCTATCGGAAATAAAGTATTCTTTAAAGTTGGAGCTGTGGTTACCGAATTATGGATTAATAAACCTGTATATGATCTTGGCGAACAAATTACAGCTTCATGGACAGATGCTCCAGGAATCGTAAAAGATTGGTTGGGTATTTACCATGAAGGCGATAATCCTAACGAAAAACCATTGGTAAGTTATACTTATTTTGAAGGACTTTCGGAAGGAACTAAAGCAATTGCTAGTACTGAGTTACCCAAAGAAAAAGGAAATTACTTTTTGGTAATGTTTACTAATGATTCTTATAACGAAGTATCAAACAGAGTTTCTTTTGAAGTAATTGATAGCTCTCTAGGTAGCGATGAGTTTAAAATTGATAATGGATTAAAAGTATATCCAAATCCAACGAATAGTAATGCAGAAACCTTTATTCAGTCGGAGTATCCTATTGACGAAATAGAGATTTATAATATGGAAGGAAAATTATTGTACGCTACAAAAAATGTAAACAACAATAAGTTCTCTCTTATAAACCAAGATTTGCCAAAAGGAGTTTATATCCTAAAAATACATTCTCGTAAATTGTTTACAGCTAAATTAATTGTGAAATAGTAAAACAAGAATGTTTAAATAACAAAGAGGCTGTCCGAAAAGTAATTTTTGGATAGCCTTTTTTTTATATTAGTTTTAGAAAACATGAAGGAGATTTGCTCCAGTGGAGTATCATTATCATATTTATAGTAAATATGTTGGTTCTAGAGATTAAGCTACAGCGTAGCGATGTTTTGGTTTCTCCTAAAGATTGATATATCACCCCTACGGGGGTTTTGTAAAATTGTTTTATGAATTTCTGTAAATATTGCGTCCCTCTGGGACTTAGGATGGTATAAGCTAATGTTTTGATTAGTAAATGTATTTTATAGAAATGGAAATAATTTCCACGCTATCGTTTTGTATATCTGCTCGATTGTGTATAATCTAGTTTGTTGATAATTGATTTTAACTTGATTTCATACTTCGGTTAGTATGGAAGATAAATAAATAAAACTTTACTTGTTAATAAATATTATTGTATGAAAGTTTTATTTTAATATATTTGTCTTTATATCATTATATAAATATTAGATGCAACTACTGCAAACAATTGAAGAAGTTCACAAGGTTTTTGATACACAGGGTAGTAGCCCGTTGTTAGTAACTTGCGAAGATTTTAGAGATTGGGTCTGCAAATATGATCGATTTCCTAAATATTTGTTTAATGAACTTATAGGTTCTGAATTTGCGAAATTATGGGATATTAAAACTCCCGAAACAAGTTTTATTAAAGTGAAACCTGAGCATGTTCCAATTGGTAAATTTCCACAACTTCAATTAACATGGTTTGAGAAAGAATGTTTTGGGTCATTATATCTTGAAAATTCTAAAGAGATTGACCATTCTATTATTTCAATGTTTGAAGATAAATCTTTTAGAAACAAAATATCAGATAAAGAAGATTTTTTAAAAATTGCATTATTTGATATATGGATTGCAAATGAAGATAGAAATTACAATAACTTTAATTTGCTTTTATACATTTCGCCTGAAAAATTAAATTTTTTCTATGCTATTGATCATGTAAATATTTTTAATACGAGTTTCCTTGATTATGGAATTGCGGAATTAACTGAAGATGACTCAATTATTAAGACAGATTTAGCAAAGATACTGTTTGGGAAAAACAAGAAATTATCTGACATTGTGGATACCTTGGTTGAAAAGTTCTACCTTTGTACAGAAAACTGTCAAAATAATTTAGATGAAATACTAGATTTAGTTCCTGAATCTTGGAATATAAATAGAGTACAAATTAAAGATAGAATTATTCAAAATCTATTTTCAGAAGAATGGAAAGCACAGTGCGAGGATAATTTTAGAGGATTTGTTCAATCTTTTATTATTAATTAAAAATGAAAACAATTTATTCAATATTATATGTAACGTTAAATGCTGCTCTTAATGAAAGAGTTAGTGTTGGTATTCTTATGTCTAATAGTTTTGAACATTATTTTAAATTTTCTTCTGAAAAACTTGGAGCATTAAAAGGTATCTTAAATAGTGAAAGATATAATCTAGTAAAAAATTATCTGAAATCGATAGAAAAGGAAATTTGTTTAAATTCAAATCAGCTTTTTAGCGAAAGAGAGTTGAAAAATAATTGGATTAATGAAGGTTATATAATTTATCTTTCAAAATATTCAAACAACATAGTTCAGTTTTCAGCTCCAAAACCTATTGACGTAGATTTAAATATTGATACTTTTAAAAGAATCTTTGAAAAGTATATTTTTAGATATACTGAGGAAGTTAATGAAACTATTGGATTAAATATATATTCAAAAGTTAAACAAGATTTATTTCCTAAAATAGAAGATAGAGTTAATTTAGAAATGATATTAACCTCAAATAATTTTGAAAATTTGTTTGCTCCAATTGAAATTGACTTTATTGGTATTAATGAAATTCCTGTGGCTGGACAAACTATTGACTTTGAAAAGAAACATTATTATTTAGAAAATGATATTGCCAGATTTGTTTCATTGACAAAAGCAATTGAATTAGAAGGAAATAGTAAAGGGAAGTATTATGTTTTAGGTAGAGAGCCGCAAAAACACACAGATAAAAACCACCAATTGTGGGAACATATCAGAGATTCAGATTTTCTTGAATTTGTAGATATTGATGAAGTTGGAATCGTAGAAGAATATTTAGAGGAACACAATGTGCGGCCTTTTTTCGATTAAGATATTATAAAGAACTATCATGACAGATAGTTTTTTTATGCAATTGTTTGTTTGTATTTAATCCTTCAATTGATAGGAGGTGTATTTTATAAAAAAAAACTCCACTCCCAGACCTCCCAAATTCCTTCCCAAAACCAAAAAAAAATATTTCCCACCTCAACACCCCAACAAATAAAATCTGATTTTGTATATTTGTCCAACCAAACACTACACTTTACTATGAGTCAAAAAGTATTACTTAATTCAAAAGAAGTTACTATCATATTACATCGTTTGGCCTGTCAATTGATAGAAAAGCATCTTGATTTTTCAGACACGATTTTGGTAGGAATTCAACCTAGAGGTGTTTACTTGGCAGAGCGACTGAAAGAATTATTAGAAAAAGAATATAAAACACCTGAGATTACATTAGGATATTTAGACATTACTTTTTTTAGAGATGATTTCAGAAGAACAGATAAACCACTAGAAGCTAATAAAACCCAAATCAACTTTATTGTAGAGAATAAAAAAGTCATTTTTATAGATGATGTATTATTCACAGGACGAAGTATTCGATCGGCTTTAACGGCTATTCAATCCTTTGGCCGACCAGCAGAAATTGAATTATTGGTATTAATCGACAGGCGTTTTAGCCGACATTTACCTATTCAACCCGATTATCGCGGCAGACAAGTTGATGCTATCAATAATGAGAAAGTGATTGTGAGTTGGAAAGAGAATGATGGCGAAGATGTCGTTTACTTGGTTACTAATTAAAAAGTTGAATCGTTAAATTGTTTAATCGCAAAACGAAACGATTAGCAATTTAAACAAATAACAAATAAACAAAACAATGAAAGAATTAAGCGTAAATCATTTGTTAGGAATTAAATATATCAATGAGAATGATATTAACCTAATTTTTGAGACAGCCGACCATTTTAAAGAAGTCATTAACCGACCAATTAAAAAAGTTCCTTCATTGCGAGATATTACTATTGCCAATATATTTTTTGAAAATAGTACCAGAACAAAACTTTCGTTCGAATTAGCACAAAAAAGATTATCAGCCGATGTAATTAGTTTTTCGGCAGCACAATCATCAGTTAAAAAAGGAGAAACGCTTATTGATACGGTAAACAATATTCTTTCGATGAAAGTGGATATGGTCGTAATGCGTCATGCTAATCCCGGAGCAGCTTATTTTTTATCCAAGAATGTAAAGGCAAGTATTGTAAACGCTGGTGATGGAGCACACGAACATCCAACACAAGCTCTACTAGATAGTTATTCCATTAGAGAAAGACTAGGAGATGTAGCAGGAAAGAAAGTTGTAATTGTAGGTGATGTTCTGCACTCAAGAGTTGCTTTATCTAATATATATGCTTTGCAAATGCAAGGTGCTGAGGTTAAAGTTTGTGGTCCAAAAACATTAATTCCGAGATATATTGAATCATTAGGAGTTACAGTAGAACCTAATTTGCGTAAAGCATTAGAATGGTGCGATGTTGCCAATATGTTACGAGTACAGAACGAAAGAATGGATGTGAACTTTTTTCCTTCTACAAGAGAATATTCGCAACAATATGGTGTAGACAAAGAATTATTAGATTCTTTGAACAAAGAAATTGTAATCATGCATCCCGGACCAATAAATAGAGGAGTAGAGATAACATCTGAAGTAGCCGACTCTGAACATTCGGTTATTTTAAATCAAGTCGAAAATGGAGTAGCGGTTCGTATGGCGGTTATTTATCTTTTGGCTTCAAAAATCCAATAAATTCCAAAAAGAAACTACCTTCGTTATTCCAAAGACATATTTGGGAATTAATGAATGTATAGCAAGAGAAAAAATGAAAGTAGATCAAAAAGGACATACAACAATAATTAAAGATACTCAGGGAGATTTTACTTCTTTCCTGGAAAAAATAACGCAGCAGTTTAAAACCTTCGGAAATCACAATATTATTATCGATTTATTGGCACATAAAGATTTAACCATAAACGATATCAAATTATTATTACCTCTTTCTAAGCAACAAAAAAAAGCCAAAAAATCTTTTGCCATTGTTGTTTCTGATATAGATTATAATGCCGTACCAGATGCTTTAATTGTTGTTCCATCTGTTCTGGAAGCACATGATATTATTGAGATGGACGAAATAGAAAGAGACCTGGGATTTTAATTTTAGATTTTAGATTTCAGATTTTGATTACTGAACAAATCTTAAAATTTTAGATATATATTAATATAAAATATGGGTTAGTTGTTTTATTTGTTTAACTGTTTAGTCGATTTATTTTGATGTTTTATTCTTGAACGATTAAACGATTTGCCCAGTAAACAAATAAACATAAAATTGAAACTAACCATATTAGGCTGTTATGCCGCAACTCCAAGAACTTTTACCAATCCGACTTCGCAGGTACTAGAAATAAAGAATAGATTGTTTCTTATCGATTGTGGAGAAGGAACTCAGGTACAATTGCGTAAAAACAAGATAAAATTCTCTAAGATAAATCATATTTTTATTTCGCATTTGCATGGAGACCATTTCTTTGGTCTCATCGGGTTAATATCTACGTTTAGTCTTTTAGGACGTACTACCGATTTGCATATTCATGGTCCAAAAGGAATTAAGGAAATCATCTTACTACAATTAAAGTTATCGAGTTCATGGACAAACTATGGTTTGTACTTTCATGAATTAGAGTCAAATAAAAGTGAAGTTATTTTTGAAGATCAAAAAGTAACTGTAACTACAATACCTTTAAATCATCGAGTTTATACGAATGGGTTTTTATTTCAGGAAAAATTATCTGAACGAAAACTAGATGTCGATGCCGTTCAGCATTATAATATAGAGACTTGTTATTATCAGAAAATTAAAAACGGAGGAGATATAAAGCTGGATGATGGTACTATTATCGCCAACGAAAAATTATCATTTGATCCTTTGCCTCCTAAGAGTTACGCCTTTTGCTCCGATACAGTATATCATGAAGCCGTAATACCGATTATAAATAATGTAGATGTATTGTATCATGAAAGCACCTTCTTGCAATCGGAAGAAGCTCTGGCTTTAAAAACATTACATTCAACAGCCAAAGAAGCTGCTACAATTGCTTTAAAAGCCAATGCAAAACATTTGGTTCTCGGACATTATTCGACCCGTTATGAAAGTATTCAATTGTTTAAAGAGGAAGCCGCAACTATTTTTCCTAATGTATTATTAGGTGATGATGGAAAGAGTTTTGAGTTTTAAAGGCTAGGCATATAGTCAAAAGATGAAAAATTAGAAATTAGCAAAGTCTTTTAATCTAGTAAGTCTAAAATTCAGCGTATTTAAATTAATCTAACTATCTAATAGTCTAAGCAGTCTAATAATCTAAGATGTCTAAGAAAGTCTAACAATCTAAGTAGTCTAAAAATAAAAACTCAAAAATATGAATGATCTAAGTAATTATAGAAAATCCTACGAGAAAAGCGAATTACTGGAAACCAATATTCCAGAAGATCCTATTAATCTTTTTAATAGATGGTTTCATGAAGTAGAAGACTTTGGTAGAGTCGATGAGGTAAATGCCATGACGGTTTCGACAATAGGATTGGATGGCTTTCCTAAATCGAGAGTTGTTTTGTTAAAGAAATTCTCTGAAGAAGGTTTTATTTTTTACACCAATTATAATTCTGAAAAGGGAAAGGCAATTGAACATAATCCCCATGTTTGTTTGTCTTTTTTTTGGCCAAATTCGGAACGTCAGGTGATTATCAAGGGAATTGCAAGTAAAACATCGGAGTCTGTTTCTGATGGTTATTTTGATTCAAGACCAGACGGAAGTAAACTAGGTGCAATTGTATCTAACCAAAGCGAAGTTATTCCGTCCCGAACATTTCTGGAAGAAAACTTAAAGGCGTTGGAAAAAGAACTCGAAGGGAAACCAATCCACAGACCTAAACATTGGGGAGGTTTTCTTGTGACTCCAATTGAAGTTGAATTTTGGCAAGGAAGACCTAATCGTTTGCATGATAGAATTCGATATATTTCACAGGATGATTTTTCGTGGAAGATCGAACGACTTTCTTCTTAAAAGTAAGAAAAATACAGTATAAATATATTTTATGATGTAGTTCGTCGATTTTTTTTGGTAGTTAAACGATAAAATGCGTAAGTTTAACTTATAATTAGAAGAAAGCGTTTTACTGAAATACAATTTAAAGAGTTTGCCCCACAATCTACTTTAAGCTTAAACTACTGATATTATGAAACTGAGAATTCATGTGTTAATATTTATGGTAACTTTATTTGCCATGAATTCATGTTCTTCTGATTCAGTAGCTTCGGATTCAAATGCAGTATCACGTATTTCTTCTGGTGAGGTTACCGATTATACCTATAATCAATCGGAATTAGAAACGATGCAGCTTATTAATGAGTATCGAGTTAGTGTTGGTTTAAAGGTGCTAATAATTGTTAATCATATTTCTTTTAAATCAGAGGAGCATGACAAATATATGATTGCGAACAATGTGGTTAATCATGATGATTTTGTTGCTCGTTCGGAGAATATTATTAAAGTATTAGGCGCTAAAAAAGTAGGCGAAAATGTTGCTTATAATTACAATACGCCACAAGCTGTATTAAGTGCATGGCTGAATAGTGCTGGTCACAAAAAAAATATTGAAGGTGATTATACACATTTTGGTATAGCAATAAAAGAAGATTCTGTAAATGGAAGAAAATATTATACTAATATTTTTGCAAAAATATAGTTAGTTGAATTTAGTTTTTTTAGATAAAGAAACTGATATAAAAGGACCCTTTTTATGTTACTGGTTTATTTAAGTTGAGGTTAATAGCCGTTGTTTTAATTAATAACGGCTATTTTAATTTGTAGTGGTAAAAGCTGCCTTTTATAGGGCAGCTTTTTTTATGGAATTGCCTCAGATAAAGTATGTGCTAAAGAATTAATGTAATAGAAAATTAAATTTACTATTACTTCAGTATAAAAAAAGCCAGTGAAACAAGTCCACAGGCTTTAGTAAATTAAATCTATTCACTGTTTTTTTTAGGAGATTTTGTTAATGTTTATCATGTCCATGCCCGTTTCCGTGCCCATCTCCATCTCTATGGCCATCGTCGTGATCATGATTTTTATCGCCATAACCTTTTCCAGGTCTTTGACCAATGGTTTGTTGTGGCTCACCTCTATAACCTTTTCCGTATTTTTCTCTATGTGTATTAAAATTATCATAAGGAGTATTTCCTCTATAATTATTAAGTACAACCTTGTATCCATTATAAAGATCGTAATTTCTATAAGCTTTTGGTAAATTTCTTGATCTTAGCCATTTCCCATTATTTTGATAAAGATAACTCGATGCATTAATGTCATAATACATTTGTAAATCGGGCAAGTAATAGTAACGTGCATCTGTATGACCTGTTGGTCCCCATGCCGGAGGTGTTCCAATGTTAACGTTTACAGATACTTGAGCGTGAGAGGAACTAATTGTTAAAAATAAAATTCCTATGAATAAATTTTTTAATAATTTCATAATTTCTATTTTTTTTAAATTAATAAGTAATAAAGTTATAACAAAAATCGCACCTAAATCTATTTTTTATAAAGGTATTTTAAGTTACAATGCAGAAATAATAAATTTACTTCTTCGGTTCATTTGATGCTGTTCTTCAGTACATTGTACACCATCTGAACATCCATTTACAAGTTGCGTTTCTCCATATCCTTTACCTCTTAATCTGTTTGGCGCAACACCATGTTCAACTAACCATTTTATAGTCGATTTGGCTCTTCTGTCAGATAAAGCCTGATTGTATTGATGGGAAGCTCTACTATCTGTATAAGAACGAATGTCTAGTTTCATTTTAGGATATTGATTTAATACATCCAATATTTTTTCCAGATCGAAAGCTGCTTCTCTGCGGATATTAGATTTATCCAAATCAAAATAAATCATTTTTATACCAAAACATTTTCCTAAATCATCCCCAATTGTTACTACACAATCAGATTTTTCAAGAGCTATTGGGAAGTTTGTTTTTCCATTTTCTTTTAAAATAGTAACAGATTGTTCTTTTGTAGTGTGTTTTTCTTTTTCGGCTCTTACATTGTAAGTCATACCACATTCAACAGGAAACGTATAATTTCCATTTTGATCGGAATAAATTGTACTTATTATTTTAAATTTACTATCATATAATGTGAGTTTGGTATTTGCTAATACTTCACCTGTAGCAAGGTCGGTTATGGCTCCATATAATTCCTGAATGCATGTTATTGATCGTGTTTCTAGAAATTTATAGATGTCATCAGATCCTAGTCCGCCATCTTTATTTGAAGTAAAGAAACCTCTTCGGGATTTTGTATCGATTATATATGCAAAATCATCTTTAGGAGAGTTGATATCGGTTCCAAGGTTTTGGATATTAGTCACGCTATTATCGCTTAATTTTCCAACAAAAACATCTAATCCTCCGAGTCCGGGATGTCCATCTGAGGCAAAATAAATATCATTTTCATCGGTTACGTAAGGGAATGTTTCTTTTTCTTCGGTGTTTATTCCGGGACCTAAATTTTCGGGAGGACCAAATCCTCCGTTGCCATTTATACTTACTTTATATATATCCGATTGACCGAGTGTGCCTGGCATATCCGATGCAAAGTATAGTGTTTTTTCGTCGGGGCTAAGTGCAGGATGTGCTGTACTATAATTATTGCTGTCAAAAGGAAGCTCTGTTATATTGGTCCATTTATCATTTTCGAGCGTGGCTCTATATATTTTTATTAAAGTAATTTTATTTTCATTCTTTCCCTTTTTACCATCAATGTAATTATTTCTTGTAAAATAAACCGTTTTTTCATCTTTTGTGAAAACTGGAGTTGACTCATGAAATTTTGAATTTATTTTAGATTTGAATTTTTTTGGCGTGTTAGGATTAAAATCTTGATCTACATCCGATTGATAAAGATTAGTAAAGTGCTCGCCTGTCCACTTATGTTTGCGTTGACCTAAACTACCAGTATCTCTGGCTGAAGCAAAAACAATTTTGTCTTGATAAAAAGTGGTTCCGTAATCAGAGTATTTACTATTAATACCAGCGTCTTCAATTTTATAGCGTCCAGAGTTAGCTTTAATTTGGTCAAGATAGTTTTTGTCGGCTTCATAGAGTTTACCTCGAGTGTCCTTTTTTGATTTTTGATTAAATAAATCAAGCATTTGATTGGCTTTTGCAATATCCCCAGTAGATTTTAATGATTGTGCATACCGATAATAATATTCAGGTTCCACTTCGGTATTCATAGCAAATAACTCGCCATACCATTTTGCGGCTTTATCAAATTCTGAATTGAAATAAAAAGAGTTACCTAGTTTTTTGAACATATCTTCCGATTTATATCCTTTCTCGGCCACTCTTTCATATGTTTTAATTGCATCTATGTATGCATAGTTGTCATATTTTTTATCTCCAGAAACTATTTTTCCCTGTTGCGAATAGCTGTTAAATGAAAAAATACTTACTATTGTTATGTAAAGGATTATATAATTTTTCATAATAAATATTTTTAGAAGAAACGAGGAGTTGTCATTTTGCCATTGTTTTTGAAAAATTCATAGCGCAAGAATATTTCATGTGAGCCAGAATTATAATTGTTTAAATTAGTAGTTTCACGATCATAACCATATCCTATATATAATCCATCACTAACCTGAAACCCTACCAGTGCACTTAGTGCGGCGTTCCATCTGTAAGCAACTCCAATTGTAAACTTGTTTATGAACATAAAATTGGCCGAAACATCTACTTGTAATGGTGCTCCTTCTACCATTTTTGTCAATAAAGCAGGTTTAAACTTAACGTCTCCGTATCGATCAAATTCAAATACATATCCTGCCATCAAATAATAATTTATTTTGTCCTTGTATATTGCAATATCATTATCATTGTAGCGATTTGTTTCGATGAAATTTGGTATCGATAAACCTATATATGCTTTATCTGAGTGAAAGTAAACCCCAGCTCCAATATTTGGTTTAAAGACGTTACTTAAATTCTGAAATTGTGGATCCCCCTGATCGGCAGGATTTAATTTGTTTACATCAAGATTGAATAAATTCCCCGTTGCTTTAATACCAAACGAAAGTTTAAAGTTGGCCGATGTGGGTATAGTATAGGAAAGGTCTACAGAAAAATTATTTTCATTAGAAGGGCCAATTTTGTCATTTACTAATGATACTCCTAATCCCAGATTACTATTATTAAGTGGTGTGTTTATCGAAAAACTACTAGTTTCGGGTGCGCCATCGAGTCCAACCCATTGCGTCCTGTATAAACCAAAGATACTTAGAGCGCCTCGCGACCCTGCATAAGCTGGGTTGATATTTATCGTGTTATACATGTATTGTGTAAATTGTGCATCTTGTTGTGCGTAACTTACTATAGTTGTAAACATCAAAACGAAAGAAAATAATTTTGTTCTCATAGTAGATATTTATTATTTTACTATTGATTTCTTATCAGAAAAAAAAATGTCAATATAATTCGTACATTCAAAAATACGGATTTTTTTACTAAAAAACATATTGATGTGTGTGTAATTGCTGAGTTGCTAGGTAGTTATGGTATTTTTTTTTGATGCCATTTACATCTTATGAAGAATGATTTAAAACATAAATAGATGTTCCTGCATTGGCACATGAAGCAGAAACTACAAATGGACAACCAGTTTTAGTTCCAGTATTTTCAGCTTTATGGTTTGTGAATTTTGTGAATATTGATTTTATAAATCAGTATAATGTGTTTGTTTGTTTTGAGCTGAAATACTAACGAAATGGATTTAACATAGCTGAAATATATTTTTTGACAGAATTATCTAAAGTGTATTTTAAAAGTTACTTTTTTTGAAATTTCAGGAATTGTAAAAGAAATGAATTTTAAAAAAATCAGAATTTTATTTATGAAGTAATTGTTGCTAAATTTCATCTGAAATTATTTACGAGTATAAAATCTTAAATATAAAATCTAATAAAAGAGATGACCTTACAGATTTCTTTTGTAAATTGTAGCTATATTTTTTGGCTTTTTTTTCGGAATTTAATAGTAAACACTATTTTTTTGATGAAATTAAAATGTTAGAAAAGAATGAATTAAAGAGTTATGGAGTTATTTTCCTTATAAAAACAAATAGTATCATTTATATGAAAAATTTAATATTGATCAGACATGCGAAATCAAGTTGGGAAGCACCTTTAAAAGATTTTGACAGACCTTTAGTAAAAAGGGGAATTATTGATGCTCATGATGTTTCGGCAACTATTTCAAAATTTCTTCCCAAGACTTATTTGATCTGGTGCAGTACAGCAGCACGAGCTGTAGAAACTGCACTTATATTTGCTCAAAATATTTCATATCCTATAGAAAGCATCGTTTACAAGGATGATCTATATACATTTGATGAGAAACAATTAGAAAAGGTTATTAAATCATGTAATAATGCTTTAGAAAGTGTTATTCTTTTCGGACATAACGAGGCTATTACAAATTTTGTTAATAAATTTGGGGATGTTTTTATAGATAATGTTCCTACATCAGGTTTTGTATCACTACAATTTGATACAGAAAGTTGGGAGAAATTAGATAAAGGCAAAACTCATAAAACCATTTTCCCCAAAGATTTAAAATGAATACAAATACAGTGTACGAACAAAAATATATCGATAGAGAAAAAAGTTGGCTGGCATTTAATGCAAGAGTATTACAGGAAGCAGCCGATATTACAGTGCCACTTTTAGACAGATTACGATTTTTAGGAATTTTTTCGAATAATTTAGATGAGTTTTTTAGAGTTCGTTATGCAGCTATTCGAAGATTAAGTCTTTCGGGGATTTCAGGCGAGAAGTATTTAGGAGGAATATCTGCCCAGCAATTGGTTAAAGATATTACCGAAATCGTGATTCAGCAACAATCCGAGAGCTTAAGAATATTGAGTAATATCGAAGCCGAATTAGAAACAGAAAATATTTTTATCATAACCGAGAATGATATTACAAAAGATCAGGAAGATTTTCTAAAAAATTTCTTTATTGAAAAACTAAGCCCCGAACTTGTTACAATTATATTGAATGACTTGGCTGAATTTCCGGTTTTAAAAGATACACTGGGGTATTTAGCAGTACGTTTAGAAATGAATCATACCGGAGAAGTTCGATATGCCGTAATAGAAATTCCTAAAACAATCAATCGATTTGTAGTTTTACCTTCGCATGACGATAAGCACTATATAATTTTGATAGATGATGTTATCCGACACAATTTAAGTAGCATTTTTACCATTTTTGATTACAAAAGTGTTTCGGCACACATGATAAAAATTACTCGAGATGCACAATTGGACATCGATAGCGATTTGAGTAAAAGTATGCTCGAAAAAATTGCTACATCAGTAAAAGATAGAAGAATAGGGGAACCTGTTCGTTTTATTTATGATCAATTGATAGAGCCAGATACATTACAGTTCTTTCTTGAAAAAATGAAAATCATTTCTACAGATAGTATTATTCCGGGAGGAAGATATCATAACCGACGTGATTACATGAGTTTTCCTAATCTGGGAAGATATGATTTGTTGTATAAAACTAATTTGCCATTGCCAATCCCGGGATTGAGTATGGAAGGAAGTATTTTGGAGAAAATTGGCAAAAAAGATTACCTGCTAAATGCACCATATCAGTCGTTCTCCTACTTGACAAAGTTTTTGCGAGAAGCAGCTTTAGATCCAAAAGTTACAACAATCAAGATTACATTATATCGATTGGCTAAGAACTCACAGATTATTAGTTCTTTGATTAATGCTGCCAAAAACGGAAAAAAAGTAACAGTACAAATTGAGTTACAAGCCCGTTTTGACGAAGCCTCTAATATTTCGTATGCAGAGCAAATGCAAACAGAAGGTATAAACCTTATTTTTGGAATAAAAGGATTAAAAGTACATAGTAAAATATGTGTAATCGAAAGAGTTGACGAAGGAAAAACCAAAAGATATGGCTTTATCTCAACAGGTAATTTTAACGAAGCAACAGCCAAAATTTATACCGATGTAACACTGTTTACAAGCCATCAGCAGATTTTAAAAGATATCTCTAAAATTTTTGAGTTTTTCGATATTAATTATAGAGTAAATCGTTACAAGCATTTAATTGTATCTCCGCATTATACAAGAACTAAATTTGTAAAGCTAATTGATAGAGAAATTCTACATGCTTTGGCAGGTCGTAAGACATACATAAAGCTTAAAATGAATAGCTTATCCGATTTTAAAATGATTGATAAACTATATGAAGCTAGTAATGCCGGGGTAAAAATTCAATTAGAAGTTAGAGGAATTTGTTCCTTGATACCTGGTATTCCGGGAATGAGTGAGAATATCGAAGCAATAAGTATTGTCGATAATTATCTGGAACATTCCAGAGTTTATATTTTTGGAAATGCCGGATTGACCGAAGTGTATATTTCATCGGCCGATTTTATGACCAGAAACCTTGACGGAAGAGTAGAAGTGACTTGTCCTATTTATGATCAGGCAATTAAAAATGAATTAATAGATAACTTTAATATTGCGTGGAAAGGAAATGTAAAAGTACGTTTTCATTCTTATAAATTGGATAATAAATATAAAGCGAGAAATCATCACGCGATATTTAGAGCACAATTAGAAACTTACAAATATTACCAAAGCAAAGTAGATGTTATAGAAGAAGTTGTGTAAAAACAAAGCATACAATCTTTATATCAAAATACTTAATTTCAAATCATAAGCGAGAATGATTAAAATAACAAAATATGGAGCTATCGATATTGGATCAAATGCCATGCGATTGCTAATTTCCAATGTTGTAGAACAAGAGGGTAAGGAACCTCAATTTAATAAAAGCTCATTAGTACGTGTGCCTATTCGTTTAGGTCAGGATGCCTTTACTGTAGGTGAAATTTCCGAAGAAAATATCGAAAGAATGTGTGATGCCATGAAAGCATTCAATCTTTTAATGAAAGTGCATAAAGTAGAACGTTATATGGCATTTGCTACATCAGCAATGAGAGAAGCTTATAACGGCAAAGAAGTAGTGGAAATTATCAAGAAAAGAGCCGGTATAAAAATCGAAATTATAGATGGTAAAAAAGAAGCTGCAATTATAGCTTCAACAGATTTACATCATTTATTAAAAACAGATCAAACCTATCTTTTTGTAGATGTTGGTGGCGGAAGTACCGAATTTACATTATTCTCTAATGGGAAAATGGTGACTTCAAGATCTTTTAAAGCCGGGACAGTACGATTATTGAACGGAATGGTTCATGATGTTGTTTGGGATGAAATAGAAAAATGGATAAAAGCAAATACTGAAGAATACGAAGAAGTAACGCTTATAGGTTCGGGAGGGAATATCAATAAGTTGTTTAAAATGTCGGGGAAACAACAAGAAAAGCCATTGTCGTATATTTATATTAATTCGCAATATGCTTTTTTAAATTCCCTTACATACGACCAGAGAATTGCCGAATTAGGATTGAATCCTGATCGTGCCGATGTTATCATACCTGCAACAAGAATTTATCTTAATGCAATGAAATGGAGTGGTGCACGACAAATTTATGTTCCTAAAATAGGTCTTTCTGATGGAATCGTAAAAGCAATGTATTACGGCAAAATTTAATTTTTTTTGCCACGAATTTCACGAATTAGCACGAATTATTTTTTATAATAGGAATAAAAAATTAGTGAAAATTTGTGTAATTCGTGGCAGACTTTATAATATAATAGATGAATAAAACGAGATTAGAGGCTTTTAGCGATGGCGTTTTGGCAATTATAATTACCATAATGATTCTTGAAATTAAAGTTCCCGAGGGAAATAATTTCAGTGATTTATTACCTCTTTTTCCTAAGTTTATTAGTTATATTTTAAGTTTTATATATGTTGGTATTTACTGGAACAACCACCATTATTTGCTACACGGACTTTCCAAAGTCAATGGAAAAATTCTTTGGGCTAATTTGCATTTGCTTTTTTGGTTGTCCTTAATTCCCGTTTCAACAGGTTGGATGGGAGAACATTCTTTTTCTAAAGCAGCAATGGCTTTATACGGTTTGATTTTGTTGTTTTCTTCAGTCGCTTATTTTATTTTGCAAAAGATTATAATTAGTAGCGAAGGGAAAGATTCAATTTTAGCCAAAGCAATAGGGAAAGACCTTAAGGGGAATGCTTCGACTATTTTGTACATTGTTGGGATTGTTTGTTCTTTTTATAATGAATGGATCTCGGGAGCTTGTTATATTATCGTAGCATTGTTATGGTTGATTCCGGATAAAAGAATTGAGAAGTTTTTTATTTCTGCCGAAAAAACTATTGATTCATAGGATATTATAACTCCAGAATTTTTTTATTCATATAAAATATAATGAAATCAATATTTCAATCTCTTCAGATTTTACCTTCGGATGAATTAGACAAACTAGATGGTTTAATTACCAAAAAGAAATTAAAAAAAGGAGATTTTTTAATTCAGGAAAGCCAAATATCCAAGGAGATAGTTTTGATAAAATCGGGTGCTTTACGCTCTTTTTATATCAATAACGAAGGAGAAGAAATTACAAACTGCATTACATTCGAGAATGAGTTTATGGCAGCTTTTGCTAGTTTTATTACCCAAAAACCAACCGAAGAGAATATTCAAGCTTTGTTCGATACTGAACTTGAAGTAATAAGTCACGCCGATATTGAAAATCTTTATGAGAATAGTATACATTGGCAAAAAGTAGGACGAATAATAGCCGAAATGCAATATATAAACTTAGAACAACGCATTTTATCTTTTCAAAAATTGACAGGAAAAGAACGTTATGAAACCCTTTTTAAAAATCATCCTAACTATATTCAGTTGATTCCATTGCAATATCTGGCTTCATTTCTGGGAGTTACACCAAGACATTTAAGCCGAATTCGGAAAGCTATTTTATAGGACATTTGTCTAGTTGCCGTGAGATATTCCGTCATTATTTTTGCTAAAAACAATACATAATGATGAGAAAAAATATTTTAGTAATTGGAGGGACAGGATTAGTAGGTAAAGTTATTTTGCGCATTCTTCAAGGAAGAAATCCCAGCTATAACTTGTTTGTTGGAAGTCGCCAATTAGGAAAAGCAAACAATGATTTGGTAATTGATGTGACCAATCCTAAAACTTTTAATTGTATTACAGATAACAAAATAGATTTGATTGTTATGTGTACAAAGGATAGTAATAATGAAATTCTAAGGTTTGCTATACAAAACAAACTCGATTATATTGATATTACAAAGCCTACTCCAGATTTAGCTGTCGCTTATGATCTGGCTAAAGCAAATAAACAAAACATAAATAGTCATATTGTTTTTAGCTCCGGTTGGATGGGCGGAATTGTTGGTAGTTTGGTAGATTTTGTAGAACCAGATAAACGCAAAATTCAGGAAACAAATCTTTATATCTATTATTCTATAAAAGATTTGGCAGGAAAAAGTTCAGCTAATTTTTTGGCAGAGAATGTGTGTAAACCATTTGTAGTTTATAAAAATAATGCACCCAAAGAAGTCAAGCATTTTTTAGATTCCGAAAAATTTAATTTTGAGTTCGGAATAGGGAAACGTCAAGCTTATAACCTTGATGTTCCGGACTTATTTATTTTGAATCAGATAGAGAAAATACCAACAGTTTCGGTTAAGATGACCTATAATTCAAAGTTTGTTACTAGTTTAATGGGGTATTTTCAATCGCTTAAGATTTTTAATATTATGTTTTTAAAAGAAAGACAGTTATTGTTTGGTTCTAGTGGAAACGGAGATCAAACCGTTTTTGAAGTTATTGTTAAAACTCAGAATAAAACAAAAAGAGTTAGTTTGCAAAGTGTAAAAGGTCAAGCCGAATTAACAGCATTTTCTACCGTTTTGCATATCGAAAAAATGTTGAGCGAGACCTTATCAAACGGAATTTATTTCAGCCACCAAATGCATTCTTCGCAAGAAATTTACAAAGCATTAAATAGTTACAATACAATTAATCTCAAAATAAGCTAATTGAACATGAAAAATATTCTAATTATAAACGGACATCCTAATGCAGCGAGTTTTAATTTTGCCTTAGCAGAAGCCTATAAAAAAGGTGCTTTACAATCAGGTGCCAAAGTAGAAACGATTACAATTGCCGATTTAAAGTTTAGTCCCAATTTGCAATTTGGTTACCAAAAAAGAACCGAATTAGAACCGGATTTATTAGAGTCTTGGGATAAAATAAAAAAAGCAGATCATTTGGTTTGGATACATCCTGTTTGGTGGGGTGGCTTACCTGCGATTACCAAAGGATTTATAGATCGTCTTTTTCTGCCGGGAATGGCTTTTCAATACCGTGAAAACTCTGTTTGGTGGGATAAACTTTTAAAAGGAAAAACGGCACATATTATTACAACGCTCGATCAGCCGGGTTGGTATTACAGATTGTTTTTTGGAAGACCAAGCGTGAATCAATTGCGAAAATCAACATTAAAATTTTGCGGAATCACTCCAGTTAAGGTTAGTTACATAGGGGTTATAAAAACATCGGATAGCATCCAAAAAGGAAAATGGCTGACAAAAGTTTATAATTTCGGACTAAAGAATAAGTAGTTTTTTTTAGCCATAGATTTAAAGAATTAAAAGGATTTAAAGCTTTGCGGTCTTTGCGTAAAACTTTGCGCACTTTGCGGTTAAATTTTCGCCACGAATTACGCTAATTATCACAAATTTATTTTTGGCTCATAAATTTTAAAACTTTGTAGACCTAACGCAAAACTTTTGCACCTCAGAATCTTAGATCCTTAAATTAAGCTTGAATATCTAATCCAAATGTTGTTCTTAAAAGTTCAATGTTTGGATTTATTTCTAATAAACGGTTGTAGCGATCCTGGTCGTTAAGACTTTTTCTTGCTTCCATGGTTTCATTTACATTTATCTCAATTGTAATATCATGATTGTGTAAATGACCTCTTAAATGTCCTAATATACCGTGAATTTCTCTTTCAAAGTCAAGTTTTGAACCTTCGTTTGGCAATTCGATGGAAATAGTGGTTCCGTTTAAAACCGGATCATTTATAAGTAATAAAGATTCCATTATTCTAAATCCTTTCTCACCCAAACGTTGTGCGTATTTATTCCATTGCAATAACATTTCGGTTTCAGAAAAATCTTCGGTCGGTAATTCAGATGTAGTAGGTCTTACGAAGGATTTACTGCTTTCTTCTAATGCTTTTTTGGCACGAATACTAGATAATGAAAATGCCGAAATAGGAGTTTTTCCACCACTAGGAACTACTGGATTGGTTACTGTTGGTGCTTTTTCTGGAGCTGCAACTTCTGTTTTTACAGGTTCAGGAGTTACTGGAATAGAAGTTACTTCTTTCTTTTCGACAGGAGTTTTAACTTCTGTGATAGAGAAAGTAGGATTTCTATAATAAGTAGGAGGAATTATATATTGGTCAGCTTTTTTTTTTCTCCATCAAAATTGATAGAGGCCAATTGCATTAAACTAAGTTCGACCAATAGACGTTGATTCTGACTTAATTTGTATTTTAAATCACAATCATTTGCGATTTCAATCCCTTTTAGTAAAAATTCCTGAGAAGTTTTTTGAGATTGTACTCCATACATTTGTTGTGCTTGTTCACCAACTTCAAGAAGTGATAAAGTTGCAGGAGTTTTGCTCACCAATAAATCTCTAAAATGCGATGCTAAACCGGCAATAAAATGATGTCCGTCAAAACCTTTGGCAAGAATATCATTGTAAGCCATTAATAATTCAGGGATTTTATTTTCAAGAATAAAATCGGTGATTGTAATATAGGTTTCGTAATCTAAAACGTTTAAGTTTTCGGTAACTGCCTGACGGGTTAAATTCGTGCCACAATAAGAAACAACTCTGTCAAAAATAGACAAAGCATCGCGCATCGCGCCATCCGCTTTTTGTGCAATAATGTGTAGTGCATCATCTTCAAAAACGACACCTTGACTTGTTGCAACTTCGGCTAGATGTTCTTTGGCATCTTTTACGGTAATTCTTTTGAAATCAAAAATCTGACAACGAGATAAAATCGTTGGAATGATTTTATGTTTCTCTGTTGTTGCTAATATAAAGATGGCATGTTTAGGCGGTTCTTCTAATGTCTTTAAAAAAGCATTAAAAGCTGCCGATGACAACATGTGCACCTCATCAATAATATATACTTTGTATTGCCCTGTTTGTGGCGGGATTCGAACCTGATCGATCAAGCTACGAATATCATCTACAGAGTTGTTTGAAGCAGCATCGAGTTCAAAAACGTTAAATGCAAAATCTTCGTTTGGATCATCATATCCCGGTTGGTTTATTTTTCGGGCAAGAATACGCGCACAAGTTGTCTTACCAACTCCACGTGGTCCTGTAAATAATAAAGCCGAAGCAAGATGATTACTCTCTATGGCATTAAGTAAAGTGTTGGTAATGGCTTTTTGTCCCACAACATCCTTAAATGTCTGCGGGCGATACTTACGAGCCGATACTACAAATTGTTCCATAGATTGTTTATTGGGTAGCAAAGATAAGATTTTTGTTTATTTTTTAAAGGGTAATTTGTTTATTTGGTGAATAAGTTTTTCTTTAGAATTATAATGATTAAAAATGAAAATAATACTATGTTGACAATCAAAGAAATGATAATATACCTGCTGTAACTTTCTATTTTTAGTTCTGTTTTTTCTTTTTCAGAAATTATATTTTGGGAAGATTTGTAGGTTCTTAATCTTTCTAATTGTTGAATCCAGTCTACAATGTTTTGATTTTTATCCTCTAAGAGATATACCTTTTGATATAAATCTCTAAGATCAATATCTTTTATTTCATAATATCTAGATGGTGGCGGAGTTGGATAAGCGCCTAATAATGATTCGAGTCCCATACTTGGCGAACACATACTGATGGTAATATTTGTGTTGTTTGTATAGTTTGCATAAACAATCCAAAGTTCTTTTTTTATTGGGAGGACGGAACAATTACTTGCTGTTGCGCTTCCACTAATAAAAGCTGAGTTGATTTCTCCTTTAAATAGCTCTAGAATTTTAAAAGTAAAATTCCCTGATATTGTGTCAGATTTTACTAATTCTCCATAAAAAACAATGTCGTAATTTTTTAATCCTTCAGCAACCATTATTTCTCTGTTGTGCGGTTCACACTTACAAGAATAAGAATAATTATAAAAGCAAAAGAATGCCAATAGTAAGAGGTGTTTTAATTTCATGGAGATGATTTTAATACAATAATAGTCTTTTTAATGATACTATAAGTTGGTATATACAGACTCCTAGCTAGCGTTGAATTACTCTATTCATAATAACAATAGTTCCTGATGAAACCCAAGCCCCTAGCCCTGATAGAAGCGGCATCCTTTTTCTGGCTTTTTTTTAGCCAGAAAAAGATACAGCGGAGAGCAGGAATAGCTCCTAAATAAAATTATCTTCCTTTGATGCTTAAATCACTTAAGATTTTTGCAGTTTCAGAATCGGAATTGGCTGCAAATCCAGCAACATAAACACCTTTTTTGCCCGATGTAGATTTTATTCCATAAACCACGGCTTCGTCGCCTGGATCTGAATCACCTTCGTATCGATACACATGTACGATTTCAAATTTTTCGGGATTTTTCTTTATTACATCTTCATTTAGATTAAAATCATAAGTAAATCCTTTTTCGTTTAATTGATCCAAAGCTTTGGATACAGTTGCGTAGTGATACATTCTAATCATGATAAATGAAATTTTGGTGGTTAACGTTTAAAGATAACTATTTTAAAATTAAGTGTTTGAAAAAGGAGTGTTAAAGTAAATTTTGTAATGGATAAAAGAGAGCAATAAAAACGCTAAATTTGCCCCGCAGACCGCCTTATCGTCGCTCACTTAGGTGAGGGGAGGAAAGTCCGGACACCACAGAGAAGCATAGCGGGTAACACCCGTCGGCGTTAGAAATAGCGTTAGGACAAGTGCAACAGAAAGTATGTACAGGTAATGCTGTAGTGAAAACAGGTAAACTCTATGCGGTGAAATATCAAGTATATCAGCATTTAAGAGCTTCTCGTTCGTTGCTGAAGGGTAGATAGCTTGAACTTATGAGTAATTGTAAGTCTAGATAAATGATAAGGTATTGTTAGTAATAACAAGAACAGAATCCGGCTTATAGGTCTGCATTTTTTTTATATTTGTGAGAGTATCAAATTTATTTTCATAAAATAATCTTCTCAAGTTATTTCTGAAAAAACCAAAATAAGAATTAATTTCTTATTACTTATGGATATAAAACGGATGCGTAGATTGTAGCTATTTACTTTTTTTAATCTGTGTGAATCTTTTAATTCCGATAATTATCGGGAGTTGTAAAAAATACTAGAAATGAAAACAAGAATTGGAATTTTAGGTTTGGGTGGAGTAGGTGGTTATTTTGGTGGACTTTTGGCGAAAGCCTACGCCGAAAACGATGCTATAGATGTGGTTTTTATTGCACGTGGTAAAGCGATGGAAGTTATTGCTGAATCGGGTTTGAAAATAATTACAGATGAAGGTGAAACAACTGTTTTTCCGACTATGGTATCTAATAATCCTGATGTAATAGGGAAACTAGATTACCTTATTTGCGCTACTAAAACCTATGATATAGAAGAAAGTCTTGATGCCATAAAAAAATGTATTACCAAGAATACTGTTTTCCTTCCTTTATATAATGGCGTTGATGCTCCGGAACGCATTAGTACTATTTTTCCAGATAACGAAGTTTTGCAAGGTTGTGTGTATATCGTTTCGATGATTGCTGAGCCTGGTGTTATTAAAAAAATAGGTATTTACGAAAAGTTGTTTTTTGGTTCTGACAGTGCTTCGGTTTATAGAATGAAGGCATTACAAACCATTTTTGAGAATGCTAAAATCGAAAGTTATCTGGTAGATAATATTGAAGAAACGGTTTGGGAGAAGTTTGTTTTTATTTCGTCTTTGGCTTCGGCTACTTCTTACTTGAATCAGAATATTAGCGAAATCATGGAAAATGCTTCTAGCCGAAATTTATATGTTTCGCTGCTGAATGAAATTACTATGATTGCGGCTGTAAAAGGGCTGAATCTTCCTAATGATATTGTAATGCAAACGATATTAAAACTTGAGAAATCGCCTCGTGATGCAACTTCGTCTATGCACCGTGATTTATTGGCTGGAAGAAAAATTGAACTTTCGTCGCTTACAGAATTTGTAGTAAATGAAGGTTTGAAATATGAAATTGAAACCCCAACGTATCAGTTGATTTTGGGCAAATTAGCCAAAAATGAGAGTAATTAATGTTTATTGGTTGTAATTTTCAACACATAGAAGCATAGGTTTTATTCCCTTAGAATAGGCGTTTCACTTATTTAAAAAACACTAAGCTAAGCTAAGCTATGAGAAAGAATGTATTTCTTTTTGTCTCCTTTGCGACATGTAGAATCTATGTTTCTATGTGTTAATAAGTTTAAGATTGTGTGTTTTTAATCTATTATTTTAAATTCCAGTCCGATATTACGGATACTATCAATGCTAATTCGGGAATCATCTTTAAAGTATTTCCGAATTTTACTGATGTAAACATCCATGCTTCTGCCCGAAAAAAAGTCGTCATTTTTCCAAATCGATTTTAGGATTTGTTCTCTTTTTAACATTTGGTTTTTATGTGTGTAAAAGAAATGAATAAGGGCAGCTTCTTTCTCGGTAAGTTGTTGGTTTTTATTGTCTTTTCTTAAAGATAATCGTTTGGTATCGAATAAATAAGATCCAATTTGTAACTCATTGGTTTCGGAGAAAAGTGGTGTTTTTTGTTGGCTTCTTTTCAGGATATTATTTAGACGTAAGATAAGTTCTTCGGCTTCAAAGGGTTTTACAATATAATCGTCGGCTCCGAGTTTTAACCCAATTATTTTATCTTCTTTAAGTTTTCTTGCTGTGAGAAAAATGAATGGAACTTCGGGATTGATTTTTATGATTTTTTCGGCAAGTGTAAATCCGTCAATGATGGGCATCATGACATCGAACACGCAAATATCGAATGTTGTAGTTTGAAAAACGGCTAAGGCTTCCTGACCATTTTCGGCCCAAGTAACATCATAATCATATAATTCCAGATATTGTTTGAGTACGTTTGCAAAATCGGAATCATCTTCTGCCAAAAGTATTTTTTTCATTTTATTGATTGTAAGTATTGCGACTGAAAACTGAAACTGTGACTGAAACTAAAAACTTAACGGGATACTAATATAAAAATTAGCTCCTTTTCCTAAATCGCTTATTACGGCAATCGTACCTTGATGCGCTTTGATGATTTGGTTTACATAATAAAGTCCTAATCCTAATCCTTTAGAATTATGTAGATTGCCTTGCTCTACCCGATAGAATTTATCAAAAAGTAAAGAATGTTTGCTTTTAGAAATTCCAATCCCGTCATCCTGAATACTAAGATTAAATTGGTTTTGGTTTAATGTGGTTTTTATAATAATGGTATTCGAACCGTATTTTACTGCATTTTCAAGCACATTTAAGATGGCTGTTGTTAAATGAAACTTATCTAATACCAAAGTGGTTTCGTTTGTAGTAAAATGGGTTTCTATCTTAACCTTAGGATATGCAATTTTAAAATCTTCGATTATTGCATTCAGGAAAGACTCGGTAATAATCTTTTCTTTCTGCATTTCCATTTCATTTTCATCTAGTGAATTTGCTAGAACCTGGTCGATTAAACTCTGTAAACGGTTGTTTTGGCGAGAAATAGTATTAAGAATCGAGTTGAAATGAATTTCGTTGTTACGAATGTCTTTTCGCTCCAGTATTTTGGTAGAAATTGCCAGCGTTGTTAGCGGGGTTTTGAGTTCGTGGGTGATATTATTGATAAAATCGGTTTTAATATCACTTACTTTTTTCTGCTTTATCAGTGCTTTTATGGCAATTACAAAAAGTGTTATTAAGGTTAAAATCGATAATAAGGACAAGAACAAAATCATGCTCATTCTTTTTAATATTATCATTTCCCAATCGATAATCGATACGTACATAGAATCTTCGGTAAGCAAATTATAATCTTGCATTTGCGCTGTTCCGTTTGTTGTACCTACATAATTACGAACCAAAAAAGCGTTGTCTAACGAAGCCAGATTACCGTATAATTTATTTTTTATAAATGGTTTCTCGGAGAAAATTGTATCTGCTTTTTTAGAACTATTATAGATGATAAACTTGTTGAGTACAATGGCAAAATCTATAGAAAAATTTGGAATTTCTCTATTAAACTTCTGTTGCAATTTTTGGGTTAGTTCACTACGAAATTCGTTTTGAAGCAAAGCAGTTTTAATATCCGATTTTGTTTTCTTGTCGTGTATATAGTTCTCGGCTAATTGCTTGTACAGATGTTCTTTTTTATTGACAATTGTCGAATCGATATCGCTATAATCGTTTGTAATAAAAGCTATTTCATTCTTAATTTCCGAATGAAATTGTGCCACTTTATAGTCGTAAGTTGTTTTTACCAAATAGCATTGCACTACAGATAAAACAACCAATGCGATAGCTGATAAAGAGATTAATAAGTTGATTCTGTGTTTCATTTCATCCCGTAAATACATTCCAAAAATAAAGCTTTTATCTTTTAATTGATGCATTAACCCTGCATTAACCTACGATTAACTTTCGGCAGTGTTTTTTAGAACCATTTTTGCAATCGAATTATATAGAAAAATAAAATTATGAGAAAACAATTATCAATGCTGATTCTATTTGGAATTACATTTTGTTATGGGCAAAAAATGGAAAAAGTAACGGTTGATTATTTAGATACCAATGATATATATGTCAATGACGAAGAATCTCAATCATTGCATTATTATAAAATGGTTCCAAAAACGGATATTATTGGGGCATTGGTAATTTTGCCTTCTGGAGGAGAATCGACAGAAGATTTATTAAAACAAATAACACTACATGAGTTGGCTGTTAAGAAAGGAATCTTGGTAATTATTCCTTCTATAAATTGGAGTACGGATAGCAAAGAGGCTGAGTTTTCTTTTTTGGACAAGATTTTTAATGAAATTGTAATAAAACATAAGGTTTCTAAGGAGAATTTTATTCTGGGAGGTTTATCTAATGGAGGGATTATTTCTTTGACTTATGCTGAAAATGCAGTTAAGAATCCAAACAAATTATTTTTAGTTCCTAAAGGGATTTTTGCTTTGGATGCTCCACTGGATCAAACTCGTTTTTATAAATATTGCGAAAGAGAAATTAAAAGAAACTTTTCTGAGACGGGAGCAAACGAGGCAAAATGGATAAAGGATAATTGGGATAGTTTGTATGGTGGTTCGCCTGACCAATTTCCTGAAAAATATATCGAAGCTTCTATTTTTTCTTTCGGTGCAAAAGATGGAGGAAATGCAAAATACTTAAAAAACATGCCTGTGCGTATGTATACAGATCTAGATGTAAACTGGTTAATTAATGAACGCCACCGTGATTTGTATGATTGGAACGGAATTGACATTGTTGCCATGATAAGCCAATTGAAAGTTTTGGGGAATAACAATGCAAGTGTAATTATAAGTCAAGGAAAGGGCGTGCGATTAAACGGAAGTAAAAATCCGCATTCTTGGTCGATATTGAATACAGATGATTGCTTGAATTGGATTCTTAATTTACTTAAAAAATGATTAAAATAATAATAATTACCATTTGCCTTCTTGCTTCTGCATTTGGATATGCACAAAACGAAACACCAAGAGATAGTATTTCGAATGCATTAGAAGAAGTCGTTATTAGTACAAAAGCAAAAACTTTTGCGAACCAAAACGGAAATATTAAAATAGATGTTGCTAATTCGGTTTATAATTCGGTTCCTAATACGCTGGATTTATTATCTAAACTGCCAACTATTATTGTAAGCTCAGACAAAGAGAATATCTCGATTGTGGGCAAAGGAACTCCTCTTATTTATATGGATAACCAAAGAGTAGGAATGAATGATTTAAATATGCTATCGGTAGATGATATAAAGAATATTGAGATTATCCAGAATCCATCGGCTAGATATGAAGCCGAAGGGCGTGCAGTAATCTTGATTACAAGAAAGTTTAGCAAAAAAGATAGTTTTAAAATGGATATCTCTGAAGTGGCTTCTTTTAAGAAAAAATACAATAATTATCTCGGATTTAATTCTAGTTTCAAAAAGAATAAACTAGAATGGAAAGCCAATTTTAATTACAATCAATTACAGCCTTGGGAGAATCATAGTATAGATTATGAGATTGCTAATGCTAATATTGTTTCGGATTATGATGTAGAAGCTTATACAAAACGGAAGCAGTATATTTTTGAGGTGGATTGTTTTATAAAATAAATGAGGATGATTATTTCTCATTTAATATAAATAGTAAGTTGCAAAAAGACACTTTTGGTATTAATACAAGTACTTATAATAAAAAAGATAATATCGAAAATAACGTTTTAACTTTTAGTGATAATGATAGTAATAAGGATTTTGTAAATGCATTTTTAAATTATTCTAAGAAAATAAAAGCTATCGATACGCAGGTGTTTACTGGTTTGCAATATTCTAATTTTGATCAGGGATTATGGAGCCAAGTCGAAAATAATTTTAATGATACGGAATTTGGATTGACACAAATTAGAGATCAAAAGTTTAAAGTTGGTGTTTTTTTAGGAAGAATAGATATCGAGAAAAAGTTTAAAAATGAAATGAAACTAGAAGTCGGAGGATTGTATTCTTCGGCCGATTCAAAATCAGATTTTGATATATTTTATTATGAAACCAATAAAAACATATTGAGCTATTATGATTTTAAAGAACAAAATTTAGCAGGATATAGTCAGTTATCAGGTAAGATTAAGAAAGTTGATTTCTCGGTTGGGATAAGAGTTGAAAACACAGATGTAAACGGAAAATTTAAAACAGATTTATTGCCTTTGATTGATAAGAATTACACTAATTTTTTCCCGAAAGCACAACTTGCATTCCCGATAGATAGTTCAAAAAGTATTAGTGTAAATTATGCCAAAAGTATTTCGAGGCCTAATTATTCTTCTTTAAGTCAGGGAACAACGTATATAAATCCTTATTTTTTATATGGCAGAAATATAAATTTAGATCCCACAATTATCGATGAAATCTCTTCTGCTTTTCAGTATCATGACAAATCAGTTAAACTAAGTTACTATCAAAACAGAAATCCCGTTTATAATAGTTTTATATATGATGATGGGCAAAATATCATGACGTTCAAAGATGTGAATTTTGATAAGGAAACAGGATTTAATCTGGATTTCACCATGCCTTTTAGTTATAGATTTTGGACAACAACAAATTCATTGGTTTTTATTTTAGAAAAAATTGAAGATAAGTCGGCTTTGTTTTTAGCTTCAAAACCCTATTTATATTATTATTCAAATAATGAATTTAAACTTCCCAAAGGATTTACCCTTACGGTTTCTGGTTGGGGATTGACTAAACAAAATAAAGGTGTTTTTGAACGAAACGAAAGATTTGTTGTAGATATGGCGGTTTCTAAAACTTTTTTCAAAAATTGGGATTGTACTTTAACTTGTAACAATGTTTTTAATAACAATATCCAAGAAGAACAGTTTACGATTAATAATGTGAGTTCAAAGGCAAGATATCAAGTTGATTGGCATGAAATTTCGATTGCTGTAAAATACTCGTTTGGAAAAATAAAAGATTCACAGTTTAAGGAAAAAAGTGTAGATGATTCTGGTAGGATTCGATAAATAATGCAGAATGAATTTTTACAAATAGAATTAAATGAATTATGTTTGGCAAAAATAACCAACCGATGCAATTATCAGTCCTTAAGAATGTAAAGCAAATAATCTTTACTCTCTTTCTTTTTATTATTACAGTTTTAAAAGGCAATGCTCAAATACGTCCTTTTATAGGTGGGGCAGTTTACTTACATAGTGATTTTGAAAAATCAAGTTTTGGAAGTTTTTCATTAGGTTCAGAATTTAAGATAATTAAATTTTTAAGACCCGAAATAGAAATAAGTTATATGTTTGGAACCCCCGAAGATGCTGTGAGTTTAGATGATAAAGGACTTACAATAAGTACATCTACAAAGTTTGTTTCGGCTATAAATTATAGCTTTTGTCCAAAAATAGTGATAGGAGATTATGAGGAGGATTCCGGTTATATACAAATACTTCCTAAATATTCATTTTCTAGAATTGAAGCTAGAAGAGACTTAGCATCAAGGAATCCTGCTGATCTCACAAATCCGATTATAGTAAGGCAGAATGCGTCGGATACACAGCATTCTTTAGGAATTGGGGTTGGTTATATGCTCAATTTTTCAGGAGATTATTCGAATTCTTTAGCATTTAATTTGTACTACAATGGAATTAATCTGGGAAAAGCCCTTAATGAATTAAAGTCGAATCCAAATAGCTCTAATTATAGTACTCAGGATGTTTTAGGATTTGGAATTAATTTTTATTTGGGTTTAAAGAAGAAGAAAGTTTAGAATTGTTGTAAATACAAAACCCCTTGAAAATCAAGGGGTTTTGTATTGTGGTAATTTAGTTGTAAATTAACCTTCGTCTTCTTCGGTGTTTTTTGTTGCTGCTTTAAGGCTTATTTCTTCCTCATCTTCTGTCGAATCAAATTCGAAGAAACTAAAGAATGAACCACCATAACTTTTCTGGAAAGAGAAATTACTCAAATGCTCTAGTTTAGTGTATTTAGAATGTTCGATAATCATCATTCCGTCTTCTTGCAAAAGTTCTCTTTCAAAAACTAGCATTATAATTTTTTCAAATGTAGCCTGATCTAAAGCATATGGAGGATCGGCAAAAATAATATCGTATGATGTTTTACTACTTTCTAAAAATTTAAAGACATCGCTTTTTGTTGCTGCAATATTAAAGTCATATTCGGCCGCAACTTGCTTGATGAATTTTACACAACCAAAATCACCATCTACAGATGTAATTGGGGTGCAACCACGAGAGGCAAATTCATAACTGATGTTTCCCGTTCCCGCAAATAAATCTAAAACCTTTAAGCCTTCAAAACTAAAATGGTTGTTCAAAACATTAAATAATGCTTCTTTAGACATGTCAGTTGTAGGTCTTACTGGAAGGTTTTTTGGTGGAAAAATGCGTCTTCCTTTGTATTTTCCTGAAATGATTCTCATGATTGAAAAAGTATAAAATGTTGTTGATTTTGAGCCGTCGAAAAAGAATTATTTCTTTTTAAATTAGATACGTCAAACAAGGATACATTTCGGATATACTTATAAGCGATTGCAAAAAAATCGTCTTTTTCAGAAATCGTTCCTAACAATTCAAGTTTAAAACTCTCGGGGTTCATATTAAGTTGTTCTGCTGTAAATAGCAAATAATAAATAAAATCCTCTGGAGTTTGATATTCAAAAGAATTAAATAATAATAGTTTTTGGTTTTGTACGACAATGATTTCAAAATGTCCTAAATTAAAATTGACAACCATTGTTTTATCGTCATTGTTTTTGGATCCATCCAAAAGCTTTTCGACAAGAATACTATTGGCATGTTTGTATTCGAATGTACCAAATTGATCAATAAAAAAGTTATTGATATTTACATACGGAATGTAAACTGCATTCATCTGATAATTTGAAATTTGATCGAAAGCAAAAAAATCAGTTTCAAAAACCTTAGTATTGTATTGTAAATAGCTGCCTAGAAAGTTTTCGTCAAAAAGGGCAGTAGGAACAAATGTTGACAAATTGTTGTTATGAATAACCGTTATTTCATCATAAGAATCTTTAAGTTCCAGATGTTTGCTAAAAGCATCGGCAAATAAATCTTCAATTTTTGCAGTTTTATGAAACGTGTCAAAAGTAACCTCGTTTAATGATAAAACAGTATTGTTTAATGTGTCAAAGCAACAAAACGAAAGCCCAGCCAGCGAAACCTGGATGGAAAGCTTTTTATACTTTTTTGATGTTATATTTGTATTCTGTGATTGCATAAATGGATTTAGAATTCAATTCTTGTTAAGAATCAAGATAGAATTATACGTGATGACAAACTTACAATTTTTTTTTATTCATTTGGGATTTTATGTGTTTGCCTCGCGTTTGATGCCTATATTTGATGATAATTTTACATTAATATAACCGTTATGAGTTCTTCCCTGTTTTATAGTCTTTTACAAAAAAAATTCCCCTTTTCTCCGACGTATAAACAGGATATTTTTTTTCAAAAGATTGCTATATTTTTAACCGACACAGCAAATGATACAATTTTTGTGCTAAAAGGATATGCAGGAACAGGAAAAACTACGGTAATTTCGACCATTGTAAATAATTTAGCCGACATTGATAAGAAATATGTTTTGCTTGCGCCAACAGGTCGTGCTGCCAAAGTAATTGCCAATTATTCGAGTAAACCAGCTTTTACAATTCATAAAAAAATATATTTCCCTAAGAAATCTTCTGGTGGTGGCGTTTCGTTTACCATTCAGCCAAACAAACATAAAAACACGATTTTTATAGTCGATGAGGCTTCGATGATTTCCGATAGTAATTCGGATTCTAAACTATATGAAAACGGTTCTTTATTAGATGATTTGATTTCTTATGTATATTCGGGAACCAATTGTAAAATGATCTTATTGGGAGATACAGCCCAGTTGCCTCCAGTAAATTTAGATATTAGTCCTGCGCTAGATATTCATACATTAAGTGTAAATTATAATAAAGAAGTTGAACATATAGAACTTGACGAAGTTATGCGTCAGGAAGAAAACTCTGGAATTTTATTTAATGCTACGGAATTACGTGAATTACTAAAAGAAAGTTTTATTACCGAATTTAGGTTTGATGTAAAGAAATTTAAAGATATTGTGCGATTAACAGATGGTTACGATATTCAGGATGCTATAAACTCTGCTTACAGCAATTATAGTATTGAAGATACGGCGTTTATTGTGCGTTCTAATAAACGAGCCAATCAATATAACGAACAAATTCGAACTAAGATTTTATTTAAAGAAAGCGATCTTTCTACAGGCGATTTCCTGATGGTAGTTAAGAATAATTATTTCTGGCTAAAAGATTCTGATGAAGCTGGTTTTATTGCCAATGGTGATATTATCGAGATTCTGGAGATTTTCAATATTCAGGAATTATACGGTTTTAAATTTGCGAAAGTAAAAATTCGAATGGTCGATTATCCAAACCAGAAGCCTTTTGAAACGGTTTTGTTATTAGATACTATAAAGAGCGAATCACCATCGTTAAGTTTCGAAGAATCGAATAGATTGTATGAAGAGGTTATGAAAGATTATGAGGGTGAAACGACTAAATACAAGAAATTCCAAAAGGTTAAGGACAATGAATATTTCAATGGATTACAAGTAAAATTCTCTTATGCGATAACGTGTCATAAATCGCAAGGAGGGCAGTGGGATACAGTATTTATTGAGCAACCTTACTTGCCAAACGGTATCGATAGGGATTATATTCGATGGTTGTACACCGCTATGACAAGAGCAAAAAATAAATTATATTTGATAGGCTTTAAAGACGAGCATTTTGTAGAATGATTTTAAAGTTTTAAACACGAATTTGAATTGCCTCCTGCTTTAGCTGGAGGTCTTGAATTAATAAAGTAAATGGCTTTAGCCAAAATCTATTGTCATTTGGCTAAAGCCAATTTATATTTCGATTTTAGTACTCCAGCTTTAGCTGGAGTCAATTCAACAATGAGAATGAAATCCCTTGATTACTTAAAATAATTAGTGCTAATTCGTACAATTCGAGTTAGTTTTTTTGAACATTAATCTCACTTAGATTATGAATACACTAAACGATTTACATAAAATTTCGCAAGCTTTTTCGAATACTGATAAAATGCCTGTTTTGTTTCTTGGACATGGCAGTCCTATGAATGCGATTGAAGAAAATGAGTTTGTTGCAGAGTTTAGGAACTTAGCTAAGACATTGCCACAACCGAATGCTATTTTATGTATTTCGGCGCATTGGTACACCAAGGGAACAAAAGTTACGGCGATGGAAATGCCAAAAACAATTCATGATTTTGGAGGTTTTCCGCAAGCTTTATTTGATGTACAGTATCCAGCTAAAGGAAGTCCGGAATTAGCAATTGAAACCCAAAGAATACTAAGTCCTGTCGAAATAGAATTAGATGAAACCTGGGGCTTGGATCACGGTGCATGGAGTGTGATAAAACATTTATATCCAGAGGCAAATGTGCCAGTGATTCAGTTGAGTATTGATTATTCAAAACCGGGGCAATATCATTTTGAATTGGCTCAAAAATTACAATCCCTACGTCATAAAGGAGTTTTGATTGTTGGTAGTGGTAATATTGTTCATAATTTAAGATTAGTCGATTTTCATAATTACGACAGAGATAATTATGGGTACGATTGGGCAATAGAAGCTAGGCAAACGATTAATGATTATTTGTTGGACGGAAACTTCCAACCGCTTATTAATTACGAAAAAATGGACAGAGCCATTCAATTGGCGATTCCAACTCCGGATCATTATTTGCCATTGCTTTATACGTTGGGTTTAAAGGATAAATCTGAAGAGTTAACTTTGTTTAATGATAAATTATTGGCTGGGTCATTAAGTATGACTTCGGTTAAGATTATGTAACAGATATAGTGTACAGTTTCAGTTTCAGTTTTCTATAAAGTGTTTTCTTTGTGATTTCAGATTGTCTGCAAAGTAACGCGGATGATACGGATTTTTTCTATTGTTTTTTATTTTTACAAAGGTCACAAACCACAACAATTATTTTAAACACAAACTAATAAATCTTTGAACCTTTGTTTCTTAGTGTCTTAGAGCCTTAAAAAAACCGTATCATCCGCGTTTCTTCCTGCAGTAAGTTAAATAAGATTTTACAATCCTACAGCATAAAAATACCCATCGGCACTCCCGAAATAAACGGTATTGTTACTTATATACGGTGAAGAAACAATTGGACCAAGTTTGTAAAATTCATTCATAACTTTTTTATTTTCTTTATATTGAGATAAATCCGAATTATGAGATGCGTATGTAAAATCCAGTTTGTCATTTTTTAAAACTTTGGCGGCATGTTTTTTTCTGCCATCAGTACTTATTAAATTTGATATTTTACCTAACGAAAGCATATCGAGTGAGAAGAAATTGCCCGTGAAGTCTCCAAAATAGATTGTATTTCCAGAAATTGCAGGAGTTGAATATACGTATCCGCTTGTTCTGAAGCGATATAATTCTTTCCCTGTTTTTGAGTCTAATGCAAGTAATGCATAGGTATCGGAAGTTCCTACATATACAATATTGTTTACTACTACTGCTGAACTTAGAATCCATGAATTCTCGGCATCATATTTCCAAGCTAGTTTTCCTGTTTCAGAATCTAAAGCAAAAAAATGAGGATCTCTTGCGCCAAAATAAACCATTCCATTGGCAACTGCTACAGAAGATTGAATTCCTTTGAATCCTATTTTGGCTTCGGTTACAAATCTCCATTTTTCTTTTCCGGTTTTGCAATCTATAGCATACAGTTTGGCGTCCCAACTACCAATGTATAAAGTGTTTTTATCAATAACAGGTGTGCTGTGTATTGGTCCATCGGTTTTGAATTTCCAGTTTAGACTTCCTTTTTTTACGTCTACTGAATATATATTTCCATCGCTGCTCCCAAATAATACCGAAGCCGCTTTACCATCCTTATAAACTACAGGCGATGAGAGATAAAAATCCCATAAATCGTCCATTAGCATATCATTTGGTTTCATGCCCCACATACCAATTTCTCCATACCAATGTTCACCTCCAGTTTCGAATTTCCAAATCTGTTTTCCCGTTGTTGTGTTTACAGCATAATAATACCCATCAAAACTGCCAAAATAAATAATGTTTCCGTAAATACTTGGAGAACTATGGATTGCGCCATTTGCTTTGAACTTCCATTTTTCTTTTCCGTTTTTTTCTTCAATTGCATAGAGAAATCCATCCTCGCTGCCAATAAATACAACTCCATTTTTTGCTATTGGAGAAGAGAATATTTTACCATTGGTTTTAAATTTCCATTTTATGTCTCCCAATTGTTGGTATCCTTTCCCCGGGAATATACGATCTGAAAATGAATTTATAATTGTATCTCCATTTTTTTGTGCTGATGTATTATTTATAACTAAAAAGAAATAGAGTGGGAGAAGTGCTAAGTATCTTTTCATGTTTTTTCGTATAAAAATAAATATTTTATAAGACATTAAAGTCTAATTATTTAAGAAATATGTTATAAATAATTTTTTAAAACATGATTGCGAATAGGTATATTTGTTTTTTAGAATTCATCATTAATACTATCAAAAATGAAAATAATAGCAGTCATTCCAGCGCGTTACGCTTCTACAAGATTTCCGGCGAAATTAATGCAGGATTTAGGGGGGAAAACAGTAATCTTAAGAACATATCAAGCTGCAATAGAAACAAATTTATTTGATGATGTATTTGTTGTAACAGATTCGGATGTTATATTCGGGGAGATTGTTTCGAATGGAGGAAAAGCCATTATGAGCATCAAAGAACATGAATCGGGAAGTGATAGGATTGCCGAAGCTATTCAGGATTTAGAAGTTGATATTGTTGTAAATGTACAGGGAGATGAACCTTTTATCGATGCTGAACCTTTGGCAAAAGTGATTGAAATTTTCAGAAACGACTCAGATAAAAAAGTGGATTTAGCTTCTTTAATGCGTGAGATTAAAGATGAAACTGAAATTAATAACCCCAATAATGTAAAAGTTGTAGTGGATCAAAGCGGATTTGCTTTGTATTTTTCACGTTCGGTAATCCCGTATCCTAGAGATAAAGATGTTGGAGTACGTTATTTCCAGCATATAGGGATTTATGCTTTTAGGAAACAAGCTTTATTAGATTTTTATAGCTTACCAATGAAATCGCTTGAGGCTTCGGAGAAGTTGGAACAATTACGTTATTTGGAGTTTGGGAAACGTATTAAAATGATTGAAACGACTCATGTAGGGATCGGAATTGATACGCCAGAGGACTTGGAGAAAGCAAGGATGTTGCTGTCTAAATAAAGTAACTGTATAAAGAAGATTTTTAATTATTGTCGATTCGGTAAACGGGGCTTCGACTCCGCTCAGCCTGACAATATAGTGTATATCCTCAATATTGTTGTTGCTAAACTTGTCTTTCTGAGGTACGAAGAATCTCCGTAAGTGATAAAATAAAGAAGCTCTACAATCTGTCAGGCGGAGTCAAAGCCCCGTGCGACCTTGCTCAACTTGACAAACTCTAACGAAAATGCAAATCCTAGCCCTGATGGGAA
>NZ_JAOZEW010000016.1 GCF_025847235.1 Flavobacterium shii
CACTATTTTGCGTTTATTTTCTATTCTTTTCTTAATGCTTTGATAACATACCTTTTACGGTTTGTTATTTTTTGTTGTTTTCTAGCTCTTTTGGGTACTTTAGGGCGTTTACCCTGTTTTACCCTCGGTTTTACTGGATTTCTTACGAAGTCGCAAAGGCACAAAGTTGCTTTTACTGTCTTTAATATCGTGTTTCTATTGGATTTTGTCACCCCTAGCCCTGATAGTAGCAAAAATCCTCGTCCTTTTTCCTTTAAAAAGGACAAGATTGTAGCAGATAGCAGGAAATAGCTCCTGAAATTAATCTCCTACCTATATATAACATACAAAAAAAAGCAGCTACTATATTATAGTAGCCGCTTTTACAAACAAAATAAATCTTTATACCTTTAAGGATGACAACTTGCATCCAAATAATTCTTCTTTCCAGACACACATTTAGGTATCTGATCAAACGGATATGGCTTTCCTGTATCAGGATTCTTAATCTCAAGCTTAGTCGTAAATGTATCCCCATCATCATCTACATCTAGGAAATCCGGCACCCCATCCTTATCTGTATCATCTGGATTATCAACTGGCTGATTAGGATATTCAGTTGTATTACGAAAATCTCTCACATAACCATCACCATTAAGATCTTCCTGATAAGAATAAATTCCATCTCCGTCATGATCTAAACGCTGCAATGCATACAACTTAAAACTAAAAACCAAAGGAGAATAACCCGGTATCGTAGCTGTTCCTCCAGCATAATATCCTAATCCCGAAGGCAAAAACATAACACCCGCTCCAAAATCATTATACATTGTAGTTCCATCTCCAGATTGCCCTGCCGCAGTACCAACTTTAAACTCTGGAAACGTTTCCCCCCAACCTTTAATCAATTTATACAAATCCAAGAATGACTGTGGAAACACTACTTTCTCAAATTGATTAGAAGTAACTACCGAAGGATCTGTAGTAGTAGCTGCTTTTCGAAATAAATATTGCCCACTATAAGATGTTAAAACCCCATCAACATTAATAGGCCTTTCACCAACTCCTTCACGCAGTACTAAATAATACAGCTTATAGGTAATACCATGCAAATCCACATCCTTAACTTTTAATGTTGGAAATGTTGGACTATTCAAATAAGACATAATAGACTTCTGAGTAGTAGCATCTGTAATCGCACTAATAGTTACATCTTGATCTTCTGCTTTACCAGGAGCGTCAACAATTGTAATATAATTCACTTTTAAATATTCTTCAATATCAGCAATATCCGTATCATACTGTTCCTTGTAATCCCTTAACGGAACAACTTCTGCCGAATCACTTTTCGAACAAGAAAATAAAGAGAGTGTTGCAATTGTTAAAATAAAATAATATTTAATTTTGTTCATTATTGTTGATTTTTTAGGTGCGCAAGATACAATATTGATTTATTTTTGTAAAGAATTTAACTCCGATTTTAGAAAATTTATGCGAATAGACAAATACTTATGGTGTGTACGCTACTACAAGACCCGAAATATGGTCACTGAAGCTTGCAAAAAAAACCATGTTACTGTGAATGGTCAAGTTGCAAAACCTTCGAAAGAGGTTTTCCCAACAGATAAAATAACATTCAGAAAAGATCAGATTACTCAAATCATAACCGTTCTTGATATCCCTGAGAATCGAGTTGGCGCAAAACTTGTTGATATATACCGAAAAAATGAAACTCCTGCCGAAGCTTACGCACATTTGGAATTACTAAAACTCTCAAAAGAGCATTACCGTAAAAACGGAACTGGAAGACCTACTAAAAAAGACAGAAGAGACATTGACGAATTCGGAAACGACATTACCGACGACGAAAACGAAACCGAATAATTCATCCCAACAAGACCAAACTACTACTTTCACTATAAAAACAATCATAATGAGCAAAAACATCATCTTGACAAATCAAGAAATTGAGCACAAAATAAAAAGAATTGCCTACCAGATATATGAAACCTTTGTCGACGATGAAGAAATTGTAATCGCGGGTATCGCAACTAATGGCTTTATCTTCGCAAAAAAAATTGCTATTGCTCTAGAGGCCATTTCCTCCATTAAAGTATCTCTTTGCGAAGTACAAGTAAACAAATTGAAACCTGAACAACCAATAAACACATCTTTAACCAAAGAACAATACGCCAACAAAGGACTAATACTTGTAGACGACGTATTAAATTCCGGCACTACTTTAATATATGCTGTTCGCCATTTTCTTGACGTTCCGCTTAAAAAATTCAAAACTGCTGTTTTAGTAGATCGCAATCACAAGAAGTACCCTGTAAAAGCAGATTTTAAAGGAATATCCCTTTCAACTTCACTATTAGAACATGTACAGGTTGTTTTTGACGACAACAACGATAATTATGCTTTCTTAAGCTAAAACCTTAAGTATATCTGAGACTGTTTCATCAATAGTCCTACCATCTACAGTTACCTTATGTCGTGCCTGATTGTAATAAAAACTTCTTTCGAATAGATGTGTCGCGATAAACTCTCTCATTTCTTGTTCATTTTTATCAGCAATAAGTGGACGTTTACTTTTATTATGTAGTAAACGTCCATATAATGTATCTATGGAAGCTTTTAAATAAACTGAAGTCACACCCTCTTTATTTAATAATTCATGATTATTAGCATAACAAGGAGTCCCTCCACCTAATCCTATAATAATTTCTTGAGGCGATTGAAGCAATTCCAAGAATGTTTCATGCTCTAATTTTCTAAAATATATCTCTCCTTGTTTATCAAAAATCTCATTTATGGTTAAATTAACCTTATTTTCGATGCATTTATCTAAATCTAAAAATGGAATTTCTGTAATTTTTGACAATTTTTGAGCAATTGTCGACTTGCCGCAACCCATATACCCTAATAACACTATTTTTTTCATACCAATAAAACCTTATATACTAAGACGTTGTAAACTTTTCTCAAAAAAAGACAAATTTATAACAAAAATGCTTGGAAACTTCAATAATAACTCCTTATATTTGCACCCGCATTCAAGGAAAGAATATGACTCGATAGCTCAGTTGGTAGAGCACATCACTTTTAATGATGGGGTCCTGGGTTCGAGCCCCAGTCGGGTCACAAAAATTGTGATTAACAACATACTTTCCTTGATAGCAAGACTCGATAGCTCAGTTGGTAGAGCACATCACTTTTAATGATGGGGTCCTGGGTTCGAGCCCCAGTCGGGTCACAAAAAGGTCGAGTATTTACTTACTTGGCCTTTTTTTTTGGCCACGTGGAGAAACGGTAGACTTGCCATCTTGAGGGGGTGGTGCTCGTAAGGGCGTGTGGGTTCAAATCCCACCGTGGTCACGATAGAATAAAAATAATGACTCGATAGCTCAGTTGGTAGAGCACATCACTTTTAATGATGGGGTCCTGGGTTCGAGCCCCAGTCGGGTCACAAAAAGATCAGGTAATTATTTACTTGACCTTATTTAACCGCGTAGAGAGATGATAGACTAGTCATCTCGAGGAGTAACACTCGTAAAAGCGTGTGGGTTCAAATCCCATTATAGTCACAATAAGAAAAGAACGACTCGATAGCTCAGTTGGTAGAGCACATCACTTTTAATGATGGGGTCCTGGGTTCGAGCCCCAGTCGGGTCACAAAAAGGTCGAGTATTTACTTACTTGACCTTATTTTAACCACGCAGAGAGATGCTAGACTAGCCATCTTGATGAGTAATACTCGTAAAAGCGTGTGGGTTTAAATCCCACTATAGTCACAATAAGAAAATAATGACTCGATAGCTCAGTTGGTAGAGCACATCACTTTTAATGATGGGGTCCTGGGTTCGAGCCCCAGTCGGGTCACGGAAAGGTCAAGTATTAATTTACTTGACCTTTTTTTTGCTACGTGGAGAACAATGGAGTACTTGTAAAAACACAATTAATACAATCATAATATTAACTTCCTCTTCAAACGATAATGAATCCTATATTTACTGTAAATACGATAGGCATTTTTATTATCATAAAATAAACAATCCCAAAATACGTTAACAATCTAAACCTACTAATTTATTTTTATATGAAACAATTATTACTTATTCTGTTATTTGTTGCTACAACCACAAGCTGGAGCCAATCTGGAACTGATTACTTTGATCAGGCATTGCGAAAAGCTGAAAATGGCAATACCAAAGGCGCAATAGCAGATTACACTAAAGCAATTAAGCTAAGAGCTAACTTTGCTGAGGCTTACCAAAACAGAGGTGTTGCTAAACTAAAACTAAACGATACTAAAGGTGCTCTAGCTGACTTTAACAGAACAATCGAATTAGACCCTATGAATGCAGATGCTTTTACCGGAAGAGCTAACGTAAACTACAAATTAAACAATTTTAAAGCCGTGATTGAGGATTGTACTTCGGCGATTGCTATAAACCCCAAAGATTACGTAGCATATAACCTTAGAGGCATATCTTACACTCAAATTCAGGACAAAAAAAGTGCTTGCAAGGATTTTACTAAAGCTGCTGAATTAGGCAGCCAAAGCGCTAATAAAAACAAGGCTACTTTCTGTAAATAAAAACACTTAAAAAAGCACCCAACTTTTCTTTCTTGTAAAGCAAAAGTTGGGTGCTTTTTTGTATTCTAACTTATGCTTACATTTGAGTACATATTCGTCTAATCGATTTGATCTAATCTAAAACTTACTCGATATTATATATGTCAATTCTTAAAAAGATAAATACAGAGGCTCAAACAGACAAGAACTCAGGTTTTGGCCCCAACTCTAATAATTATGGAGGACGCTTTGTAAACAAAAGTGGAACTCCTAATGTTGAAAAAAGAGGCATGCACTTATTACGTCGCATTAGCTGGTACCATACCATGATTGATATGCCTACCTGGAAATTCATGCTTGTTCTATTCTCCTTTTACATTGCTATCAATTTTATTTTTGCTATTCTTTATTTTGCTATTGGTATTGAGCATTTAGATGGAATAGCTGGTTCGCAAAGCGAATGGGAAAAATTTGGACAGGCTTATTTTTTTAGCGCTCAAACTTTTACAACTGTAGGTTACGGCCACATTAGCCCCACAGGTTTCCTGACTAGTTCTCTCTCGGCAGCAGAAGCTTTAATAGGACTATTAAGTTTTGCTATTGCAACTGGTTTATTCTTTGGGAGATTTAGTCGCCCAACTGCTTTTCTTAAATTCTCCCACAATGCATTGATAAGCCCTTATCAAGAAGGCAAGGCTTTAATGATTAGGCTTGTTCCTTTTAAAAACACGAATTTCACCGATGCTGAAGCAAAAATCACTTTAGGGATAACTATTGAAGAAAATGGTGTAATGACTAATAAATTCTATTCATTAGAGCTAGAACTAAACAAAATAAATGCACTTACATTAAGCTGGACTCTTGTACATCCTATAACCGAAAAGAGTCCGCTATATAAATTTACAAAAGAAGACTTTGCTTCTATTCATGGAGAAATACTTGTTTTCATTAAAACCTTTGATGATATGTACAGCAATACTGTTGCCGCAAGAACTTCTTATACCTTTAAAGAGGTTTTATATGGCGCTAAATTTGAACCAATGTACAACCGTAGTAAAGATGCCTCTAAAACTGTATTACATTTAGATAAACTAAACACTCATCAAGCTGTCAATTTTGAATAGAGTAAAATTGATAATTTTCTTATTTCAACTATTTTTCTAGAAATTAAGCTACATTTGTTTATCAAATAGCTATAAATGATAAACAATATAAAAAGTGTTTTTAGTATAAAGGACCTCGAGAATCTTTCTGGTATTAAAGCACACACCATTCGCATTTGGGAAAAGAGATATAATATCTTAGAACCAATGCGCACCGACACCAACATTCGAACGTATGATTTAGCTAGTTTACAAAAACTATTAAACATTACGCTACTTCATGAATATGGTTATAAAATTTCAAAAATAGCAACCTACCCGCAAGAAAAAATCCCACAATTGGTCAGAGAAATCATCTCTGACAAAAACGCAAAAAACCATGCCATTAGTTCTTTCAAAATGGCTATGATGAATTTTGACCAAGAATTATTCTTTAATACCTTCAATTGGCTTACCGCCGAGAAATCTTTTAAGGAAGTTTTTCATCAGGTATTTATCCCGTTATTAAATGAATTGGGTTTGTTATGGCAATCTGATACTATAACTCCAGCTCACGAACATTTTATAAGTTATCTAATTAAACAGAAACTGTACATTAACACAGAGAATCTTCAAGTTCAGAAACCAACGAAAACCGATAAAATTTTCGTTCTTTCCTTACCAATGAATGAAATTCATGAACTTGGATTAATGTACATTCAATACGAGATATTACTACAAGGTTATAAAACAATTTATTTAGGCGAAAGCATGCCGATAGAAAACCTAAAAGAACTCAACAATCATTTTGATAACATTACTTACGTTTCTTATCTCACTATTCAACCTGATCGTAGTATAGTTACTCAATATGTAGCCAATATGAGTTCTGAACTCTTAAATAACTCCAATGAAATATGGCTAATCGGTAAACTAGTTGAATACATTGAAACTGAAAATCTAAATCAAAAAGTATACATTTTTAACTCTATCGAAGAATTAGTGACCCGGATATAATTATTTTGTTTAATTATTTTGTAGTTTTGTTAAACAAATGAAAAAAACAATCTCAATTATAGGTTCTGGTTTTTCGGCTTTATCAGCTTCATGCTATTTGGCCAAGGAAGGCTATGACGTAACTATCTACGAAAAAAATGCAACTATTGGCGGTAGAGCCAGGCAATTAAAAAGCAACGGTTTTACATTCGACATGGGTCCAAGCTGGTATTGGATGCCTGATGTATTCGAAAGTTTCTTTAAGGATTTTAATAAAAAGACTACTGATTACTATGAGTTAATAAAACTTAATCCTGCGTATCGTGTGTATTTTGGGATTAATGAATTCATAACTATCACTGATAATCTGGAAGAAATTGCCAAAACTTTTGAAGCTATCGAAGAAGGTAGCGGAAAAAAACTTATTGATTATATCTCTGAAGCTAAAAGTAATTATGATATTGCCATAAAAAAATTGGTATATCGCCCTGGTGTTTCTGCATTAGAATTAATAACTCTTGAAACTACTCAAAAATTAAATCAGTTTTTTGGAACGGTAAGTAAAGATATTCGCAAGAAATTTAAAAATGAAAGACTGATTCAGATTCTAGAATTTCCGGTTTTATTTCTTGGGGCAAAACCATCCAAAACGCCATCTTTCTATAATTTTATGAATTATGCCGATTTTGGCATGGGAACTTGGCATCCTAAAACTGGAATGTTTGATGTTGTTCGTGGCATCGAAAGTCTGGCGAAAGAACTTGGAGTTACTTTTAAAACCAACTCTAGAATTGATGAAATTATAGTTAAAAATAATATTGCCACCTCATTAATTATAAATGACGAAATTATTACTTCGGATATCGTTTTAAGTGGTGCCGATTATCAACATACGGAAACTTTATTACCCAAAGAACATCGTGTCTACTCGGATGAATATTGGGATAGTCGTGTTTTTGCTCCTTCCTCTCTCCTATTCTACGTTGGGTTCAACAAAAAAATACAATCTATTTCTCATCATGCTTTATTCTTTGATGTAGATTTTGAACAACATGCAATGGATATTTATGATGACCCCAAGTGGCCAGAAGCTCCTTTGTTCTATGCGAACTTCCCATCGGTAACTGATAAAACAACTGCTCCTGAAGGAATGGAAAGTGGTTTCTTTTTGATTCCTCTTGCTCCGGGAATAGAAGATACTGAAGCGCTTCGAGAAGAATATTTTGATAAGATAATTTCTCGTTTTGAAAGTGTTACTCAACAATCGATTAAAAATAATATTATCTTTAAGAAGTCTTTTTGTAAAAATGACTTTATCGAAGATTACAATGCTTATAAAGGGAATGCCTACGGAATGGCAAATACTTTATTACAAACTGCATTTTTAAGACCTAAACTAAAAAGTAAGAAAGTCAAGAATTTATACTTTACTGGGCAATTAACTGTTCCTGGCCCGGGCGTTCCTCCTGCTTTGATATCAGGAAAATTAGTATCTGAATTAATAAACAAATCCTTTTCATTATAAAGAACATGAAACAGTTATATGATAATGTCTCGTTTAAATGTAGTAAGCTTGTAACTCAAAATTACAGCACTTCTTTTTCTTTGGCAGTTTATATGCTTGCTCCAAGTATAAGGGATGCAATTTATAGTATTTATGGTTTTGTACGATTTGCTGATGAAATTGTAGATTCGTTTCATGGTTTTGATAAAAAGTATCTAATTGATGATTTTGAAAAAGAATATTATAAAGCTATAGATGCTGGAATAAGTCTTAATCCTATTTTAAACTCTTTTCAGCAAACTGTAAAACAATATAATATTACTGATGATTTAATTCAGTCGTTTTTAAAAAGCATGAAATCTGATCTTATAAAATCTGACTATCATAATAAGGAAGAAATTGAGGATTATATTTATGGTTCTGCAGATGTTGTGGGGTTAATGTGTCTTAAAGTTTTTGTTGCTGGTAATGACTCAAAATATGAGAAGTTAAAAATGGAAGCGATGCGATTAGGCTCGGCTTTTCAGAAAGTAAATTTTTTGCGAGACTTAAAAGATGATACTTTAATATTGAATAGAAATTACTTTCCTGGTGTTGACTTAAACTCTTTTGATGAAAATACTAAAAACAAAATCATAAAAGAAATCGAAGATGATTTTAAAATAGCCTATCAAGGAATTGTAAAACTTCCTGTGGAAGCTAAGTTTGGTGTTTATACTGCCTACATCTATTATAAAAAACTTTTAAAAAAGCTCGAAAATACTCCATGTCATGAAATCGGTAACGAAAGAATTCGGGTTTCTAATTATTCTAAAGCTGGATTACTAGCCAAATCTTTTGTTTCTTATAAACTAAGAATGGTATAATTTATAAAAAAACACAACAATGATTTTCTTTTTAATTTTTATAGGTACGTTTCTTTTTATGGAATGTGTTACTTGGTGTACTCATAAATTTGTCATGCACGGCTTTATGTGGTATTTCCACTCTGATCATCACCAGCCTAAATACACTAATGTGTTTGAACGAAATGATATTTTCTTTGTGATTTTTGCAATTCCAAGTATTCTTCTTTTCTATTTTGGAACTATCGATGGCATCAATTATTTATTTTTTATCGGGTTGGGGTTAACTTTTTATGGCTTTTGTTACTTTATGGTTCATGATGTATTAATTCATCAACGCTTTAAATGGTTTAAAAATACCAAAAACAAATATCTTATTGGGTTAAGAAAAGCACATAAAGTGCATCATAAACATTTAGGTAAGCAACACGGTGAATGTTTCGGAATGTTGTTTGTTCCTTTTAAGTACTACAAATTTTAATAGATGCTATGAAAGTATATAAAAAAGAATCTGTTCAGCACATTAATGCAAGTCTGGAAGAATGTTGGGCTTTTTTTTCTAATCCTAATAACCTGCAAGTAATTACTCCTAAAAACATGGGGTTTAAGGTTACTGATTATGATAATAAATTGGTTTATGCTGGACAAATCATTCAATATAAAATAGCTCCGCTTTTAGGAATCAAGCTAAACTGGATGACTGAAATTACTGTAGTAAAAGATAATAGCTATTTTGTAGATGAGCAACGCTTTGGTCCTTATACATTATGGCATCACAAACATTTTTTTGAAGCTACTGCAAATGGAACTCAAATGACCGATATTGTACATTATGCTCTTCCGTTTGGTTTTATCGGACGTATTGTAAATGCTCTTATTGTAAAGAACGAACTGAAAACAATTTTTGAATTCCGTTATAAAAAGGTCGAAGAAATTTTTAATACTAAATAATGAGCAAACAAAAAGTTAGTCTATTTTGGTTCCGACGTGATTTGCGTTTGGATGATAATCGTGGATTGTTTCATGCGCTTGAATCTGATTTTCCAGTTATTCCCTTATTCATTTTTGATGAGGCAATTTTGGATAGTTTGCCTAAAGATGATTCTAGGGTTAGTTTTATATACGATTCTCTAGAAAAAATTAATATTGAATTGAAGTCTATAGGAAGTTCGCTTTTGATAAAAAAAGGACAAACTACTGAAATTTGGAAATCTCTTATAGAAGAATTCGATATTCAAGAAGTTTTTTTCAATAAAGATTATGAGCCTTTTGCTATAAAAAGAGATTCTTATGTCTCTGATTTATTAAAACAAAATAACATTTCGGCACTTTCTTATAAAGACCATGTGCTATTTGAAGAGAAGGAAATCACAAAATCTGATGGTTTACCTTATACCATATACACTCCTTATAAAAACAAATGGCTAGAAAAATATAAAATTTTAGGTCAAGCCAAAGAATATAATACTGCTGGTCTTTTTTCTAATTTTTATAAAAGTCAATTTGAGTTCCCAACAATAAACCAAATTGAGTTTGAAAAAAGTTCTATTAAAGTACAACCGCATAATTTAAAAAGTATTTCGAATTATCAAGAAACAAGAGATTTCCCTGCATTAGACTCGACTTCTTATCTTTCGCCTCATTTACGTTTTGGTACTGTTAGTATTCGAAAATTAGTAAATTGGGCTGCACATACAAATCAGGTTTTCCTGAGTGAATTAATCTGGAGGGAATTTTTTATCCAAATTTTATTTAGTTTCCCAAATGTTGTTAATCATAATTTTAAATCGGCTTACGATGGTATTCAATGGTTAAATAACGAAAAAGATTTCCAACGTTGGTGTTCTGGAACTACTGGTTATCCTATGGTTGATGCTGGAATGCGCCAACTTAATGAAACTGGATATATGCATAATCGGGTTCGAATGGTTGTTGCTAGTTTTTTATGTAAGCATTTATTAATTAGCTGGCAATGGGGCGAAGCTTACTTTGCTGAGAAATTACTTGATTACGAGTTGGCCTCGAATGTTGGTAATTGGCAATGGGCTGCAGGAACTGGTTGTGATGCTGCTCCTTATTTTAGAGTTTTTAATCCCGAAATTCAGCTTAAGAAGTTTGATGAAAAGGGTATTTATATCCGAAAATGGATTCCTGAATTTGATTTGGGTTACAATGAACCTATGATTGAACATGCTTTTGCTAGAGATCGCGCTATTGCAACTTACAAAAAAGGAATTTTGAGATAGTTTTTTTTGAGTTAATCTCTAAATTTTAAAGCCTCTGCCTGAGTTTGAACTCTGACAGAGGCTTTATTTTTATCATTTCTAGCCCAGATAGGAACGGCATCCTCTTGTGGTGGTGTTCACCATAAGAGATATAGTGGAGAGCTGGATTAAGCTCCTAATATTTCTGATAATTATTTACTACAATCTTTGCTTTTAAATCGAACATTAAATTATATAACCCGAAGAATGTTCTGTTCATATATATAAAATGTTTTGAACCGCGATTTCCGTTCATCTTTTTTAGGTTTGTGTCTTTTGAAAAACGTTCGCCCAACTTGGCTATATTATCAAAAAACTCTTCATCGGAAAAATCAAATGTATCTGACTGGAATGGTTTTGTGAATAATGATAATAAATCATGGAACATTCCTGTAAAATATTCTATTTCTTCTTTGGTATCATCTGTTCTTAGAATTTCTAATTCAAAGAGTTTTTGATTAAAAAGTTCTTTATCTGTAATAACTTCTTTGTTGATTAACTCAAAATAAGGAACGTAAAAGTCATTTGGAATTTGTTTCATGCATCCAAAATCTAAAGCTACTAACTGGTTTTTATCGTTTACCAAGAAATTTCCAGGATGCGGATCGGCATGAACTTTACGTAATATATGAATTTGGTACATATAAAAATCCCAAAGTGCCTGACCTATAAGATTAGATTCTTCCTGATTTGGTTTCTTGGCTGTATATTCTGAAAGATGAATTCCAGTCATCCAATCCATTGTAATAATTTTCTCTGAAGAATACTCTGGATAATAATTAGGAAAAACTAGGTTTTCTATCTTTTTACAGGCTTCGACTACTTCTTGACTTTGCTGTAATTCTAATAAATAATTGGTTTCTTCTATTAATTTATCTTCTACTTCTTTAAAATATTTATCTGAATCTTTTCCTTGCAGATTAAACATTCTTATTGCCATGGGTTTTACCAATGCCAAGTCTGACGAAATACTATTGGCAACTCCCGGATACTGAATTTTTACGGCAAGTTTTTTTCCGTCTTTTACAGCTAGATGTACCTGACCGATACTTGCTGCGTTTACAGAATTGGGATTAAACTCATCAAAAATTTCGTAAGGTGTTTTACCAAAATTTGTTTTAAATGTTTTTAATACTAATGGTGCAGATAGTGGCGGAACTGAAAATTGGGATAAAGAAAATTTTTCGACATAGGCTTGTGGCAAGAAATTCTTATCCATGCTTAACATTTGTGCTACTTTAAGCGCACTTCCTTTTAAACTTTTTAGTCCGTCGTAAATATCTTCGGCATTATTCTCGTTTAGTTTGTCTCGGGTTACATCTGGGTTTACAATTTTTTCTCCGTAATATTTTAAATAATTTACTCCAATTTTTGCTCCAGTTTGAACAAGTTTGCTCGCTCTTTCTATTTTGGAAGTTGGGATATAGTCGATGGTTTTCATTGTCTGCTGTATATTTTTTCTTTAAAAAGGAATTTACCAAAATCAAGCAAATGATTCATAGGTGCTACATTCATCAACTCAAAAGATACATTTACAGATTTTTCGATAAAAATGTCTGTTTTCTCAAAAGCTGGAGACGCATCGTCTATCCAAAATTTAAGTGTAAGCAATAATTGCATCCATGCTGTTTCCTGAATTGCTTTTTCCTGAAAGTTTTGAAGTTTTTCTTGTTGAATTCGATGGTCATCGGTTAGGATTAAACTAATATATTTTTTAAAACTATCTCGAAGTGTGGTTAGTTTTACTAAGTTTTTTATTGGGTTGGAATCATGTTTCAAAGCCTGAACTACATAACTACGGTTTGCAGTTAATAATTCAAAAAATGTAAAGTAAAATCCAAGCATTTTATTTTTCATATCATACTCTTGGTATTCTGAATTTTTATCTAATAGTTCGAGTGTGTTTTCGAAAAACAGATTAAATATTTCTTTTTCTAGTCCTTCAAATGTTCCGAAAAAAGTATAAAACTCGGCCTCTTCAAAATCATTTGCTTTGGCAAAATGAAAAACCGATTTGGGATTTTGTCCATGTTCTAAAACGTAATCCATATACAGAGAAACAATTTTATCTTTTGTCATTATTTCTTTTTTAGTTTCCATACTATTTACTTTTTTAATTGACTATAAAGGTAAGCAACGTTTAACTATATTTACGTAATGCTAAACAATACAAGGTGTTAAATATATTGTAAACTATCATGACTAAAAACATTTTACTAACTGGTGGCTCGGGATTTATAGGTACAAAGCTTTCTGCTTTATTGATTGCTAATGGGTATTCGGTTTCTATATTAACTCGCAGTGAAAGAAAAGCTACCAACGATATTACTTATTATAAATGGAGTTTAGAAAATAATTATATTGATGAAGTTTCGGTTTTAAAAGCGGATTATATTATACATCTTGCTGGTGAGAATATCGCTGAGAAAAAATGGTCTGATAAACGAAAAAAAGAAATTATAGATAGTAGGGAAAAACCTATTGAACTCATTTATGCTGTCTTAAAAAAGAACAATAAAACTTTGGATGCCTTTATATCGGCATCGGCAGTTGGGATTTATGGCGCATTTACTAGTGAAACTATTTGTACGGAAGAAACTCCCGCTGCAAATGATTTTCTAGGAGAAACTTGCCAGAAATGGGAAGCTGCTACAAATTGTATAGAATCATTAGGCATTAGAACGGTTAAGATAAGAACTGGATTGGTTCTTGGTAAAAATGAAGGCTTCCTAAAAAAACTGGCTCCAATTTTTAAATATGGTTTTGGTTCTATTATAGGTATAGGAAAACAATACATGCCTTGGATTCATATTGATGATTTATGCACCATTTATTTACAGGCAATCATCAATCCTAATATAAAAGGAGCTTACAATGCCGCAGTAAGTGATGATACGACCAATGCTATTTTCTCTAAGGCTTTGGCAAATGTATATGGTTATTCTATCTGGTTACCAAGAGTTCCTTCTTTTGTTATTAAATTAATAATGGGAGAAATGAGTAAAATTGTATTAACTGGGCAAAGGGTTTCTTCACAAAAAATAGAAAATGCCGGTTTTAAATTTGAATATCCAAATCTAGAACCAGCACTTATAAATTGTTTGAAGTAATTTTTTATCGCATTACTACTCCTGATAAACTTGTATTTACAGTTTTTGATATTTTACTTTCTATCATCGAAGGTATTTTAATATTGAAATCATCTGTATTAAGAGGAAAAACAGAAGTAATTTCTATGCCCTGAGGTACTTTTCTAAGTATTGCATTTACTATTATTACTTTTGTCTTACCGTGAATCTGAAGTTTACCTGTAATAGTATATTCTTTTGGTGTTTCGCTAATATCTTTCAGATCAAATTTACCTATTTTACCTTTAAAGACAGCTCTGGGATATCGATTACTTTCGATATAATTTTCATTAAAATGTGTTTCCATTAAATCCATTTTAAACCGAAAATCTTTCATTACAGCCACGCAAACAAAACTACTCGTTCCTGGCTCAATAACCACAATTACCGATTTATTGACTGCGTTAACTTCTTCAAAAAGAGGAACTGAAGCTTCAAAATTAAGAACACCAATTGCAGTTCTTAATTTATCCTGCGCAATAATAAAATTAGCAGTAAGTAATAAGATTAAAAAAGTACTTTTTTTCATAATCGTTAGCAATTAGAATTAAAGTTGTCGGGTGCTAATTTTCGAAAAAGTCTATCGCTAAAGGATAATCTACAATAGACCAAAATCAAAAATGATACAGTTCAAGAAAAAAAATTAAGATATTAATAATACCAAAATCCTCTCTCTTAAAGTTACGAATTTTAATTCATCTTGGTTCTTAAAACCATGCTAAAAATTACAAGAAAACTACTTTAACTTAATTCCAATAAAACATTGTATTTGCTTAACGTCGCCAATGTTTCGATAGAGCTATAATTAGACTCTACAGCGTGGTTTTCGACCTCTTTTTTTACCTCGATTTGTTTCAGGCATTTACAAAAACGCCTCACTTCTTCGAGATTTGATAAAATAAGTCCTGGAACAAGAACACTCTTTCCTTCTTTATCTTTGGCAACCATTGTAAAATAAGAGGAATTACAATGTTTTATAGCGCCTGTTTGAATATTTTCGGCCTCAACACGAATACCTACAATCATCGAGCTTTTACCTACATAGTTAACCGAGGCTTTCATCGTTACCAATTCTCCAACTTCAATAGGTTTTAAAAAATTTACTGTATCTACTGAAGCCGTAACACAATAATTACCCGAAAATTTAGAAGCGCAAGCAAAAGCTATTTGGTCTAACAATGATAATATATATCCTCCATGTATTTTACCACTAAAATTGGTATGCGAAGGAAGCATTAATTCTGATATGCTTATTCTTGAACAGGCTACTGTCTTAAAGTTTGAATTTGAATTCATATTCTATTATTAATTATTTTACATTAAATGGGGAATCTTCCTTTTCTACAGCTTTTACAAAGAAACGCGTTTCTCCCCACCAAGGAAATGTTTTATATTTTTCGACATACTCCAGTTTTACATAACCTCCTTGAAGTACTTTTAAATCTTCGATAACTTTTTTATCACTATCCAAAACGGAGAAAGAGAATATTTGGGCTCCCGAAATTCCTTGACTTAGTTCTCCTTCCCAAGTTTTCATCATAACTCCTTTATGACTCAGCCTTATTAATTCGCCCGAACGGATTCCTGTACTATAAGGTACATAATAAATAAAACTAAAATACCCAATTAAAGCAAGGGCTACAATACCAATGATAATTCCCAGAATTCGTTTCATCCTATAGTAATTTAATAAATTAATTTTCGCTATTATTCGCTCTTGTCAAGATATTCTCAGGAAGTGACTTCTTTGCCTTTGCTCCCATTTTTTTTAACTTCTCAACACTTGTAATTAAATTTCCTCGACCTTCGACTAATTTGCTCATGGCATTCTCATACTCGGTTTTAGAATCATTTATTTTATTTCCTATTTTAATTAAATCAGCGATAAAACCTTCAAACTTATCGTATAATGCTCCTGCTTGTCTAGCAATCTCAAAAGCATTTTCTTGTTGCTTCTGGTTTGCCCACATACTATCTATAGTTCGCAAAGTTGCCAATAATGTTGTAGGAGTAACAATAACAATGTTTTTTTCGAAGGCTCTATTATATAAGGTAGCATCTTCATTAAGCGCTATTGCAAAAGCGGGCTCTATGGGAATAAAAAGCAAAACAAAATCTGGGCTTTCTATTTGGTATAAATCATGGTAATTTTTATTTCCTAATTGCTCAACGTGACGTTTTATAGAATGTACATGCTCTTTTAAGTAATCTGCTTTTAAAATATCATTTTCTTCATTAATCCATTTTTCATAAGCAGTTAAAGAAACTTTGGAATCTACAATCATTTTTTTACCATCCGGCAAATGAATCACAACATCGGGAAGTACGCGAAGACCAATCTCATTGGTAAAACTTTGTTGTACTTCATATTCTCTTCCTTTTTCTAAGCCGGATTTTTCAAGAACACGTTCTAAGACTAATTCACCCCAATTTCCCTGCATTTTACTATCTCCTTTTAAGGCCTTCGTTAAGTTGAGTGTTTCTTTACTCATTTGAGCATTCATCTCACTTAATCCCAATATTTGCTGACGCAAAGCTGCATGATAATCGATACTTTCTTTATGTGTGTCTTCGACTTTCTTTTCAAAACCAATGATTTTATCTTGTAAAGGCAACAAGATGTTTTTCATGTTTTCATTATTCTGGGCAGTAAATTTTGTCGATTTTTCTTCTAGTATTTTATTCGCAAGATTTTCAAATTCTTTGGTGAATTTTTCCTGAAGTTGTTCTACTTCATTTTTTTGTTCTTTATGGCGTTCCCATAAATTTTCGAAATCAACTTCTTTTTTAGAAAGCTGAATCGCTAAGCTATCTTTTTCGGTACGGATAGTTTCTTTATCGGCATTTGTTGCCTGAAATTGTTTCTCGAAATTGTTTTTTTCTGATAGGAAATGCTCTTTTTGTTGCTGAAACTGATTTGTTAAAGCGATCAACCTTTCGTTTAAGCTCACTTTTTCTGATTGATATCGTGCAGAAAAAATGAGTTTTCCTATGAAAATTCCAATGATTAAAGCAATAATAAAGACCGATAAAAAAGGAAGTAGGTTCTGCATAAAAAGACTTTTAAAAAAAGTAAAAGTACGCAATAATACGTATTTCTAAAGAAGTGGAAATGTTATTTTGAGTTTAAAAACTTATCCATTACTGCTATTTATTTTAAAAATTCATCCATAAAAAAAAAAATCTAAAAAAAAATCAATACCAACGCAACCATTTTGATAGTATATCATCTATATAGTATAATCTTTTAAAATATTAAAAATGAAAAAAATTATTTTAGGCTTATTTGTCGTATTTGGCTTAAGTTCTTGTTCTCTAAATTCTGACAATGATTATCAAAATTGTGGAGATTATAGTAATGTTGCTTTTTCGGGTTTTCCATTGGAATGCAACTATACGATAAAGGATATGCCTACAAAACCATCAACTGTAGCAATAAAAACACAAGAAAAAATGGATGCTTATTTTATTAAAAATGCTAATCCATGTCCTACACCCATAAATCCCAATATCGATTTTACTAAAAATTATTTAATTGGAATTTTTGCCGGACCAAAGACTTCTGGTGGATATGAAATAAAGATCACTTCGATTGTAGAAAATTCTTGCGAAATCATAGTTCAATATTATGAAAAAGAACCACAAACCGGTGAAGTAGTTACTCCTGCAGGAACAAACCCTTATGACTTCGTAGTGATCCCAAAAACAGACAAACCTCTTTTCCTTAACAAGGTAAGCCAAAATAAAAACTTTGTAGTTATAGGAAGCTTTAGCGGTCAATGCATAGGCGCAGATTGTCAACAGTTTTTTAGAATCAATAATTTAAATGTATTTCAATACTTAAATGTTACTCCTGGGCAGTATGATTTTAGCAAATACAATTATAAAGCTTTGACTAAAAATGGAGATTACTCTGAATTTTCAAAATTGATTCCTACAGAAATTTTAAATTTAAATGGTGGAACTAAAACCTATGGCAATCCAGATGCTGCTGATCAAGGAGGCCTTTATTTTGAGTTAAATCAAAGCGACAAAGTTACCAAAGTGTTCATAGACAACAACAACACTTCTGACCAAAGTACTAGTATAATTGCGTTTAAAAAAGTAATAAAAGATAAAATTGCAGTATTAAGAAACTAATCTAACTTTGCGGATTAAAACCTTAACATAATTTTATTAATTTATTTAAACATGAAAAAAACTATTTTAGCGCTTCTTATTATTATTTCGGTATCAACTTATTCAGCAAATGTTATTTTCAAATCTGAAAAAACAAGTATGCTTGCTGGAGAATGGGTTTGGCAAAAATCTAGCGGAGGTCAAAACGGTAGCTATACCTCAACCCCAAAGAGTATTGGGAGTACAAAAAAACTTGTTTTTACACCTGAAGGGAAAGTAATTACATATAAAAATGATGTCGAGATAAGAAACAGTAATTATCAAATAACTAAAGGTATCAGCATTTTTGATAATTTGGAACATGATTTAATAACATTTGAGGGTATTACGTACGTTATCGAACAACTAGATGCTCGTACTTTAACTATTGTAAACAATTTCCCTGACGGATATAGTTCTACTTATAAAAAATAGAATACTCTAATACAAACACTATTGCAATCTAATTTACTTTAAAATTATTTTTTGGAAGACAATTTAGACTTACTTATAAAAAAGTGCATTGACAATGACAGAGGAGGGCAATTGAGAATTTATCAATTGTTCTCTCCTGTATTGTATGGAATTTGTCTAAAATACATGAAAAATGAAGATGATGCAAAAGATGTATTTCAAGAAGCATTTATAATCGTATTTCAAAAAATAAGTCAATACAAATTCGAAGGTAGTTTTGAGGGATGGATGAAACGAATTTTCATTAATAAACTCATAGAAACACTAAAGAAGAAGAAAAAAGATTATCATTTTTTGGATGTTTTTGATCCTGAAACAGAAATTATAGAAGAGGAAGAATTAGAAACCATCCCAATAACTCAAGAAAAACTAATAGAATACATTCAGGACTTACCAGACCAATATAGAATGGTCTTTAATCTATTTGTATTTGAAAAGATGAAACACAAAGAAATTGGAGAAATGCTTCAAATTTCGGAAGGAACTTCAAAATCGAACTTAAATCGAGCAAAGAAAATATTGCAAACAAGAATTTTGGCCGTATTAAATTTTAAAACAGCATGAAAAAACAAAAAATAGAAGATATTTTTTCTTCAATAGAAAATTTTTCTAGTGTACCTCCACCAGAATTATGGGCTAACATTGAAGAAAAACTAGATAAACCAAAAAAGAAAAAGGTAACTGCCATTTGGTGGTCGCTAGCGGCAAGTCTTTTGGTAGGTTTAGCTATTACGTCTGGTCTATATTTCAATTCTAATCAAAATAATATTTTATTAAAAGATAATAATAACAATGTTGTTTTGGATAATAAAGAAAATAATTCGAATACAACTCCATCTACTACTAATAAGAATACTCCTTTAAATTCAAAGGATGTAGTAACCGTTGCAGAATCTGATAACTTGGTAACTGATGAAAATCTAAATAATAATCAAGAATCAACTAAAGCAACAACAACTTCAATCAATAAAAAAGAAAAAACTTTATTAAAATCAAACAATGAAGTTATTTCATTAGCAGAATCATCATCAAAAAACAAGAAAAACAATTCCTCTTCTAAACAGAATAATTCTAAATCTGAGAACAATTTAAAAGCCGAAAAGGAAGAGAAAATTGCTTTAAACGAGAATACTCAATCATCATCAAAAAACGAATCAAATACTTCTTTCTCTAAACAAGATAGTAATAAAGTAAGTAATACTTTAATAAGCAAAGACAAAGGAATTGTTTCAAACAATAGTACTCAGTCCTCATCAAAAAATGAATCGAATACTTCTTTATCTAAACAGAATCAAAATGAAACGAACAATACTTTAAAAACAAGTAAAAACAAAGGAATTGCCTCAAACAATAATATTCAATCATCATCAAAAAACGAATCGGATACTTCTTTATCTAAACAAAATAATGGCACAATTGGTACTCTTGCTAAAAATGAAGAAATTGCTTTGAGCAATAATACTCAATCAACAAGAAATAATGCAAGTACAGCCGGAGTTGACAGTACTTTAAACGCTGATAAAAATAAAGGGATTTCTTTAAATAATAATCCTGCAACAAATTTAACTGCGTTTAACGATTCATTACAAAAAGTTCAAATTGCATTGGAATTACAGCAATTGGAAAATCGTTTAAATAATAAGGATGACAAAGAAGATTTAAAAACTGAAAAGGAAATCCTAAAAGAAAAATGGTCTGTAGGTCTTTATGCCGGAGTTGTAAGCTCTCAAAATTATGGTAACAAGAAATCACTGGGCAATGATATTGAGTCAAAACAAAACACTGGATATGGTGTAAAAACAAATTACAAACTCAACAAAAAATGGGCTGTTAGCTCTGGTTTCAAAATCAATGAATTAGGACAATCCGTAGCTAATGTTTCTTATTATAGTAAACAAAATACATTATCGGCCGGATTAGCAAATGATTTTTTTATTTCGAGTCCTAATGTAGAATATATTTCAACAAATAGAAATTATGTATTCTCCTCGAATAATGATAATCAAAAAGTTGAAAGTAGTGCCACAAACAATCTTACTGGAAATCTAGACCAACAATTACAATATCTTGAAATGCCATTAGAAATTTCTTATTCCCTGTTAAGTACTAGTAAAGCAGCTATTATGCTAAATACAGGAGGTTTTGTAGGGAAATTAATTTCAAATCAAATATTCCTGGATGGTAATTCGATTGGAGGAAATCTAGATGTAAATAACTTTGTTTATGGATCTAAATTAAGTAGTACTTTACAATATGAAGTGTTCAAGCAAACTCATTTTTTTGTAGAACCTGGTGTAAATTATTATATCAATCCCTTAAAGACACAATCATTTAATCAATTTCAGTGGGGTCTGAATTTTGGTGTTAATTTTGGTTTTTAATTGGTTTCTTGTTTTAATTTCTCTCTTTTATATACTATCGTTTACACCGATTTTATATTGTAAAAAAAAATGCTAGATTCTCAGGATAAGAATCTAGCATTTTTATTTTATAACACTCTGTTATTTTTTTATGATTTTATCTTTAAAAACAACTTTATTGTTTTCTGTTAAAGTATAAATATAGATACCCGATTTTAAATCACTTATCTGAATTACAGAAGTACTTTTTTCCTGATCTCCATTAACGTCAATAGGACTTCCTATCATACGTCCTGTAATATCATAAAGCCTTAATTTTAATTTCTTGCTATCCTCTGTTTTTACAACAATATTCACAACATCTGTTGCTGGATTAGGATATGCTTTTACTGCAAATCCGTTCTTTGTTTCAAAATCTATTGTTCCCAAATTAGAATCTTTTAATTCAAAACGAGCAATTACTGGTCCGTGATCCGATGTTGTATTTACATAATTGTTTATATCCGAACGAGGATCGTAAACTGCAGTAGAATTAGCAATATATTCATTATTTAATTCATTAGATATCATGATATGGTCTAAGAATCCACCTGAACTTAGGAAACTAAAAGCTCCCGCTTTACTGATATCTAAAGTAAGTGCATTATAATTGGCTGTATCATCAACAAATGCCTTATAAGATGAAGGATTTGGCGTAATAACTGATGCTTTTACATCATCATTATAATCTCCTAAAATGATTAAATTAGACTTTGAATAATAACGATCCAAACTATCTTTTAATACTTGAGCATCATATTTACGCATGTTGTATTTGCTAATATCAGTACCACTATTCGCACGAGCATGAAGATCTACCAAATTAAGTAGTTTTTTTACTCCTCCTACGTTCGTTTCGATTTGTACCATATAAGGTAAACGTCCAGATGAGAAAAAGTTTGCATTAGTACCTGGATAATTTACTAAAGTTTCAGTTCCTGCACGAAGACCATCATAAAAATCTTTAAACATTACACGGGCACTTTTAACCGTTGCAGTTTTAGTATTATAAATCACAACTAATTTCTGTGGAGGGAAATTTGGATCAGCTGGATTAAATGAATAAGACCAACTAGGTGAAATTACTTTATCAAATGTTTTTCCATTAATGTTTATTTTTTGAATCAAAGCATCCAAAGATGGCTCATCAGACACTTCTTGCACAACATAAACGTCGGCATCTAGTTTATTCATTACTTTGGCAACATTTTCAACCTGCAAAACATTATCTGTAGGTCCAAATTCTTTACCTGTAGCATCTTTTACAGCGGTTCCAAAAAACTCTAGGTTATACGTTACAATATCAAAAGTATCTACTTTTGGTAAAGAAGACCCTGTTAATGTACCTATTTGTTTATTTAATGCGGTTCCTGTTACGGTCAATGTACCCGCAATGGCTAATGCTTTAGTAGAAGGTGTAAATCTTGCATAAATTGTTTTTCCTGTTAATGCATCAGCTTCAGTAACTATAACACTTGATGAAAAACTAGTATTATCAAGAGAAACTTGATAATCTGCAGAAGCAGTAATTGTAGTATTACCATAACCACCAGCTTTAAAAATAAAAGACTTACTAGCAGAAATTGCATTTGGGTTCACATCCCCAAAATCTAAATTTGAATTTGAATCTACATAACCCAGATCATTTGTAATACTTACATCATCAATCGTCCACTCGGCAGCATTACCACTACCTCCACCAGATAAAGTTTCGTAAACCCAAGCTACATAAGTATGATCCGTTTTATATGCAGCTAAACTGATGTATTGAGATTGAACGTAAGCAGCAGTTACAGAAGGAAAGTTACCGTTTAATTCTGTCCAAGTAGCAGTCTCCGGGCTACTTTTTCCATCATAATCTGTAGAAACCATTAATTTTAAACTTGGTCCTGCAAAGTATTTACGGGAGTAAAATGACAACAAAGGAAATTTATCAAAATTATCTAAACGCAATTTTGGAGAAATCAACCAATCTTTACTAACTCCACTATCCGAATATCCATTCATTACCACTGCTCTTGGAGCACTACGAGGGTTTGTCGCTGTGCTTACCCATGTATTAATAGGTCCTGCTACATTATAAGCTGTCCACCCACTATTGGTTAAAACATTGGCATCATTAAAATCCTGATTATATGGATCAATTCCATTACCCGATAAAGTTACTATTTTACTTGTAGTACCTGTAGAATCATGGGTTATTTGCCCTGTGAAACTACCAACAGCATTTGGCGTAAAACGTACATAAACTGTAGGCGTAGCATTTCCTGCAAAACTGGCTAAATCATATACTACTGAAGATTGAAAAGTGACATTATCTTTCGAAACTTCAAAATTAGCAGATGCAGTAACAGTTACCGGATTAGTAAGATTAGTCCCTTGTATTTGATAACTCAAGGCTGATGAATTAAAATTTTGTTCAACAGATTCATCAAAATTAATTGCTGCAACGCTTGTTGTTATTTTAGGTAAAACAACATTCGAAGTAGTTACGTCTAGTTTATTAGCAGTTGCCTGTATGTTTCCATAGGCATCCTCAGAAATAGAGTAAACACTATAAGATGTATTAAGTGCTAAACCTATAAAGGTTTTTGAGTAAACCTGAGTCTCATCTGTGATATCCAAAAATCCAGATTGCAATGCAGCTGTTCCACCTGCATTCAAACCACTTTTTATTTGAAGAGTAGTAGGTGCTGCATCACTAGAAGGTACTAATACATAATATGTTTTACCTACTTCATCTATTTTATTAGAAAAATCAAACTCATCCGATAATATATTAGCAACTTTTGGATAACCTGTTGCGTTTACTGGAGCCACAATATCACTTCTGATATCTATATTATCGATTGCAAAAGATTGACGTGAACCAAGAGAACCTGATGCTAATCTAGCAATCCATCTTATTTGAACTACAGCTTGATTATCACAATCTGCCGGTAATGTTACTTTTACTCTTGTTGTTTGTAAATCCAAAGGTGTTACAACAGCTCCTGTTTGTGGCGTTGTACTGTCATTTGAATAAGCTGTAGATAATAAAGTAATAAAAGCACCACTAGTTCCAACACGATATTGCAAAGCCAGTTCCTGAAGACGATTAACGGCTACTCCATCATATAAATTACGAATAACCATAGCGTCGTATTGAACTTGGATTGCTTTATCATTAACACTTGAAAAGGCAAAACCTATAGCAAAATCTGCAGATGTTGTATTCAGAAATCCTATTTTCCCATTATAATTATGGATATTCCCACTATTAGTAGCTGCAGTACTATTAGCTATTAATGCCTTATCTCCTGTTAATACAGTACTATAAGTAGCTGTATTTTGAGCAGAACTAACTAACCAACCCTGAAATCCAAGTGGGTAAGTTGTCGAAGATGCAGCTAATGCACTAAAATTTTGTGTGTAAGGCAATACTTGAGGTAATGGATTTGTTGCTTGAGCAAAAAGATTTGCTGAAAAGCAATAAAAAAAACTTAAAAAAGCCATTAGATGGCGTAAAGAGTAGCGGTTTTTCATACGTTAAAAATTAGTGTTTTTAGAGTTCAAATTTATAGTCTTTAAAGTTAAGTGAATATTATAAAACTTTAAACTTATTGTTTAGAACTTTGCAAATATTTATCACAAAAAAGTGCCATATCAACCAATATCTTAACAAATACTCAACAATACATTGGCTTAACCAATTAATTAACATTGAATTTTATTTGATACTTTATGCTTACATATCTCTATTTCTGCACTAAAATCAAGCTTTCGCAATAGAAATTAACAAAAATAAACTGCTTTTAATTTCTGTTTTATAGACTAAAAACCAGATTATATGCCTGGTTCTTCCCTATTGAATAAATACATTTTGATTCTTACCAAACAAAATGATTCCAGATTGAAAAATATTCTAAACATCATAAAATTGATTTCAAAATTGTAACTTTATTAATAAATCATAAAAACTAACGATTACTGCATATCCAGAATAGCTTTTAAAAACAATCCATAAAATCACATATTATGAGCTTTTTCAAAATCAAAACAAGTTGGTCAAATGCTGAGTTTATTGTATTAAAATTATGCATCGCTTCGGCATATGTTTTAATAGGCACTTATTTTCATGATTTTTTCAGTAACTATTATGTTCCATTAATAATCTTATTTGGCATCACGGTTATTTGGTCTGTTTATTTATGGTTGAATAAAATGAAAAACAGTAAGCAGGAACACTGATAAATTGGAATTACTTGTGAAACAAGACTATCTTTGCACAAAAATTTCAGTATGTCACATCAGCATTTTATTCTTTTTAAACCATATGGTTATTTAAGTCAGTTTATATATGAATTAAAAAGGAAGAAAAAACTTTTGGGTGAATTACATAATTTCCCCGAAGGCACAATGGCTATTGGCAGACTTGATGAAGACTCAGAAGGATTACTTTTACTTACTACAGATGGAAAAGTAAGTGAACAGGTAAGAAGCAAGAAAGTCGACAAAGAATACTATGTTCAAGTAGATGGAATTATTACTCCTGAAGCAATCGAAGAATTACAAAAAGGAGTTGAAATTGGTTTTGATGGCGGAAAATATAAAACCAAACCTTGTTCTGCTTTTATTATTACTGAGATTCCTGATTTTGGTCCTAGAGCAAAAAAAATTCGAGATGAACGACATGGTCCAACTTCTTGGGCTTCAATTACGGTAAATGAAGGCAAGTTTCGCCAAGTGCGAAAAATGACTGCTGCCGTAGGTTTTCCTACTTTACGATTGGTACGTGTTCGTATAGGAAATGTATATTTGCAGGGCTTAAAAGCTGGAGAAGTTTTAGAAGTACCCGATTTTAAATTAGAAAATTAATTTAAAGAATATATCATATATCAAAATTAGATAATTCCCAAATTAACGATTAACAGAATAAACAAATTAACGACAATGTTAAACATAGTTCTCGTAGAACCCGAAATACCTAATAATACCGGAAATATTGGTCGCTTATGTGTTGGTACGCAAAGCCGATTACATTTAGTGCATCCTTTTGGTTTTGTTATAAATGATAAAAACTTAAAACGTTCCGGACTCGATTATTGGATTCATCTTGATGTAACCGAATATCAGAATGTAGCGGAATGGAAAGCTCAGATTCCAGATTTATCACGCGTTTTCCTAATGAGTTCTCATGCGGAAAAATCATATCTTGAAACTGATTTCCAAGATGGTGATTGGTTGGTTTTTGGTAAAGAAAGCGTAGGATTGAGTAAAGAGGTTTTAGAACAGTTTGAAAATCATCTTACGATTCCGATGTCGTCCTTAATCAGAAGCTTTAATATCGCAAATTCGGTTGCGTTTGTGGTGGGTGAAGCTAAGAGACAGATTGGGTTAAAGGTTTAAATGGTTATTTGTTTAATCGTTTAATCGAAACTGATTCCGATTTCCTTCCTGCAAGGTTTTTTTCAACCTTGTAGGTATAAACTAGATTTCAATTAAAACAAACTTTAAAATTATACCTACAAGGTTGAAAAAAACCTTGCAGGATTGCTAATCAACGTTTAAGTAATTACAAACTTTCCCTTTTCGGCATCAAAAGTAATGTGGTCGTCTTTGAACAAAGTCGCAAAACTTCCTGTTGCGATTAAATTACAAGGTTCATCTTGTATAACTGTTTCAGGTGTCATAATAATCATTTCGTCGCTTAACTGAATTGCCAAATCTATATCATGTGTCGAAAACAGAATGCATTTTCCTGTTTCATGTGTTAGCTTTTTCAGTAATTTAAACAGCGCTACTTTATGTAATAAATCAAGATGTGTTGTGGGTTCATCCAAGATAATAAGTGGTGTATCTTGTGCCAAAGCTCGTGCAATTAATACTTTTTGTAATTGTCCGTCGCTTATTTCGTAATGCTTTTTATGCGCTAAATGACTTATTTGTGTAAGTTCTAATGCTTCATTTACTTTTGTGATATCGTATGGAGTCAAAGTCCCAATCCAGTTTGTATATGGTTGACGACCTAGAGCCACTAACTCAAAAACGGATAAATTACTTGATGGCAGTTTCTCAGTTAAAACAATGCTTAAATTCTGAGCTAAATCAAGTGGTTTATATTCGAATACATTCTTATCATTAAGTAAAACTGTTCCTGATAATGGATGCTGGATTCCTGTTATGGTGCGCAACAAGGTCGATTTCCCTATTCCGTTTGCACCAATTAAAGCAATGAGTTTTCCTGGTTCTAAGTTCAGGTTTAAGTTTTGAGCAATAGTTACGGTCGCTTTCTTGGTCTTGTAGCCAATACTTAAGTTTGAAGTTGATAAGATGCTTTTCATTTTCTTTAAGGTACTAAGATGCAAAGTAACTAAGGTTTAAAACTTTATTCTTGCCACTGATTATATGGATTCTCACAGATTCTTTTAAAAATTTGTTCACTTTGTGGCTAACTTTTTTTAGCAACAGATTGTAATCTATTTAATCCTTTAATCTGTGGCAAAAACGTTTACTCAAAATTTCTTTTTCGAACTAATAACCATATTACTACTGGTGCACCAATTATTGATGTTATTGCATTAATAGGTAATGTGGTATCTAATCCCGGTAATTGTGATGCAATGTCGCAAAACAACATAATTATTCCTCCGTAAAAAAGGGTACTCCAATATAAAACTGCATGATTACTGGTTCTGAATGTAAGCTTGGCAATATGCGGAACAGCTAATCCTATAAAAGCTATTGGTCCTGCAAAAGCCGTAACGCTACCTGCCAAAATACTTGTGGCTAGAATAATTATAAGTCTTGTTTTCTTGAAATTAAGCCCCATGCTTTTGGCATAATTCTCTCCAAGAAGTAATGCGTTTAATGGTTTAATACTACTAGCGCTTAAAAGTAAACCGATACCAACACTTATTGCTAAAACTACAATCGATGACCAGGAAAGATTTCCTAAACTTCCTAATGACCAAAAGGTAAATTTCTGTAATTGTTCTGCCGAACTAAAATAGGTTAAAACTCCAACAATGGCACTGGTAAAACTACCAAACATAAGTCCGACGATTAAAATAGCCATTGTATTTCGTAATCTTTGCGAAACCAATAAAACCAACAATAGAACCGAAATACTTCCTAATGTTGATGCTAATACGATTCCGTAACTCGATAGCAAGATTGTTTGTAGAAAAGAAGGCAATAAACCTGCTCCCAAAATTACAATTGCTACCGCCAAAATTGCTCCGGAACTTAATCCTAAAACATCTGGACCTGCTAATGGATTTCTGAACAATGTTTGCATTAACAAACCGCTTATCGATAATCCTACACCTACTAATACTGCCGTAATTGCTTTGGGCAAGCGGTAATTAATTATGATATATTCCCATGTCGATTTGCTTGCTTCTCCTCCTGTTAAACTGGTATACACTTCTTTAAACGGGATTGTAATTGACCCGAAACTAATATCCAGAAAGAATAGTAACAAAAGTGCTAAACCGAGTATGAAGAACAAGATTGTATTTCGCTTTTGATTCGCCAATTGAAATTAGTTTAATTTAGACGCAAACGTAAATTCATAACTTGGCAATAATTCTGGGTGAAATATTTTGATGTAATCTTTAAGAACTAAATCTGGACGGCTTGGTGCCAACTCGTAATAAACTGTTCCTCCTGTTGCGCCAAATTTGCTCTCGAATGTATATACATTTTTTGTTTTAAAAGCATCGAATTGACTATAATGTGGGTTGCTTTTTTCTAATTCTGATAGTGATTTAAAAGAACCTGTTGCAATCCAGACTGAAGCCGTTTTGGCTTTGTCTAATATTTTTTCGAATGATAATCCCAGGCTTCCTGTTCCTTCTAGATCTGCCCATAAATAATCGGCTTTGGCATCGGCCATAAATTGTGCCACCCAACTATTTCCTTTGGCAACATACCATTGATCCATATACATAGAACCATATAAAACTGTTGAAGTTGCTTTCTTAGATTCTACTAATTTCTTGGCTTCTTTATAACTCGTTACGATTTTATCAAAAAGTTCTTTTGCTTCTGCTTCTTTACCAAATAATGCACCGTAAAGTTTAATCCATTCAGCTTTTCCTAGTGGAGATTGTTCCATCCAATCGGCTTGAATAAGTACTTTTAAACCACTTTTTTGTAAATTATCTAACATTGGGTTGTTGTTATCTACCCCAAAAGTGACAATTAGATTTGGTGCTAATTCTATAAGTTGTTCGATATTTAATTTTTCGTTTTGACCTACATTCTTAACAGCACCTTTATCTATTAATTTTCTGGTTTTCTCAGAAGAAACATAATCAGTATGTGGAAAACCTACTAAATTGTTTTCGACATCCAGCATTTCTAAAAACGGAATATTGGTTGTTGATGTTACTACAATTGATTGTAAAGGAACCTGAATGGTTGTATAACTTTTTAAGCTATCTGGTACAATTCCGTCTTTTTCTTTTAATACATAAGTATAATCTTTTCCAGCATCTGGCCAAGGATTTGAAACTTTTACAACTGAATATCCTGTGAATTTATTGATGGAAAGTCCAGAAGCATATTCGATACTGTTTTGTCCTGTTTCGGCTTTGACTTCTGGTGTATTTTCGCTTTTCTTGCATCCTAATACTACTAAAAACGAGAAAAGAAAAACAACTTTATGCAATGATGACTTCATATATAGTTAGTGTTTGTTTTTTAAAGAAATATGAAATATCTAATCTGATTTTGAATCACGATGATTTCATATTTTGCAATTTGGATAGCGACAAAGGTAGCGCAATTTCTAAATTTCTTGTTTACTTTTAAACGTAAAAAATTGAACAAATAGTATCTTTGTAACATGAATGCTCTCAAAGTAAAAAATTGCTCTAGCTGCGGAACCGCATTTAATTGCGGAGATTCTCCTGATGGAAACAAATGTTGGTGTAACGACTTCCCTCCTATTTTTGTACCTTCGGAAGTTGTAGATTGTCTTTGCCCGAATTGTTTTAAAAATGCTTGCGCTGTAAAAATAGATGCTTTTGTAAATACAATTACTCCCGAAATTGCAGTTGACAATAAAGCCTCGGTTTTACCCAAAAACAACACGATTATTGAAGGAATCGATTATTATCTGGAAAATGGGAATTATGTTTTTAAAGAATGGTTTCATCTTAAAAGAGGAAGTTGTTGCGGAAATAAATGTAGACATTGCCCCTATAAATAATTGTAAATTATTAATTGTTAGTTATTAATTATGAGAAACAATATTGTAAAAGATAAAAGTTTTGATTTCGCTATTCGGATAGTTAAATTATATCAATACTTATGTGTCGAGAAAAAGGAATTTACACTTTCTAAACAACTTTTAAGATCGGGAACGAGTATTGGCGCTATGGTTCGAGAAGCTGAACATGCTGAAAGTAAAAATGATTTTATCCATAAATTTGCGATTGCTCAAAAGGAAGCCAATGAATCTGTTTATTGGTTAGAATTATTAAAAGCAACTGATTATTTAAATGAAAAACAATTTGAAACCATTTATAATGATGCTATTTCAATATTAAAACTTATAACTAGTATCCTTAAAACTACTAAGCAACAACTTACAATTAATAATTAACAACTAATAATTAAATGGTTGCCTTAGGGATAGTAGCGGCATCCTTTTATTTTTTTCTTTAAAAAATAAAAGATATAGCGAATAGCCCGACCGAAGGGAACGCCCTTCTTAAATTTACAATTCATAATTAACAATTATAAAAATGATTTACTTGATTACTGGTGGGGAACGTTCGGGGAAAAGTGGTTATGCTCAAGAACTGGCTTTACAACTTACGAATACGCCAATGTATGTGGCAACGGCTCGAAAATGGGATGAAGATTTCCAGAACAGAATTGACAGACACCAACAAGAACGCGACGAACGCTGGACAAATATTGAAAAAGAAAAACACTTAAGCGAAATTGATTTTTCGGGTAAAGTGGCTTTGATTGATTGTGTAACTCTTTGGTTAACGAACTTTTTTGTTGACACTAAAAACGATGTTGCATTATCTCTTGATGAAGCTAAAGCTGAATTTTTGAAAATAGCCAATCAGCCAGATGCAACTTTGATAATTGTAACTAACGAAATCGGAATGGGGCTCCATGCTGATACACACGTAGGAAGAAAATTTACAGAATTACAAGGTTGGATGAATCAGTTTCTTGCCAAAAATGCCGATACTGTTGTACTAATGGTTTCTGGAATTCCGGTGAAAATAAAAGGGTAAATTGGCTTTGTCCCTCTGAACCTTTGTGACTTTGAACCTTAAAAAGAAAAAAAATATGAGTTATTTAGATAATATTTTAAAATCACGCCGCGATACACGCCATTTTACAAATGATGAAGTTCCTGACGAAGTTATTCAAAAAGCTTTGCAGGCAGGACATTGGGCGCCTTCGGTCGGTTTGACTGATGCTACTAAATACTACATCATAAAATCTGATGGGGTTAAAAAAGCTATCAAAGATTTATTTTTAGATTATAATAAAAAAGCAGAATCATTAACCGATGATGAGCACCAAAAAGAACACTATAAATCCTTAAAACTAGAAGCTATTGAAGAAGCTCCGATTGGGATGATTATTGCTTATGACCGCTCTGTACTAAACAACTTTACGATAGGAACTGTTGGTAGTAATGAAGCGGTAAAATTTAGCTCGGTTTGTGCTGCGCAAAATATCTGGTTGTCTCTTACGGAACAGGGCTACGGCATGGGTTGGGTTTCTATCTTAAACTATTATCAGTTTAAGAAAATAATAGACTTACCCGAAAACATAGAACCTCTGGGGTATTTTTGTATCGGTAAACCTGCAACAAACTACGATAATCAGCCGATGTTGCAGCAATTAAATTGGAAACAAAAATCGGAAACCTTTGATTGTACTGAAATCAAAATCATAAACGAGAATTTTGTTCCGAAATTAGATTTAGAAAATCAATCAAAAGTTGAAGTTACTGCTTCTTTCAAAGAATCACTACAGCATAAAATTGACTCAAAAACGAAGCCTCTTGGCGCTTTGGGTATTTTAGAAAAGTTAGCATTCCAAATCGGAACTGTTTTTCAGACTTTGAATCCTGAGATTAAAAAACCTAATATCGTTGTTTTTGCCGCAGACCACGGAATTGCCAATCATGGCGTGAGCGCATATCCGCAAGATGTTACCAGACAAATGGTCGGTAATTTTCTTGAAGGTGGCGCAGCAATTAATGTGTTTTGTAAACAAAATAATATTGAACTTTCTATTGTAGATGCTGGTGTAAATTATGATTTCCCTACAAATGCCAATTTAATTAATGCTAAAATTGCCAAAGGAACTCAGTCCTTTTTACATGTTCCTGCAATGAGCGAAACTGAACTGCAATTGTGTTTCTTAAAAGGTTCTGAAATTGTTGATTCTATTGCAAAAAATGGAAGCAATTGTATTGGTTTTGGCGAAATGGGTATTGGGAACACATCAACAGCTTCTGTCTTGATGAGTGTTTTAACTGGTTTCTCTATAGACGAATGTGTGGGAAAAGGAACTGGAGTTGATGATACTAAATTAATTCAGAAACAGGAAATCTTAAAAAAAGCTATCGAAAATTATTCCGGTCAAGCCGAATTAAAAGAACAACTCGCTTATTTTGGTGGTTTTGAAATCATGCAAATGGCTGGCGGAATGTTAGCCGCTTATAAAAACAACTTGCTAATTCTTGTAGATGGTTTTATTTGTACTGTAGCTTTTTTAATTGCCTTTAAAATAAATCCTGATATTAAAAAAAATGCTATTTTCTGTCATTCATCAGCCGAACAAGGACATCAGAAATTATTGGATTATCTTGAAGTCAAATCGGTTTTGCAACTTGATTTACGCTTAGGCGAAGGAACTGGTTGTGCAATTGCGTTGCCTATATTACAATCGGCAATTGCTTTCCTAAACGAAATGGCTACTTTTGAGAATGCTGGGGTGAGTAATAAGTAACAGTCACAGTTTTTAGTTTCAGTAATCACCTAAATAAAACAAAACTCTTAAATGAAAAAACAACTCCATATATTTTTTACTGCATTAATGTTCTACACTAGGATTCCTTGTCCTAAAAATATCGATCATAATCCTGATTATCTTAATAAAGCAAGTCGTTATTTTCCTTTGATTGGTTGGATTGTTGGAGGAATTTCTTTTCTGGCATTTTATGGAGCTTCGTTTTTAGTTTCAGCATCCGCAGCAATAATTATAGGCATGATTGCCGGAATCTTGACTACAGGGGCTTTTCACGAAGATGGGTTTGCCGATGTTTGTGACGGTTTTGGCGGTGGTTGGACTAAAGAAAAAATCTTACTCATTATGAAAGATAGTGCCATTGGGGCCTATGGGGCCATTGGTGTTGTATTATTATTTTTATTGAAGTTCCAATTACTTTCAGAGCTAGTAACTATAGAAACAATTACAACTCAGCAGTCGGTAGTTACAATCTTGTTATTGTTTATTGCAGGTCATTCTATTAGTCGTTTAGCCGCCATAAGTATTGTATTTACTCATGAATATTCTCGTGAAGATGCTACGAGCAAAAGCAAACCAATTGCAAAAAACTTTACTTGGAAAGAAGTTTTAGGTTCTTTCTTTTTTGGTTTATTACCTCTTTTAGTACTTTCTTATTTTCAATACCAATTACTTTTGGTCATAATCCCAGTTTTTCTGGCTCGTTATTTCTTAGCTCGTTATTTCCAGAAGTGGATTGATGGTTATACGGGAGATTGTCTAGGTGCCACACAACAAGTTTGCGAAGTTATTTTTTACTTAAGTGTTATAGCAATATGGAAATTTATTTAGTTCGTCATACCGAAACTGTTTGCGAAAAAGGAATTTGCTACGGACAAACCGATGTAGATATTGCTGAACCTTACGGTTTAATTTTTGAAGGTATCGTAAAGCAATTGCCTCAAGACGCATTGTTATATTCAAGTCCCCTGAAACGTTGCGTATTACTCGCCAAACATATCCAGCAAGAAACCAAAATTTTAAAATGCCTAGAAGACAAACGCTTGATGGAAATGGATTTTGGTGATTGGGAAATGAAAAATTGGAATGAAATTGCTCAAGAAGATTTAAATCCGTGGATGGAAGATTTCGTAAATATTCGAGTTCCAAACGGAGAATCTTTCATCGATTTACACGAAAGGGTTGCTCATTTTATGGAAAATGAAATACTTACTAAAAACCTCTCAAAGGCAATTATTGTTGCACATGCCGGAGTTATCCGAAGCATTCTATGCCTTTTAAATTCTCTTCCTCTTAAAGATGCTTTCCAAAACAAAGTCGATTTTGGACAGGTTATAAAAGTTAAAATCTAAAAAAAATCAACTCTTGTTTTGTTCATTTATAGCATTAAAAAAGCAAACAAAATTGATTTTTAAGTATTTTTAACTTTATATTTGCAGCCACATTAAGGTTGTGTTATATTTTTTTTAAGACACATTAAAAGGGAATCAAGTAATTGAAGATTGAAAAATCAACATTCGAAAATCTTGAGCTGTACCCGCAACTGTAAACTTAGTTCCGAAAGGAATGCTTGTTGTTAACTACAAAACCACTGTTTTAGGACGGGAAGGAAAACAACAAGACGTAAGCCAGGAGACCTGCCTTTGTTAACAAATATCGAACTCTCGGGAAAAAGAGTTTAGAAATTATGACATTACAAAAATTTTACATCTGTTTTTCGCTCCTAGTTTGCCAATTCCTTTTGGCACAAAATGATTCTATAACAAAATTAAAAGAAGTTATAGTTTCAGATACTAATCTTAAGAAGTACTCAGACTCACAATCAGTTCAGGTGCTTAATGATTCTATTATTAATAAAAACCAAGCATCCTTAACTTCTCTTTTAAATTATAACACAGTTATTTATTTTAAGGAGAATGGTCTAGGAATGACTTCTGCACCTTCTTTTAGAGGAACGACTGGTGCCCAAACCGCAGTTATTTGGAACGGAATAAATATCAATTCACAATTTTTAGGTCAAGCCGATTTTAATACAATTGGAACTAGAGATTTTAATTCTATTGCTGTAAAAGCCGGAGGAGGAAGTGTTTTATATGGAAGCGGTGCAATAGGCGGAAGTATTCACTTAAATAATGACATACGTTTTAAGAAAGATTTTTCTAATCACTTATTCCTCAGCGGAGGTAGTTATGATACTTATAGCACAAATTATCGTGCAAACGTTTCGTCCGACAAATACAGCATTCAGGTTAATATTTCAAGAAATAGCTCTGATAATGATTTTAAATACCCTGGAACTACTGATCAAAAAAACATTAATGGAGAATACTATAACACAAGTATGAATACCACTTTTGGTTATAAAATCGACTCTAAAAACACCTTAAAACTATATAGTCAGTTTTATGATGGAGAACGTCATTTCTCTTTAACCTCTCCTAATGGAACCAAAACAAAATATAACGATTATAATACTCGAAATCTCTTAGAATGGGAAAGTATATTTGATCGTTTTACTTCCAAATTAAGAGTGGCACATATTGGAGAATCTTATAAATATTTCCCAAGTATTACATCAGATTTTTTTACTTATGGAAAAGTTGAAACTTCTATTATAAAATATGACTTGGCTTTTGATGTAAATGAAAAAATCAAATTAAATGCAATTGTTGATTACAATCGTAATAAAGGATACGGCTCTAGTATAAATAATGTAAAAAGGCAAGTTAGTTCAGCTAGTTTATTATTGCAGCATTTCGTAACTGATAAATGGGATTACACAGCTAGTATTCGGCAAGAATTAACCGATAATTACGGTAATCCTTTCCTCTTTTCATTAGGAACAAGATATCAATTTACTGATTTTTACCGTATCAAATTAAATGCTTCTAAAAATTTCAGAATGCCTACTTACAACGATTTATATTGGCAAGGAAGTGGTAACCCAAATTTAAAGCCTGAGACTTCTTATCAAGCGGAGATAGGCAATGAATTTTTTACAAAAAACTTCTCATTATCCATAACTACGTACTATAATTCTATTAAAGATTTATTGCGTTGGGTACCATCCCAAGATGGTGGGGATAACTGGTCTCCAGAAAACACAAACAAAGTAAGAGCTTATGGTACCGAAGTACTTTTGGAATGGAGAACAAAAATAAAAAATCACAATTTGACTCTTAATGGAACTTATGCTTATACTGTTTCTGAAAGCAAACAATTAATTAAAGGAGAATTATTATACAAACAACTTATATATGTTCCTTATCATAAATTAACTGGATCTGTTTCTTATAATTGGAAAAAAGTTTCTTCTTATTTTCAATACTTATATAACGGAGAAGCTTACAGCACTCCTTTTAATAATCCTGCTACCAAAGTAAAACCTTATAACGTTGGTAATCTAGGAATTGATTATGACTTAGGAAAAAATAACAGCTATAAAGTTGGATTACAAGTACTAAATATCTGGAACGAAGATTACCAACCAGTTATTGGTCGACAAATGCCAGGAAGAAATTACACTATATATATAAACCTTAATTTTTAATACCATGAAAAAATTTAATAAACTTTTTTTAGCTGTCATTATAAGCTCGACACTTTTTGTGTCTTGTAGCAATAACGACGACAACAATACTCCAGAACCACGTGGAAACTACGAAGGTGGATTATTTATTGCTGAAGAAGGCGTTTTTGAACAAGTTAATGGGTCCATATCCTATTTATCAGATGATCTTAAACTAGAAAAAGATGTTTTTTCATTAGTTAATCCAGGTAAAGATGTTAAAGATGTACCCCAAAGCATTGGTTTTAATGGTGATTTTGCTTACATCATTGTAAATAGAGGTAATAAAATTGAAGTTGTTAACCGATATACATTTAAAAGTGTTGCTACAATCAGTACAAAAATAAGCAATCCTCGATATATTGCATTTTCAAATGGAAAAGGATTTATTACGAACTGGGGTAATGCAGGAGACCCTTCTGATGATTATGTAGCTGTAATCGATCTTACTACAAATACTGTTTCATCAACAATTCCTGTTGTTGAAGGTCCTGAGCAAATAATCGAAAATGACAACAAACTTTATGTCGCTCACAAAGGTGGTTGGAACCAAGGAAACTCATTATCTGTCATCAACGCTAGCACTAACACAGTTACAACAAACTTTGTAGTAGGAGACATCCCTAGTTCATTGGTAAAAGACAATGGTACTTTATATGTTTTATGTAACGGACGACCATTTTATGCTTTACCTGAAACAACTGGTAAATTAGTAAAAGTTAACATGAGCAACAATACGGTTTTATCAACAATTGATTTTCCCGGTATCACTCACCCTGGTTTCTTAGCTATTGATAACAATAAACTATATTATACTATTGGAAATAATATCTATTCTGCATCTACAAGCACTACAACGTTACCAACTACTGAAACATTTAAAGCAAAAGAAGTTAGCACTCTTTATGGCTTTGCAGTAAAAAACAACAAAATATATATTGCTGATGCAGTAAATTTTCAAGATCCTGGAAATGTTTATATTTATTCTTTAACAGGAGTTTTATCTAATGAATTTAGTGTTGGAATCTTACCAAACGGTTTCTACTTTAATAACTAGTTAAGATCATCATCTTTTACTTTATTTTTCAATAAAAAAGGCTTTCTAACGAAAGCCTTTTTTAATTTAATCTTATCTATTTTTTTCACAATGCTTTTAAAAGTCCTTCTGGCGCTTTATCTATATACATTTGGTTTCTTATACCATCCAATGATTTTGAATCGGTAAAGTATTCTAATTCTTTCCCTTTTTCACGCTGAATCATTTTAGTAGTTCCTGTAATCTTAGAAATTGCAGCATTTAACAAAGGCTCCGTCTCATTTCCTAAAACACCTAAAGAATTAATATATTCCGGCACGTCATAAGTAGGAACTAACCCATTTGTATATTCTCCAAAATCTACTGAATTAACAATCTTCAAAACAATAGGTTGCATTGCATATTTGTGATTTGGATTTCTATTAGATTTTCCAAAAGTAGGTGAATCATATAAGGTAACCGAACCTACATTTTTACCTATAGTAGTTGTACCTATTTGCACAACTTGAATATAAGGCACCAATCCATTAATGACCAACTCACTAGCCGAAGCCGTACTTTTGGTTGTTAATACATATATTTTAGCCAGATTCAAACTATTTAAAGCAACTCCATTAATTTTATCTACAAACCTATTATTTAGCGCTTCAGAATCTTCACTTTCATAATACTTATTGATTTTAGCATTCCATTTTTGCTTAGAAAAAATCTTATCTGTAAACTGCCCAGTAATCATACTCGCTAATCGAGTGGCCGTTTGCACTGAACCGCCCCCATTATATCTCAAATCAAGAACCAGATCCGTAATACCTTGCGCTTTTAATTCTCCAAAAGCAGCATTTAACTGATCGTCATAATTACCATAAAACCCATTATACATTAAATAACCAATCTTATGTCCTCCTGAAGCTATTACTTTATTGATAAAAATTGGATTTTCATCCAAAACTGTTTTAGTCAATTCAAGAGATCTGCCATTTGGAACAAATGTAGCCCCATTATAATCACAGAAGTTTATAGTATATGTATCTCCAGAAAGTAAACTTTGGTAATGATCATAATCAAGTTTTGTCCCATTAATTCCGTAAAATAAATCTCCACGTTTCACACCTTTGTTAGCAGCATCCGAGTTAGGAAGAACATAGCGCACAAAACCAATCAAATCATTAGAACCAGAAGATTTAGGACTTAATTTAAAATCAATTCCATTATTTTTTGATGTTCCTTGAAGTTCTTGCTCCAATACTGTATAATCATCTACAATCCAGCTAAACCTATCTATAGAAGAATCAACACGTAAAGAATTAAATAATGTTACTGGATCAGGATACCCTCTTAAAAAAGAATTTAATTGTTCTTGATTTCCAAAACGATCATCTGCTAAATTAGGCACATCGGCTTGCCATAAATAATACTGATTCAATCCTTTCCAGATAAAATCCTGAACTTGCAAATTCTGAGGAGCAGCCACATCATCCTGGTCCTGACAGGCCTGGAAACAAAATGCAGCTAAAAATAATAATATTACAGTTCTAAATATTGTCTTCATATAATAGGTATCAATATAGTAATAACGTAAAAATACTATCTTTAGTTTTATTTCATGCACTTTTGTAACAAAAATAATTCAAGTTCGTCTTGATATTATAACCGAACCTGTAATTTGTGACTTTTATGAACCAAATCGTTTTTTTGCAGTTAGTAAATCCTTTTAAAGACAAAGTATTTCGTCTGGCTAAGCGATTGCTAGTAAGCACCGAAGAAGCCGAAGATGCTTCTCAGGAAATTTTAGTTAAATTATGGAGTAAAAAAGAAACATTAGATACGTATAATAATGTAGAAGCGCTCGCCATGACAATGACCAAAAATTATTGCTTGGATCAGTTAAAATCAAAACGAGCAAGTAATCTAACTCTTGTACATTCAAATTACACAGATAGAGAACCACGATTAGATCAAAAAGTTGAAGATAATAATAGTTTAGAATGGGTTGAAAAAATAATGAGTCAATTGCCGGAACAACAGCAAATTTTAATTCAGTTACGAGATATCGAACAATATGAATTCGACGAAATTGCCAAAATAGTTAATATGAACGAAACTGCTATTCGCGTAGCACTTTCAAGAGCTAGAAAAAAAATAAGAGAATCTATGCTTAATACACACCAATATGGAATCAGATAGAATAGAAATAATATTAGAAAAATACTTTCAGGGAGAAACTACAATTGCCGAAGAAAACGAATTAAAAAGCTACTTTTCTTCCTCTAATGTTGCGCAGCATTTAGAGCAATACAAACCAGTTTTTGGTTATTTCTCTCAAGCAAAAGAACATCGTTTAACGCAAGAAATTCCACTCCAAACTAAAAAACGTAATGTTGCGTGGTTATCAATTGCTGCATCTGCTGCGCTTTTGCTAGGAATAGGTTCATACTTTTACTTCAACAACACAAATAAAACTCCTGTTGTTGCACAGTCGGATTTAGGAACTTATGACAATCCAGAAGAAGCTTTGGCGGCAACGCAAAAAGCTTTGGCTATGGTGTCACACAATGTAAATACTGGTATAGAAAGTGTACAGTATATTAAAGAATACCAACAATCAAAAAACTTAATTTTCAAACAAAATAAAATCCAATAAAAATGAGAAATTTTATAATAACACTAGTTTTAGCACTTACAAGCCATGTATTCTATGCACAAGGCGCCTTTGACAAATATGATGGTCAAGACGATGTAACATCAGTAATTGTAAACAAAAAGATGTTTGACCTAATGAGTAAAGTAAAAGTCGATGCTTCTGATAAAGAGACACAACAATACTTAAACCTTATTAAAAAATTAGACAATCTGAAAGTTTTTACTACTCAAAGCTCTAAAATCGAAGCCGACATGAAATTAACAGCAGATAAATACATAAAAACTTCAGGATTAGAAGAATTAATGCGAGTAAACGATGGCGGAAGAAACGTAAAAATATATGTAAAATCAGGAGCTAGTGACACTCAAATAAAAGAGTTATTCATGTTCATTGGTGCAGCCAAAAATGAAGACACTGTTTTACTATCACTTACTGGAAACTTTGATTTAAACGAAATTTCGGTACTCACTGATAAAATGAAACTACCAGGGGGTTCTGATTTGAAAAAAGCATCTAAAGGCAAAAAATAACATGAAACAGATAACCAATATTTTCATCCTTTTAGGATTATTTCTTTTAATGAGCTGTAATTCTAAACCTTCATTGCAAAAATATTTTGTAGAAAACACCGAAAATAAAAACTTTATTGCTCTCGATGTTTCACCAAGTATTCTTAATGTAGATAAAACAAAACTATCTGCAGAACAAAGCGAAGCACTAAAATCATTCGACAAAATGAATATCCTTGCTTTTAAGCGCAATGATAAAAACCAAGCTGAGTACGAAACTGAAAGAACTAAAATAAATGCCATTTTAAAAGACGAAAAATACCAGCAATTAATGAAGTTTGGCTCCGGAAAAGATGGCGCATCAGTAAGCTATGTAGGGACAGACGAAAACATTGAAGAGTTTATAATTTATGCCAATAGAAACGAAAATGGTTTTGCCGTAGTTCGTGTTTTAGGAAAAAAAATGAATCCAAATAACATTATGACTTTAATGACCGTTCTTAAAGAATCTAATATCGATCTGGAACAGCTGAAACCTTTACAACAACTGATTAAATAATTCTTACTTTAAAACAGAAAAAGCCTCAATTATGAGGCTTTTTTTTTATCAGGATTTGAATTTATTTACTCAAATACATTTTTCTTCTTGAGTACAATTCATAAAATTGATCGTCTTTTAAGTCATCAATAAACAAGATACTTTCTCCTGTTGATTTCATCTCTGGTCCTAATGCTTTGTTTACATTATGAAACTTACTAAAAGAGAATACCGGTTGTTTAATTGCAAATCCTTTTAATTGTGGATTAAATTTAAAGTCGGTTACTTTATTATGACCCAACATTACTTTTGTAGCATAATTTACATAAGGCTCACCATAAGCTTTTGCGATGAACGGTACCGTTCTCGATGCTCTAGGATTTGCTTCGATAATATAAACTGTATCATCTTTTATTGCAAATTGAATATTTATTAAACCAACAGTTTTTAAAGCTCTGGCAATTTTTATAGTATGATCTTTTATCTGTTGCATTACAAATTCCCCTAAGTTAAAAGGAGGTAATGTTGCATTACTATCTCCAGAGTGAACTCCACAAGGTTCGATATGTTCCATTATACCTATAATATAAACATTACCATCAGCATCACATATTGCATCAGCTTCCGCCTCGATCGCTCCAGCCAAATAATGATCTAAAAGTAATTTGTTACCCGGAATTGTTTTCAATAAATTGATAACATGCTCTTCTAGTTCTTTCTTGTTGATAACAATTTTCATTCCCTGACCTCCTAATACATAAGAAGGACGAATCAATAAAGGAAAATCCAGCGTATCTGCCAAAGCCGAAGCTTCATCTGCAGTTTCTGCAATTCCAAATTGTGGGAAAGGAATATGTAATTCAGTTAACAACTCAGAGAAACGCCCTCTATCTTCGGCTAAATCTAAGGCGTCAAAACTTGTTCCTATAATTTTTACACCGTATTTAGATAATTTATCTGCCAGTTTTAATGCTGTTTGTCCACCTAACTGTACAATTACACCTTCAGGTTTTTCATGCTGAATGATGTCATAAATATGTTCCCAGAAAACTGGCTCAAAATACAATTTATCGGCAGTATCAAAATCTGTCGAAACCGTTTCAGGATTACAGTTAATCATGATCGTTTCGTAACCACATTCTTTAGCAGCAAGAACTCCGTGTACACAAGAATAATCAAACTCAATTCCTTGCCCTATTCGGTTTGGGCCTGAACCTAAAACTATGATTTTCTTTTTATCAGTAACAATACTTTCGTTATCTACATAACGCTCTCCATTAGCTTTTTCAATTTCTGCTTCGAAAGTTGAATAATAATAAGGAGTTTTTGCTTTAAATTCTGCAGCACAGGTATCTACTAATTTAAACACACGATTAATGTTCTTATTCATACGTAAAGTATGTACTTCACTTTCCAAACAATTCACCATGTGAGCAATTTGTCTGTCGGCAAAACCTTTTTGTTTCGCTTCAAGCAAAAGTTCTTTTGGAAGAGTAGCTATTTTATAGTTTGAAATTTCTTTCTCAAGTGTATAAAGCTCTTCGTATTGTTTCAAAAACCACATATCTATTTTTGTGATTTCATGAATACGACTCAACGGAATTCCCATTGCGATTGCATCATAAATTACAAAAACACGATCCCAACTTGCAAAAGTTAGTTTCTCGATAATCTCTTCATAGTTTTTATATCCTTTTCCATCTGCACCTAACCCATTTCTTTTAATTTCAAGAGATTGAGTTGCTTTATGTAATGCTTCCTGGAACGAACGTCCAATTCCCATAACTTCACCTACAGATTTCATCTGAAGACCTAAAGTTCTGTCAGCACCTTCGAATTTATCAAAGTTCCAACGAGGTATTTTTACAATTACATAATCCAAAGTTGGTTCAAAAAGAGCTGAAGTCGATTTTGTAATTTGGTTTTGCAATTCATCAAGATTGTATCCTAAAGCTAGTTTAGAAGCAATTTTAGCAATTGGATATCCAGTCGCTTTAGACGCTAAAGCAGATGAACGAGACACACGAGGATTAATCTCGATGGCTACGATATCTTCTTTTTCGTCTGGCGAAACTGCGAATTGTACGTTACACCCTCCGGCAAAATTTCCGATACTACGCATCATCAGGATGGCATAATCACGTAATTTCTGGAATGTTGTGTCTGATAATGTCATCGCTGGCGCAACTGTAATCGAATCTCCGGTATGAATTCCCATTGGATCCATATTTTCGATCGAACAAATGATTACAACATTATCGTTTTTATCTCTTAAAAGTTCTAACTCATATTCTTTCCATCCCATTAAAGCTTTGTCGATCAAAACTTCGTGAATTGGTGATGCTTCAAGACCACGAGTTAAAAGCTCATCAAAATCTTCTTTTTTATAAACAATTGCGGCTCCTGTTCCTCCAAGTGTAAAAGAAGGACGAATTACAAGCGGAAAACCAAATTCCTGTGCAATTTCTTTTCCTTCCAGATATGAAGTTGCTGTTTTTGCTGGTGCAGTTGGCACATTAATTTTTTCAAGAAGTTGTTTAAACTGCTCTCTGTCTTCGGTAATATTAATTGCATTTACATCAACTCCAATTAATCTTACCCCGAAATCCTGCCAGATTCCTTTTTCATCAGCTTCCAAACATAAATTTAATGCAGTTTGTCCTCCCATTGTAGGTAAAACAGCATCAATTTGTGGATGTTCCTTTAGAATTTCAATAATCGATTTTGTTGTTAATGGCTTTAAATATACATGATCTGCCATACTTGGGTCGGTCATGATAGTCGCTGGATTTGAATTTATCAAGATAACTTCAATTCCTTCTTCACGAATAGAACGTGCTGATTGTGATCCTGCATAATCAAATTCGCAAGCTTGACCAATAACAATAGGTCCGGAACCTATTATTAAAACTGATTTTATTGATGTGTCTTTTGGCATTTTAATTGTATTGTGTAGTTATATTTTATTCGAATGTTAATTTCTACCGCATTAGAAACTAAAACATTACTCTTTTTTTAATGACAAGGTATAAAAAAAGGCGATACTAAAAAAAGTAACGCCTTATTTATGTTTATAGAAACATTATTTTTTGTGTCTAGGTTCGCTAGAAACAGTCAATTTATGTCTTCCTTTAGCTCTTCTACGCGCTAGAACTTTTCTTCCATTCGCAGAAGCCATTCTGTCCATAAATCCGTGCTTATTTCTTCTTTTTCTTTTCGATGGTTGAAACGTTCTTTTGCTCATTGCTTTGTATCTTTAAATATGGTGTCTAATATCTTATTTTTGTTTTCGAATACTCTTATCCTAAAACCGAGTGCAAATATACAAAGACTTTTTTTTCTGGCAAGTAGTTTTATAAAAATATTTTTAATTCATTTTACTATCTTTGCAATCACAAAAATACACCTATTATGTTTCACAGAAATATTAAACTTATTTTAGCCGGACTATTAGTAGTTGCTGGCATTTGGCAATTTACAGAAAGTAATATCGGAAACGGAATCTTCCTTATATTATTAGCTGGAATTCCAATTTTCCTTTATTTTAAAAATGAATTCATCTTATTAGCCTTCTTGAAATTAAGAAAACAAGATTTTGAAGGTGCTAAAAAATGGTTAGCATACATCAAAAACCCAGAAACTGCTTTAGTAAGAAAACAACAAGGTTACTTTAATTACCTACATGGTATCATGGTTTCTCAAACCAATATTAATCAAGCCGAGAAATATTTCAAAAAAGCAATTGAACTTGGTTTATCTATGGATATGGATTTGGCTGTTGCCAAATTAAACTTAGCAGGTGTTGCTATGTCACGCCGTAGAAAACTAGAAGCTACAAACTTATTGAATGAAGCAAAGAAACTTGACAAACAAGGCATGCTAAAAGAACAAATTACAATGATGAAAGAACAAATGAAAAAAATATAATTTTTCATATTCCTTTTTATAAAAACCATCCAGAAACGGATGGTTTTTTTTATTAAATACCATTTGTCGGAATTTTTTACATTTCAACGACATTATAACGCAATTGTCTGACAATTCATATATTAGCATTAATTAAAGTTATTTTATGATGAGAAAAATACTTTTATTTTTGCTTTTATTTTCTTTTTATTCAAATTATAGTCAAGATTCTATTGCCTATTTTTCGAATGTTCTGCGCTCCAATATCAAACCCTACATCAATGCCAGTAATAAAGCTTATGCAGAAAAGGATTTTTTAGAAGGACAACGTTTATTCGACTCACTAGTCCAATACAATCTCGTAGGAACAAAATTTGATGACTTTACTGTAAAAATATTTCCGTCAAAAAAAATGCGCTTAAGCGCTATAGACAAACCTGTCTTTATTGTTACTTACGCTTCTTGGTGTGTTATAAACAAAGGAGACCCGCCTGCACTAAATAAACTTGCCAAGGAATACCTCAACGATGTAAACATTATAGTATTACTTTGGGACAGAAAATCGGAAGTCAAAAAAATTGCACGATTATTCAGTAAAAACATTACGATTTGTTACGCAAATGAGAACTACATTAACGATTCTCATCTCGTTGCCCGCTTAAAACATACTCTAGGATTCCCTACTTCTTACTTTATAGATGAAAATAAAAATGTAATCAACATCTGTAGAGTTTTAAACCCACATAAACCCCGAACTTCATCTATCGTTGCAATGGCCAAAAGCTACACAAACTTCAATACAATTATAAACGAAGCATTAACAAATAAAATAGCAGGAAGATCTAAACTGACTAAAAATTAAACTTCAAGTTTTATTAGCAATCAAAATTTTATTCTAAAATGATTTTAGGCAAGTTTTCATTTAACCATTTAAACTTATTCAGGATCATAATATGCGTCCCTCCTTTTACCACTTTACAATTAGTAATATACTTTATCGGGAAAACCTCATCCTGATCTCCATGAATATGAACTACACTTTCATCAATCTTAATTCTGTCCCAAAGAATAACTTGCTCAATAGCCCAATCTAAATAACGAATATCACGCACTGATAAAAATTTCTCATATAGCTTTAACCTCTTGTTTATCTTTTCTCCAAAAGAAAACTTAGCCAAACTCTCTACATTTAATATCAATCGCATCGGTATCAGCTTATACGCTTTGGTAGTTTTGGCAATTTTCATTCTTCGAGGAAATTCTACATTACTCTTTACGCTCGAAATAATAATAACTTTTCTGGCCGTTATGTGTTTAGCCATTTCCTGAACCAAAATACCACCAAAAGAGACTCCAATTAAAACCGGATTAGGATGTTTTATATTTTGTGTCATTCTTTTAGCATAATCCTGTAAAGATTCATTATCAAGCGGAATTTCCCATTCCAACAAACACATCTCAAAAATATCTTCAGGCAATACAATTCTTTCAAAAATAGTAGCACTTGCCGCAAGACCAGGCATAAAATAAACAGGGATTTTACTCATATAATCGTATTCCAAATATTAACAACAAAAGAAGATTATTATTGCTATAAAATTATCACTTTTTAACGACACCAACCCCAATTTTCACATTATATTATTACTAAACATAAACCAGAGTAGCAGTAAACACATGCGCTGACAACATTTTTAAAACACAAAATACCCCGCGTAAACAAAATCATTTGATATTGAATATCAAATGATTACCTTTGTATTAGAAATAATTTGTTTCTGATTATATATTAGCAAGAAGATTAATGAATCTTACTTATTGTTCATTTCCTTCTATTTTTTAAATACCACATAAAAACAAATAATATGGAACCCATTTCAGTAATGGAAATCAAAGACAATGCCTTTGCAAGACAATTTGAAACCCCAACCCCAGCAGGATTAGTAACAATCGAATACTCTTTTCAAGAAAAAAAGATATTTCTAACAAAAATCAATACTCCGGATTCATTTGAAGATCAAGATTTTCTTTATAGCATGCTAAAAAGCATCATGGAAATTTCGATTGAACGAAAACTAAAAGTAGTTCCAATTCATCCTAAGATTGTAGTTTTCTTTAAGAAAAACCCAATTTACAAAGAGTTGCTTCCACCTGGAATTCGAATTTAATAGTACCCAATTATATTCATCCATAATCCACCTATTATCATATAGATAAGCAGGAGGGCGATTCCAGTTACAAGACCTTTTACCCACCAACTCTTTAAATCAACATAACCACTCCCAAAAAACACAGGAGCTGGCCCATGACCATAATGAGTTAAAGTACCATAAAGCGAACCTATAAATCCAAGCATAAACGCCAATAGCAACCCTGGAATCCCTAGTGAAACTCCAACACCCAATAATGCTGCATACATTGCCGCCACGTGAGCTGTTGCACTAGCAAAGAGATAGTGACTAAAAAAATACACGATAATTATAATAGGGAAAGCCATTTGCCAGCTCAATCCTCCTATTTGTTGTTTTACCAAATCACTAAACCAACCTATAAATCCTAACTCATTAAGCGAACTTGCCATCATTACCAAAACCGAAAACCAAACAATAGTATCCCAAGCTCCTTTTTCGGATTTTACATCTTCCCAAGTTAAAACTGAGGTTAGTAACAAAATCACCAACCCAATAAAAGCAGTTGTAGTCGCATCTATGGAAAACAAATCTCCCGTCATCCAAAGAAATAGCAAAATAAAGAATGTCAATAACATTAACCATTCATTTCTTGAAATCGGCCCCATATCTTTTAGTTTTTCACGAGCGATTCCAGGAGCATCTTTAGTTGATTTTAATTCCGGCGGATAAATTTTATATAACACTAATGGAATTACAAAAAAGGCGACTAATCCCGGAACAATTGCCGCAAGCGCCCAAGACATCCAGGTAATTTTAATTCCTAAATTAAGAGCAAACTTTTGACACATAGGATTACTTGCCGTCCCTGTCAAGAACATTGAAGATGAAATCAAGTTCATATTATAACTATTCAACGTTAAAAAAGAACCTAACTTTCGATGCGTTTCAGGTTTATCTGGCTCAGAGCCAAAACTTATCGCCATAGATTTCATAATAGGATAAATAATACCTCCTCCTCTCGCCGTATTACTAGGTACAGCAGGAGCAAGACATAAATCTGCCAATCCTAACCCGTAAGCCAATCCCAGTGAACTTTTCCCAAATATTCGTATAAATATAAAAGCGATTCGATTTCCTAATCCCGTTTTAATAAACCCGCGGGCGATAAAAAAGGATATCCCAATAAGCCATATTACTTTATCTCCAAAACCTCTTAATGCAAGCGTAATTGATTTCCCAGCTTCACCTGGAGCAAGAACCTGCGAGAATGCTGTTACTGCAATTGCAATCATACACATAGTCCCCATTGGAGCAGCTTTTAATATAATACCCAAAATAGTAGCTACAAAAATGGCAAATAAATGCCACGCTTCTATTTTAACCCCATCTGGAGCTGGTATAATCCAAAGAACAATTCCAACTGCAACGGTAATTAATGTTTGAGGAATTTTTACTTCTTTCATAAAAGTTAAAGATTAAATTAAGCTAAAGCCTACATTGAAATTGTATTATAAATAGTTCCTTATCATAAAATGATGTATCTGGAATATTTTTACTGTATCTATCAATCTCAACTCCCATTTCGATACGTCCAGTATAAGCTTTTCCAAATTCTAAGCTTATCATTGGAGTAAAAGTCTGCCTTACATTCGAATTTACCCTAAAATTAGAATCAAAATACTCATATCTACTTGAAAACTCGAGGGAAGTAAGCTTCTTATAATTGACTGCGTATCTAAAATTAGGCAAGAAATAAAAACCTCTCATTTGATAATCATTTACATATGCAGTTCTAGCATCAACAGGCAAGGAATAATACAAATTATGATTGGTTCCTTGCTTAATTTCAAACTGAACATCGAAAGTGAGCTTATCAGCAAGTTTAAAATCAGCAGCAATATCTGCCCCTAAAGCAAACACATCCTGTGTATAAACTTTTCCAGTACCTCCATTGAGTCCTAAATTAATACTATGTTTTTTAGACAATCCAAAAACAACTCGAGTAGAATATTGCTTCCCGCTATCTTTATCCATCGCTTGGTTTCTCCCATTTCCATTTAAAACAGAAACAGCATAATTTATCGGAATCTCTCCAAGATCAACAGCTCCAGTCATTGAAGCTCCTATCTGGAAACTCGTCCAGCCATTCTTGCCAAACTCATAATATTGATTTGAGAAATCAAATGACTTTATAATATCTACAGGAACCGTTTCTTCAATACCAAAACCAGGTCTGAATTGACCACCTGTAAAAGCTATATATTTATTAAAAGTATATTTTGCATAAGCATTCTCTAAAACTTTATTCTCCGGATCCGATTTAAAATCGGCTAAATTAACCAAAACAACAACTTCGGTATGTTCACTCAAGTTTGCAGCAACACTAACTCGCATTCTTTTAACATCAAATGAACTTCTTGTCACCTCTCCTATTGTATGCTGAACCCCCAGAACATCTACATTATCTGTAATAGATCCTAAATAACGCACTTGCAAAAGCCCTTTAAATTTAAATTTCGGGTAAACTATTTCCTTTTCTTTTTCTTTTAAAATAACATATACCGTATCCTTTACTGATTGAGCTTTCAAAAAAAAAGGTGTTATAAGAAATATCAAAAATATTCTGATCAGCATAGATTTCCCCATAAGCTTCATAGATAATAATTAAGCTAATACTAGCTGATTCTAAAATTTATTTTTCAATCTCTTCTCTTCTTATCTTCTCTCAGAACCACGATTTGTCGGCCTTGGTGTTGCCGCAGGCCTTGGTGTTGCAGGTCTTGTTGTCGTAGGACGTGTCACCGGACTTGTGGGACGTGTCGTAGGCTGTGTTGGTCTAACAACAGGGCGAGTAGACGGATTAGTTGGACTAACCGGACGCGTAGTTGGTCTTGTCACTGGTTGTGTCGGCCTTGTTGTAGATGGATTTGTCGGGCGCGTTCCACCAGGTCTTGTTGAAGATGGATTCGTTGGTCGTGTCCCACCAGGTCTTGTTGTTGGGTTTGTAGGACGCGTTGTTCCTGGTCTTGTATTTCCTGGTCGCGTTGATGTTACCGGAGCAGGTCTATTATAAGTTCTACCATTATACGTAGTATTGTATCGCCCATTAACTCTATTATCTCTAACAACTACAGATGTATTTCTTCTTGTAACATAAGTATTGTAATATCTTGGATTTCTTATAACAGTAGTTCTTCGATAATAGCGATTATTATAATAATGTCCATGATACCCCCAATAATCATGGTAATACACTGGACGCCAAGGACGCCAGTAGGAAGGATAATATCCCCAATGCCAAGGAGATACATAGGGCACAAATAAAGGGGAAAACATAAACAATACCACAGGCCAAGCACTTACACTTGTAGTTACATAATTGGGACTCGTCGTTGTATTATAATTATTTGTCGTATTATTATTTACAATTACTGTACCGTCTCCTTTATAACCAGGATTTGGCGTGCCAGCAGTTACACTTGCAGGCTCAACAATGTAATTTTTCCCGTACAAATCTTCGTCACCGATAATCTGTACATGAACATTATTATTTTTATCTTTATTTACCTCAATAACTGCTACATCTTGCTTCTCATTACTATTAACATCAACCTGAAGTACTATTGAATAATTGTTGCCATTTTTCTGGCTCACAACCCGAATATAATCCGTTTGGCCGTCATTATTTAAATCTAAATTATTAATCTTATTATCTTTATCATTTAATGCATTTTCAAAATCTTCCAATGTCTTTGATTTTTGAAAAACATCTAATACAGCATACAAATTAAGATTATCTCCCGGCAAACCTAAAGCTACTGGCTCATTATCTGTTTGAGAAAATACAGGAAAACTAACTAAGCCAGCTATTAAAACAACTAAAAACAAGACACATTTTTTCATGTTAAAAAATAGTTAATTTATTAATACTTTCACTAAGGTATAAAAAAATACACAAAGTCTAACATTGCAATATAACTTTCTGTTTTACAAATAAATTTCACCAAAAACATTTTAACATAGCTTAACAATTTACTTCCGATAAAAGAAAGAATGTAAGAGTTATATTCTTAACTTTGTAAATAACCGTATTTCCTATGCGCCTATTCGTTTGCAATGTCTTACAAAACCCATTTCCAATTTATCACCCCCTGAAACAAAATTGCGATGAAAAAACATTTATCTATTTTCCTTTTTTTTCTTTCTTTAACTTACGGATATGCCCAAATAGAGGTTTCTCCAACTTTACAGGATGCCATTTATATAGCCATAGAGAAAAGTGCTTCTTTGAAAAACAAAGACCTCGATATTGAAAAATTAAACCTTCAGGAAAAAGGGGTTTGGAACAAATACATCCCTACTGTCGAAGCTAGTGCCCTGTACTCCTATTTTGACAATAAATTAACTGTAGATCTTCCTACTGCAACCATACCGATTGTTAACTATCCTCTATTCGATGGAAAAACAGCTTTTAAAAACTATGGAAATATTTTTAATGGAAGTGTAATGGCAAAAACTGTCTTATTTAGCGGTATGCAAATCCCTAATGGAGCCAAAGCAATTCATGAGAAAACTAAAGGAACAGTATTTTTAAAAGAGTCCGAGAAAGATCAAATTATAAAAGATGTCATAAATACTTTCGATCAATTAGTGCTACTAAAAGAAATCGACAGACTGATAAAAGACAGCGAAAAACGATTAGATACAGAAACCAAACGTGTCACAAAAGCCATAGAACAAGGACTTGCAATTCCTTATGACAGAGATAAAATTAAGCTAGCCACATTAGAACTTACTTCAAAAAAAATAGAGCTTGACGGAAAAAGAAAATTAGTATATAAAAAAATTCAATATTTAACAGGATATTCTAGTTCCGAAATAGACAATGTTCAATACGATTTAATTCCATATTTAATTACCGATGAAAAATTAAACACAGGAAATAAACAGGAAATAAAAGCCTTAGAATCGTTCAAAACTGCCTATGAATATTTATTAAAAAAAGAGAAAGGAACCTATCTTCCTACTTTAGGAGCCTTTGGAGGAGTTTCTTATTCAAGCCTATTTGATGCCAACGCTACAACACCAATAATTACAGGAATAAATCAAGCATTATATCTAGGATTAAACGAGGTAACCATAAGCAATAATTGGGTTGTGGGTGCAGCAATGAAATGGGAAGTATTCTCAGGCTTCGAAAGAAAACACAAAGTACATGAAGCAAAAATTAACATTGAACAAGTACAAAATCAAATTGATGATGCTAAAGAAAAACTAGAGTTACTCCTCGAAAAAAACTTTGTTGACTATAGTGTTCTTACCCAAAAAATTGACATCACACAACAACAAGAAAAAGTAGCTGGCAATAATTTAAATCTGGCAATTAAACAATACAAAGAAGGTCTTATCAATATATCCGAACGTCTTGAAGCAGAAAATGATTCATATAAAGCGTCGGTAAACAAAACTACAACCCTAATCGAGCAGCGATTATCGGCTATTGAAACCATAATTACAACTGGCGATTTATCAAAAAAATTATCTAAATAAAGTTCTATTCTATGAAAAAAGTAATTATTACAATCAGTTTAATTTTCCTTTTTATAAGCTGTCAAAAGAAAAAAATAGAAAATTTAATTCAGGGAAAAATAGAAAAAGAACAAATTGCTGTTGTAAGCAAAATACCTGGCAAGATTTTAAAAATCTTTGTCAAAGAAGGAGATATAGTCCAAAAAGGAGATACTCTGGCAATTCTTGATATTCCGGAAGTAGATGCTAAGAAAAACCAAGCCGAAGGCGCTGTTATATCTGCAAAAGCACAATACAAAATGGCTGTAAAGGGAGCTACCGAAAACCAAATTAAACAACTGGAAGCTAAAAAAATGGGATTAAAGGAACAATATGAGTTTGCTCAAAAATCAATCAAACGATTAACAAACATGCTTAAAGACTCCTTAATATCACAACAAACATACGATGAAACTTTCGCCAAATATCAAGGTGCCCAAGCGCAATACAATGCCGTTATTGCCGAACTTGACGATGCCAAAAAAGGTGCTAGAATAGAACAACAAACAATGGCTTTAGGTCAACAAGACAGAGCCCTTGGCGCGCTACAAGAAGTAGAAACTGCCGATAAGGAACGTTATATAATCGCTCCTCAAAATATGAGCATTGAAACTATAACTTTAACCGTAGGTGAACTAGCATTACCAGGATATACTCTATTTAATGGTTACGTTGCCAACAGCACCTATTTTCGCTTTACAATACCCGAAAATCAATTAGGACAATTTAAAAAAGGACAAGAAGTAACGGTTCATGTTCCTTATAAAAAAGCAGACATAAAAGGAACTATCAGTACGATAAAACAATTGGGAGCCTATGGAAACATAGCAACCGCATACCCAGATTATGAAATGCAGGAAAGTTTATTCGAAATAAAAATAACACCTTCCAATAATGAAGAAACAAAAGATCTAATTACAAAAACAACCGTTACTTTATCTCTTTAACTATGCAAAATTTCTTTTCATTGCTTAAACGGGAATTCCGATTATTTTGGAGCAACAAAGTTCTCCGATTGCTTTTTATTGGAGCACCAATACTTTATGGAGTTCTATTGGGTTATGTTTATGGCAAAGGTAAAGTAACCGATTTACCCATAATTGTTGTTGACCAAGACCGAACGGAATTAAGTTCAAAAGCAATTCAAATGTTCGAAGATAATGAGGTTTTATCTATTGCTTCCATTCTATACGACCAGAATAATCTATCTAAGATTGCTATTGAAAAAGGAGCGACTTGTGTTGTTATTATCCCGAAAGATTTCGAAAAAATGACACTCACCAAGAAATATCCGGAAATCACAACCATCGTAAACACTTCTAATGTTTTAACCGCCAATTATGCATCGACTGCAATACAAATCTGCCTTGGAACATTAAAAGCAGGGATTCAAATTGAAACTTTACGAAAACAAGGTGTTCCCGAGAATTTACTTCTGTCGCAGTATGAACCATTCAAAACTACTTTTATAAAAAAATACAATCGAAGCACTAACTACATGTACTTTCTTTGGCCAGGAGTTTTAGCAACTGTTCTGCAGCAAGTTCTTTTATTAGGATTAGCTCTTTCTTTTGCTTCAGAATTTGAGAACGGAACTTTTAAAGATCTTGTAAAAAGATGTCCTTCAATTTTAAACCTACTAGCTGTAAAAATCATTCCTTATATGCTTATGAGTTTTGGTATTTGGTTTATATATTGGCTTTTTACACTATGGTTTAGATTACCTTTTTACGACAACTTACTTCCTCTCACATTTATAGCTGGAATATTCGTACTCTCAGTCTCCTTCATCGGTATTCTGGTGAGTATTCTAGTTCCAAATCAATTAAAAGCAACAGAGATTTTAATGGTTATTGCAACCCCTAGTTTTATCCTAAGCGGTTTTACCTGGCCTTTAAGCCAAATGCCTGTAGCGGTACAAGCAATTGCGAATGTGATTCCGTTAACTCATTTCTTAAAGGCCTTTAGAATATTGATTATTGAGGATGGAACTTTCACTCAAACTACAAAACCTATTTGGAACATGATTATCATAGGCGTTGTTTGTTTTATTGCAGCATATATCGCTTTATATTTTAAAAAGAAAAGTGTTTTAAAAGAAGCTTAATTCATTTCCGTTTAAGTCATAAAAAAAAGCATAAGATTAAACGTCTTATGCTTTTTGATTTTATATAAATTATAAAACTACTTTTCGATCTCTCTCATAGAATCCATTTTTTTATGCGCCAAGAAACCGGCAACATCTTCAAAATGCTCTTTCACACGTTTATTACCAAACTCAAAAACCTTAGTTGCTAATCCGTCAAGGAAATCACGATCGTGAGAAACTAAGATTAAAGTTCCGTCGAAATCACGTAAAGCGTCTTTAATAATATCTTTGGTTTTCATATCCAGGTGATTCGAAGGCTCATCCAAAATCAACAAGTTAACTGGTTCCAACAATAATTTTATCATTGCCAAACGTGTTTTTTCTCCTCCAGAAAGCACTTTTACTTTCTTAGTAATATCATCTCCCTGAAACATAAAAGCGCCTAGAATATTCTTTATTTGCGTACGAACATCCCCAACAGCAATACCATCTATAGTTTCAAAAATTGTTGCATTTTCATCTAATAAAGAAGCCTGATTTTGAGCAAAATATCCAATTTGTGAATTATGTCCAATATCAACACTTCCTTCATCAATACCAATCTCTTTCATGATAGCTTTGATCATAGTCGATTTTCCTTCTCCATTTTTACCTACAAAAGCCACTTTCTGACCTCTTTCGATAACAATATTTGCATCTTTAAAAACCACATGATCTCCGTAAGATTTTGACAAATCTTTCACCACAACAGGATATTGTCCTGAACGTGCTGCTGGTGGAAATTTTAATTTTAACACCGAATTATCCACCTCATCAACCTGTACAATAACAAGCTTTTCTAACATTTTAACACGAGACTGAACAGCATCTGTTTTAGAAAACGTTCCTTTAAAACGATCAATAAAAGTCCTGTTATCCGCTATCATTTTTTGTTGCTCATCATATGCCTTTTGTTGGTGTATACGACGGTCTTTTCTTAACTCTAAATAATGAGAATATTTGGCTTTATAATCATAGATTCTTCTCATTGTAACCTCAATAGTACGATTGGTAATATTATCTACAAATGCTCTATCGTGTGAAATCACTACAACTGCTTTTGCCTGATTCAATAAGAAATCTTCTAACCATTGGATACTTTCTATATCCATGTGATTTGTAGGCTCATCCAGTAAGATTAAGTCTGGCTTTTGCAAAAGAATTTTAGCCAATTCAATTCGCATTCTCCAACCTCCTGAAAACTCAGAAGTTTGACGATTAAAATCTTCACGTACAAAACCCAAACCAACTAAAATTTTCTCAACTTCAGCTTCATAGTTCACCTCTTCAATCGCATAAAATTTCTCGCTTAGGTCTGAAACTCTTTCGATTAATTTCATGTAAGCATCACTTTCGTAATCTGTACGAACCGTTAGCTGCTCATTGATTTCGTCAATTTCGGCTTTCATTTGGAAAATTTCACCAAAAGCTTTTGATGCTTCTTCCATCACAGTTGCTCCATCGGTAGTTAACAAATGCTGAGGCAAATAAGCCACAACAGCATCTTTTGGAGCCGAGATATTTCCTGTTGAAGGCTTGCTTTGACCAGCAATAATTTTTAAAAGTGTCGATTTTCCCGCACCATTTTTACCCATAAGGGCAATTTTATCATTTTCATTTATAGCAAAAGAAACATCGCTAAAAAGTGTAGTTCCACCAAACTGAACTGAAATATCATTAACTGTAATCATATAGATTTTTAGATTTTTAGACTGCTTAGATTTTTAGACTTCTCAGCAAGTATTTTTTTGAAAGTGCAAAGATAGATTAATTAGATAATTAGGCAATACAATCAATACCCGACATCTTAGTTTTTTCAAGTTTTACAATTATTCTTACATCTTTTCATTTTTTTATTATACCTTGTATAAGAATTTAAAAATCAGGAAATTATGAGAACGAAATTAAACTTGGCAGCTAGCCTAATTGCAGGATTAATATTTGGACTTTCTGCAAATGCACAAAAAACAGTAATTAAAAAAGCTGCATTACCAGCAAATGCACAAACTTTTTTAAAAACTCACTTTGCAAAACAAGAACCGACTTACATACTTGAGGATAAAGAAATCCTCTCTAAAGAATACAAAGTTCAATTTGCAAATAAACTAGAAATCGAATTTGACGGAAAAGGAAATTGGAAAGAAATTGATGGAAAAAGCGCCTCAATTCCCGCATCTATTATTCCAAGTAAAATAGCATCTTATGTAAAGACCAATTTTGCTAAAGACAAAATAACAAAAATAGAAAAAGGCACTCTGGGATATGAAGCAAAACTAAGTAACGGCTTAGAATTAAAATTTAACTCTAAAGGCGAATTTATCAAGATTGCTAAATAAAAACCGAATTCAATCATAAATTAAAACCCCTCAATTTCTAGAAATTGAGGGGTTTTAATTTTTTAATCTTTACGCCATTTTTTAGTTTCCTCAAAAATGTGCTCCAAAATTCCAGCTTCTATATCATCAAAATCGATATTCCTACGTCCCATAACTAATCGTGCAGTTTCAAAAGCTTTCTTGGTAACATATGTTGTAAATCCTGCTGCTCCACCCCAAGAAAAACTAGGCACGAAGTTGCGAGGAAAACCAGTACCAAAAATATTAGCACTTACTCCTACTACAGTTCCAGTATTAAACATCGTATTGATTCCGCATTTACTGTGATCTCCCATCATTAAACCACAAAACTGAAGTCCTGTTTTGGCAAATCCTTCTGTTTCGTAACTCCATAGTTTTACTTCCTCGTAGTTATTTTTCAAGTTCGAGTTATTAGTGTCTGCACCAATATTACACCACTCTCCTAAAACTGAATCCCCTAAAAATCCATCATGTCCTTTATTTGAATTTGCAAAAAGAACCGAATTCTTAACCTCTCCACCTATTCTGGATCCAGGACCTACAGTTGTAGCTCCATATACTTTGGCATTTAATTTTACTTGTGCATTTTCGCATAAAGCAAAAGGACCTCGAATTACTGAACCTTCCATGATTTCAGAATTCTTTCCTATATATATAGGACCAGCAGAAGCATTTAAAGTAACAAATTCTAATTTCGCTCCTTCTTCTATAAATATATTTTCAGGTGCAATCGTATTTACACTTTTCGGAATAGGCTGTGATTTCCTGTCTTCGGTTAAGAAATTAAAATCTTCACGAATTGCAGCGTCATTTTTTGAAAAAATATCCCAAGTATGCTCTACAGTTATACAATCACCGTTGTACTGAATAATTTCATAAGTATCAAAATCGACTTCTTCCTGATTTTCATTTGTATGAAAAGCGATTACTTCGTCTCCTTTAAAGATGGCTTGATTCGTTGTTAAATCCGAAACGAGATCTGCTAAATCAATATTTGGCAAAAAAGAAGCATTAATCATCACGTTTTCTTCAAGCTCAACCATCGGATATTTCTCCGATAAATATTCTTCGGTTATTGTAGTTGTTGTTGATCCCAAATGCATTTCCCACTTTTGACGTATCGTCATTATCCCGATTAAAATATCGGCAACAGGTCGTGTAAATGTAAAAGGTAATAAGGCATTCCGGACGGGCCCGTCAAATAGAATGTAATTCATAAAATTAATTTAATTTGGCAATTTATTAAAATATTGATTTGGTTATCGAGTTCAAAGTTACAAATATTTTATTTGTTTCGTTTATCGTCGAGGCTTCTTAATCAACAGTTAACGTGATATAATTACACAAAAAAAGCCTTCCAAAAAGGAAGGCTTTGATTTATTTAAAAACAAACTAAAATTATTTAGCGTGTTTAGCGTATTTAGTTTTGAATTTATCAATACGTCCTGCAGTATCAATAAGTTTAGATTTACCTGTGTAAAAAGGGTGAGATGTTCTAGAGATCTCCATTTTTACAACTGGATATTCAACACCATCAACTGTTATTGTTTCTTTTGTATCTGCAGTAGATTTAGTGATAAACACATCTTCATTTGACATGTCTTTGAATGCAACTAATCTGTAATTTTCTGGGTGAATTCCTTTTTTCATCTTTTCTTTTTATTTATTGTTTAGAGCGCTTTAATTTTGAAGCTTTTCCATGGTTAGAAAAAGGTGTAAACTCAACTACTCTTTTTTGTTTTAAAACTTTTAATTATTTCAGTTTGCAAATTTACAATTATTTTTTAATAAACAAACGTTTGCCCTGTTTTTTTTATCTAAAATCGAAAAGCATTTTTTATCAATGAATATATTGGGAATTGCTATATTTGTGGATTAATTTTAAAACATATAGATTATGATTAATGAGGTTATAAAAAAGAATGGAATTACCTTCGGAATAGCAATTGGAGTTGTTTCTGCATTGATTACCGCAACTATATACGCAATCAATCTAAATCTTTTCACTTCATGGTGGGTTGGATCTATAGGAATTTTGATATACCTTATATTAGGTATCGTTTTACTTACTAAGACAAAAAAGGAACTAAATGGTGTTTTTCCTTTCAAGGATGCCTTTACAACTTACTTTATTGCTGCTGTAATCGGAATTTTAATATCTACTCTTTTTAATATAGTATTATTCAACTTCATTGATCCGGGAGCAAAAGAGACATTAAGCAATTTAATGATAAAATATACCGTAGGCATGATGCAAAAATTCGGTACACCTGCAGCCGCAATCAACGAGGCAATAGCAAAAATGAAAGAAAGCAATCCTTATTCTATTATAGAACTTCTCAAAGGTTCTGTTTTTAGTATTGTTTTCAGTTCTATTTTTGGTTTAATTATGGCTGCATTTTTTAAAAGCAAAACTTCATATCAAGAATAAAATAAATGAATTTATCTATACTAATACCGCTTCTTAACGAAGAGGAATCACTTACGGAGCTATACACATGGATCATTAAAGTGATGAAATCTAACAATTACTCTTATGAAATCATTTTTGTAGATGATGGAAGTACAGATAATTCTTGGAATATTATTGAAGGTTTTTCTAATGAGAATCCGCATGTAAAAGGAATTCGTTTCATGAAGAATTTTGGAAAATCACAGGCTTTACATGCTGGTTTTGCCAAAGCAAATGGTGATGTTATCATTACTATGGATGCCGATTTGCAAGATAGTCCGGAGGAAATCCCTGGATTGTACGAAATGATTACCAAAGAGAAATTTGATTTGGTTTCGGGATGGAAAAAGAAACGCTATGACTCTGTCGTAGCCAAAAACTTACCATCAAAATTATTTAATTGGGCTGCAAGAAAAACTTCGGGTGTTGAATTAAACGATTTTAATTGCGGATTAAAAGCTTATAAAAATACAGTTGTTAAGAACATTGAGGTATCGGGAGAAATGCATCGATATATTCCGGTTTTGGCAAAAAATGCAGGTTTCAATAAAATTGGCGAGAAAGTAGTACAACATCAGGCTCGTAAATATGGCGAAACCAAATTTGGAATGGAACGTTTTATTAATGGCTTCCTTGACTTAATTACGATTTGGTTTCTTTCTAGATTCGGAAAAAGACCGATGCATTTATTTGGAGCCATAGGTTCGGTTATGTTTATAATTGGATTTTTACTGGCGGGCTATATCGGAGTTTCCAAATTGTATCATATGTACATGGGAATGCGCTATAACTTGGTAACGAGTAATCCTTGGTTTTTTATTGCATTAACAACAATGATATTGGGAACTCAATTATTTCTTGCTGGTTTCTTGGGCGAAATTATTTTACGCACCAAAAATAATGAAGAACGTTATAAAATAGCACGAGAAGTTAATTTTTAACGAGAATCCCTAGCCCTGATAGCAGCGGCATCCTTTATGTTTTTTCTTTAAAAACATAAAGATATAGCGAATAGCAGGAGATTGCTTCGAGAAATCGTGATAAAAACTCCTGAGATTACATTAATTTTTTTTGACTTAAAATTTTAAATAATATACAAATGAATATAGCACCAAACATTTTAACTGCTGTAAACGAGTGGCTAACGCCTGCATTTGACAATGAAACTCAAGCGGCGATTAAAGAAATGATGACAACATCGCCAAAAGACCTTGAGGAAAGTTTTTATAAAAACCTGGAATTCGGAACTGGTGGAATGCGCGGTGTAATGGGTGTTGGTTGCAATCGCATCAACAAATATACACTAGGAAAAAACACGCAAGGGATATCGGATTATATGCATAAAGTTTTCCCTAACGAAAAACTAAAAGTAGCAATTGCTTACGATTGTCGTCATAATAGTAATACACTTGCCAAAGTTGTTGCTGATGTTTTCTCGGCAAATGGAATCCATGTATATCTATTCTCAGATATGCGTCCGACTCCGGAATTATCTTTTGCACTTAAACATTTAGGATGTCAATGCGGAATTGTTCTTACAGCATCTCACAATCCCCCAGAATACAATGGGTACAAAGTATACTGGAAAGATGGCGGACAAATTGTTCCTCCGCAAGATACAGCGATTATTGCTACGATTGAAAGCTTGGATTATAATAAAATTAAATTTCACGCTAACGAGAAATTAATAGAATATATAGACACGGAAATTGATACTGCATTTATAGAATCATCTATAGAAAATGCCAGCTTTAATACTCCGGCTAAAGCCAAAGAGGATTTACAAATCGTTTTTACTTCGCTACACGGAACTTCGATAAAATCGATCCCTCCTACTTTATCTCAAGCGGGTTATACTAATGTACATATTGTACCTGAGCAAGCGGTTCCAAATGGTGATTTTCCAACTGTAAAATCGCCAAACCCCGAGGAACCAGAGGCACTAACAATGGCATTGGCACTGGCTGTTAAAACCAATTCGGATATTGTTGTAGGTACTGATCCTGATTGTGATCGTTTAGGCGTTGCAGTTCGTAACAACGAAGGCAAAATGATTTTACTAAACGGAAATCAAACTATGGTTTTAATGACTTCTTTTTTATTAAAACAATGGAAAAAAGCTGGAAAAATTAACGAAAAACAATTCGTAGGTTCTACTATTGTTTCGACTCCTATGATGATGGAGTTGGCAACCAGTTACGATGTAGAATGTAAAGTAGGTTTAACAGGCTTTAAGTGGATTGCCAAAATGATCAAAGACTTTCCTGAGCTTGAATTTATTGGAGGTGGAGAAGAAAGCTTTGGATTTATGGTTGGCGATGCTGTACGTGATAAAGATGCCGTTGCTGCTACTTTATTAATTTGCGAAATGGCTGCCCAGGCAAAAGCTAGTGGAAGTTCTGTTTATAAAGAACTTTTAAAACTTTATGTTGAGCACGGTTTTTACAAAGAACACTTAGTTGCATTGACAAAAAAAGGAATGCAAGGGTTAGAAGAAATTAGTCAGATGATGATTAATTTACGCGAAAATCCTGTAAAAGAAATAAACGGACAAAGAGTAATAATGGTTGAAGATTATCAATCCTCAACGGCATTAAACTTATTGACGGATGAAGTATCAGAAATGACTATTCCGAAGTCGAATGTATTAATTTATTATACTGAAGATGGTTCTAAAATTTGTGCAAGACCAAGTGGAACTGAACCTAAAATTAAATTTTACATTAGTGTAAATACTCATCTTGACTCTGTAGAAGATTTTGATGCAACTGAAGCTGTATTAGACAAAAAAATAAAAAACATTATTGCAGCAATGCATTTAATCTAAATGAATACACTGGCAACAAATGACGCTCCACAACTATTAAATTCGATTGTCGATTTAATAGACAAGATAAATCATATTGTTGCAAAAACTGTTAATCAAAGAAATAGAGATTACGAAAATAAAACACAAAGTTTCATTAAGTTAAACATTACAATTGTGCACACACTGTGTGCACAATTGAGTTTATCACGAAATACCTAACAAGATTACCAGAAAAAAATTATTGCTAGAAAAATTGGAAAAACCCATAGCTATAGCAGAAAATAACACAAGAAAATAAATGAACAATTTCAAAAAAATATTCCCTTTTATATTTCCATATAAAAGATATGCATACATGAACATTTTTTTTAATATTCTATATGCATTATTTAGTACGCTTTCGTTTATGGCATTGATCCCTATGATCCAGGTATTATTTGACCAGACCAAAAGAAATACTACCATGCCTGTTTATAAAGGAATCTGGGAAATAAAAGAATTTGGGGAAAACTATTTAAGCTATTTCATCACACAAGCTACTGATGCTTATGGAGTAGGTTACACACTATCGATAATGGTAGCAGTAATTATTTCGATATTTTTATTGAAAAACTTATGTGATTATCTCGCCATGTTTTTCATTACTTTTTTAAGAAATGGTGTCTTAAGAGATATGCGTAATGCGATGTATAAAAAAACACTTGAATTACCTTTATCATTTTTCTCCGAAAAAAGAAAAGGTGATGTTATTTCTCGTATTTCAGGTGATGTAAACGAAGTACAAACTTCATTTCTTGCAATTCTTGAACTTATCGTAAAAGAACCGCTTACGATTGTGTTTACAATTATTGCTATGCTTGCTATAAGCCCACAATTAACTCTTTTTGTTTTTATTTTTATTCCTGTTTCTGGTTACATTATCTCTTTGATAGGGAAACAATTAAAGAAACAATCAACCAAAGCGCAGCAAGAGCAAGGTATATTCTTATCTACTATTGAAGAAACATTAGGCGGATTGAAAGTGGTAAAAGGATACAACTCTGAGAATTATTTTAATAGTGTTTTTCAAGACTCTACTCAACGTTTTTTTAAATTATCAAATAGTATTGGTAATCGCCAGAATTTAGCTTCTCCTGCAAGTGAATTTATGGGAATCATGGTAATCGCAATTTTACTTTGGTACGGTGGCCAAATGGTTTTAATCGAAAAAACATTAAATGGCGCCTCATTTATTGCATACATGGGACTAGCATACAATATCCTTACACCTGCAAAAGCGATTTCTAAAGCTTCTTATGGAGTAAAAAGAGGTAACGCAGCTGCAGAACGTGTATTGGAAATTCTTGATCAGGAAAACCCCATTACAAGTAAAGTTGATGCTGTAGAAAAATCAACTTTTGATTCGGATATCACTATTCAAAACATCAACTTTAAATATGAAGACGAAAATGTATTAAAAGACTTTTCTCTTCAAATTAAAAAAGGTCAAACTGTAGCATTAGTTGGACAATCTGGAAGCGGAAAAAGTACAATTGCTAATTTACTTACCCGTTTTTATGATGTAAACCAAGGAAGCATTGCAATCGACAATGTTAATATTAAAGACATTTCTTTAAATTCACTTCGCGGTTTAATGGGATTGGTTACTCAGGATAGCATCTTGTTTAACGATACTATAAAAGCTAATATTTCATTAGGAAAATTAGATGCAACCGATGAAGAAATCATCGAAGCTTTAAAAATCGCAAATGCTTTTGAATTTGTAAAAGAATTACCATTAGGGATTTACACTAATATTGGAGATAGCGGAAACAAACTTTCGGGCGGACAAAAGCAACGTTTATCGATTGCTCGTGCTGTACTTAAAAACCCTCCAATTATGATTCTTGACGAAGCAACATCTGCATTGGATACCGAAAGCGAGAAATTTGTACAGGTAGCACTTGAAAACATGATGCAAAACCGTACTTCGATTGTTATTGCGCACCGTTTATCTACTATTCAGAAAGCAGATTTAATCGTTGTCATGCAAAAGGGTAAAATTGTAGAACAAGGAACTCACGATAAACTAATAGCTCTAAACGGAACTTATAATAAATTGGTTAGCATGCAGTCGTTTGAATAAATTTTCATAATTTAGAGATATCTAAGCTGTAAAACTTATGTATCGTCACAATTCAAACATAACCCTTCCCGAAGATCCTGATACTATTGTTTGGAAATACTTAGATTTATCTAAATTCCTGGACTTATTAATGTCAAAAAAACTATTCATGTCTCGTTCTGATAAATTTGAAGATCAGTACGAGGGCACGTTTAGCGAACCTACTTACGAAGAGATTAAAAAGCTCGCGATAGACAATCCCGATTTTATAAATTATTACAAAACGCATCGCGAAAAAGTAGCAATAAGCAGTTGGCATATTAATGAGTACGAATCGTTTGCCATGTGGCAGATATTTACCCAAAACAGCGAAGGATTAGCAATTCAATCTACCATTGGGAGATTGCAAAAAGCATTGAAACGAGAAAACTGTTTTGATCAGTATATAGGCGAAGTAAATTACATCGATTACAAAAAAGAATACATTCCGTTTGACGATTTATTCTTTCCTTTTTTATTTAAAAGAAAAAGTTTTCAATATGAGCGCGAGGTACGAATAATTACAGATACCTCCAAAAGCGATATTAAAATTAATGATGGATTAAGAATCAGTGTTGACCTTAAACATCTTATCGAAAGATTATACATTCATCCTAAATCGGAGAACTGGTATAAAAAACTCGTAATTGATTTAGTTCATAAACTAGGTTATGATTTTGATATCGAAAAATCGGATCTGGAGAGTGATATATTGATTTAGTTTTTTTTATTTTGGTAGTATCTCACTAACTGTGTAAGTTAAAAAATAATGGGACCATTAAACCACAATCATTTTTTTTAAATTATATTAATATTTCTTCTCTTCTCCTTCTCCAAATTTCATAGTAATAGGTATTCCAATATAATTTGGAATTAATTTAATCGGATCAAATGACTTTTGTGCTTTATTTTTTGAATCCTGTTTTAATGTTAACATAACCAGCCACTATTAAACCTGAAAATTTAGTAGTCCAATCAATCATATTGTCATAATTTGCGTTGGGGCTCGCAGTTATTTTAAAATAACAATCCCCTTTAATTCTATTAGTTAAAATAAGCTGTCTTGTAATTGAGACAGCTTAATTCTTCATTTTATCTTATTACTTCTAATGGAGCTCCGGGCTTTGGGCGATGAAATATAAAACCAAAATAATCAGTATATTGATCTGTTTCATAAACTAAAGGTGAAAAACCATCTTTATCCTCTAAAACAGCTAAACGACCATCACTATAGAATTTAGAAAAATCAATAGGATACATTTTTCCTTTTGCATCGAGTATTCTTTGTTTTATCTCATTATGCTCTTCGTTGACTTCAGATGAATTATAAAAAGCAATTAGATTTTCCTGATGTCTTCTTTCAATAATTTTATAATATTCGATGTAGTTGCCTGAATTTATTAAATTCCAAGTTTTTAAATAAAATTGCTGGACTTCATTTAATAAATGATCCTTATTCTCTTCCTTCAAATTAAATGAATATATCCAGCCAGTGACCTTATATGGTACAATAGCTTCAAAAGTCCAAGATTGCAAATATGTGTATTTGTCTTTAGATAAACTTTCATTAAATACACACTCTTGTACAACCTTTACGTCTGGCGAATCAAAGCCATTATATTGTACAATTTTAAAGGAATAATTTTGTAATTCACTTTTTGTAAGTTTGTCTGCTGAATGCAAAATTATTTGCAACATTTGAACTCCAGAAGATAGAATATCACCATTAATTGGTAATGTAATAATTGAAGCTTCCTTATCTTTATGCGAATAAATTGAAATCCCATTAACAAAAATCTCAAATGCTCCTATTGAATGAACTTTTATAGCGTATATCGGCTGTGTTTTATTCATCATTTTATTTTCCTCTTTTTTTATTTTTATATGTTTGCTATTATTATTTTCTTTCTTTTGACAACTTGCTATATTAAACATAAGTAGTCCTATTAAAATCATATTTTTCATTAGTCAAAGTGCATCATTAGTATTTCTTTTCTTCTCCCTCTCTAAATTTCATAATAATTGCAGTTCCTGTGTAACTTGGAATTATCCCAAATAGATTTATTTATTTTTTAGGAATTTTTATAACTTTTTATTCTTCTTTTTATCTAATAACTTCTAATTACAACCCAACAAACAGCAAAAACATGCAATAACTACAAATTGTTTCATATTAAATAAATTTTATCTGAAGGTATTAGTTCGGAATCCCACACAGCAGTCGGGATATATATTAACTTTCATGTGTTGTACCCTCCCATTTTTAAAATGCCTTTTTCAGTCATGCTCTTAGGTAGATAGGAATAAAATAAAAAACAAGCGTTGAATAAATGATAAAAAATAGCTGTAAATAATAATCTTATATTTGAATCCCTCAGATCTTTATAGCCTAAATATTGCTCAAAAATCCCTGTAAGTGAAAAACAAATAGTTCCTACAACCACCCAAAGAAAAACAACCCCGAAAAGTTTAAATAATAGACTATCCTTATCTCTTCCAATCGTAAAAGCAATACTTAAAATTTCAATTAAAAATCCTACTCCTTGCAATAATTGTCTAGGATTATCAAATTGTAAGCTCTTATAAAGAAAAAAAACAGGACCACATAATATGAATATTAAATCCGATCTGAAATTAAAATTCACATTTCTTATTTTGTAAATAAAATAACTAATTGTTGCAATAATGATGAATATAAAAAGTGGTGAAACGATGATCAATATAAAATTAGAGCTGAGCTCCTGATTCATATCATCCAACATAAATGCTTCTAAATAAAGATTAGATAAGTAAATACTATTCAGTACAGATAGTGTCGAAATAATAATATAGATTATTCTCTTTATTATCATGCTTAGGGTTCATTTAAAAAATATTTAATCTTGATAAAAAGCACTAAAAGCATTCCTAGTAAAGCCACTATAAAAAACCAAAAAGTCAAATAACATCCTACAGCTTTTTTTTCTCCTATTTTATTTTTTTTAGACATTTGATAATATTTACATTACCATACTTTTAGTTCATTGCTTCCAGCAGGCATATAGAGAATAATTGGTTTCGTTGCTCCATCTATCCCTTTGTCAGTTTTAAATTCTACATTTAAAATTTCGGTCTTATCTTTTTTATTCCTAAGAAGTCCTAGTTTATTATTAGCATACAGACCTATTTCATAATTTTTAATAGCATCTACTTTTCTATCGATTACATTTAATTTCAGCCTTGTTATATCCATGTTTTCTACCTTGTCTTCAGTAATTAATTCTTGCTTTGTAGCGTAGAGATATGAACAAGATTTTAAATCGCTATTTTCTATTTCTTTCATAAAATTGAACCAATCCCCTTTTACTAATAAATCTCTTAATTGATTATATTTTTTCAATATTTTTTCATCTATATTAGGGACTTTGGATAAGTCCTGAGCTGTTTCTAAATCTCTACTAAAATCAAATGGGACAGAAGCTTCAAATGGTATTTTTAGTTCTAAATAAGGTGTTTTTTTACTACCAACATCTTCGGGTAATTCTACATGAGCTAAATTTGTATAAGTATCTACTCCATCATCTTTGTCTTTGGCATATTTTAGTTTTACATCTACATCGGCATTATCAGCTATAAACTCTTCTCCCTCTTTAGGATATATTTGTATTGTTATAATTTGTTTACCTGATTTTGGTATATAATCGTTTATAAATAGAGGTGTACTCGCTCCAGTATTATCAAAAAAAGTTATCCAATGTGGTATATCGTTACAAGATACCAATACCCTGCAATTATTTTTATTGACTTGCAATATGTATAGAGGTCTTGTGTCAAACTTTTCTATTTTATCATATTTTTTACTTTGATAAGCAATAATTTCTTCTTCCATTTTTTTTTGAATTATAGGATTACTTTTTGAATTCTGTGCACAGCTATTTATAAAGAATAGACTTAAGATGCTAATACTAATTTTTTTAAAACACATACATTTTCTCTGATTTGCAAATATCTTTATGGTAATCTACTAGGTCAAATTTATCATTTAATCCATAATTTTTAGCTTTCTTTCCTTTTTGATATATAGTCAATTTCCCAACGACTTTTAAAGTAATCCCTGTAAAATCAGCCCTAAGTTGTACATACATTCCATTTTCATCACGCCCTCCTGTAACTATGCCAACAAACCCACATTCTGCTTCTGCTGATAGCTGTCCGTCAAACCCCGTTTTACTTATTTCTTCCCCTCCCGATTTGTCTGACTTTGTGTAAATTACTTTATCAATAGTTGCTTTAATTTTAAATCCTAATTCAACACCTATTAATAGTGAAATTTTAGCATCAGTTTTATCATTACTAGAATTAATAAAGTCAATAGTTTGTCTTATATCAATTTTACCCTTTACATACAAATTAAAATAAAGTTCACTATCAATTTTCACCGGGGTATTATCACACATCCACTGTGCACCTACTTTTACATATCTTAAAGCTACTAATACGGGTTTAACAATTGGTATATACTCTGCGGCGGCCACCAAATCAATTCCTCCCTTACCTTGTATTAAGGGTTCAAATCCAAATTGTAAATTACCTATGGTTTTTATTTTTCCATCTTTTTTGTCCAAATCCCAGTACCATCCACCACCGACACGTATAGTAGGGAAACTGAACTCTATAAAAACCGGAAGAGATGAACCTGTAGTACCTTTTTGCATTACTCCTTGCGCAGTACCCTTTGCAGCTTCATCTCTGTGGGATATTGTGTCTAAAATTTCTTTTACACTACTCAATTTTGATAATATTTCGTTTAGTTTATCTTCAATATTAGCTCCATAATCAAATGTATTAGCTCCATTATTTGTACTTGCTTTTATATGCAATTCTCCAGTAAAGTCTTTTGCCATTTTCTTAGCAGAAACTCCGGTTTCTCTTGCCTTTTTTTGATGTATTTGAAATATATTTTTTCGTGTAGGTTTGCCATTTTCATCTGTAACTATTGGATCCCCAAAAGAATCTTTATCGTTAGGCATCCTTGTATGAGAAAAACTTTCTGAAGTTTTGGACATAATCAAAATGTAAGCCTCCCATTTTACATCGGGCACAGTTACTAAATTCATTTTATGCTGATGTCTGCATGTATTTGAGTGAATATCAATTCTAGGTAAGCTCTTCAATTTAGAATCAGTTAGAAAAAAATAATCAAATAATTTATTTTCATCATAATCAAAAAAAGCAGTCCCTTCGATACTTTTAGATTCATGATTAGTTATACTTATGTTTTTAGGCAATTTTAATGGATCATACTTAAAAATATTTTTTCCGTGATCATTACTTTTTCCATGAAATCGACATTCGTCAGTATCACTTTTTTCATCCACTTTTATGTTGAATTTTTTAGGTACAGACCCTAAGATTAATCCTATTTCAATATTAGGATTTTGACCAACTCCAGAATTTTCTTTAAATATTTCAATAGGCTTTTCATCCTTTTCATATTCCAGTGTAATCTCGGTATATTGGCAAGGATGAAAAGCTGCTACATTAGTTGCTACTTCCCCGATTATCACAGGTTTGTTACTTACTTCTATAGGAGATGTTAGTATCAAACTATTAGCCTCAACATCTAAAAAGTCTGTATCAAAATCTTCAAAATAAGTACCAGTCTTCATTGATTTTATGACAGGGAAAATTTTTAACTCTTTTCCAACTTTCTCCCATGTTGCATCAATTAACACTTCTATTTCTATTTTTTGGGTATACTGTTCTTGCTCTACACTATTATTTGTTGTGTTTTGTTCGCTTTTTGTCAACGAATCGGAAATTCCTAATTTACCAATATCATTTTTCTTTACTTTTAGTATATCCACTCCTCTCCTAAAAGCTGGAGCTCCAGAAATGTGTAGGTCATCATTAGACTTAATTAAATTTTTATTAATGAGTTTTATTTCTACCTCCTGCCCATACATCGCTACAGTATAAACATGCAATATTACTTTTGACATAAACCCCACACTACCTTTTATAGGTTTATACTCCACATTTGTCCACTCTGTTTGAATTATTTTGGGCACACCCTTTGCTTGTATATATACTCCGTAAGGAATTTTCCCAACCGCTCCTTCATTTTCATGAAATGCTTCGAGCCATGCCAGCCCTCCACCTACCAAGAGTTCTGGAAATACAATCCTTTGTTTACCTGTAGTTTTTATTTGAGAAACTCCTTTACCAAAAGACTTATTATGTGAAATATCCTTATAATCTACTTTTTTACCTACCAACTGCCAACACCAGTTTACATCTTCATATTTTTTTGTAAGAGCCAGAGATTGTTTATCAAATGTTTCCCAATCCTGTATATTATGTTTGTAATTTTCTTCTAATTTTTTTTTATTCCAACCTACTTTTGCATGTTCTTCCCACTTTTTTATAGCAAACTCTTTTGATGCTTTCTTCTTTTCTTCTAATACTTTTATTTTTTTTTCATCCTCTTGATATTCCTTAATTGTTACAGAAAAAAATGCTGCTTTAGGCAAAACAATACTTCCTAGCGAAGCATCATAAGATTGCCCTTTTTCTAATATTGGAATTATGTGTAATTTGTTATCGCCCATAATATTTAAATATTTGGTATTTGTAATATCCCTACTCCGTCAATGTTTAGGTTCATTACAGGGTTTATTATTTTAATAATTTCAGGATTAGCATTTTTAATATTCTGCTTGGTGATTTCACATACTTGCCCATTATTAATAATCTGTATACAAGCACTTCCTGCTACAGAACAAGTCGCTTTACTATCTTCTAATAAAGGTTTACCATTATTGTCTTTTAAAGTTATCTTTTCATAATAATCTTCCCACTTCGTAATTACTGGTTTACAAGAGCTGTTGTTCATTTTTGCACAGCTTCCAAAAGTGTTTTTTTCAAAAGTCTGTCCTATATCTTTATGGGTTGCCATTAATTTTGATTTTGCCTCCCAATCATTTATAAAACGTTTGTTTTGGGTTTTTACTTTCAACGTATCGGGTGCTGTACCAAACTGGCATTTACAAATTGCTCCCTGGCATACTAAATGTATTTGACTCATCCTTCTATTATTTTAGTTAATAATAATTACTTGTCCTTAAAATCCAGATTATTACAAATCCACAATTTTTAACATTCCATCAACTTCACCTAAGGAGTTTTGCCCTGCATCTACAATTGATAACATCCCTCCTTCTTTACAGAATAACAATGATTTTGTTGTAATATAATGACCTTCTGTAGTCCCGAAATTTGCAGGATATCTCCAGGTTTGATCCAATGCCTTAAAAACACAGGCTTGTTTACGTAACGTACAAAAAACAAAATCACCAATATTTAAATTATTTTCTAATATTGGGTTTTTATCATCAATTGTGCATCCATAATAGGGTGAATCTAAAAAAGTTGAATCTGTGCTACCATATTCACAATGTATTCTTGCTTCTTCTACTGCTATATAATCCATCATCATTTTATAATTAAAAATTTTTAATCCGTTTTTCTTTTAAATTACATTTAGCTACTACCTACTTCACCAAAATTTATCCCAAAATCCTTGTTCCTTTATTTCCTTCACATTAATAATTTCAGAACTCCAATCTATTTGATCTGATATGGGATTTAATATATTTATTTTTTGTTTTTTTAGTCCTATTTCATAAGTCTCAAATTCTATAGTAGAAACAGTTTCTTTATCCTTTCTTGAATTTATAAAGCCTGTTATTGAAAATATGGTTTTGCTATCATAATGCAGTTTATATTGAAAATCCATATTACCACTAATTCCATCTTCTAATTTCCCTGCTTCAAACACAGTGTCTTTCAATTCAACTTCTCTATTTCCTTTAATATCATCAAGCACTTGTTCACGCGACAGGAGCTCTTTACTTGGCTTTCTATCAGAATTTATAATTCCCTTACGGTTAACATGAAATTTGGCTGTTAAACTTTGAAACTCATCAACATTTTGAAATATTTTAAACTGAAAATCATTATCTATAAATAATAAATCAGGTGAGTAATTTTGATATATGGGTGAAAAATAAATCTTATAAAATGGGTGTTCTACAAGATTTTTTCTCAATAATGTAGCCGACTCAATACTCTTTTCAAATGACGAAAGCAATTTTATTATTATATCACCACCTTTATAAAATTTAAGAATCGAAGGCTTAAGTTTTTCCCATCTTTCTTGTATTTCTTTAATATTAAGTATCTCGCGTATTTCGCCATTCCTTTTTAAACTCATCAATAAAGGATATAATGCTTTAGAAATTTTGTCGGCTAGTTGTTCAATTACCATTTCTGGCTCTTTACTATTCACATATACTTGGTTAATTTCAAATTTTACAATAGAAAAATCATTTTCTTTTTTTACAAACTCTATTTGCGCTGTAAAATGAATTTTATTGATCAATTGATCATTATTTTTATAAAATATCGTAGTTCCATATTCACGCTTTAGGCCATTCATTGCGGTTAAACGTAAGTTGTTGTTAGCACCTAGCAGTACTTTTTTAACAGTATTCTTTTCCGATAGTTTAGTTTCTATAAATGATTCTAAATTAGGCAGTAAAATATATTCAATTTTTCGAATGGGTAATCCTAACTCTACTAAATCACATAGTTCGCAGTATCGATTGTGATAAGATCTCACTTCGGCTGCAGGAATCCCAATTTTTATTGCTATAGCCTCTATTGTATCGCCTCTCTGAACTTTATATTTTTTAAAATTATCCATTTCATTAAAATATTTATTATCAAATATAAATAATTTCCTATATAATAAATAAATTTAAATCAAAAAAATCTTATAAATTTAAATTAGATCCAAAAAAAAGAGGCAGCGCTTATTTAAAAACGCTGCCTCTTTTTAATTTATTTAAAACCTTAAATCGGCTTATAGCTAATTACTTTCCAATCCTTACCAGCCAGATTGATGTAGTTATAATGCAAAACATCATTTTTATCAAACTGTCCATTTTTGTTCGTATCCTCGATAGTTCTAAAATACAAACGATTCTTGGATTCAATTATATTCCAGTCTATTAATTCCTGAAAATCATCAGATACTTTAGTAAATCTTTCTCCACTAATATCACTTAAATACAGTGCTTTTATATCGCTTGTATCTAATTTTCCATCTTTATTAGTATCCATATCAACCATGGTATAAACCATAACATGATTATGAGTTCTATCGGCGATAGTTTTTAAATAAGTTGCCGTTTGGATTAAAACAGGCTTATCTGTTAAAGGTCGTAAAGAATCTGAGTCTATTTTTTGAAATTTCAAATTTTGCAAATATCCAGTAATTTCATATTCACCAATATTCGAAATTGTAAAACTTATATCATTCACACTCGATGAACCATAACGTGCTTTAGTACCTCTTTCATACACTCTTACATCTCCAACCGGGTGAATAAGATAATTTGTCCCTTCCATCTGAATTGGCAAATCGGCAATGGCAACTTGAGTTGAATCAACTTTGGCTATAACTTTTGAAGCTGTAGTAGCATCATAAGTTACCTTTGGTTTTTCGACTTCATTCTTACAACTTACTAAAAGTAAAACCGAAAGACTTATTATGGATATATGTATTTGTTTCATATTGTTTCATTAAAAAATAAATTCAAATGTAATCAATTTTAAAAATGGTTAGTTCATTTACAATCAATTTATACATTCTAAACTACCTTTTCCAGTGGTTTATTATAACCTCGCACTTAATTTTATATTAAAAACTCTTGATGTCATATAATTAGGAATTGCATATTGATTTTTAGAATATACATCTCTAACCCAAGTATTCGTGATTGCATTTTGATTATCGAAGAGGTTAAAAATTTCAAATCCAAGAGACAATTCTTTAAAGTCTTTAAATAATCTACTCTTTGAAACTCTGTTATTATCAATAAAAACTTTAGAGAAACCAACATCTGCTCTACGGTAATCATTTAATCTATTCTGGTATAAATACGGATCTGCATACGAAGGTGAACCACCAGGCAAGCCAGTATTATAAACTAAATTTAGATATAATTTTATACTTGGAATATTAGGCATATAATCTTGAAACAAAAGCGCAAATTTTAATCGTTGATCTGTTGGTCGGGCTATATATCCTTTACCTTCATAATTTTCTTCGGTTTTTAAATACCCAAAACTAAACCATGATTCTGTTCCTGGTACAAACTCCCCATTTAATCTTAAATCAAGCCCTTGAGCATAAGCCTTTGCATTATTATCGGCTATATACCGAATCCTTACATTATCTATCGTATAAACATTTACATCCGACAACGATTTATAATATAATTCCGAAACCAGTTTAAACGGTCGGTTCCACATTTTAAAATTATAGTCATTACTTAAAACAACATGTACGGATTGCTGTGCTTTAGTATTTGGCAATACTTCTCCGCTTGGATCACGTAATTCTCTATAAAAAGGAGGTTGATGATATACCCCGCCAGATAATCTAAATACCATGTCCATATCCCAATCTGGTTTTAAGGCAAATTGAGCACGCGGACTGAACACAAATTGATTTTTCCCCTCGACAATACCCCCCGACACACTCCAGTCTTGAAAACGAGCTCCGGCATTATACCAAACTTCATTAGACCCCAGATAACCTTTTCGGCTCCATTGCGCATAACCCGAAAATCTATTTATGGTATTAAAATTTATCGCTCTCACATTTTGATATGGTAACAACGGTCCCGTATAAGGTTCGTAAGGCTGATTGTTTTTAGGTAAATTTACAATTGGTGGGTTTACCGAAAAGCCAGCCGAATCAATCATTTCCCACTCTGCTACACGATCCCGTATAGATTCACGAGTATATTTAACCCCAAATTCCAGAAGATTCTCTTGCCAGTTATAAATTCCTTTTACTTCGGCATTTACAATTAAAGCATCAAGATCATTTCGAGCATGATTTAATTGTGTCCCAATTCCTTTGGTATAATTAACTTCTTGCAAAACAACAGAACCATCTCCATCAACTTCACCCAAACGATATTGAGCCAAAATATCATAGTGTTCTTGTTCCTGTGTATGAAAAATAGAACCTATAAATTTTAAAGTAAAATCTGGAGAAACATTGTATGTTGTTTTTATTGCCCCAAAATAAGTATCATATTTATCTCTTTCCTGTCCTTCATAATACACCGCCAAAGCCATTGGCTTATCAACAGTACCAAACTTTGTTTCTCGGGTTAATGGCTCATAAAGATATTTATTTTGAGAAATCGCACCTAGAAAACTCCACTGCCATTTAGCCGAAGCTACATAATTTATATTAGTTTGAATATCTGTATACGATGGTGTATAATTCGTTTGTGTATCCTGACTATTTACAAGCAAACTATTATTGCGATAACGAACTCCTGTAATTGCCGACCATTTCTTGTTCTTAGAAACTGCATCTACTGCAACACTTCCGCCAAGAAAACTCGCTTCAAAAGCTGCTCCAAATTTAGTTGGTTTTCTATATGTAATATCTAATACCGAAGAAAGTTTATCTCCAAATTTAGCTTGAAATCCTCCTGTCGAAAAATCAACATTTTGTACTAAATCTGTATTAGTAAAACTTAATCCTTCCTGTTGCCCGGAACGAATTAAGAAAGGACGATATACTTCGATCTCGTTTACATAAACTAAATTCTCATCATAATTTCCTCCACGAACAGCATATTGCGTACTAAGTTCATTGTTCGAATTTACTCCGGGTAATGTTTTAAGAATATTCTCGATTCCAGCATTAGCACCAGGAATCTTCTTTATGGTCGATTGATCTACAATTGTAATTCCCTGAACTCTTTTTTTATTTGCCGAGACAATAATTTCTCCCATTTGCTCCGCATAACTATTCATAACAGGATTAAAAACGAATATTTCATTCGGCTTTAAACTTACAGTCATAGACATCATTTTCTGTGAAACGTGAGTAAAAATGATAGTCACTTTTTTATTCGATGGAATTGAAATCTCAAAAAAACCATTAGAATTAGATTGTGTTACATTTCCCGAATAGGATACATTTACATCAACAACTGGGCGATTTATTTCATCAAGAATTACCCCTTTCACCCGTGCATTTTGCGCAAAAGAAATAAAACCAATAGATAAAAAAAGAAAAACGAATAGTAGGTTCTTATTCAAGAGTTATATTTTTACTTAGTTTGGCTTCTAAAAAAATGAGTTTCAAAGATAGCAGAATTCCCCACATTATCAACAACTTCTATTTTTAAATCATTAGCTCCTTCTGCAACAATTCCGTCATTAAAGTCATATGTAATTTTTTTTGTTTTGTTATCATATTCAAATAGAATCCAATTGCCGTTTAAATACCCGTTATAGGATTTTATCCCAGATAAATCATCATTAATTGTAAACTGAATTTTCTTAACATCATTAATCCATTTATCCTGAATTGGTTTTGCAATTCTAATCGTTGGTCGAATCGTATCCAAAACTAATCCGAATTGCCCCAATATTTTTGATTTTGCAGTATAAACATTACCCTTTCTGGAAGTCGCATTATAACTACTACTCTTACCCGTCATTCTGCCTATATAAACTTTATCTTTGAGATTCTCGGGATATTTTGCATCTTCGATAGTAACTGTAAAATTAGAATGTACAGGAACAGTATCATCATGAACATAAATACGGTCATTTTTCACATCAAAATTCAAATTAAAGTCGTCATAAAATGTTCCTGCCGGAAAAAATACCGACATATTATCTTTAGAAAAATTAGCATCCTTATTATACCTCACCAAATAATTAGAAACTTCGGGTGCCGGACTTACAATTACAGGCAATGAATCGTATTGAATCGGTATATTAACCGTGCTTTTATTGCCGTAATAATCCGATACTTCTACACGATACGCCGAAGCTAGATTCGGTACCACAGGAAGCACACCATTGATCGAATCTGTTTTTATGATGCTCAAGGCAAAAGGCGTTTTCATAAATAACTTTTGTACTCTTTGCCCCGTTTTTTTATATCTGGCATAATCAATAAAAGCATTTATATATCGCATTTCATCAAAAGAATAAGTATTGAATTCATATCCAAAATTCGACTTCCCATTATAAAAAGACTCTACTTTATAAACTCCATTTTTATTAAAAGAGACATCATCATAGTCGACAGCAGTAATTCCAAAGCCAACTTTTCCATTTGTTGCAACACGATCAGATAAATAAGTCCCATCTTTTTGCAATGACAAATTAAGCATTAAAGGAACTTTCGATTGATTAACTGTTGTTTTATCGTCAAGCGGATAAACATACAAATTAGAAACTGTAGGCTTTTTTGTATCCTTCATGTATTTATCAAATCCAAAAAGCATTGGATTGATAACAAATTCTGTTTTCGAATCTCTAAATTCAAAATGCAGATGTGGTCCTTCCGAAGACCCTGTATTGCCCGACAACGCAATTAATTGTCCTTTGGTAACAACCATTTCTCCAGGTTTTAGAAACATTTCGATTTCAAATGATTTCTCTTTATAATGTATTTTTTTTACATATTCCTGAATTGGACCAACCATACTTTGCAAGTGCCCATAAACAGATGTATACCCATTGGCATGAGTTATGTACAATGCTTTGCCATTTCCAAAAGTCGAAATTTTAATTCTTGATATATATCCATCGGCAACGGCGAACACATTTAAACCTTCTCTTTGATTCGTTTTTAAGTCAAAACCCGCATGAAAATGATTAGGTCGCAACTCCCCAAAATTACCCGAAAGTTGCATCGGAATATCAAGAGGTGGTCTAAAATAATCTTTTGGATAATCTGTCTGAGCAGAAATAAAATTACAAAAAAACAGAAAAAGTACAGAATATCTCATGATTTACATTTTTGCTAAGATAAAAAAAAGTTAGTAAAATAATTACTAAAATTACAAAATACAATACATTGAATTCCATTAATTTGCTATTTTTAATGCAAAAAAATCGATAAAATATTGCATTAATAAAAAGGAATACTAACTTTGTATGATTAAGTAATGAATAGGATTTATAATGAGTGTAATTGCCGAAATAATTGATACTCTTGAATATAAAGTAGAAAAACTTTTTGCGAAGCTAAAAGGTTTAGAAAAAAACAATCAAGAACTAAAGTCAGAATTAATAGAGGCTAAACACACCATACAACAACAATCCGAAGAGATTGAGGGGCTTAAAAAGCAGTATGAAACACTCAAAATCGCCAATTCTTTACTTGGCAGTAACGATAATAAGAGAGATACAAAGCTTAAAATAAATTCATTAATTCGCGAAATCGATCACTGTATAGCGCAACTATCAGACTAGTAAAATCATGGACGAAAAGCTTAAAATTAAAATATCAATCGCTGACAGAGTCTATCCATTAACGGTAGATCTATCACAGGAAGAAGGACTTAGAAGTGCTTCAAAAAAAATTGATGTGATGATAAAGCAATTCGAAGAAAACTACGCTGTTCGTGATAAACAGGATGTTTTGGCCATGTGTGCATTACAATTTGCCTCGCAAGTGGAGCAAAAACAAATCGATAAAATTATTGATGGAGATGAAACTATTGAACGAATTAAAAGAATCAACAGCCTTTTAGATCAATATCTCGAAAATTAAACGTTCTTTACAGAAACTAAGATACTGCCTACATTAGTTCATATTTGGTAAACTCAACACTAACAAATTAGAATGAGCAAATCATCACTACTAAAGCATGCCACGCTTCGGCGAGGAAACTTGAACAGTGAGTTAGCTCAAAACTTGTCTTTTCGAGTTTATACAAGCAATCTAATGTAGGCTTTTTTATATATAAATTTTAACAAACATGGACAGCATAATAACGATCATCATTTCAGGAATTATAGGTATTGCAGCAGGTTTTGGGATAGCCAAGATCATCGAAAAAAGCAATATTTCCAACTTAATCAAGAACGCAAAAAAAGAAGCAGCATCTATTTTAAAAGATGCTAATCTGGAAGCCGAAAACATCAAGAAAGACAAAATACTTCAAGCAAAAGAAAAGTTTATTGAATTAAAATCAGAGCACGAACAAGTAATCCTTTCAAGAGATAAAAAAGTAGCCGAAGTAGAGAAAAGAGTGAGAGATAAAGAATCTCAAATTTCTAATGAATTATCAAAAGCTAAGAAAACCAACGACGATTACGAAGCTAAAACACAAGAATACACTAACAAAATTGAAGTTTTAGATAAAAAGCAATCAGAAGTTGATAAATTACACAAAAGCCAATTACAACAACTAGAAGTAATTTCAGGTCTTTCTGCAGATGAAGCCAAAAACCAATTAATGGAAGGTTTAAAAGCAGAAGCAAGAAGTAATGCAATGTCTCATATTCAAGATACTATTGAAGAGGCAAAACTAACTGCGCAACAAGAAGCTAAGAAAATTATCATTAATACAATCCAGAGAGTTGGAACAGAAGAAGCAGTTGAAAACTGTGTATCTGTATTTAACATCGAATCGGATGATGTAAAAGGAAGAATCATTGGTCGTGAAGGAAGAAACATCCGCGCGCTAGAAGCCGCAACAGGTGTTGAAATCATTGTAGATGATACTCCGGAAGCAATTATACTTTCTTGCTTTGACCCGGTAAGAAGAGAAATTGCCCGTTTGGCATTACACAAATTAGTTACAGATGGTCGTATCCACCCAGCACGTATCGAAGAAGTTGTTGCTAAAACTGCAAAACAAATCGACGATGAAATAATCGAAGTAGGTAAACGTACTGTTATCGATTTAGGAATTCACGGTTTACACCCAGAATTAATAAAAGTTGTAGGCCGTATGAAATACCGTTCTTCTTATGGACAGAACTTATTACAACACTCTAGAGAAGTATCTAAATTGTGTGGTATTATGGCTGCCGAATTAGGATTAAACGTAAAACTTGCAAAAAGGGCAGGTTTACTTCACGATATTGGTAAAGTTCCAGATACCGAAAGTGACTTACCACACGCTTTATTAGGAATGCAATGGGCTGAGAAATACGGCGAAAAAGAAGAGGTTTGTAACGCAATTGGAGCTCACCACGACGAAATCGAAATGAAATCATTGTTATCACCAATCGTTCAGGTTTGTGATGCAATCTCTGGTGCAAGACCAGGTGCAAGAAGACAAGTATTAGATTCTTATATCCAACGTTTAAAAGATCTTGAAGAAGTAGCTTACGGATTTAATGGAGTTAAAAATGCTTATGCTATTCAAGCAGGTAGAGAACTTCGTGTAATTGTAGAAAGCGAAAAAGTATCGGATGACAATGCTGCAAGCTTATCATTTGACATCTCACAAAAAATCCAAACCGAAATGACTTATCCAGGTCAGGTGAAAGTAACCGTAATACGAGAAACAAGAGCAGTAAATATTGCAAAATAAAGACACTTTAATCATAAAAAAACTCCTCAATTGAGGAGTTTTTTATTTTTAATACTTTTCTTTTTTTTACCATTAAGAGATTAAGAGAAATTAAGATTCATATCTTACTTAACCGCAAAGAGCGCAAGGTTTTACGCAAAGTTCGCAAAGTTACTAACTCAACCACATTCCCAAAATCATGGAGATTCTTCGACTCCTCTCAGAAAGACAAGTTTGTGGGTATTATAAGACCTTAAACCTTTCTTTTCTTTTAAATCTTAGCAACTAAGAACCTTAGTACCTTAGAGCCTTTGCAGCTCTGAACCTCTACACCTACAGCTCATCATTAAAAATAATTTTAAAAATAGTCCCTTCCCCCACAACACTTTCTACCAGAACCTCCCCTTTCATAGATTCAATCTGGTTCTTAGTAATATAAAGACCAATACCACGAGCTTCTTTATGTTTGTGAAAGGTTTTATACATTCCAAAAATCAAATCACCATACTTCTCCAAATCAATCCCAATACCATTATCTTTAATTTTTAAAGCTTTCCGACCATCAGTCTCAATTGCAAAAATAAATTCAATTACAGGACTCCTATCAGGGTGCGCATATTTAATTGCATTAGTTGTAAAATTCAACAAAACGCTTTCCAGATATGCAGGATTAAAATTAATCGTCACATAATCGGGTACATTATTAAGGATCGAAATTTTAGTCTTACTACTAAAAGCTTTAACTATAGAAACAGTCTTATCAATACTATATCTCAACTTTAAAGGCTTGATCACTATATCAAGATTACTTTGAATTTGAACTATTTGTTCTAAATTAGAAATCGTCTCATTTAAATCATTGGAAACCGTACGCAAATGAACCAACATTTCATCGATTGTTTCCTTACTATGATCATCATCTATAAAATCCAGAATACTTTTAATATTTCCTGCCTGCGTATTTAAATTATGAGAAACAATATGAGAAAAATTAAGCAATCGACTATTTTGATCACTAAACAATTTCATTGTTTTTATAAGCTCAAGTTCTTTTTCTTTTTGATAAGAAACATCCGTATGTGTACCGAGAACACGCAATGGCTTTCCAGTTGAATCTCTTTCTATTACTTTTCCGCGATCCAAAATCCATTTGTATTTACCATTAGAAGTTAATACGCGATGATAGTTTTCATAGTAAGGAACCTTATTATCAAAATGCTCCTGAATATCCGAATAATATTTAGGCAAGTCATCCGGATGAACAATTTTATCCCAACGTTCCGGATCATCAAAAATATCATTGGATTGTAATTCTAAAATCTTCAAAGATAATGACGAATAAAAAACTCGATTAGTAACCATATCCCAGTCCCAAACACCTACTGTAGAAGCATCCAAAGCAAATTGAAAACGTTCTTCAGAAAGCCTAAGCTTCAATTCATTACCCTTTACTTCTGTAATATCCGAAAACCTTCCATAAAAACTAACCTCTCCGCTTGGAGAAACCTCAGATTTAGAAGAAACTTTTAGCCAACGAATTCCTTTCTTTGGCAATAATACTCTAAATTCCAATTCCCAGGGAGTTATATTTTTTCTGGCATCCGAAAGTGATTTAATAAACACATGACGATCCTCTGCAAATATTCTTTTGTAAATACTAAACTTGCTACGATTTGTAAAGTCACTTGGGGATAATTCAAAAATCTCTTCTATAGATTTACTCACCAAAGGGAAAGAATAGGTATTATCAGTAGCAATAACAAACTTGAAAATTAAATCCGGGATTTCGTCAAATATTTTTTTATAAAAATTATTCAACCCTTGACAATTTGCATCTTCATTTAAATCAAAAACCATAATTGTGCATATATAAGTTTACCATTTTATTCAAAATAGAACAAAATTGATACTATTAATTTTAAAACATAAAAGTCGGAATAACTTCAATTTATCTTATCGTTCTTTTAAGCAGGAGAACAAACATCTCTTTACTACAAACAATACTTTCTTCTATATATTATTTTTCAAGACAAAAAACAAAAGTGATATTGAAAATTCCCTGACAGAAGACTACTTTCTTGGGTGAAAAGCATGAATAACCTGCGTTAAAAATGTTCTGTCCAAATGAACATATATTTCGGTTGTAGTAATCGACTCATGACCCAACATTAATTGTATAGATCGTAAATCGGCACCATTCTCAAGTAGATGAGTTGCGAATGAATGTCTTAAAGTATGTGGACTTATATTCTTATTTAATTTTATTTTTGAAGCCAAATCTTTGATAATAGTAAAAATCATGGCTCTTGTTAATTGACTTCCCCTTCTATTTAAGAATAAAGTATCTTCAAACCCTTTTTTTATGCCTAAATGTACACGCACAGAGTTTGCATAAATCGAAATATACTTTTGAGTTAATGTCCCAATTGGTACAAATCGCTCTTTATTTCCTTTTCCGGTAATTTTGATAAATCCCTCTTCAAAAAACAAATCAGATATTTTTAAAGCAACCAGTTCCGAAACCCTAAGTCCGCAGCCATATAAGGTTTCTAATATTGCTCGATTTCGTTCGCCTTCATTTGAACTTAAATTGATAGCATCAATCAGAGCATCAATATCGGCAACAGATAAAGTATCTGGTAATTTCCTTCCTGTTTTAGGCGACTCTATCAACTCCAAAGGGTTATCATTACGATAATCTTCGAATATCAAATAATTAAAAAAACTTTTCAATCCCGAAATTATTCTAGACTGAGAACGAGGATTTACCTCTTTGGAAACTGAATAAATAAATTGCTGAATCGTTTCTTCAGTAATTTTTACCGGAGAAATCTCAATTTCATTTTGAGAAAGAAATAGACATAATCGTTCAATGTCAAAAGCATAGTTTTCGATTGTATTTTTAGATAAACCACGTTCTATCTTAAGATATGATTGATAATCTTTTATATACCTGGTCCAATTCATAAAACAAAGGAAAGCAATTTTTAAACATAAAAAAAACCTTCTACCACTGCAGAAGGTTTTAAAGTATATTCAAAAAAATAAATCTAGAATTTGTATCCTAAAGATAATGCTAAAACACTGTTTCTAACACTATAATCCAAGTAATTCTCTAAGTTATCATATTCTTTCTCATAAACATCAGAGATTCCAATAGTATAACGAATACCAGCAGATAAATTCTCTGTAAAATTATATCCTGCTCCTAAATTGAAACCTAAATCTACCGATTTGTAATAATCTTTAGCATCATGTCCATCTTCTTTAGCAGATAACAAGAATCCTATTTGTGGACCTGCTTCTACAGTAAATTCTTTTGTTATATAATATTTAGCTAAAACAGGAATATTCAAATAATCCAATTTAGCATTATAACTCCCAAAAGAATCATCAAATTTAGCACCTTGAGCAGAGTACAAAATCTCAGGTTGAATAGCTAATTTTTCAATAATCTTGATTTCTGCAAAACCTCCAACTTGGAAACCTACCAAAGATTTAGCGTCATCTACGTAATTACCAGTTAAAGTTGTAAGGTTGACAGCTCCTTTTACTCCAAATCTTGTTTGTTGAGCATTCGTAAATCCAAATGCTAAAACTGCAACCATAGATAAAATAATTTTCTTCATTTTTATGTTTTGTTAAAATTTAGACCACAAACCTAGAAAACAAGGCATTAAATTCCAAAGTTTAGAACTAAAAATTAGATTTACAAAAAACCAAAACCAATTCACTTTCTAACTGTACAACATTGACTTATAACATATTATTACAGTTTTTCTCACTAAATTTAGTGATGGTTATTTTTATTCAAAACAGCCACAGATTAACCATGAAAAACCTACAAATGAAATAAACCCTTTTTATAATTACCATAAAATCAATGATAAATAGTAAGCATAATAATAAATGATTTTAAAAACAACCCTTATAACGCTTTGCAATATCAACACAGGACAAGTATTAAAACTAATAAGAGTTAAAAATATATTTAATACAAATGAAAATCACAGTATAACTAAAAACTAAATATTGAAAATTCCAGATTAAATCAAAAAAAACTCCACTAAAGAATAATACTACTAAATAAAAACTCACATGTTAATTCTATAAAACAATAACTTTTAAATATAATTGACCTCCAGTCAATAGCATGTATTTTTGCCATCGAACGAATGAATTTGCGATTAATAAATTGAAATAAAAATTGGATTCATCCTATTATTTAGACAATATTTGCAAATTATAAGAGTTTTTAACTTACAGAAAAATCAATCAAACCTTTAAAAAGAATTTTATGAAAAAAATAATTTTAGTAGCTGTTCTGTTCATAGCAACATCAGCAACAATGCAAGCGCAATTTTTACGATTTGGTGTAAAGGCAGGGGTTAACTTTGCAAATCAAACCGGCGATGGAGCATTTAATGGAATTGCAGTAGACAAAGAAGGTATTACTAGCTACCATGCAGGTTTAGTAGCTGAAATAAAATTACTTGAAAAATTCTCTATCCAACCTGAGCTTTTATACTCTACTCAAGGAGCAAGCTATAAGGCTGCAGGTCAAGAGTTTAAAAACAAACTAGGATATTTATCTATTCCTGTAATGGCTAAATTTTACTTAAGTAAATCATTTAGTTTAGAACTAGGTCCACAAGCATCGTTTTTATTAAGTGAAAAGAATGATTTTAACGTTAAAGACAGTAAAACCTTTGACTTCGGTCTTAATGCGGGATTAGGGTTTAAAATCACAGATAATATATTTATACAAGGTCGTTATGGTATAGGATTAACAGAAGCTTCAAAAGATGCAGATGTTAAAAACTCTGTATTCCAACTTTCGGCTGGTTTCATGTTCTAACAAATATCACATACTTTTATCAAAACCGTTCTATTTATTGGAACGGTTTTTTTATTTTTACACAAATTAGAATTATGAAAATTTGCATCATCAACGGACCAAATCTAAATTTATTAGGTAAAAGAGAACCTGAAGTTTACGGCTCTCAAACATTTGAAGATTATTTTGAAACGTTGGAAAAAACTTTCCCTAATATTGAATTCACCTATTACCAAAGCAATATTGAAGGTGAATTGATTGGAAAAATACAAGAATTTGGTTTTACCTACGATGGTATTATCCTAAATGCCGGAGCATACACACATACATCGATAGGAATTGGCGATGCTATAAAAGCAGTTACAACCCCAGTTATAGAAGTGCACATATCTAATACGTATGGTCGTGAAAGTTTCCGTCACCAATCCTATATATCTGGAAACGCCAAAGGCGTAATTCTAGGTTTTGGCTTAAAAAGCTACGAGCTTGCAATACGTTCATTTTTATAAATAAAACGCAATAAATCATTTAACATAGTTTTAATAGGTTCATTTCTAACTTCTTTTATTTTTGAAAATAGAAATGTACCTATATGAAAAACTTATTTTTATTCGCCTTTTTATTACTTTCATTTTCTAATTACGCACAGATAAAAGGAACAGTTTCCGATGAAAACGGAAATCCTTTACCGTTTGTTTCTGTGTTTGAAGAAAACACATACAATAGTACTACTTCAAACGAACAAGGAAAATACCAGCTCAATGTAAAAGAGATTGGGAAAAACAAAATCATTTTCCAATATTTAGGTTTCAAAGCACAAAAGCTAACCATCCCAACATCTTCTCCATCTCCCTATACTCTGGATGTAAAATTACATGAAGAAAATTTCACTCTTAATGAGGTAATAATTAATCCAAAGAACAATCCTGCCAATGAAATTATAAGAAGTGCGATTACTAATAAAAGAGATAACTCTGAAAAAACCGGACGATATACAGCCGATTTTTACTCAAAAGGGATGTTCAAAATTAAGGATTTACCAAAAAAAATAATGGGACTTAAAATCGATATTGGAGATGAAATGTCATCTAATCTTGATTCTACAGGAACTGGTATTCTATATTTGTCCGAAACTATATCTAAGATTACTTTTGAGAAACCCAATAACTTAAAAGAGAAAATTATTGCTTCCAAAATTTCTGGGAACAACAAAGGATACAGCTACAATACAGCAAGTTTATCAACTTATGACTTTTACAATAACACATTAAAATTCGGAATAAATATAATTTCTCCAATTGCCGATAATGCCTTCAATTACTATAAATACAAACTTGAGGCAACTTTCTTTGATGAAAACAATCAGCAAATCAATAAAATCAAGGTTATCCCAAAACGCGATAAAGAACCCGTATTTGAAGGGTACATTTATATAATTGATGATAGTTTTGCTATTTATGCTGTCGATCTTGATATAAAAGGATATCGAATGAAGAATGAACTTACCCAGATAATGAACCTAAAACAAAGTTTTGGCTATAATCAAAAAAACAAATTATGGGTAAAAAATGCACAAAGCCTATCCTTTACAGCTGGTGCCTTTGGTGTACAATTTAACGGAAAATTCAATTATGTATATAGCAATTATGAGTTTCCGGATTCTTTTGAAAAGAAAACTTTCACCAATGAAATTGTTAGTTTTGAAACTAATGCTAATAAAAAAGATGATTCTTATTGGAATACTATTCGCCCTATCCCATTAACAATTGAAGAAAGTACCGATTATACAAAGAAAGATAGTTTACAAACTATTAAGACATCAAGAAAATATACAGATTCTATTGATGCTAAAAATAATAAGTTTGATGTTTTTGATATATTGCTCGGTTATGAAAATAAAAATACTTTCAAGAAATATTCATTTCAATATAATGGATTATTCGATATGAGTGCACTTAGTTTCAATACAGTTCAAGGTTTTGCTATTGGCACTGGTTTTTCATATAAAAACTGGAATGAGGAAAAAGGAAAAGAAACATTAATAAGTACAGCAATCAACTATGGCTTTTCGGATGATAGACTTCGGGTTACAGGTGAATTTAAGCATACTTTTAATCATAAAAATTACGCTACTTTCATTGCAGCGGGAGGAACCAAAGTAAGTCAATTCAACAATAATGAACCGATCAGTAAATTTATAAATTCGATTAGCTCTTTATTCTTCAAGGATAATTACATGAAAGTATACAATTTAGAATTTGCTCAGCTTCAATATTCACAGAATATTGCAAACGGAGTTACTTTAAGTGCAAAAATTGCCTATGAGCGAAGAAAACCTCTTTTTAATACAACTGATTATTCTTTCTTTAACAAAAACGACTTGTATTCCTCAAACAATCCGCTTGCTCCAAATGATTTTACAAACTCACAATTTGAAAAACATAATCTGGTAAAAACCAATCTAAATGCAAGAATCAACTTTGGAAACAAATATATTTCCAGACCAGACGGGAAGTACAATATCAAAAATGAAAAATACCCAACACTATATTTAGGTTACGAAAAAGGATTGGCTGCGAGTGAGAAAAAATATGAATTTGATCATTTAAGCGCAGCTGTGAGATATGACCTTGCTCTAGGAAACAAAGGTCTTTTGGGAATAAATATAAAAGCTGGTAAGTTTTTTAATGCCGAAAACATTGCTTATATGGATTATAAACATTTTAATGGAAACCAAACACATATTGGTCAAGCCGACAGGTATTTGAATGTTTTTAATCTATTACCTTATTATACAAACAGCACTAATGACAGCTATTTTGAAGTTCATATGGAGCACAATGACAATGGCTATATCATGAATAAGATTCCGTTATTGAATAAATTAAAATCAACTTTAAACATAGGATTCCATTCACTTGAAATTCCGAACACAAAACCATATTCTGAATTTACAGTTGGGTTAGATAATCTTGGATTTGGAAAGTTCAGAATGTTTCGAGTAGATTATGTGCACTCTTACCAAAACGGATTACAACAAAACGGGGTTATTTTTGGATTGAAGTTTCTTAATATTCTAGAGTAGTTTCGGAGATATTTACATGAAGATTTCACGCAGATTTCGCAAATTAAAGCAGATTTGACGGATTTTAATAAACTAAATTTCGAAATCTTGTTTCTTCTGTAAAAGCAACGCAACTGGAGTTTTGAGGATGAATCTTTGTCAAAGTAAAAAAACTTTGACAAAAATATCTTAGTACCTCAGAACCTTTTTTCCTTTGAACCTTTAAAAAAATCCGCTCACTCTATTAAAGAATAAACGGATTTTATTTTTTGTCTTCATTATTATCTTTCTCAAAGTCACCTTAGTATCTCTGAACCTTTGTTCCTATGAACCTTTTTCTAGTTATAATCATCTGGCTCAATATGAATTAAAACATTCCCTAATTGAGGTATTTCTAATTTTAGAGTATCTTGTAATTTGTGTGATAAATCATGTCCTTCTTTTACCGAAATTTTGGCCGATACGATGGCGTGAAGATCTACATGGTATTTCATTCCGGCTTTACGGATAAAACATTTTTCGGTTCCTAAAATACCATAAACAGTTAAAGATTTTATTCGAATTTCTTCGACTAAATCATCATTTAAATTCTCATCCATTATCTCACCTAGTGCTGGTCTGAAAATTTTATAACTATTATATAAGATAAAAAATGCAGCAAAAAGTGCCGCCCAGTCATCTGCAGATTCGTAGCCTTTCCCCATGATTAGCGCAATCGAAATCCCGATAAATGCTGCAACCGATGTAATTGCATCACTACGGTGGTGCCAGGCATCTGCTGCCAATGCCGAACTATTGGTTTGTTTACTACGTTTCATAACCAATCGAAACGAATATTCTTTCCAAACAATGATTGCTCCCAAAACATATAATGTCCAGGATTTAGGCAAATCATGTGGATTCTGAATGTTTGCAATACTTTCGTATCCAATAATTGTTGCCGAAGTAATTAAGAACCCAACTACCAAAAACGTAATTAAAGGCTCTGCACGACCATGCCCGTAGGGGTGATTTTCATCTGCCGGCTTATTGGAATATTTGATTCCGAATAAAACCAAACAGGACGAAAATATGTCTGTTGTTGATTCGATTGCATCTGCAATTAAGGCATAAGAATTGCCAAAAAAACCTGCAAGCCCTTTTATAATGGCCATGCAGGTGTTTCCAACTATACTAAAATAGGTAGCTTTTATAGCTTGTTGTTCATTCGTCATTTGAGGATTTTATCTACGCTCTCACGATTTTTGCTCCAATTGCTCTTAAACGCTCGTCGATACGTTCGTATCCACGGTCGATTTGTTCTATATTTTGAATTGTACTTGTTCCTTTTGCTGATAAAGCAGCGATTAATAATGAAATTCCAGCACGAATATCTGGAGATGACATTGTTGTTGCCTTTAATTGAGACTCGAAGTTATGTCCCATAACAACCGCTCTATGCGGGTCACACAACATAATTTTTGCTCCCATATCGATAAGTTTGTCCACGAAAAACAAACGACTTTCGAACATTTTTTGGTGAATTAAAACATCTCCTTTTGCTTGTGTTGCCACAACAAGAACGATACTTAATAAATCTGGAGTAAATCCTGGCCATGGCGCATCGGCAATGGTTAAAATAGATCCGTCAATGTCTGTTTTTACTTCATATCCATTTACGTGAGCAGGGATATAAATATCATCACCACGTTTTTCTATTGTAATTCCAAGTTTTCTAAATGTGTTTGGGATAAGACCTAAGTTTTCCCAACTTACATTTTTAATTGTGATTTCGCTCTTAGTCATTGCTGCCAATCCAATCCAAGATCCAATTTCGATCATATCCGGAAGAATTCTGTGCTCACAACCTCCTAATTTTTCTACCCCTTCGATAGTCAATAAGTTTGAACCTACTCCAGAGATTTTTGCACCCATCGAATTCAACATCTTACACAATTGTTGTAAGTAAGGCTCACAAGCTGCGTTGTAAACTGTTGTTTGCCCTTTGGCTAAAACTGCTGCCATAACAATATTTGCAGTTCCTGTTACCGATGCTTCATCAAGCAACATATCGGTTCCTATTAATCCTTCTGGAGCTTCTACACCATAAAAGTGATCTTCTCTGTTATATCTAAATTTTGCTCCTAGATTAATGAATCCCTCAAAGTGAGTATCTAATCTACGACGACCTATTTTATCTCCTCCTGGTTTAGGAATATATCCTTTCCCAAAACGAGCCAAAAGCGGCCCAACAATCATAATCGATCCACGAAGTGCTCCACCTTCTTTTTTGAAAGCTTCTGTTTCAAGGTAATTTACATTCACTTCATCTGCTTGAAATGTAATAGAACCCGGTTCGTTTTTTTGGATTTTTACACCTAAATTTCCTAAAAGCGTAATTAATTTATTGATATCAATAATATCAGGAATGTTATTAATCTTTACTTTTTCTGAGGTTAAAAGTACTGCACATAAAATTTGTAACGCTTCATTTTTCGCTCCTTGTGGAGTGATTTCTCCTTTTAAAGGAATTCCTCCTTCGATTTTAAAAATTCCCATATTTCTCTTTTAGGTTCTGAGCTACTGAGGTTCTAAGGTTCTAAGTTTTTTTTGAGATTAAAACCTTAGCTGCTAGCAACTTTTTATTTCTGATTGTTTGTTCTTTAAAGATTCTAAACTACTAAAACTCTAGCGTTCTAAGTTTTTATTCAAGACAAAACCTTAGCAACTTAGTATCTTAGACACTTAGTAACTTTTCTTATTTCTGATTATTGTTTTTTTGAAACGTTTTTGGTTTTCCCGGGCCTTTTACATTCTTATTGTTCTGAATTTTAGGTTGTCCGGCTGGTGTGATTTTGTTAGATATACGTTTATTGGTACGTAATAAATCAGTTGTGTTCAAAAGTTCTTCTGTGCTTTGCAAAAGATTTATTTTACCATCTGACAGCTCATATAAATGTTCAAAAATAACATCATCTTTTACAGTATCTTTATTCCAGCTTAGGTAAGATTTCTTCATATGATTGGCAATTACCAATACCAATGCATTCTTCATTTCGCCTTCTTCCCATTTATTGGCAACATCAATCATATACTTGATGTTGTTACCGTAATATCTATATTTAGGATAATTTTGCGGGTATTTTAAAACATCTGGTTTTAGTTGTAATACTTCGCGAGAAGGAATTGGATAAGGAGATTCGACATCGAGTTTAAAATCAGACATGATAAAAAGCTGATCCCAAAGTTTGTGTTGAAAATCGGGTACATCACGCAAGTGCGGATTTAAGCTCCCCATTACCTGAATAATGTATTTGGCTGCTTTGTTACGTTGTTCGACGTCTTCAATAGCAGTTGCCTGATCTATCAATTTTTGCAAATGACGACCATATTCCGGAATGATTAAATGTTGTCTTTCAGAATTATATTCTAAATTAAAAACAACATCATTCGCATTTTCTTTTTTATATTTTTCGATCATATTTATAGTGAAACTATACCTTCAATTGTAGAAACTTCCAGGTATTTACTGATTACTTCATCTGAACTTTTCATAGTAACATCTACCGAAATACTGGTAAACTTACCTGTTTTAGATTTTGTAGTTTTAATTACCGCTCCCATACAATCAAAAGCCTTTTCTACACGCTCTACATTGTCTCCTACTGTAGGCACAATAAATTTATACAAATATTCTGCAGGCCAAGTGTTACTATTGTCTAACTCAACCTTTAATCTTTCGTAAAATTCAGCGGTGGTTTTTTCTTTATCTTCGTCCATTCTTACATTAAAATAAAGGCAAATATACGGTTTTGATTTGAGATTTAATATTTAGCATTTGTGATTTTTTCATAATACCAAACTTTCCCTAAAATTAGCTTTATTTCACTCTTTCTCAAGACAGAAAACACTTCGCTAAATTTGTTAAAACATCAGATTTTAGCCTTTCCTATTTAATTATTTTATCTTTGAATGATTGAATGCCTATTACATTAAAAATACCACTACAATGAGAATGCCTATTTACTTTTTATTACTTTTTACTTTCTTAACAGCAAATTTTATTACCGCACAAGAAATCAAGACATTAACTTATTTCGAGAATGACACAATTAAACTGGATCTTGATTTGTATTTACCTCTAAAAAAGTCTGACAAGAAAATTCCGCTTGTGATTTTCGCACATGGAGGCGGTTTTTCGGGCGGAGATCGTTTTGGTGAAAAAAATTTCGCCATCAGTCTTGCCCAAAACGGAATTGCCGTTGCGAGTATTTCATACACATTATATATGAAAGACAAAGATTTTGGCTGTAGCGCAACGCTGCTCGAAAAAATTAAAACTATCCAAATTGGCGTTAACGATATGTGGCAGGCAACTTCTTATTTAATTAAAACCCAAAAGGTATACAATATTGATGTTTCGAAAATATTCATCACAGGTATTAGTGCTGGTGCCGAAATTGCATTTCATGCCGTTTTTTGGGATTATGAAATAATGAATTTATATTCGGATAATTTACCAACTAATTTTAAATACGCAGGTTTAATAGGTGGCTCAGGTGCAATTATGAATGTAGATTTTATTGATGCCAAAAATGCGATTCCGATGTTACTTTCTCACGGAAGCGAAGACACAACAGTTCCGTATGCTACGGGTTCTCATCGCTCCTGCCCTGCAGATTCTATGGGCTTCCTTACTCTTTCTGGTTCTTATTCGGTTTACAATCGCATGACCTCGTTAAAGAAAAACATTGAACTTATTACTTCTTGCGGTGGCGGACATGAATTTTGCGGTTACTTATTTGGAAAAGAACCCGATTATGTTTTAGATTTTATAAATAATGTAATTGCAAAAAGAAAATTCGAATCACATATCACTATTCCAAGTGCAAAAAAATCAGAAGGTTTATCGCAATATTCATTTTGCAACTAGTATAGCTTTATGCCTTTTGTCTAATAATTCAAGTACAAAAAACTGTAACCTCATTAGCCCTGATGGAAATGGAAATCCTTTTCTTTTTTTTAATAAAAAAAGAAAAGATTGAAGCGAACAGCAGGAACTTTACTTACTAAAAAAAACTAATCATTCGCTTCTAGAAAAATAATCTTGTATAATACCAATAAGTTTAGGTAAATTTGCACTTTATTTTTAGAAAGTGCAGAAAGAAATTATTGTTATTATTGGTGGCCCGGGTACGGGAAAGTCTACTATTATTGATGGTTTGGTAGCCGATGGATATTGCTGTTATCCCGAAATTTCGAGACAAGTAACGCTGGAGGCTCAAAAACAAGGAATCGAACAATTGTTTCTTGAAAAACCCTTGTTGTTTAGTGAAAAACTGCTGGAAGGACGGATAAAACAATTCGAAAACGCAAAACAAGAACCATCGGAAGTTGTGTTTATTGACCGCGGAATTCCTGATGTTGTGGCTTATATGGATTATATAGGTGATGATTATCCGGATCATTTTAAAACTGCGTGTGAGGAATGCAAATATTCTAAAATTTTTCTACTTCCGCCTTGGGAAGAAATTTACATGAGTGACGGTGAACGTTACGAAAACTTTGAACAAGCTAAAACTATTTACAGTCATCTGGTAGAAACGTATAGAAAATACGGATACGAACTTATCGAAGTTCCAAAAGACACCGTATCTAACCGAATTCTTTATATCTTAGATAAAATTTAGTCGGAGTTTTAAGGTTGGTAAAACTAGAAACTGTTTTCTAAATTGTTAACTTTAATCCTGACAAATGCAAGAAGCATTAGCAATTCTTCAAAAATACTGGAAACATGATAGTTTCCGACCTTTACAAAACGAAATCATCGATTCGGTTTTAAATGGTCAGGACACTTTTGCCTTATTACCAACTGGTGGCGGAAAATCTATTTGTTTTCAGGTTCCGTCGATGATGACAGAAGGGATATGCCTGGTGATTTCGCCTTTGGTTGCCCTGATGAAAGATCAGGTTGCCAATTTGCAAAAGCGCGACATTAAAGCGATTGCTCTTACTGGTGGAATTCATACCGAAGAAATTATTAATCTTCTGGACAATTGTCAATTTGGGAATTATAAATTTTTATACCTGTCGCCAGAACGATTGCAATCGGACTGGATTCTTGACCGTGTAAAAAACTTACCTATAAATTTTATTGCTATAGACGAGGCACATTGTGTTTCGCAATGGGGACATGACTTTCGCCCAGCCTATCTAAAAATCTCGGAACTAAAAAAGTACTTCCCGAAGATTCCATTTTTGGCCTTGACCGCTACAGCAACACCGAGAGTTATTGAAGATATCAAAACCGAATTGGGATTAAAAAATCCTAAACTTTTCCAGCAATCTTTTGCTCGCGAAAATATCGCCTATATGGTATTCGAGGTCGAAGACAAACTATACAGAACGGAGCAGATTCTTAAAAAAAATCCGCAACCTTCTATTATATATGTACGCAACCGAAAATCTTGTTTAAGTATTTCGGCTCAATTACAATCTTTAGGATTTAAAGCTACCTATTATCATGGTGGCCTTACGACTAAAGAAAAAGATAAAAACATGCAATTGTGGATGAGCGAAGAAGCTCAAGTTATTGTTGCCACAAATGCGTTCGGGATGGGAATCGACAAACCCAACGTAAAAACCGTAATTCATACCCAACTACCAGAGAATATAGAAAACTATTATCAGGAATCTGGTCGTGCGGGAAGAAATGGCGAAAAATCATTTTCGGTTTTACTCACCAGCGCTTCGGATACTGCTCATGCCGAAAGTCAGTTTATACAGACTCTTGCTGACAAAAAGTTCCTGAAGACCATGTATATCAAGCTTTGTAATTATTTCCGGATTGCCTATGGTGAAGGAATCGATGAAGAATTCTCTTTTAATCTGAATCGTTTTTGCAATAAATACGAATTCCCTACTTTAAAAACATACAATGCTTTACAATTTCTGGATAGACAAGGAATCATTACTTTATCACAGGGGTTTTCGGAAAAAATAACAATGCAATTTCTTATCGAATCAAGAGAGGTTATACGTTATGTAAGTTTAAACTCAAATGATGAAGAAATTATTCTGGCAATTTTGCGTACTTATCCAGGCATTTACGAGATAAAAACTCCCTTTAACCTACAGCTTATCGCTAAAAAATCAAATAGTTCGGAAGCAGAGATTCATACTGTTTTACAAAAACTAAAAGAAAAAGGTATCATAGAATACAATAGCAAGAACAACGATTCTACTATATTATTTAATGAAGTACGAGAAGATGATCTCACAATTAATAGGGTTTCAAAATATCTGGAAAAACAAAACAACTTAAAGAAAGATCAATTACAATCGGTTTTGGATTATGTAAACGAAAAGAAAACATGCAAAAACAGACTGATTCTAGCTTATTTTGGAGAAAAAACCACTACCGATTGCGGTATTTGTTCCTATTGCATCACCAAGAAAGATAAAAAAGGCAAAAAACCTAATAACTCTATAGCACAAACTATTCTTGATTTATTAAAAAACGAAGATTTGAGCTCTAGAGATATCCAAACCCGAACCAACATTAGTGCCGATGATGTCGTCCATACATTACAAGAATTACTGGAAGACGATCGCATTATAATAAAACCAAATAATAAATATACCTTAAAATCATAATGGAAAAATTAAGAATCATATTTATGGGAACTCCCGAATTTGCAGTAGGAATTCTAGACACCATAATAAAGAACAATTATAATGTTGTAGGAGTTATTACTGCTGCAGACAAACCCGCAGGCCGTGGACAAAAGATAAAATATTCGGCTGTAAAAGAATACGCATTAGTAAATAACTTGCCTTTATTACAACCAACGAGCCTAAAAGACGAAGCTTTTTTATCTGAATTAAAAGCCCTGAATGCTAATTTACAAATCGTAGTAGCATTTAGGATGTTACCAAAAGTAGTTTGGGAAATGCCATCACTAGGAACATTTAATCTACATGCTTCCCTCCTTCCTAATTATCGTGGTGCCGCTCCTATAAACTGGGCAATTATAAATGGCGAAACCAAAACTGGGGTCACTACTTTCTTTATAGATGATAAAATCGATACTGGAGCAATGATTCTTAGTTCTGAAATAAAAATAGAACCAACAGAAAATGCCGGACAATTACATGACAGATTAATGCATTTAGGAAGTGAAACAGTTATAGAAACTTTAAAAGCAATTGAATCTGGAAATGTAACTACTATAATTCAGGAAGACAATGCCGAAATTAAAACAGCTTACAAGCTAAACAAAGAAAACTGCAAGATAGACTGGACAAAACCAGCAGCTGTAATTAATGATTTAATAAGAGGTTTGAGTCCTTATCCAGCAGCATGGACTTTTCTTAAAGATAAAGAAGAGGAATTAAGTGTGAAAATATATGAAGCAAAATCACTTCTAGAAGCCCATAATCTTGAGATTGGAACTTTAATTAGCACCAAAAAAGAGATTAAAATTGCTGTTGTTGATGGTTATATTCAGTTATTGAGCTTACAACTACCGGGTAAAAAACGAATGGCTGTTGCCGAATTACTCAACGGAATCACTTTTTCTGACCAGACAAAGGTCTACTAACATCAACAAAATAAGGCTACTCACTAAATTTAGTGATACTTTTGGGTAGCTTTATGAACAAAAAAAATAAGTTATTAACAATTCAAACTAAAATTAAACAAAACGCTTGCAAGGAACGTATTTCCTACTAAATTTGTGTATTGACAATTTTTTTTAACCAACAATTAATAACTATTATTATGAACAAATCAGAATTAATCGATGCTATTGCTGCTGATGCAGGAATTACCAAAGCTGCGGCAAAATTAGCTTTAGAATCATTTTTAGGAAACGTAGGTGCTACTTTGAAAAAAGGTGGAAGAGTTTCATTGGTAGGTTTTGGATCTTGGTCAGTATCAGCAAGAGCTGCGAGAGATGGTAGAAACCCTCAAACTGGAAAAACTATCCAAATCGCTGCTAAAAATGTTGTAAAATTCAAAGCAGGAGCTGAATTAGAAGGTGCAGTTAACTAGTAACAAGTTACATACGCTTTTAATATAATTAAAACCTTCCATATGGAAGGTTTTTTTTTACTGTTTAACGATTTTATTTACGATTTTAAAAATTTTATTCTTAAATTTAATAAAAATTGTAACGATATGATTTCAGAAAAATTAAAAAAAGGACACCTGCTTATAGCTGAGCCTTCTATAATTGGAGACTTATCATTTAACAGATCCGTGATCTTATTAGCAGATCACAACGAACAGGGCTCGATAGGTTTCATTATAAATAAGCCACTAAAATATACCATTAATGACTTAATTCCAGAAATCCACGCCACATTCAAGATCTATAATGGTGGCCCAGTTGAGCAGGACAATCTCTATTTTATCCATAATATACCTGATTTAATTCCGAATAGTGTCGAAATTTCAAACGGAATATATTGGGGAGGAGATTTTGAGTCTACAAAAGATCTAATTAACAGCGGCGCAATCAACAAGAACAACATACGTTTCTTTTTAGGTTACACCGGCTGGGATGAAAACCAACTCGAAACAGAAATGCAGGGTAACTCCTGGATTATAGCCGATAATAATTACAAGAATAAAATTATCGGAAAATCACCAACCCATTTCTGGAAAGAACAAATTATTGAACTGGGAGGCGATTATCTTATCTGGTCCAATGCACCAGAAAACCCATACCTCAACTAATATTAAGTGATACTTTCATTAAGTCTTTGCGTTAATATACCAGAAATTTTAGTAGTAAATTCTTTTTTTCGGTATTTGGTTATTGGCTGTATACCTTTTATAACATTAGTAAGAAACAATTCATCGGCTTTTTGAAGATCAAACGGCGATATTGGTTCTTCCATAACTTCTATGTCTGTTAGTTTTTTGGCCAAAGCCAAGATTTGTTTACGCATTACACCATTCAGGCATCCTTCGGAAACTGGTGGTGTAATCAACTTATTACCCAATAACATAAACAAATTCCCTTGCAATGCTTCGACTACATTCTTACTATCATTTAATAGAATACAATTATCTAAGCCATTTTCATTTGCATAAATACTTCCTGTAATATTTATAATTTTATTAGTCGTTTTTATAGAAGACAATAACTGCTTGGTTACATAAAAATCTTTATAAAGATCAACTTCATATTGATTTTCATTTACTTCGTATGCTTTATTATCCAAAGCCGTAGCATGAATCAGGAACGAAATTGTATTGTTTTGTGGTAAATAATATCCTCCATCATTACGATATACTGTAATTCTTGCTCTTGCAGAATCCGAAAGCGAATTATAGTTAATTAATGAAAGAATTTGCTCCTCGAGGTATTCCATTGTAAAGTTCATCGGAATCTCCATTCTAACCACGCGCATTGAAGCCATTAATCTAAAATAATGATCTTCTAGAAAGAGAATTTTGTTATTTACTATTTTAAGGGTTTCAAAAACACCGTCACCGTATAAAAAAGCGCGATTTTGAGTTAGTAAATTATCGTTCTGCCCTACTATGTTTCCATTAAAATTGATCATAAAAAAACCCTGAATTTAGTTCAGGGCAAATATAAGTTATAAAATAGACTTTTACTAAACTGATCCGATAAGATGTTTAAGGTCTGAGATTTGATTTTCCCACAATTGTTTTGCTTCGCCAAGTTCTTCTTTCTCAGCAAAATCGACTACCATGAGCGAAACATCTTTCGTTATCTCGTCCACAAGAATATGCAATTCAAAGAAATATTCGGTGTCTTTGCTGCTCTCGTCAACCCATTTGAACTTAACTTTTTCGCCCGTTTTTTTGGATGCTAAACGTGCTTTTTCCTGAGAATCATTCCAGATGAAAGTAAAAAACTCTCCACGTGAATTTACATTATCTGCAAACCATTCAGATAAGCCTGATGGTGTAGATATATACTGATATAACAACTGCGGAGATGAATTTATAGGAAACTCGATTTCGTAACGTACTTTTAGATCCATGTGCCAGATTTAATTTTTCGGAAATATAAGAATATATCTCCGAAAAAAAGAGTTTTTTAAAAATATTTTTTTTTCTTTCATTTCTGCTTGTTAACTCTAAATTAATTTTTATATTTGCACCCGCAATGAGGGAATGATTTCCTACTGCAAATGGCGAGATAGCTCAGTTGGTTAGAGCGCAGGATTCATAACCCTGAGGTCCCGAGTTCAAATCTCGGTCTCGCTACAAAGCTAAAAAGGCTAAAAATATAGATTTTATGCGGTTTTAAAGAAATTTAAAACCGCTTTTTTTATGTCAAAAATTCGACACCTCTTAACTAAAGAATACGCTAACGCATACGATTTGACTTATAAGAAACTATATTCTTCCCCAAGTATTTACGATGCTAAAGGCGACTTATCAAAGCGCTGGTACGTCTATTACTCTTTTCGAAATCCTGAAACTGAAAAATTAGAACGACAAACTCCCATTTATTCGGGAGTAAATCAATTCAAAACTGTTAAAGAACGTCGAGAAGCAATAAAAATTCTCGCTAAAGCAATCGAAACCATTCTTGAAAATGGTTACAATCCTTATGATGATTCTATTTCTGTTGATGAATTAAAAAAATACAGTATTCCTGATGCGGTTACATTTGCACTTGATTTAAAGAAAAACTCGTTAAAAGAAAATAGTTATCGTGATTTTAGAGTTAGAATAAAATCATTTGAGAAGTGGCTTTTATCAAATGGCTATGAAAACAGATATATTACAAGTGTAAATAAAAAAGCTGCAATTGGTTTCTTAAATGATGTTTTAACAGCAACAAGCCCAAAAAACAGAAATAACACAAGGGCAAATCTGTCTATGTTCTTTCAAACTCTTGAAGACAACGATATAATTACGGATAATTTTATAAAAAAGATTAATGTTTTAAAATCTACTCCAGAGAGGAATAAAACATTTAGCACAGAACAAGAGAAAGACATATTAGAATATCTACTAAAGAATGATACTCTTTTGCTTTTATTTATTCAATTTGTTTCACTTAACCACTTGCGCCCAATTGAGGTAGTTCGATTAAGAATAAAGGACATTAATATAAAAGATAGACTTATTTATGTTCGAGCTAAAAACAAGCCTGTAAAGACTAAAATCATCCCTGAAATCCTACTGAATGAATTACCAGAATTAAATAAGTACAATGGAGAAAGTTTTTTATTTACTCCTAAAGGAATAGGCTTCGACTGGACAACGAATGAAACAGATAAACGTGGTTATTTTGGTGATCGATTTAAAAAAGTAAAAGACAGTTTAAAACTAAGTAAAGATTATGGTCTTTATAGTTTCAGACATACATTCATAACCAAGCTATATAAAGAACTGGTTAAAAATAGCACACCTAACGAAGCAAAAAGCAAATTAATGTTGATTACTGGGCATACTACAATGAGTGCATTAGAGAAATATTTACGTGATATTGATGCTGTCCTTCCTGACGATTATTCTGAACATATCAAATAATTCAAAAATTTCTTCACAATCCAACTTCCATTGCAGTTCTTCCGAATACAAAAAATATTTAAAAGTCTAAATTCTATTAACAGAAGCTACTTCAACAATAAAACTGTCACCTATTTTAATAGAAGATTACTTCAAAATTAAGTAATTTGTGCAGTCTAAATTTCAACTGTATCTTTACATATTAACAAAAAAAATACAGATAAAATGACAAACAACGAATCAAAAAAAGATGACAAAAACATTTTCAAAATTAATCACTATTACTATTTAGCAAACTTTTATTCTGATGAAATCGGAGAAAATTACATCCCAGTCCGTGTAATAAACAAAATAGAGAATAAATCCATTTCTTTCTTGAATTTGCAAGACAACACAGAATTTCAAATACCAATAAATAATGAATATCTGTTTCAACATAGAGACCTATATTTCTCCGAAGAACTATTAGAAAAATTAAGGTTTAAAGAAGTTCAATCAGAAAACAACATAGAATACTTATCGGAAAACGTTCATTATGTTTTATTTGAAAAGGGAGTTTTTTTGCTGATATGGATAAAATGGGCTACAAATAAACAAAAGAAAATATTTTTAAAAAAAAGATTAATTGATATTTGGAATAATTCTGATGAAAACTATTCATTTAATAATATAATAAATTTAGAAAACGAACTCAACTCGGTAGAAGATTTATTTGAAAGATTATCCGACAATAGCTCTTTTGAAGAAACTGATAATTTTGTAAAAGAACTGAAAGTGGAATTTTAAAAAACACTTCTCGTTCCCTCTATTAACTCGAGTATAAAAGACATCTTTAAAGGTAAAAAAAAAATACCGTTACAATTTGCAACGGCATTTTTCAATAAAATAAAGCTAACAGTATTTTAAACTGGCATTGCTTCTAATTCTGGAACATTTTTCCAACGAACATATAAGTTTATCGATGCACCATCACCGTCTATTAAAGAACGGACAGACAAAGTATCACTAGTGGCATTTGGTTGATAATCCGCGAGAGAAACTACAAACGAGGGATCAGCATTTAAAAAGGTAAATGTATTACTATCAGGATTAACGATGAAATACACATCAAATTCTAAATGACGTGTGCTTATAAAAAACCTAAAAAACATATCATCTAAAGAAAGCAAAGAAGATGTATTTAATTGATTTTCAGTATCGGGAATTATATCGCTTCCTCCAAAATAAGGTTTAAAATATGGTTCTAATGAATCCTCCAGATAACCGCCATATTGAAACGTAAAATAGGCGTTATCATTCTCAACACGACTCATCCTTACAAATTTGGAGTTTTTGGTTATAAAACTTTTACTATAGACAAATGTAGGTCTAACGATACCATATAACGAACAAGTACCACTAGCAGCCCCCGAACCGCCATTACCTTTACCATCTGAAAAGAAAAACTTCTTAGCCAATTCAAATAAGAAATCATTAAAGCCAGCTGCATCAATAGCAGGCTCGCATTGCTCGCAATTAACCTGCGTATAGTCCAATATCAAAGGATTTTCGCCAAATGTAGCATTCGAGTGAATTTTAAATTTGTTTGAAGCTTCGGGAATTCTCAAAAGATTTTGAGCAGGATTAAAAGAAGTAATTAAAGTGTTGTCTAATTTCATCAACAACACATTACCGTTTTCATCTTTTATAAACTTTAAGATTCTTGGGTCGGGAATTGCAGCGCTCATTTTTTACTTTTTAGATTTTGAAGCCTTTCTTACTGTTGGCTTTTTAACTGTTTTTTTCTTTGCAGGTTTGGCTTTCGTTGTAGTAGCTTTTGCTTTTACGATTTTACCGCCTTTGATGTATTTGAATCCTTTCTTTAGTGTTCCATCAGATTTAAGCCCTGTTCCTTTAATAACACTACTACACACTTTTTTTAATCCTTTTACTGTTGGTTTTTTCTTTACTGCCATGATTGATTGTTTTTTTGATTGATGATTTTGAATTGTAGATTTTTAAGCCAAAATTGCCTGGAGAAATACGCTGCCGGCTTTCAATAAAATCTACTTTTTTATTAATTTACGATGAATGATAATTTTTTAGTTCTTAGTGGTTCTGCCACCGCTTCGGGTTTATCCCGTTCTAACTTCTTATTGAAAATATTGAATTTCAAACTGTCGAGCGGTTTGTTTTGGTAACGGTTCTTATCCGCCCAAATGTAATTTTCTCTGTAATCTGCTTTCTTTTCGGTAAATAAAACTACATCGGCATCAAACTGACTTTTAGAACCGCCACGCATTTTACCGTCTGTGGTTTGTTGAAAAATGACAATAAATAATTTTCCGTCGTACTTCTTCCTTAAATCTTTGTCCACTTCAAACCCTTTGTGCATTTCCTGCATTTTAGAGAAACTATCGATTATAATAATATCATTATTTCGGATGAGTTTATCCAAATCAGAAACACTTTTAATCTCAGGGGCTTCGATGTTTTGCAATGCCTTTGCATTCAGATATTCTTCGGCTTTATTGTAATACAAACTACTCTCTGGGTGTTCTTCGATACTGGCATGACCTGTTTTGTAATTCTGCGCTAAGGCATTCATAAACTGAAAACACATTCTAGTTTTCATTGATCCCTGACCACCAGTAAGAGAGATTACAATACTTTCTTTCTCCTTATGTTCAATTTCACCTAAGAACTCCGCAATGTCTTTGTTTTCAATTTTAAAATAGTCCACTTTAGTAGGCTTGTTTGCCATTTTATAGGCTAGAGAATTTCGGTTTACATTTTCTTTTGCAACTGGAATCGTTTCCTTTGCAACAGGCTTTGCAACGATTGCCTTTTCTTTAATTGGCTTTACAATGATTTCTTCGATAACAAGCTGCTTTTTTCTTCTTGCTGCTCCACTTAAACCACCAAACAAATCAGGTTGTTTGATTTTTTGCTTTGCCTTTCTTTTTACAATAGGTTTAGCAATTGTCTTTTTAATAGGTGCTACTTTCGCACTTGATTCTACAATCGATTTTTCTGCTACCTTTTCTCTGGTTTCAGCGTTTGAAGTTTCACGCCCTAAAATATGATTGCTTGCTTTTTGAGCCTGTGCTGATGCTTTTAAGAAAAATCGATTGTCGTCATTAAGTTCATCTATTAAATGATTGTTCCAACTCTTTAAATACTTCGCAGAATTTTCTTTGGTATGGAATAAGATTCCTGATTCACTACAAAGAAATACCGCTCCCAATTCTGCAATTAATTCTTCGAAGGCATAATTTCCGCTACCGCCACCGCTTCTCGTTCCTGTCATATCTCTATTTAGTCGGTGCTCCGCTCCTGTACTGTGTACCGCTTCATGAAAGAAAGTAGAGTAATAAAAAGCTTCACTGGTGAAAGCTTCGATAGTCGGCATATTTAATTCGTCTGTACTTGGGCGGTAATAGGCTTTGTCTCCAATATTGGTATATTTTGGTGGGTTCTTAAATCCGTCGATGATTGCCTGAGCTTCATCTATAGGATTGGTTATTTTCTTGTCTTTTGCAGCAGGAAATTGTAAGCCCTCGCAATCATCCGCACGAAACACATTGTAGTATTTTAAAACAGGGAACTTGGTTAAGTTCTTCTTTAAATCCTCTTTTGTAAGTGAGTTGGATTTTACAAAATCACCAAACTTTTTATTATCGTTAGTTTTGAATTTTAAATGCTCACTATGGTAATCATGAATTAACGTGTAATAAATCACCCGCCTTGCTTTACTGCCTTTTTTAAGCTTTGCCTTGGCTTGCTCAATTTGATTAAAAGTTAAATAGTACGGTTGTATAAAATCCGCAGGAACGAGATATGGTTGTTTATCCAAATCGAATTTAATATCGAAATTCAAAATGAAGTTTGCCCCTGTGTACTCCTTTTTAGAAACATAATTCATAACCGAATTACTAGCCCCTGAACCTGTCCATTCTTTTTGCCAAGGTAAATGCCCGACTTTTTTAATGGTGTTGATAATCAAATCCGTGATGTAATTGTAAATTTCATCAGGAGAAACGGCATTTAATCCGTGGTTATGATCCTCAGAAATATATTCCAAAGTCGGTAATAACATTTCCGCTTCTACACCGTTCAAACCATAAGGCTCAACGAGATTATTAATTTCAATCAGGAAAGTATCATCTTTAAAAGCTTGCAACACTTTTATAACACGCTTGGAAACAACGGTATGTTTTTCTTTTTCGGCTTTCATAAGCAAATCTTCCAATGTTTTTCTTGAAACGATAAGCCCATTAAGACTATTGAATTCTTGTGCTAATGTCATTTTAGTAAATTTTATGTTCCGTACCCAAGATGCTTACAATGACTTCAATTCGAATATCGTTACTATTAAAATTACTGGTGTTTAAAACTCCAAGCACACCCAGTATAGTAGTTTGCAAATCCATTTGAACAGGTACATTCGGGATTATAGTACTGGAATTAGCAGCAATATTTATCGCTTTTACGTTTACGTTTGCCGTTCCTAAAAGCATATTCTTTTTATCATAAAACAAAATTCGCTTTAGGGTTACGGCTGTAATCTGCGCACTGAAATTCTGAGCAGTTGGATTTACTAATTTCAAATCCAGATTGAAGGTAATAAACGGCTTTCCATCGTTCCACTTCATATCCAGTTTTTTAAAAGCCACAGGGTATATCCTAACAAATTGAAATTGTTCGATTATCTTTTTCACGCGCTGCTCTAAATAGAAATATCCTACAACTGCCAGTATTCCTGCTCCAATAACTATTTTTTTGACACTCATTTGTTTGATTTTTTAAATAAAGATTCTAGAAATACGATAGCAAACAAACAGCAATGTTGCAAAACCAATTGAGGCAAGTATCTTAACCCAGAGAGGAATGTATTTTACAGGAACATATTTAATTAGGTTATCGCCTTTGAGGTAGATATACTTTTTGTTTGTGGTGGTGTTTTCGTTTTTCGTCTGTGCTATCTTCTGCCATGCTACAATTTGATTCTTTAAACTGTCGTAATAAATCCCTGCTTCGTTATCTCCTGATTTTTTATGACTGTTAAGTAACTGTAACACCCGTTGCAATTCTGCTTTGGTAATACTATCGCATTCGGGCTTAGCAGTTTGAACTTTGGGCAGTTGTATTTTTAAAGTGTCGTTTATTGCGCCACTGATAACCGTTGTTTTTACGCTGTCCTTTGTACTGGCTATAACCGTTTGAGTTGTGTGGCTGTTTTCCATTGGTTTGGCTTTACAGCTGTGCAAAACGATACAAAGAGCCAAATAAAACAAAGTGAATAAAAGCACTTTTAAAAATAGCTTCGTTGGATTCTTTGGGTTGATACAAGTACTCATGATTTGGTTATTTTGAGTTTTAGCATGGCTTTTAATCCATCAAAAAAACTGCTTATTAATTCTTCTACTTCGCTATGTATTAAAGTGGAGAGTGAGCCACCCCAAGCACAAATGACATAGGTAAACATCTTACTGATGTTCAGGTATTGGTCGCAAACCACGTAAACCGAGAAGGCAACAAAAAAGCTAATAATAGCCTCGGCTAAAAACCAACTAAATCGGGGTTTCTTTCCTTTTTGGATGGCGAGGTAGATTTTCATAAAAACACCCGCCAATACTACTATGAGAAATAAAAAATAATCCTGATAGTATTTAAGTTCGCTTATGATTTGGTTTAAGACTGTATTTTTCATGTTTGTTTTTGGTTAAAAGGTGAAAGCCAATTCCAAGCGTAGCTAGTGACGCTATTAAAATTAGGTAGGGGTTTCGCTTTTTTTTTTAATAACTCCAAACTGATGTTTTGAGCTTTATAAAATTTAAACTTTTCAATTCTGTCGTCAAGTCCGTTGGTTTTACCGTTTACTTTTTGGGTTATCTCTGTCATTAAATTGGCATCGGCTAAAGAATTTAATTTTTTGTACACCGAGAAAAACCAAGCTGCACAATCCACTGCAATGGCTGTTTGTAAAAGTAGATCGGGATTGCTCACCACATCATGACCCGAGTATTTTTTGTAATCTTCGTATGTTCCCCTGCCAGTTAGTTGTATAAATCCACGTCCTCGGTAGCGCCATCCGTCACCACTGGCAATGTTACCGTTACCGTTTTTTCCTGCATAACCAATATTGGCTATCATTTGCTGATTGGCGTTGTGCTCTGTGGTTCGTCCGTATTTCTTTGCTTCGGCTAGTGTTAAGCGGGAATTAAACGGACTGGTGGACATAAGCCCTTGCGGGGTATAATTCAGATTTTCTACAACTCTTGTAAAATTGCCTGATTCATGTGATACCTGCGCTAAAAAGTGGGCTATCCTAAGAGGGGTGTTTACCCCGTATCGTACAAATGCATTTAAAAAAATGCTGCTGTTATCTAAAATAAAACTCATTATAAAATCACTTTTCTAGGGGTTACTTTTGGTTGTGTCAGGAAATAAACAAGTCCTGTAATTGCTACTGCTGTGATAATTAGTTTTTCAGTTGTTCCCATTTTAATATCCTTTTACAGCATTGGCGTTTACGAAATAATACACGTCAGCCCGATTGATTAAATATTGTCCTCCAACTTTAGAACCAACAAACACACCCAGATGCTCCCCGTAATCAAACGTTCCTCCCATAAAAGGCTTTGTGCCATCATTGAAATACATACCGCTTGCCGTCTTTTTTGCATTGAAAAGACTAACACCGTTCGCATTTGCCATTACTTTCTGCCCCTTTCTTGGGGTAACAAGCGCAGTAGGGTTTTCGTTCGAGGTAGATTTTAAAGGCGTTTTTAAGTACGCATTAAGGCTGATTTTCGAAACCCCTTTTTTGCTTTGCAAAGCCGTAAGGGTATTTGCTCCAAAACTGCCATCGATAGTTACACCTAACAAACGTTGCAGTTCTCTAACTTCAACCCCTTTGATTCCTTTGCCTAATACTTTGTTTTTATTTAAAACTGCTCCTGTACTAGGTAGCGTATTTGCCGTGTTGTTTAGGATTACTGGCGGTGGTTCTGGGATATCGGTTAAAAAGTCTTGTTCTTTTTCATCTTGCTTTTTTTTCCAATACAAGTAGCCGACAATTCCAACTCCGACCACTCCAACGCCTAATAATACTTTATCTTCATTTTTCACTTTCATACTTTCATTTTTTAATTGTAGACTTTTTTCGAATAGATCCGCAGCTGCAGTTTTTCCTGGCACACAAAAAAAGCTACTTTTTGGTTTTATAAATAGAGTGGGAATTTCTTTCTGAGTAAATTGTAATCAGCGTCGTTTAATTCTTCCCTGAGCCACGTTTTAAGTGGTAATTTGCTCCCGCCAATGGTATTATATCCTAAAATTCGATTGTAGTTTTTAAGTCCAAAGGTTTTACTGATTAGTCCAAATTGTGCCTGAGAAACACCCGTTAAGGTTTCAAAAATCTGTGTTTCATCTGTACCCATGTAACGGTTCATTGCATCGTAGAGCAAGGCTACTTTTTGACTGGCAGAAAAAGCAGGAACTAAATTAATATCGCCTTCATCGATATATTTTTTGTTACCTCCTAAAAGAGATTTTCCGTTTTTATTGGTTTTAGTAAACAGATAAACGCCTACCCCTAAAACCACTACTGAAACCCCTATGATTATTACTTTCTTTTTATCTGTCATTAGAAAAATCCTTTTATTAAAAATCGCAATTTGGCAATATCATCTTCCTTAAACTGGTCTTGCAGCCATTGAACTAAATTCATTTTGCTAAGTGTGGCGCTTCTGCGTTCTCCGAATTCATTGTACACCCGTATAAATCCGTTGTGATTGAGTCCTGTTAAATTGTTCTCAACGGTTTTGTAGTTTGCTCCAAAACCAAGAAGTGCCGTGTAAATGGCTTCTGCTCTTGCCTTGGCTTGCGTTACATTGATGTTACTGGGTTTGTATCTTGTATCTTCTTTGATTCGGCTAAAGCCTTTGAGTACTTTGTAATAAATAACAGCCATCAAAGAGCCAACGACTAAGAATTTAAAAAGCGTGATTCCTGCACTCATTCCCATTTTTGCGTTTTCCTGTGATTGTGCAATTGCTTTTTGTCCCTGTGGACTTGATAAAACAGTTGCCAGAGCAGCAGGGTTCGACAATCCTCTCTTTCTCATTTGCTGTGGTTTTTAGTTAGACAAAAAACCTTTTATCATGGGAAAATTGGTTTTGAGTTGGGTAATGGCTTTGGGGCTTTTGGATAGTTCCGCTAGTTTAACCAGTACCTCGCTATCGAGTCGTGCCAGTTGGTGTAATGCGGTAGTTGTTGCTTTTAATTCAAAAGGATTGGTTGCCTTTATTTCTATTGTAACAATGGTATTTATGCTTCCCATAACTGATGTTTTTTTAATAATTGTGCTAATTCGCTTGAAAATTCAACATTGGTACTCAGTCCACTGGTAATACTTTCCAATACACCCACAACGGTATCATCAATATTTTGCAAAGCCGTTGCAAAGTGTTGTTTGACTTCACTGGAATAGATTTCCATCGGTGCTGCAAGTCCTACAGCTGGTGCAACTCCTTTAATAGCGGCAAGTAAGGCAGGTGCGTTTTGTACTGCTCCTTGAACTGCTCCCCACAAACCGCTTTCTTTATCGGCATTGTATTTGGATAACAATTGTTCTTCCCTGATGTCTTCGTACTTCTTTTTGTAATCTTTGTTTTCTGCCTTTAATGTTTCTACTTCGGTAAAAAGTCGCGAAGCATCATTTTTGGCAACCATAAGGTTCATAATATCGAGAGTACCCAAACCAAAAGAATTAGAGAATATATCTACTTGCGGGGCTTTGGTTTGCTGTACTGGAATTTGTTGTACTTGTTGCACCTGTGAGGATTGGTCTTGCTTGGAGAAATTAACATCAAAAGAGTGTCCGTCGATTTTATACGAGCTTCCGTTTTTACGTTTCAAAGTCAGCGTTAAACGGTTGTGTCCTTTAGCAAACAAAAATTCGAAAAATCCTTCTGCATTTTCATAATCGGCAACAATTTCAGTATGTGTTTTATTACGAAAAAGAAAAGAATTAGTATTCAAATCAAAAACAGAAACAGCCGAATAAGAATCGGTATTTAATTTCTCTATCAGGTTGTCTAATTCTTGCATCGGATGTATTTTTTGTAAATAATATCTATTTCTTTTTTGTTCCAAGTGAACAATGAAAAATCACTTGTTGGCGAACTGTCGATTGTTGCAAAGCGAATGGTTAACTCTACTTTTGATGTCGTGCCATCGGGTGGTATTATAGTCAATCGTTCCTTACTGGCTAATTCAAAATCATTGACAAAGACACTCACAAACCCGCTGTTGACAACTTGCAGGGTCGTTACATCATCAATTGTGAGTTCGTTGTCTTGTTTGAACTTCAAAAAAACGACTCCCGTGTTTATCGTTATTATGTCTTTTATCATTTGATTTTATTTTAGGTGCAACTCTCTGGATTAATTTTGTAGATCAGAATCAAATGGAAATAGGTGGATTTGATAACTGCCTGACTTGTTTTTGCTTTGAACGTAAAGGTTTTGGATTCGGTATTAAAGAATAGCGGTTTGTAACTGTCGTCAAATCCTGCGCCTTCTCTGCGTTTCCAATGGTCAATATGGGTGGGTTTTGAAAAGGAAACACCGCTATCGTCATAAATCCCATACTCTGCAAAATTGTCAATATCGTTATGATTGGTGTGGAGTTCCACGCCCAGAACAAAACCAACTTCGAGCGCTGTAGTATACAAACCTTCGGTTTCCCCCTTTGGGATTGTTATATTAATTACTTTTTCTCTTACTGCCATGTTTTGATGATTTAAAAAAAGCCGTAACTACTTACGGTTTACGGCTTTTGCTATGATTAATAAACCTTTTTATTATCGTTTTGCTTGGTGTACTCTGAATTCGAAACGAACGTTAGCATCCGCAGTTGCTGAAACAGAAACGCCTTTCGGGTACTCGATTTCAATTTCAAACTCCAAGTTGGAACGAATTAAAGGTGAAGTAGAAATACTTCTGAAAAAATTCGTTGTATCTCCTGTCAAGTCCGTCATTGGCATGTCAATCAAAACATTTCCGTCTTGTTTGATTCTTAACTCTGCATTTAAAAATGCACCATCAAACAATTTGTTTGAATTAATGTTGGTGTTATCCCAAGTTTCATTTTTAAGGGTAGCACTTCCAGCACCTCTTAGTACTCTGATGCTGTCAATGATGTAATCACGACCTGCATTTAATTTGTTTCCGTCAATATTGGTAATACCAACTTCACGTTTGGTATTTACATCAACAATGCTAACTGTACCCGCTTGCCCTTTGATTGCAACGTTTAAATACAAGGTTTTGTCTGTTAATTCTACCTGACCTACTCTAGGAACTGCTCCGTTTCTTTTAGCCTTAATTGTCGCTACCGCTGACGCTAATTCTGATTTTCTGCTCATTGTAATTGTTTTTTGATTGATGATTGATAATTGGAACAAAGCCAACTGCTTTGTTTTTATTTTGTTTGTAACTCTTTATTGGTAAAGTTCGTGGTACAATGCGTCTTCGTCTGCTCCGTTTAACCCGTGTTCTTCTTCTCCGTAAACATCTGCTTCCGCTCCGTGTAAACCTTCTTCATCGGTGTACACATCGTCAAATGCTCCGTGTAACCCGTCTTCCTGTTGAAAAATGTTTCCTGCTTCATCGATGAACGTACCGCTTAAACCCTGCTCGTCGTATTCATATACATGACCATCGCCACCCATAAACTGACCGTTTAAACCGTTTTCATCATGAGGGCAAGCTAAACCGAACGCTCCTTTAGCGAATAATGCTCCTTTACCTGTTCCTGTGAATTTTGAGCTAAGGCTTTTTTCTGATACTTTTTTCACTGCTAGTAAAGCTTGTACTACGGCGCTTCCTATTAATGCTCCTTTGAGCAAATTGTCTTTTGTACTTGTGCCACTTACTTTGGTTGCTCCAAATGCGGATGCTCCCGCAAGAACAATGTTCATAATTGGGCTTTCTGACTGAGGTAATAATGTACTCGCACCATTTGATAGCATTCCGCCAACAATTCCTCCTCCAATGACTACTACTTCTTTATTCATTTGTTGTTGATTTTAATTAGTTACTTTTTTTTTGTGGCTAGATAAATCCCACCACCCAGAACCACTGCGCCCAAAACATACATAAGCATATTGTTCTTTGGTGGGGCTGCTGCCGTATTCATTTGCATTGTTGGTTCTGCAACAGCTGTCTTTGCTGTAGCTGTGGCTCTTACGGGTGTTAGTTCGCCTACTGGTTGACTATCGTTTGCTACATTTTGGACAGATTCGTTGTACGTGCTACTTTCAGTTTGAGTGCTTCTCGCATCTGAGGGCATTACATCTGCAAAAGTTGCAGGGGTAATGGTGTTTACCGCTTCGATTTGTGGTCGTGGCTGATTTTGCACGGCGCTTACTACTTTTCTCCCCAGTGTGGTTTTGGAAAGCGATACACCTTTTCGAACCGCTTTTGACTTTGCCACTCTATTCACCAGTTTACCTCCTTTTGAACTCAATAGCTTAGAAGCCATTCCGCCACCAACTGGGATAAATCCTGCTGCAATAGGAGCAGCAAATTTGGTTACTTTAATGGCGTTTTTTAAACTGACATCTTTAAGCCTAATTTTTTTCAAAAAGGACTTTCCTAATCCTGTTTCTTCTTCATTAATAATTATCATACTTCATTGTTTAATTAGTTTTCTTTAAAAATAAAACTCCTAGTAGTGCACCTATTCCTAACAAGACAGGCAGGTTCGTATTTTTCTTTGCAACGATTGGTGTTTTCTTTGCAATGCCTTTGCGATTTGTTTTGGGAGCGTTTAGCCCGAAGTGGGGTAAGTTAACTTCTGTGTCGTGTGCCATAATGTGAATGGGTTCTCGGTTTGTACTGGTTGTGCCGTCTATAATAAAATAACCTTGTTTTATATCGCCTGTTTCCTGATTAAGTGGTACAACTACATACACATGAGTATATAAATCAGGGCGAAAACTCGGCTGTTTGATTTGGCGGATGTAGTGGCGGATTCCCATATTAGCCAGTAAACAGCTTGCGAAAATGGAATATGTTTTGCAATCGACTCCCTTCACACGCTCTTTGAACGCACAGGCGGGGCTTCGCAACATTTGTTCCATTCCATCGGCTTTATACTGGATGTGATTGTATAAAAAAGAGTAAATCCTATCGCATGTTTCTTTCAATGAACTTTGTTGCAACCCCTTTGCAACTTCCTTTGTCTGATGGTTATATTTTATAACCATTTGTTTTATCATTCTGACAGTATCAAAAGTATTACCGTTGCCGAGGTTAGTCTTATCACAGCTTACCTCTGGAAACAACGGCTCGTACTCCTGACCGCCTAAAATGTTCCTTTGTAACAAGTTATCAATATCCATTTATTTCATTTTCGTTCTTGTATTAGGTTGTTAGGCTTTTCGATTACAAATATTAGAAGGATATAATGATGCGGTAAATGATTAATAAGGGAGGGGATGAGTTTCGTAACTTCAAATAGCTTTGCAAAGGTTTTGCAATGGCATTGCAAAAAAATACCCGCTTCTTTGCAGAAACGGGTAGATTATTCTATAAGAACAATACTATTTAATTACTCCCTCCATGCGATAATGCAAAAAGAAAAAAAATGAAAAGAAGAGCTCTCAGTAATAAACTATATAAAGCTACCATAAAGAAAGCAATTCGAAAACTCGATTTTATAATAAATCCTAATATTCCAAATATAAAAGCTATGGGGAAAAATAAATGATTAGCATTTTCAAAAAAAGAATTTGATAGAAAATGATCATTCCATGACAAATAATGATTATAATATATTATCGTAAGGAAACTTAATAAAACAAAGATTGTTTTGGGAAAATCAATAATTTTTTTCATAGTCACTATTTTTCTTGCCAATAATCAGTATCAGGTGTTTTTAATGGTTCTTTTCCTTTTTCCCATTTAGGAAAAACAAAGTCTTTAGGCAATATATACTCCTCAGATAATTGTTTTTCTAATTTATAATCATATCTACCAAGTTTAAAAGTCATAATTTTTTCTTTATTATTTTTCCCAATTAAAAACAATGCTCCAAATACAGCATCTTTATGCTCATCTTTTTCAACACTTATGAGTAATCTATTATAAAGTCCCGATTTTAATAAAGTTTCTAAATTTTGAGGTAAAACTATTTTACCATAATAGCATTGTCTTTCTTTGTAATTTTCCTCATTTGAATACCATTGAATATTTAATTGAACAGGGGATTTATGCTTATTAGGGATGATGTTTTTTGCTTTTATTTCATTCTCACCCCAAGGAATAAATGAATTAAATTTATCAAGTGGAAACCAAGAGCCATCCTTTGCATTAAATGTTAAATCATAACTATACTTATCTTCTTTACTACTAAATCCAATATCATAATTATATTCTTTTTCGCCTTTTTCCCAAGCTTCATAGGGAACTCCGTGGAAATTAATATATTTTAAATCCTCTTTTGCTTCTTGTCCTGTTGAAGTCCAAAGAGAAACGGAATGTGGGTCATATCGCCCTTCTTGACTTATTTTTTTAGCTTTAAACTTTGCGACTTCTGTAATTATTGAACCTGATTGCATCCAAATCGTAACATTACCTCCGGGTGCGGTACCTGCAACTAAAACGGTATAATCTTCTTTGTTGCCAGTATATGGGTCTATAGTTCCTTTGTGGAACAATTCAAGCATTTTTTCTCGGGGTAGTTTAAATCCTCCATTGTATGTAATCAAGTCAAAACCGCAACTCCATTTTACAAAAACACTATCGGGAACCGGTTTAAAAACAGCTCCGCCAGTAACCCCACCCATAGTTATGCCCCAACCCTGAGCCCCACCGATACTCGTTGAAGCTCCTGCAACACTCTTTCCTTGATATAAATATTCTACAAAAGGTACTGCAACATAATGTTTAGGAGCAGAGATACCTGCATTCCAATCAAACTTTTCTTGGTCTTTTGCTTTGTCTTTCGGGGACTGGCAACTGGCTAATAAACCAAACAGTAAAAAAATAAAATTAACGATTCTCATAAATTTTTCTTTTGTAACTAATATTTCCATTTTCGTCTTTGGTATAGGGTACAGGATAGTTTATAAAGCCATAATTTCCTAGTAAGGCATGGTCACCTGTTTTAGAATAAAGCGCGTCTAAACCTCCGTAGTGTGCCGATAAATGTACGTATTTATTGCAAATATGACTGTACATCTCAGTAGGTAGATGATAAGAAACATTGCCTTCTTCTTTGCTTATTTTTAGCAATTTTGCTAAATACTCTTTCAAAATAGGGTCGTCAGGCATATCATGTTCAAAACTATTTGGTATACGAGGAGCTTGTTTATAATCTTTATAAAAAGGCACTTCATTATCCATTGCCTTTTGGAGCATTACATACATCGCTACCAAACTATGTTTGTTAGAAATTACCCGTTGGTCGGTTATCGTATAATGATCCGATAGTTTGTTCTCATTTATGGTATGTTTTTTTGTAGGGTCGTATACCCGCTCTCTTGGGGGCATATAATCTGCATTTCTTTCTACTTGTTTGCTTTCATATCTTGGTAAGTACTCACCAATTAATGGATCGGCAGTAGTTTCCAGATAGTGGTCATACGTGTTAATCAAATCAATTTCAGTTTTATCTTTTGAAAAATAATGTTGAGTATAAAATTCTTTTACTTTTTGTTTTTCAGCCAAAATGCTTGAATCATTCACTGGAACATCAAAGAAATCAACTACTGCTTTGTATTTGTCCAAACTGGCGTATCCACCACCAATATCCGAATGTGCTCCAAGCATACTTAGTGTATAGCCTGCATCGGTAGGAGTAAGTGAGAAATTCTCTCTCCACTCATTTTGAGCTACAATATGAAACACTTTCTTGATACCTAAACCTGCCACACTTGTCTTTATGGTTTCTAAACTTGCCTGTGCCACAGCGGGTACAATTCCTAAAAAAGGCAATAACGAGAGTTTGTTACCTATATTTTCCTTAACAACCATATCACCTACTACGGTATCAAAAACACCTAAGAATCTAATCTCTATTTCGTAGGTTTTCCCTACTGGCAAATACCCTTTTTCTTTTAGTTTCTTACCTAATAAGCCGCCAGCATGAGCTTTTAGTAATACTTTTCCCGAAGGTATTGGGTGTTTATCATAAGGGTCATTTACAAGTTCACTTTTGTACACAGCTTTTTTCTTGACCTCATTACAAAAATGTCTGGCTGCGGCAGCTCCACGACTAAAACCAAATACATCAAAAACTATTTTATTTATTTTTTTATCTTTAGGAATACCACTGAACTGATTGTTAACCATGTTTTTTATACCCTGCTCTACACGACCCAACACTCCCCAGTCCCCTCGACCAAATGCAGAACCCAAAATATCATCTTCTGCATCCTTTTCTGTACCAATCCCCTCTACATATTGTTTTAGAATTACATAATCTCCATATTCTGGATGACCTCCATTTTCTGATAGTATATCTTTTTGTGAGTCTGTTTTTTCTTTATATAAATCATGAAGCTTTACAATATTAGAATAGGGATTCCAGTAACTATCCCTATCTGCTACTTTAACCTCTACATTAACTTCTTTTTGGTCTTTGTTCCTAACGGTTTTTATAAATCTAAAACTAGCAGGTATAGTATCCGCTTTATAATAGGTCTCATTCGAGTTAATTTTAGAATAATATGTTTTCTCAGAGTTAAATCGGTTATTTCCTGTTCCGTCAAAAAACATTCCTACATATACATTTACTGAACCTTCGGGTTGTTTTGGGACATATTTTTCAGGCTCTCCATAAGTTGTTTCTGGTGCTGAGATTTCAATTTGTTTTCCCGAAATAAATTTAATTCCGCTCTTGGCGTATATGTTATGATTACCGCCAGTGATCTCGGTAATGTTTCCTTTTACGTATCTATATCTTGACATATCCTTTATTCTTCGGTTATTGTATTAGTTAAAAAATCTATAACTTTAAACTGCCCATCATCATAAAAAGTTTTGTTGGCTAGATGCCGAATTTCTTCTTTTGGCAAGAGCACCATCGTAGTACCATCTTGTAATCGGATTTCTTCACCAATCGTATTTAATTCAAATGATTTCCCATTAATTTGTATATACCTAGGCATGTTGGACATAAAATTACCAAAAGGGTCTTTATACGTTACATCATTGCCATTTATTATATAAACTGCGCGATTTTCATGATTGCAAAACATATGGGGTTTTTCAGGTAGCCCAATTATAGTTATTCCGTGAATCGTTTTCATGGCTCTTAAATTAATTCTGTTTAGTACTTTCAGCACTATTTTTCTCTATCCCTTTTTCTGAATGGATCTTTAGCTTTTCTGTATTTTGTGAAATAATTTCACCTTGACTTATGGTTTTTCTTTCCTGTTTAGTTTCTGAATGCAATTCTCCTTCAATATATTCCGAATGACTTCCTATCACATTTAGCAAACTATCGCCTCCCACAGTCGTACGATGGAACATTCCTACGGAAGTCGATTTATCAACTCCTGCATTTTCGCTAATATTCATTCCTGCACTAGTAGTAATACTCTGTGAAGCATTAAAATTTATATTCTGAGCATTTACAGTAAAAGTTTTAATCGCATCGGTTGTAACATTACCTTGTCCATCTTGAAAAACTGTACTTCCTGCTTTATCTTGTGTTAATATAGAACCATCGGCATCGTTGATAACGATTTTACACCCACTTCGGGTTTGGATTACTTTTATGTCATTTTCTGGCGAGCCATAACCCGAAGATTCGTTACCATTATATTGTGTTCCCATAACGTAGGGGTTCTGCGCATTACCACCTTCAAAACCGACCAATACTTCTTCTCCAATTTCAGGGATAAAATAAAAACCTTTTCCTGCTCCCGCGTGCGGTTGTATCATGCGTATCCATTGGCTTACAGTATTGCCGCTTGCTCCGTAAAACCGCACTTTTACGCGACCTAATCCTTCGGGATCATTGTTGTCTTCTATTTTTGCGGGTTGGGTTTCGGCTTTGGCAAAAACATGAACGTTAGTATAATGTGGAGCCGCAACATCGGCAGGAATCGCTTTAAACTCACAAGAATAGTTTCCATGTACCTCAGAGTGGTGTATCGCTTCTGTAACAATCAGTTCATGTTCTACGGTTTGATTTACTATCGTAAATACTTGTCCGATTCCTAAAGGGAAGTATGATATACCGCTATAATACACACTATTGGCATCGCTACCCGCAGTTTGTAATTTAACCATTTCTTCTATTTCATCTTTGCTTTGTGCATTGGTCGTATAGGCACCATTGCTTAAATCAGGCTGTACAACAGTTCCTTGATTATAACCTACTATAGATGAAAAACTGTCCTTACTACCTGTAGCAGTTCTCGCAGCAGCATTACGGATATCTGAACTATTATTATAATCATAACCAGTCAAATAAATTTTATGAGATACCATATTCGTTTGTATCTTAAAACTATGCAGGGAAGCCCCATTGATTAATTTTACGTTACTACTTTTCGTTTGTCCAAACTGCATACGCATACCATCAAAATAGAACCATTGTCCGTAACGTGCTGCCAATCGTTTTAAGAACTCAAAACTGGTTTCATTATACTGAGTCATGTATTTGAACTCCTTAAGATAAGTTGACCTTATAGAATCTCTTTGATAAAATTCGCCTGGACCTTCGGCAAAAATACCAAGTACAATATCGTCCATTCCTCGCTCTAAGAAAGTTCTTGATTTTTTCATATCATCCAAAACAATCGTATGGCTTATACCTGTAACGTGTAAACCAACTGGGCTACCGTGAAGATCAACAGAAGAAAGTTCGGTTATGATTCCTTTACTCATCAGTCTAATTCCTGTAAGACTCTTAAAAGTAAAAATAACTTCATCACCCAAATAACTTCTTAATGCTTTGGCTTGGTCTGCGGGTTTTATGATTGCTTTACCAGTATATTGCCATATAAATGAAAAATGATGATGGTCTGCCATTTTTTGTGATAGCTTTAAATCATAATAAACAACGTTTTGAGTAAAACTCCCTATAGATACATGTACCTGTTCTGAGAAATGTGCCATAATAATATTTATTTTATTTTAAATTTAATTCAGTGTAATTGAGTTGTTCAAAAAATTAGCATCCAAGGCAAAAAATTACTGCTTTGGTTGGCTTCAATTATCATTTTTTATGATACCTCCTTAGGTATTTCAAGTAGGTTAATTTTAATCACCACATGTAGTGTAAAAATAATCTTGCAAACCTAAAGGTTGTGTTACATTTAAACAATACCAACTTTTAGTGATTTTATAAAAAATAGACTACAACAAAAAAGCATTCTTGGATTACTCCAAGAATGCTTTTTTGTTAGTATTTATTACCTAAAAAGTTATTTTGACTGAAAATCGATTTTAAGACGATTTCTTATCATGAATGTGTATTTGTCTTTGCCACCGTCTAATATCTTGTTAAAAAGCTTTATTTTCATTTCATCGTCATTAATGTAGTTCGAAAGCTTGTTTGCAGAGGTTAATTTTGTGTTTTTGAGTAGGTTTTCTTTCGGATTCTCTAATACACGTATAATAAAGTTACGATTAATTAAAGCGTTTGTCGGGTTGTCGGATTTCTTTGCTGTTGGCTTCATAATTCTTTTTCTATTGATAATATCACATATCCTTCTTGTAATCCTAAACTAGTGTCCTTAAAAACATTTGTTATTGTTCTCTCATATTTCCAGTTTGAAGAGTTTTCCCATTCAGCTACCGTAAATCGGATAGTGTCTCCAACTTTAAAATCTCTGTCATTTTTTCTTAGTTCCCAATTTTTTTTGCCAATAAAATGAAGTTGTGCAAACTCATAATTAATTTTTAAATCATGTACCATAACTATTGATTTATCAGTTGTTTTTCTAAAGCTATTTTCTTTGCAAAGGATTCTCTGTATTCCTGCAATTTTATTTTTAATTCTTCCGAAAGAATAAATCCGTCAGGCACTCCGTTTCTATCGATGAAAATAATAGCTTCAAAAGTTGATATGTTTTTGGCGAATAATCGTGTCCCAACATTTATACATTTTCTCGTTTCTGAGATTATTTCGTTTATTTCATTTCGGATGTAATCGGCTGTAAATTGGCTTATAAAAAGCTCTTGTAATTGCGCTTTGTTTCTAATATAAGTAAGGGTTTTAAGGTTCATAAAATGAAAATTTGAGGTTAGTTACTTAGCTGCTTTTATTTTTTTGTTTTCAAGTAATTACTTAATTCATGTATTTTTTTAGATGCTGATTTAAAAAAGTCAATCCTTAAATCCAGTTCGTCAATCTTATCTTTTTTAAACTGAATAATTCGTTTTAATCTTTCTATTTCTTGTTTTTGCTCTAAATAACTATTAAGCGAGAAAAACAGAATTTCGGGAACTGTTTTTATATTTTGCTCCTTTGCAACTTTTTCTAGTTGCTTGTGTTGAGTTGCTGTAAAACTTCTTATGTAAGTACTTTTCTTTATCATGTTGTTGAATTGTAGATTTTTTTCAAATAGATCCGCAGCTGCAGTTTTTCCTGGTTTGCTTAAAAGTCTACTTTTTATAAATTTATTAGCTGCTCATAAATTTCATTATAATGCTTCCTAACAATAAATTTTTCATATTCGTTTCGGGCTTCATAATCATTGCAGCACTGGAGTAAAATAATAGCTTCATATATTTTTAGTTTCAAATTAAAAATAGGTTTATGTTGATTTTCAATTTTCATCCTAAATCGGAAAAATAAATTAGTAGAAACATCAACTGTCAACATATTATTAAAATACACATCACTATATTTAATAGTTTGCATCACTCTTAAATTTTTAATTCTACATTGAGCAACTACACTTTGTAGAATTTGAAAATTTTCTACTTCTATTTTTTTGAGAGTAATCGATTTCATAATTTCTTACTCGCTATTAAATTCCCATTTTCATAAAACTGAATTACATTTGTAATCTTTGCTAATGTGTGCTTTTCAAATCTTCTTAGCATACTAGTTACTATTGATTGGGTATTGCGCTTGTTTTGGTTTATTGGCGACCACCACACTGCATTCTTTTCTTTTGTTTTAGTAAGGATTACCATTTTAATTTTTGATTGTTCTGGGGCAAATACTGGCATAGCTATAATTGGTTAAGTTAAAATTCACTAAAATCATATTGTGCAAAATCATTATTGATATTGATTATTTTTTCATTTATTTTTAATGACTTCTTTTCAATCATTTGGGGTAATTTTTCTAAGTATTCTTTCGGTAAGTTCTTTTCTACATAATCAAATAATTGTGGCATTGTAATTTTATTTTTGAAAAAACGATTTACTTCATTTTCACATTTCTTAGCGTGGTTCATTGTTGTTTTTCGTCTTACTGCATTGGCTTCCTGTTTCTTCTTTAAAGCCTCATATTTTGATTTGTTTTGTAGATGTTCTCCCCATTTGGCTTTGGTATATTCAAACCCTACTTCTTTTGAAGTTTTTCGGGTCATATCAAAATAATCGAATGGAAACAAAGGCGGAAACTCGTTTTTAGCAAACCATTTTCTAGCCCATTCAGCACGCCAACGCATTTGTTTAATATCTTCGACAATTCCTGCTTTATTAAAAGATTCCCCCGTAAATGCTATCCATTTATTTTGCATATACAACGAAATTGCTTTTTTCCATGAACCAATGAAAGGAGTTGTGTTTTTATAAATCTTTGCAATCCCCTTGAAAAAGTCTTGTATTACCAGTTCTCTAAAATCTTCTTTGAGCATTGTTCCAGAATAAGCTTCTTTAAACAGGTAACGTATATCAATCGGCTTGTAGTTATTATATTCCTGATTAGCAAGATTAACTGCTAATTCTTGTGGGTGAATTATCAGGTTTTGAAGCTTTTCGGATAAAGTATTCAAAACTTTAACACGCTCCGCCCCCGCCCCCACAGTTGGATTTTGTAGTTTGCTGGCTGGTGTTCTTGTAAAAAACAAATAAGAAGGCGTGACCGAAGGGAACTCCTTATCAGATTGAGAAATGTTCTTAACATTCTCTTTCATTTGAGATTCATTTAAATCTGTTCTAGTATTCTCATTGTTATCAGGTAAAACTTTCTCGTTTACTAGGCTAACACATTGATTTTCAGTAGTTGTTAATTTTGAGGTTTTGAGGTCTAAAACTGTCAAAATTTCGTTATTTATATGCACTTCAACGGGTCTATTTTGCCCCGAAAAATGATAATCAACAAATACCCCACATTCTTCTAAACGCTGTCTATGGTTACGCACGGTCTTTTTACAGAGGTCTAAACTTGTGACTCCGTTACGCTGTAATGCGGTTACTAAAAATGAGTTGATTTTAAATTCTTCGATAGGTCTAATTGCTGTAACACGTAACTTCATATACTGCTCGTTACGCTTCATTAATTGTGAATTATATAAGTGTAACAAATTTTGAAATACTAACTCTGTAGCATATTTTACAGTTTGAATTTTCTTTTTCTCAATAATCAAACCGTGGTCTTTGATAAAAGCATCAGCCTGTTCATTATATGCTCTAGGTTTAAGCAATTTACTTTTATGCAAAAAAACCTTTGCAAATTCTCTTTGTACATCGCTCAAGAGATTTTCCGATAAGAATTTTCGAACTTCCGTATTATGTTTTTCTGTTAATTCGTTTTCAGCAGTAGTTTTGAAATTATATACCGCAATGTACTTTCTATAATTACCCATAGTAATACTAAATGCTTCCATGCTAATTGCAGGATAAACAGCCATAATACGATTTTCTGTTTGCAAAGCTGTTGCAACGGTTGTTGCAATGGTTTCCTGAATTATAGTTTTTTCAGCAGTGTTACCATATCCAAAAAGATTGGATGCTAAAGAAAATACTCTACTGTCTAAATTTTGTTTGCTCATAAGTACTTCTTTCTAATAACCTTTCGGCATCGGACGCAATACGCCCGAATGCGTCTAGGAATTTTCAGCATTTGCTGGAGGTATTTTTATGCTTTACTTTTTTTCTTGAATTGTGTAGCAAGTAACTTTTCGGTAACACTTTCTAGTGTCCAGTTATCTAATGCATTAGATTTTTTAGCTTTTCTCGGCAATGGCTTTCCAAACTCTTTATCAATGCACAAGGCTAATTCTTTCAGTTCCTCAGAGGAAAGAAAGATTTTAGCATTGTTGAATATTGATAATACTTTTGGGTTCATTAGAATTATTTTTTAGATAATTTTTTACGTTTAAGTGCCATTGCTTTTTTAGCTTTAATAGTTTTATTTACCAATTGCATTATTGCTAATTCTACCTTTTCATTTTCACGAAAACCGTTTGCAATCATGCGGATACTATCTACTGAAAAGCTTTTCCCTTTTTCATTTTTGATTCCTAATTTTTGTAAATAAGGCATCACTTTTGGTGTGTATTGACATCCTAATATTTCAATCAATAGCCTTTTTTCTTTTTTAGAAATCATATCTCTAGTTGTATTTGATAATTAAATTTCTTTTGCAATTCCAGTATATCCTTATTTTGTAAATCATCATCGAAAGGCACATAAATAGTTTTCAAATAAGCATATACTTAACTCCCACCTTACCAATCTTTTGATGCAATCGATAACGTCTATTTTCTTTTGCTGTCCTTATGGATTTCCGTAAAACTTGGCACTCGTTTTGCATTACTTTTATTTATTTAGATTCCAACAAAAGATTAAAATCTTTTGCAATGTGCTTTTTACTATATTTGCAGTTATGTGTATTTCGAACATCAGTAACACATCTGTTATGTTTTACCATAGCAAATATAAACAAATTTCTTTATCGTAAACAAATATCTTTATAATGAACGGTGATTTTTTAAAAGAAAAACTACAACTTCTTGATGTTCAATTTGTTGAATTATCTAAAAAATTAAAAATAACTCCTCAAAGTTTGAATAGTAGATTCAAAACAAAGGATGTTACTATTAGTTTTTTAATAGAATTGTGCGAAGCTGTAAAGAAAAGCCCTTATTACTTTATTAAAGGAAGTGAATACGAAAGTTATTTTACTTTAGACGAAAGAGTCTTAAAAGAAGATATTCCAGTAGAAGGAACAACAGCTATTTCAGATAAAATCCGTTTATTAGAAGAACAGAATGACTTATTAAAAGAGAACCTAAATCTTTATAAAGACAGATGTGAAATATATAAAAGTGAAATTGCAGAACTAAGAGGAACTTCGCCAGATAGAAGTCAGACCGCATAGAACAACTATGCGGATTGTTTGAAACAACAGCAAACTCTCAAAATACCACATAAAATACCAAGATAACAAATCACCAAACGAGTTAACGATTAATACATTATATGATAATAGGGATAGTACTTAAGTATATAAAAACTTATCAAGGAATAAATTACATTCCAATAACTTCAAATGATAAATTTTGTGGTTTAGTTGGAAATAATGGAATCGGAAAAAGTACTATACTAGAAGCAATTGATTGCTTTTTTAACGATAAAAGTTGGAATCTTAATATTTCTACTAAAAAAAGTGGATTAACAGTAACCAACCCTTCAATAATCCCAATTTTCTTTATAAAAAAAAGTAAAATATCTCCCGAAAACATACAAATTGCTGAGGCATTAAGTGACTCTATTTGGAATTTAAACGAAACAGAAATTGCTAACATTAACAGACCTCACTTTAAAGACTTCAACCACCAAAGGTCAGCATTAGCAAAAAATTATGATTCCAATGAATATTTATTAATGCCATTAGGTATTGACTATACTTCTAATATAAACCTTGGTTTTTTTAACACTAATACTGTTGCTCGAAGTGTTAAACCTGAACTAGAAGAAGAAAGAACATCTTTAGAAGCAAATGAATTGAATGCATTAAAACCATTATTGATAGAAATTAAAGCTCTTTATCAATATATCTATATCCCAAAAGATATTGACCCTACAACATTCACTAAACTTGAAACTAAAGAAATTCAAGCTTTAATGGGAGAAACACTTCTTCAAGTATTAGAGCAACGAGTTCCAAATAAACAGATAACCGAAATAAATAAGAGTCTAAACGATTTTTTAACCGCTCTCTCTGTAGAACTGGAAGATTATTCATTTCGAACACCTACTGACCGCCAGCAGAATCTTAAAAAAACAGATATTTATAATCTAATTATAGAAGCTTTTTTTAACATCCGAAAACTACACAAAAAGCAAGGTGAAAACTGGCTAGAAATAAGTGATTTAAGCAGTGGTGAAAAGCAAAAAGCTATTATTGAAGTAACTCATAATTTAATTAGAAATCACAGAGAGAACAGTGATAATTTGATAATTGCAGTCGACGAACCTGAAAGCTCACTTCATATTTCAGCATGTTTTGACCATTTTATGAAGATGTATGAAATTGCAGACTCAACACATCAATTTTTATTCTCGACCCATTGGTATGGTTTTTTACCAATAATAGAAAAATGTAGTGTTACCGCAATTACAAAAAAAGATGGAGATCATAGGTTTGACTTAATTAGTCTTTCCAATTACAGAGAAGCGATAAAGCAAAAGAATAGGGAATCTAAAGGAATACTTCCTTATGACTTAAGACTAAAAAGTCTAAATGATTTTATCCAATCAATAGTTTCTTCTATTTTAGATGATGAACCATTTAATTGGATAATATGTGAAGGAAGCTCAGAAAAAATATACTTCGATTATTACTTTGAAGAACTAAAAAAAACTAATCGATTACGAATTATCCCAGTTGGTGGAATAAACGAAATAAAGAGAATCTACGAACATCTAAATGTTTCCATTGAAGAATTTAAAAAAGACCTAAATGGTAAGATTGTTTTTATATGTGATACTGATGCCGAACTTGTCGAATTTGAATCAACCAGTTCTAAAAATGTTTTAGTTAAAAGACTTATAAATACAGAAGGAGTTACTAAACTTGTAAGTATAAAATCAAATCCAAAATCTCCACCAACAGAAATCGAAGATTCTTTAAATGGAAAAGCTTTTCATAATACTCTAAAAAAATACAAAGAGGTTTATCCTCAATTACTTGATTTTATAAATTTGGAAGAAGAAAAGAAGGAAATTCCATCATATTTCGCAATGGACTTAGCACCAAGCTCATACAATATTTTATTATCTTTTTTTAATCTAGACAATATCAAATATGACTTTGCAAATAGTTACGTTGAAGAAATCAATTCTAACACTTATGCAATTCCAAACTGGATTAACGAAATTAGAGATTTTATACTTAATGATAAATAAATTCACAAAAATTTAGAATACAAAATCGCATACGATTTATATTTTTTCATAACACTAGGGCTTTGTCACTAGTAGCAAACAAAGGGGTTAAAAAATCTGTTTCAGATTCATAACCCTGAGGTCCCGAGTTCAAATCTCGGTCTCGCTACAAGAATAAACCCTTAAACAACAATTGTTTAAGGGTTTTTTATTGAGATTATATCTAAAAAACACCAAACTAATCCTTAGGAATGATGAAAAATCATGAATAATAGTGATGAAATGAACCCTAACCAAATATTTTAACCGTTAAAGATGCTACTTCAATCTCATCGGAAATCCTTGGAACTATGTAGTGTTTCTCAAAACTTCATGTGTAGAATACGAAGTTAAAACACCGATATCTTTTGCATGACTGCAAAAACCCAATAAAATAGCATTTTGCAAACTAAGTAATTTACAAACAACATGGATATAGTTAAATTCAAAATCACATCAAAAACAATAAAAGTAGAAGTACGTAATTCAAATAATTATGTTTTTAATTTTAATACTGCTTTAGAAATTGAAAAAGGAGACAAAGAGGTTTTATTAAGACTGTACAATGCATTAGATCTTCTTTTTAAGAAAGAGAACACTAGTGAATCCAAAAACTACATTGCACCCAACCAGACTAATATACTTGATCAGATTTCTGCCGTAGACAATTTAGAACAGGAAAAATAAACACCTTAACAATTACCGTTTAGCAAAAGAATATCCATTTTATTTCTACTAAAAACCCCAAGTTAAATCTCGATCTCACTATAAGAACAATCCTCTTAGACATTTTTTGTTTAAGGGGTTTTTATTTCCCGAAGAACTTCTAAATAAGTTCTTCGGGAAATAAAACTCTATCAAACTTAGCCTAACCTCATCCGAAATCTCAATATCTCGTTACATTTTCCAGTTTTGGAAAACAAAAAACACATTCAATACTATGCAACTTTTTTAATAGCAAACCAGATAACATACCATTATTTAATGTTAATATAATATAAATACCCCACAAGTCACTACTGTACTTTTATCAAAAAAATTATTTGGCCCAAGATAAAGACCACAATATAAAATCAATTTCTGAATTTTAAAATAAGAAATCGATACTACCGAATCTAAGCTGACTACAAATTAATCCAAATTTTTATGAAAAAAAATTACTTAGTATTTGTGTTTTTATTACTATTTGCTTTAAACTCTTTTGCACAGACCATAATGGGTTGCGGAACTAAATTGTCGCAAAAAGAGCAGGATTTTTTTAAACTATCGTTAGTTAAGATTGAAACTGCCCGAAAGGCAGGGCTAACCAAGAAAAAAGAAGCCGCTCCTTATATCATCCCCGTAGTATTCCATATCTTAAATGATGGATCTAATATTGGAAAGACATTTACCAAAGTCCAAATGCAAAGCAGAATTAATGATGCAATAGATGTTTGCAACAAAGATTTTAACGGACTATATCCCGGCTACAATACAACAGATTCACGTTTTGAAGCTGTAAAAAGCAAAATGAACATTCAATTTGTTTTAGCCACAGTAGATCCGGACGGAAATTTACTTGAAACTCCCGGAATGGATTGGCATCCGGATGCACATATTGTCGATGGATACGATTCCTGGATATACAATTATATCTATTACGGAAAAAAGGGTAAATATTATCTGGATATCGTTGTTGTCGATGAGCCTAATCCTTCCGATGGTGTTTATGGTTCTGGCCATGCTTTCTTACCTGTTCAGGATGTTGTTCCCCACGTTACCTATAACCATAGATATATAGGAACTACAGGCGGATCTGACGCTAGTTTTCAATTTGCCAAAGAGATGTCTCACGAGTTTGGTCATTATTTTGGTTTGCAGCATACTTTTCAAAACGGCTGTGATCCCATTAACGATGGTATGACAGATACTCCTCCAACAACACAGGGATTTGGCTGTAATTTATCGGCTGTTAATAGTTGTGGAGTTATTGCCAATTACGAAAATTTAATGGATTATAATGTAGATTGTCAAGCTATGTTTACCAAAGATCAAACCAATGCTATGAATTATTGGTTAGATGATATGGCTGTAGCCAAATATCCCAGAGGTTTTTTATGGCAAAATAATAATTTGGCTTCTGTTGGTATTATTAGTACGGCTCCGATAGCAAGTTTTTCAGCTAGTACAACCGCAATATGTAACAATAAAAGTGTAACCTTTAAAGATGTTTCTCTTGGATTACCTACTTCCAGAACTTGGACTTTTGCCGGAGGTACACCAGCTACATCTACAATAGCAAATCCAACAGTTACTTATGCAACGTCTGGAATTTATACTGTTACATTAACAGCTACAAATGCATTAGGAAATGATACCAAAACCATTACTAATTACATAAAAGTTGATCAAAAATCTACTTTAAATATGGTAGAGAATTTTTCGGGAGTTTTCCCTCCAGATGGATGGGCAATTACAAATCCGGATGCTGGTTTGACTTGGGAGAAAAGAAAAGATGCAGGAAATGGAGATTCAGCTTGTATGGTCATGAATAATAGTGACAATGCTGTTCTGGGAGAACTGGATTATATACAATTACCATACTATAATCTTAGCAATGGTATAAATAGTCAACTCTATTTTGATGTTGCCTATACTAAATTTGATGATAAAAGTCCTGATGTTCTTGACGTAGAAGTTTCTACTGATTGCGGAACCAATTGGACATCGGTATATTCCAAAACACATACAGATCTGGAAACTACAGTTGTTCCTACTGAACTTTCTAATAATTGGATTCCAAAAAACGCTGAAAATTGGAGAAAAGAAATTATTAATCTTGCTTCTTATATAGGAAATCCAAATGTTACAATTCGTTTTAAAAACAAATCAGGTTACGGAACTCGTATTTGGATAGACAATGTAAATGTAGCCATTACGCAAAGTCTAACTCCTACAACTGATTTTTCTGCGGCTGTCACCAAAACAAATTGTGCAAGTTTAACTGTACCATTTAAAGATACCTCAACAGGAAACCCAACAACTTGGGCATGGTCTTTTCCAGGGGGAAATCCGTTAACCTCAACAGCTCAAAATCCGATTGTGACTTACAACACAAGCGGTTCATATAGCGTTTCTTTAACTACAACAAATGCATCGGGCGCAGGTACTACGATAACCAAAACAAATTTCATTTCTATAGCTACCCCAGTCGAAACCTCATTTACCGAAGATTTTGAAGGAGTTTTTCCTCCAGTAGGTTGGGAAATCACTAATTTAAAAAATAATCTAACATGGGAGAAAAGCACTGCTACCGGCAGAAACTCATCATCTTGTATGATTATAAATAATGCTGATAATGCTGCAGGAGACGTAGATGAAATTATGCTACAACCGTTAAATTTATCTCTTGGGGCAACCGATTTTTCTTTTGATGTTGCTTATGCAAAATTCGATGCAAACAGTCCAGATGTTTTGGATGTTTTAATTTCCAGAGATTGTGGAGCTACTTGGACAAATCTATATTCAAAAACACACACTGTATTAGAAACTGCTACAAGCACAGATGCTAATAATTGGATACCAACATCCGATTCTGATTGGAGGAACGAGAGAGTTTCATTAACTAACTTTAAAGGAAATCCGAATGTACTAATCAAATTTGTAAATACATCAGGTTATGGTGCAAGAGTCTGGATTGATAATATAAAAATCAACTTTGACAGTAAAGAGAAACCGTATTCCGATTTTAAAGTAACAAGCACAATGATTTGTAGTGATTTGCCTGTTCAATTCTCCGATACTTCTTTTGGAGAACCTACCTCGTGGTCGTGGACTTTCCCAGGTGGAACGCCATCAACTTCTACAAGCAAGGATCCATCAATAATATATAATACACCTGGGAATTACAATGTTACTTTGGTTACAACCAATGCTTTTGGACAAGGATCTACTATGCTAAAAACAAATTCGGTAGCAATTAAAGCAAAAAGTACATTACCTGTTACTGAAGATTTTAGTTCTGGTTTTCCAAGACAAAATTGGCAAATTATAAATCTAGATGGAGATCCTATTACATGGGAACAACGCACCGATGTGGGAAAAGGAGATCTATCATGTTTGGTAATAAACAATGCTGATGCACCAACGGGTTTAGTTGATGAATTAATTTTACAATCAATGGATTTCACTACTGCAGACAAACCTCATTTTCATTTTGATCTTGGATACACACAATACTTAAGCGCTTATGACGCTACACCTTCACCAGATCAAATCGACATTTTGGTTTCATCAGATTGTGGTATAACATGGACAAATGTATATTCCAAGAATCAATTGCAATTACAAACTGTATCCCCTCCTATTCAGGATGATCCTGCTACCAAACAAGCTAATGAAACAAATGACTGGAAACCGACACAAGATTCCGATTGGAGAAGTGAAACCGTTGACCTTAATGTTGTAAAAAATCAATCTAGTGTTTTACTTAAAATCCGAAATACTTCCGGATATGGTACCAGGGTTTGGTTTGACAATTTTAAAATTAACAATAGTCCAATATTAAGTACCAAAGAAAATAAAATCGATGGAATTACTGTGTCCCCAAATCCATCGAAAGATTTATTCTCAATACACATACCTTCTTTAGACCAAGAAAAATATGAAGCTTCTGTTTATTCCGTTTCAGGACAATTAATAGTAAACAAAACTAAATCAGAAATGAAATCAAATGAAGTGATGATCGATTTATCCGGAAAAGTAAATGGTGTCTACATTTTAAAAATTAAATCGTCAAGCGGAAAAATAGCAGTAAGTAAATTAATAAAAATGTAAATCAAGGTTTAAATAAAATTACAAAAACTATATTAAATTAACCCTGTAAGGAATATAAGTCCATTTAAGAGTATCAAGAAGAAACTAATAAGAACTTAAATCACTTAAATGCTTTAAAAAAGTAAAATATATGTTTTGCGTTTTTAAATTTATACAAACCAATAATTAGCATAAACCTCAACTTTTTATAAACCTCAACTTGGCAGATTTAAAAAAGCTGTTGGATTAAAACTAAAAATTACAAATCCAACACTTGGTTCGCATTAATCATTAATTTTATAGCGCTATAACTAAAGCATTATTATTAATCTAAAATTACATAAGTATAATGAAAAAACATTTTTTACTATTATTATTAATCTGTTCGAGTGTTTTTGCTCAAGAAAGCATTGATATTAATCAGTTAAATTGGTTACCAAACTCACATTCTTTCTGGGTAAACTCACAAGGTAATGTAGTCGTTTACGATGTTGACAAACTAAACCAAAATACTACTATTTTAACCCAAGAGCAACTACAAAAAGCAGGTTTTAACGGAGAAATAGAACAATTGGTTTGGAATGAAAATAAAACAAAAGTATTAGTTTACACCAATTCCAAAAAAGTTTGGAGAGCAAATACCAAAGGAGATTACTGGTTTTTTGATCTTGCAACTGGAAAAGGAAAACAACTTGGCGCTAGTTTAGAAAAGTCATCATTAATGTTTGCTAAATTTTCTAATGATAATGAGAACGTAGCCTATGTTTCACAACATAACATTTATCTGGAAAGTCTTACTACAGAAAAAATAACTCCTTTAACAACCGATGGAACAGATAAAATTATAAACGGAACTTTTGACTGGGTTTATGAAGAAGAACTTGCAGCTCGTGATGGTTTTAGATGGAGTCCTGATGGAAAAAGTATTTCGTTTTGGCGCGTAGATGCATCCAAAACAAAATTCCATTTAATGATAAACAATACCGATGCATTATATCCTTTTACAGTTCCGGTAGAATATCCTAAAGCAGGCGAAAAACCATCATCTGTAAAAATTGGGGTAATTGACATCGCTTCTTTAAAAACAAATTGGTTAAATATACCTGGCGAACCCGATAATAACTATTTGGCTCGAATGGAATGGATCAACAGTCAAAGTCTGATGGTTGTACAATTAAACAGACTTCAAAACCAAGCTTCCATTTATAAATGTGACCCTAAGTCGGGCGAAGCCAATTTAATCTATCAAGAGAAATCAGATTCATGGATTGATGTTTTTGATACTTCCGCGGGAGAATATGATGTTTTTCCTTGTCAGTTTGTAGATAATGGAAAAGCTTTTTTATGGAGTTCGGATGCCGATGGTTGGATGCATGTTTATAAAATTAGTGCCGATGGTAAAAAGAAGGAATTAATTACTACCGAAAATTTCGATGCTTATTACAAAGCTTACAATCAGGAAACACAATCTATCTATTATATTGCAAGCCCTACAGATGCTACGCAGCGTTATTTGTACGAAACTAATTTAAATACCAAGAAAACAAAACGCATTACTCCAAAAGAATTTGAAGGAACAAATAGATATCGTTTTTCTACAGATGGTAAATATGCAAAACATACCAATTCAAGCATTAATCGTGATTTCAATACACGCTTAGTCGCTTTACCAAGTCATAAAAAAATATTTCCACAAGCAGCTGATTCGTTTTCGGCTCCAGAACGTAATTATTCTTTAGAGAAATTTAAAGTTACTACGGTAGATGGTATCGAAATGGACGGAATAATGGCTAAACCGTTAAACTTTGATCCTAATAAAAAATATCCTGTATTCTTTTATGTTTACGGAGAACCAATGGCTTCTGTAGCAAATGATGAACCGGATTTTTACCCATATATTGCCTATTTAATTCCAGAAGGATATATAGGAATTGCAATGGATAACCGAGGAACTCCTGTACTGAAAGGTACAAAATGGAGAAAATCGATTTATAAAAACATCGGAATCATAAATACTCGCGATCAAGCCATGGCTGCCAAAGAAGTTCTAAAATGGAAATTTATCGATAACGACAGAGTTGCTATTCATGGATGGAGCGGTGGTGGAGCGGTAACCTTGAATTTAATGTTTCAATATCCTGAGATTTATAAAACAGGTATAGCAGTTGCAGCAGTTACCGATCAGCATTTTTATGATAACATTTATACCGAAAGATACATGGGATTGCCAAGCGAAAACGAAGCAGCTTATAATCAAGCGTCTCCTGTAACTCACGCCAAAAACCTAAAAGGAAATTTATTATACATTCATGGAACTGGCGATGATAATGTACATTATAAAAATGCAGAAGTTTTAATTAATGAACTAGTTAAATATGATAAAATGTTTGACTTGATGATTTATCCAAATCGTTCGCATGGCATATATGAAGGCGAAGGAACAAGCAAACATCTTGCAGATACTTTCATGAAATTCATAAGAGAAAATTCTCCTCCGGGAGCAAAATAATATAAAGACATTTTAACTTGTCACCTTTCTCAGCTTTGTTGTTCTTTAGGAATAGTAAGGCTGAGTTTTTTTTATGAAAAAAAAGTTGAAAGGCTCAGAGGTTCTAAGACGCAAAGGCTCTAAGCAACTAAGATCCTGAGACAAAACTTATCCACAATAAAACAATAATACTGCCTTTCTGAACGGAGTCGAAGAATCACGCTAGTAACTCGACAATAATAAAAAACTTTATGTTAGTTTCTGGTAGAGATTACTCATTCTTTGGAATGATAGCACAGGGGAAATTCTTGATAAATATTTATATATTCGCTGAAGAAAAAAACACCACACTTGATCCATCATGACCATAAACATAGACCAAAACCTAAAACTTGAGTTAATTCATGAGAATCACGCACAACCAATCTTTGATCTTGTTGATGCAAACAGAACTCATTTAAGAGAATGGCTGCCTTTTGTAGACAGAATGCAAACTGTAGACTTTGCAGAGAATTTTGTAAAAGGTACCATGCAACGAAACAAAGACGGAAACGAATATGGTTTTGTTATTGTTGATAACGAAAAAGTTGTTGGAAGAATTGGCATTTATAAAATTGATGGTCAGAATAAAATTGGAGAAATCGGATATTGGTTTGCCGAAAACCTACAAGGAAAAGGCATTATAACCAAGTCTTGTAAAGCAATTATCAGGTTTGGTTTTTCGGGTTTACAATTAAACCGAATCGAAATAAAATGCGGAACCGAAAACTTTAAAAGCAAAACAATCCCAGAAAAACTTAACTTTACCAAGGAAGGCATTATTCGCCAAGGAGAATTACTTTATGACAAATTTATCGACTTGAATTTATATTCACTTCTTAAATCTGACGTTGAGTAAAATACCTAAATACATTCAAAAATTAAATCCCTTAAAATGAAAAATATAAAATTCGCAAAACTCATTCTCCTTTTCGGTCTTATCACATTAGTTTCTTGTAATGAGCCTAAAACCATAGATGAATTTGCCATAGAAATTACAAATAGCATCAAGGATAAAGATGCAGACGATTTGTATTCTTTGTTTATATCTCCTAAAGAAAATGCTTCGTATGGCTTTGTAAATGGTACAATAACCCCAGAAGAATCTTCGAGATTAAAATCTAATGAGGATTTAATAAAATTAATTATCCGAAAAGGAAAACAAAGAAAACCTGAAGATATCAAACGTATAAATCAGTTTATTTCGGAGGCACATGCTTTATTTAATTGGGAAAATATCAAATCTGTAAAAACAGAATCTACTTTAGTAGAAACTAAAAAAGTAAATACAATAAGAAACAAAGTTACGATTGATGCTGCTACTTACGACTTAAAAATCATAATCGAGTTGAATGACAATAAAGTATATCGACTAAAAGTAAATAAAGCAATGAAAGTAAATGATCGTTGGGTAATCTTCCCGACTAAAAGCTTTGGTCTTGAAATTGAAAAGTAAATAACTTCTTTTTAATTCCTATTTTCGCTGAGTAAATTTTACTACGAATACCAAACAGGAAAATGAAAGCGAAAAAAGAGGAAGATATAAAAACCTATGGTTCAAAAGATTTTCGGGACAAATTCCTTGAATCTGAAAATACAGTAGAACATTTTTTTAAATCAAATTCGGAGCATTTTTTTTGTTTGAGAATTGAAGACATAAACCAACTAAAATATCCTGTACCTCCATCCAAACACATTTGCTATACCTTACTTTTTATCACTTCTGGAATCCACAAACTAAAAATTGGGTTCGAAGAATATACAACCAAGGCTAATGAAATGGTATTAGTTCCTGCTGGACAGATTTACTCGATAGATTTTATGAGTAAAAAGATAACGGGTATTATATGTCAGTTTCATCAGGATATTCTAATCGGGAAATATGGCAATCGGGAAATGCTAAATGATTTCGATTTTTTGAAGGTTTGGGGAAATCCTAATGTAACTTTCCAAAAACAAGAAGCTGGTTTTATTTCGAACTTATTAAACCGTCTGCTTATAGAATATACCGAAACCGGCGGTACTAATCTAGATATTATACAGCCTTACCTTATTGCGTTACTTTTTGAAATAAACAAGAATGCTGTAAAAACCAATAAATCCCTCACGGCAGCAACTACACTTACAACAAAGTTTAAAGAACTAATATATTTGCATATAAAAACCCAACATCAGGTGAGTTATTATGCTTCGGTTCTGAACGTCACTCCAAATCACTTAAACAAATCGGTAAAATCGGTTACAGGAAAATCGCCTACAAAATGGATAGACGAAACAATTCTTCTAGAAGCCAAATACTTATTGTACCAAACCAATCTTACGATTAATGAAATTGCAATACAAGTAGGTCATTATGATCAATCGTACTTTAGCCGTATCTTCAAAAAACACGAAGGCGTCACTCCTATTGAGTATCGAAAAATGATTGATAAATCCTAACTCTTGCTTATTGAATCCTAATAGAATTATCTCTTTATTATTGACATTTGCAAACTAAAAAAAGCAAATAATGATTTACGTTTTCAAAACTTCGGTAAATACAGAATCGAAATTAGAATCGGCAACAACAATCCTTAACGAATTATTACCAGACGCAAAGTGGAATTTCGACCTTGAAGATTGGGACAATATTTTAAGAATTGATAGTGAAACCGATATAGTCGAAATGATACTAAACAACGACGTTTTCGATTGTATCGAATTAGAATAAATACCGCATTTGCAACAATTAACTTTCATCATCAATTTATTATGGACACATTACTTCATCAAGGCAAGACATTTGAAAACATCGATTACTCGGAAAAGAAATTAACTGATCTCGAATTTTTAAATTGTGATTTTATAAACTGCAACTTTTCAAAAAGCGATTTAGGCAATAATGATTTTATAGATTGCAACTTTAAGAATTGTAATTTCTCTTTGGCAACGCTACGAAACACAGGATTAAAAAACATTAAATTCACCGATTGCAAATTAATGGGATTAGACTTTAGTTATAGTAATGCCTTTTTATTCTCTATGAATTTTCAGGGTTGTATCCTGGATTACTCTACTTTTTTACAAAGAAAATTAAAGAAAACAAACTTCTTTGATTGTTCTCTAAAAGATGTAGATTTCTCCGAAGCCGATTTAACTCAAGCTGTATTTAAAAACTGTGATCTTTCGAACGCAACATTTGTACGAAGTATTCTAGAGAAAGTCGATTTTCGTACGGCAAAAAACTATTCATTCGACCCCGAAGAAAACAAAGTCAAAAATGCAAAGTTCTCCCGTTTGGAACTTGCAGGATTATTAGAGAAATTTAATCTTGATATTGAGTAGGTATCAATAAAACTAGGTATTAGTTAATCATTGGAGTTTAATATATTTCTTGACTTTAATCCTTATTTTTGTTTAGAATAAAACAATTACAAAAAATGTTATTTATAATTAATTCCCAAGGCACAAATCTCATAACCCGAGAAGAACTTTCGGTTAAGGAATGGGCTGAAAAACTGGATAAATTTATTAGATATACCGCTCTTATTGATGACGATGAACTCATAAAACAGCTTACTTATGAGTACAACCTTAATCAAACCCAGATTGAAGAAATTGAGAAATGTCTTGAAAATGAAAAAGTAAAATATCATAGATATGCATGTACCAAATACGAGCATTTTAAAATTGAGCCTGTTTATTTGGAAATCAAAAAACTAAAAGGGAAACTAATTTATTGGAAAGATTGGGATTATATTTTTGAACAAAAAGACAATGATTACTTTCTTTGGTGTTTTCTGGGAGGTTTTGCCGATGCGCAACGTGAAATAAAATTAAGCGAGGAACACATAAAAAAATATAAAGAAATAGGACTTGCTCAAATAGATTATCTAATCGATAATCTTCAAAAACTTCACGACTCCGAAGAATACAAACTTGCAATAACGGAGAATCGAGTGGTAATGTAAAAACACCTTATCCCATAAAAGTCAAGAATTTACATTTTGTCCTTATAAAGGTGAAGTTCATTTTCTATTTTTTGGTATCTAAAGATAATTTCAATTGCTTTTTGTAATCGTACAAATGCTGTTTCGCTTTTCACAACATAATCGAATGCTCTGTGATCCATACAACTTACAGCAATATCTACCTTATCATGGGAAGAAAGCATTATTACAGGAATCCCTCTGTCTATTTCTTTTATTTTGTCCAGTGTTTGCAATCCATTCATAGCGGTTTTATCAATCCCATCCAGATGATAATCCAGAACTACAACATCTGGTTTTTTTAGTATATTCTCAATACAAAGTTCTCCCGAGGAGAACGTTTCTATGGAGTACTCATTACGATATGAAAACTCGATTTCCAAGGATTTTAGAAATACCGAATCGTCATCTACCAAAAAAACTTTTATTTTATTCTTTCTTTTCATGGTTTATTTTTTTAAATTTTCGAGTTCCATTTCGAGTTCCTCGCAAGCTTGACCACAAACTTTTTCGAGTTCGAGTATAAGCTCATTTATCTCTTTAGAAATTTCAATCGCAAAAGCATATTCCTGGATTTTTTTGGCAATTTTTTCAACATCCGGACTTATTCCCATTATCGAAAATGAAGGGATCATTTTATGAATTGCCGCATGTATCGATTTCCAATCTTTGGCTTCAAGACTTTTCTTTATTGTAGCAATTAAGGGTGGTGTTTGTTTTAGGTAGGCATTTATCATTTCGATCATTAAAACCGGATTCGATTTTGTTAACTTAATGAGATAATTCATGTCTACATATTTAATTTTTTTTATGGATAAATTTTGTCCAATTTTATGCTCAATAATTAGTAGTGGTTTTTTAGAAAACGCAACCAACTTACTGTAAAGCAGTCTCTCGTCAACGGGTTTCGCCATATAATCATTCATCCCTACTGCTTTACATTTTTCTACATCTACTGTTGTTACATCTGCCGTCAGGGCAATTATCGGAATTTGGGATTTCATCGTATTACGAATGTATTCTGTGGCTTCAAAACCGTCCATCTCGGGCATTTGTAAATCCATCAAAATAATATCATACGTTTTGGTTTTTAACTTTTCGATAGCTAATTTCCCATTTGCAGTAATATCACATTCAAAACCAAAATCATCCAACAAGGTTTTCATAAGTAACTGATTGAGTTCCATATCTTCAACAACCAATATCTTTGTATCTTTGATATCTCTGCTCAACTCGATAATTTCGGGTTCCAAAACAGCCTCAGCAGTTGTTTTCTGGAAATCCAGAACAAAACTAAAAGTTGCTCCTTTATTAATTTCACTTTTTACCTGAATCGTTCCTCCTTGAAATTCTACCAATTGTTTTGCAATGGCAAGTCCTAATCCCGTTCCTCCATATATTTTTGAGGAACCCGAATAAGCTTGTTGAAAATTCTCAAATATTTTTTCCATTTTATCGGCTGAAACTCCAATTCCCGAATCGCAAACCGAAAACTCTATTGATACCTTTTCGTTATCTTGCGAAAGCAACTGCACACTTACAACAATCTTTCCTTTATTAGTAAACTTAACCGCATTACTTACCAGATTCAAAACAATTTGATGCAGCCTGGTAGGGTCTCCTATGAGTACTTCGGGAATTCTTTTATCATAATTTGTAATTAATTTTAAGTTTTTTTCTTGAATTTTTGTTTCAAACAAATGCAACATAGCAGTTACAGACAATGCCAATTTAAAAGGTGTTTTCTCGAAAATCAGTTTTCCTGCATCGACTTTGGCCAAATCCAAAATATCATTTATTAATACAATCAATGCATCACCACTAATTTTTATAGCGGTTAAATATTCTTTTTGCTTTGCTGTTAGATCCGTTTTGAGTACCACTTTGGTAAAACCAATAATAGCATTCATTGGCGTTCTTATCTCGTGGCTCATATTCGACAAGAATTGCTGCTTCGATTTTACAGCATCTTCGGCAATCTTTGTAGCATCCTCCGCAATCTTTGTAGCATCCTCCGCAATTTTTGTAGCATTTTCGGCAATAACTTTGGCCTCTCGTAATTCGTGTTCTATTACTTTTTGCTTTTCAATACTTCTAGCCATAAGGATAGCACCGAGTACTTTCTCTTCTTTATCCTTGTAAACAAATCCATTAAACAAGACATCTTTTTCTTTATGGTCGGTAATTGTTAGTTCATAATCATTAATATATCCTATCTTAAATATTTGTTTGCAAACTGCTTTTACTTTTTTTGGGTCGGTAAAATAATCAAAACAAAAACTTCCTAAAATTGTTTTTCTGTCCTTACCAGCAATTTCAATAAAAACCTGATTTGTATCCGTAATTTTTCCCGTTTGATCAATAACAATTATTGAATTTAAATTGGCTTCTATCAAGCTACGCGCGTAACTATTTTCTTGTTTGTTCTTGGATTCCATTGTTATTCGTTTATCGAATTTGAATTTTCAATTTCCTTAATTGAATTACGTTGTTTTTCCAATAGGGGCACTTTTACTTTAAGTGGTTGTGTTTTTTTAAAAATGCTTTTTTACAATAGTTTTTTTTACTAAAATCTAAAGCAAGAGCTTGCTAACCAAGTGTGTACAACTCAGTTTTAATTAGTAATTTATAGTAAGAACCAATAATCTATTTTATAGTGAGCGTCCAAATAATCCTATTTAACGTAGTCAAATTTGATTATTTTAATCTATACCTTATTGTATAATAAATAAAAGAAGTTATACAATTCCGACATTCTCAAGGGCAATCCTTTTTTTGTCTTTAAGTTGTTTGAAAAAACTTGGGGTAAGTCCCGTTACTTTTTTAAATTGTTGGGATAAGTGAGATACGCTGCTATAATTAAGCATGTAAGAAATTTGCGTAAGATTTAGTTCATTATACAACAAAAGTTCTTTAACGCGTTCTATTTTATGGGCTATAATGAAATGTTCGATTGTAATTCCTTTTACTTCCGAAAAAATCTTGGCTATATGGGTATACTCCATACCCATTTTTTCGCTAATATAATCGGAGTAATTTACTTTGGGAAGTTCATCAGTATAATGGACCATTTCGACAATTATATTTTTAATTTTTTCAATTAAAACTGCTTTTTTATCGTCCATTAACTCTAATCCTGCCTTTAACAAGACTATTTTAAGTTCATCGCGAATTTCGGGAGAAATGTCGCCTATTATTTCTACCAATCCTAAATCTACAATTACACATTGCAACCCTAGATTTTCTAATGCATCTTTTACCACCATTTTACAGCGGAGGCTTACCATATATTTTATATAGAGTTTCATTTCTTATTTACTTATATGATAATTTGCGATTATCTTTTAATTAGTCTTCGTAACCGCTTTTTATAATGGTCGAAATCATCTTAAACTGTACATTGGCATTAAAGCTATGTTTTGCATGTGCCGGAATTACAATCCCCTGTCCAAGATTTAACTTATGAGGTTTGTCATTAATTATTATTTCTGCAGTCCCATCAATTATCTGAATATAATTATCAAAAGGAGATATTTTTTCGGCTAGTTCTTCACCCGCGTCAAATGATGATGCTGTAATATTTCCAGTAGTTTTCTTAATAATCGTTTTACTTAAAACGGCATTAGGAATATACTGTATAATTTCAACAATTATATGTGATTTACCTTTTTCAATTTCGAAATGATTCATTTGTTTATTGGGTGAGTATTAATTTACTAATTCAATTTTCGTAATAAACGAGTGTATTGAAAAAAAAATTCTCCACAAAACAAAGATGATGTTTTAAATCGGTTAAGCGTTGTACAATTATTAAAAATTGTTACATAATTCCGAACTTCAAATCAATTCACACAAATATACATAACTTATTAAATATCAGCATCATATTTCTTTTATTCAAATAAAAATCTTCTCTACTTTTATAGCATTAATATGCTGCAGCATTTTTCTTTACAAGAATTAAAATTGTATTGAAATAACTAAATAAAAATAGATAAAAAATATAAATCCTATTTTTGTAATACAAAGCTAGAATACTATCATTTTATTCGTAGCGCCAAATTCGATTAAAACTACTTTATGAAACGTCTACTTCTAACCATTTATTTACTTATCGGAATGTCTAGTTCTCAATATGCTCAAAAAGTTATCCCTTTATATAATGGTAAAATTCCAAATTCTAAAGAAATTGCAGGTTTAAAAGACACAACTATTGTTTATACAGCTGGAGAAAAAAAGATTACTGTAATTACAAGAGTTGCTAATCCAGACCTTACTATTTTCCTTCCCGAAAAAAATAAAGCTACAGGAATTGCAGTAATTATATGCCCTGGTGGAGGCTACTCGGGTGTAGCAATTGACCATGAAGGTTATGCTATTGCAAAAAAACTAAACGAAAACGGAATTGCAGGATTTGTATTAAAATACCGTTTACCAGATGCAAAATATGTCAACAACAAAGAAATAGTTCCTTTACAAGATGTACAACGCGCCATTGAATTAGTAAGAGAAAATGCCAAACAATGGGGAATAAATCCAAACAAAGTTGGAATTCAGGGTAGTTCCGCAGGAGGGCATTTGGCCGCCACAGCAGGTACACATTATTTAAAATCCTACATCGATAATCCACTAAAAACAAACTTACGTCCCGACTTTATGATTCTTACTTATCCTGTTATTAGCATGGCAGATAGTTTGACGCATATAGGCTCTAGAAATAATTTATTGGGCGAAAGCGTATCTCCGGAAAAAATTAAAGAATACTCAAATGAATTGCACATAACACCAAATACTCCACCTACATTTATTACCCACGCGGTAGATGATGATGCCGTTAAAGTGCAAAACTCACTTGTATTTATTGCTGCTTTACAAAAAAACAAAGTTCCCGTTGAATCATTCTTTTACGCCAAAGGTGGTCACGGTTTCGGAATGGATAATCCTACGAGCGATGTGCAGTGGATAGATAGTTGTATCGATTGGATTTTGAAAACCAATAAAAAGTAGATAAAAAAAATGAGAGTTCATATTTTTAGCGCTTCCGGTAGTGGAGTAACCATGCTAGGAAACGCTTTATCCGAAAAGTTAAACATTCCCTATTTTTACAGTGATACTTATTTCTGGGAGAAATCTAATCCGCCTTTTACAATAAAACGAAATCCCGAAGAGCGAAATTCAGCTATTCAAGCGGAACTCAACAATAATGAAAACTGGATTTGGGGTGGTTCATCAATGAATTGAGGCGAGAATGTATTCCCTGCATACGATTTGGTTATTTTCTTATACTTACCGCATGAAGTAAGAATGGAACGTCTCAAGAAAAGAGAACTGGAAAGATATGGAGATATTATTTTAACCGACCCGGAACGTATAAAATTATTCAAAGAATTCATTACTTGGGCTGGTGACTATGATGATACCAAAGGCATTGCTAACAGAAATTTAATCGTACACGAAAATTGGCTGAATAAATTCACCTTTCCTATTCTAAAAATAGAAGGAGATTTAACTGTAGATGAAATAATGAAGCTAGTCATCGATAAATTGACCGAAGAAAGAATAAAATAATTAGAATTAATACAATGGAAACCTCAACTATCTGGGTCACAAATAACATTCATAAAGATTTGCTTGAAGCAAAAAAACTACTCTACGATTCTTGTAACCTAGAATGTACACAACCAATAGCCGAAGCCGAGAGTACCGATTATGGTGCTTATACTTTTAAGATCAATAAACAATCTGTTATATATCGCGTGGCGAAAATTACTCCAACCAAAGTGGGACAATTTGTTACGTTATGGAAAAGAAGCAACAAAGGTCCTATTGCCCCTTTTGAGATTACAGACAATATCGATTTGTTTATTGTAAGCACTAGAAATGATTCTCATTTTGGACAATTTATTTTTCCTAAATCGGTATTACATCAAAAAGGAATTTTATCCGATGATAAGAAAGAAGGCAAACGTGCCATTCGTGTATATCCGCCTTGGGATAATACAACTAGCAAGCAAGCACAGAAAACACAACAATGGCAATTAGACTATTTTGTTACTATTCCTAGTGATAAACCCGGTGCGTTGGATTTAATAAAAAAGTTGATTCCTTGATAAATAAATCTTATTTTAGCTAATACTTAAATCAATAGCCATGACAGGAATAGAAAGTTTAGGAACATTTATAATAGCAGCAATAATTGTGGTTATTACTCCGGGAATCGATACTATCATGGTATTAACAAGAAGTATTTCTCTAGGCAAAAAAGCAGGATTATATTCGGCTTTGGGAGTTAGTTTAGGCTTAATAGTTCATACGCTTGCTGCCACATTTGGACTTTCGCTTATTCTGGCACAATCTGCACTTGCCTTTAGTATTGTTAAATATTTAGGAGCTGCCTATTTATTTTATCTGGGTTATAAATCGCTTACTGCAAAAACAACACAAACAGAAATAAAATCTATTGAAGTTAAAAACACTAAAAACAGGAAATTATTTTTCACAGCTTTACTAAGCGATATTCTAAATCCTAAAATCGCCATTTTCTTCCTGGCATTTTTACCGCAATTTGTAAAAAGTTCAGAGATAAACAACCCTGCTCCTTATTTATTACTCGGATTCATCATCTTTATTATAACCCTAATATGGTGTTCATTTTTGGCATTAATGAGAAGTAACGTTGCAACTCTTTTTAATAAAAACAAAAATGCCGAAAGCCGATTGAATAAAATGACTGGTATAGTTTTCATTTTACTTGGCCTAAAAGTCGCTTTCACAAAAAGATAATTATAAGGGATCATAACTAATTTTAAAACAGACAATATGAAAAACAACACTCGATTACTTTTATTTTTAGCAATTATTGGTATAGTTGCTGGAACAATAATTAAACTTCAGGGTTATAAAACTATTGGAGACACATTCCTCGGATTATCAACTCTCGTTTGGTTATATATTATTGGTTCCTTTATTTATGCAAGACAAAAAAGATAATGACTAAAACAATCTATAGAATTCAAATGGTTATTTTTCTAGGCGCTCTATTTATGATAGGACTTGGATTATTCGATCTAATAAATAATGGATTGAAAACGGGAAAAGAACTCGTTTGGCAAATCTCACTTTTCATTCCTTTTATCTTATTAAGTATTTCTTCGGGCATTAGAATTTATTTAAAAAATCCGTTACAAAACAATAGCTAAGTTCCTTTAATCAAACAAATAATACGAACGTCCGAGAAGTAATTCTGGAGATATCAAGCATATGAATACCGATTACACAAAATTAGACAATCCTGCCTGGCATTCTTTATCAGAAACACATAAAGAGTTTCAAGTAGATTACAATACTATCAAATTTTATCATCCCGATTATTGTCCTTTCGGTGGATTTATGACTTCCGAAAATATCTCAAACGCAATTGATGAATATTCAAAACTGACAGACAGTTTTTTTATTGTTGGCGAAAAACCACAACTTTCAAATCAATTAGAATTGAAAAAAGAATTAATATGTCTGCAAATGATTATCTATAATCGAATAGATATTGAAATAAAAGAAGAAATTATCCCACTTACAACCAACGACCATAACGATGCTTTATTTGAATTGGTTAGTTTGGTTCAACCGGGTTATTTTAAAAGAAAAACGGCTTTACTAGGCAATTATATCGGAATATTTAAAGATAGTAAACTTATTGCTGTTACTGGCGAACGCATGAAAATGAATGATTTTACCGAAGTAAGTGCAATCGTAACCCATCCCGATTATACAGGACAAGGATATGCCAGACAATTAATCGCTCATGCAGTAAATAACATTTTCGATCAGAATAAAACACCTTATTTACACGTTGTTGAAAATAATATAGGTGCAATAAAACTATATGAGAAACTAGGATTCACCACGAGACGAAAAATGAGTCTTTGGTATATTTCAAAGTAAAACAAAGGCAGTTCTAATTTATTAAAAACAAATTAATTATGACACCAAGGAATTACAGGCAAGGAGCAATCGGTGCTTTACTTGACGAATACGAACGTACAATTATTGATTTACAACAAACTATTTCGGATATTTCGGATACTGAACTTATAATAATTGTAGACAATCAAACAACCGATTCCAGCTTTATATCAATTCAGACTATTTTATCTCATGTTGTTTGTTCGAGTTATGCTTACGCTATTTACATTCGACGTTTTAAAGGAGAGACAATAGATTTTCCTTTTGAAATATATCACATGACTATCCATGATTATCATAATCACTTAAATGATTCTTTTAATTTTATGGTCGATTCCTTTAAAGGTATAAATGACAATGAACTCGAAGAATTTGCCAATAACAAAAAACTAATTACCTCTTGGGGACAAATTTACGATATCGAACAAATTATGGAACATGCCATTGTACACGTTTTGAGACATCGCCGCCAAATCGAAAAATATAAAATAATAGTCCGTCAATAATAAAACAAATCTATACTATTTGTTTCCTACTTAATAAATTACCTTTTCATGAAAAAAATATGCTGCCTCTTTATCTTTCTTTTATTTGCAAATTCAATTTTTGCTCAAACAAAAAACAAACAAGTTAAAGATGAAAGTCAACCAATAGTTCTTGGGATTACAGATAAAATAAAATCGACTGAACTTGGTGAAACAAGAACAATAAACATTTACTTACCCGAAGGATATAATAAAAAAGACACCTTAAAATATCCTGTAATATATATTCTGGATGGTGGTCTCGAAGAAGATTTTATTCATATTACAGGAATCGTTCGATTTAATACACAATCCTGGATAGCACGATTTCCAAAATCAATTGTAGTTGGAATAGAAAACACCAATAGAAGACGTGATTTTACATTTAGCGTTCCGAATTTGGATTTTGTAGAAAAAATAGGATTCAAAAAAGAAAGCTTTCCTAAGTATGGCGGGTCTGATAAGTATATTGCTTTTCTTGAAAAAGAACTACAGCCTTATATTGATAAAAAATTCAATACAGACTATCATAAAACTGTTATCGGCGAATCATTGGCAGGACTTCTAGCAACCGAAATTTTATTAAAACACCGAAATTTATTTGACAGCTATATAATTATCGCTCCAAGTTTATGGTGGGGAGATCAATCCTTATTGGCGGAAGCTCCTAAATTGCTTAAAGCAAAAGATAATAAACCTGTACAAGTATATATTGCTGCCTGTGACAAAGACGAAGATAAAACTATGTATGATGTAGCAGTATCATTAAGCGAAACGCTAAAGCAAAATGACGGAAACAATACTAAAGTACATTATGATTATATCCAAAACGAAATTCACTCTACTGTAATTCATCAAGCTGTTTACAACGCTTTTAAAGCCTTTTATCCAAAAACTATTTATCAGAAATAAAACGATAACATCATTCCTTAATAAATTAAAAAATTATGACCGAAGATCAAGAATACATCTATGATTCATTAGTAAATCAAATAAAAATGGGATTTTTTCCTATTGATGAAATTAAAGAAATGACATTGGAACAAGTCGAAGATGAAGGAATGGAAGATGAAATTTCAGAAAAATGGATTAATAAAACCATTGATGCTGAATTTAAAAAACACAAAGAAGCAAGCAAAAACTGGAATACTCCAACTGATACCGAAAGACTTGTAAAAGCATTTAATGAATTGAGTGAAGCGAAAATTATTGCACTTCATAATGCTGGTTACACAACAAGCGAAGGAGAATATGAAGTTGTTGAGGTAGAAATAGAATTAAGAAAACACCAAATACAATCGGATGGATATTGCTTTTATCACGGCCAGGATCTAGAAAGAGCCATTGATCCGGATAGTAGGAACTTAATGATTTCTTTTCAAAAAATAGATAATTCGGATGATACTGTTACAATTACTGTTGGCAAAAAAGTAGCCGAAATACTTAAAAATAATGACTTCGAAATAGTTTGGGACGGAACTGCTCAAACCAAAATAGAGATCCCAAACTTTAATTGGGAAAAGGTTTATAGTGACTCCGATGAGGATTTACTAAATCATAATAGAGTATTGCCGTTTATGGTAAAGTAGTGGTTTAGGTTAATGATAGGGTTACTTTATGTGTAAACCTATATTACGTAGACGCACTGCAGTGCGCCTCTACAAAAAACCTTTGAACCTTTATTCCTAAGAACCTTTACTCAGAACCTTAAAATACCTTCGTCTTTTTTTACAAAAACATTAACACTACTCTTATTCTTACAAACAGTAAATGATATTATATTTGGTTCATCATTTTAGAACTATCTAAAAATGAAATCATCAACATTCAAAAAAACAAAACAAAATGACAAAAGTAATCACGGTTCTAACTATTGCATTATTCTCTATGGGTGTAAGTGCTCAGGAAGCTAAGCCAACAGCTAAAAAAGAAACTACTTCGAAAACAATGAGCAAAGCTGATATTGAAAAATGTAAAGCTAAATGCAAAGCCGAAGGAAAAAAATGCGATAAAGACATGGCTGGTAAAGATGCCAAAAAATGTTGTGCTAAGAAATAATACTTCTTTGTATTCCATAAAAAATGCCTCAAGAAATTGAGGCATTTTTTTATGTTTTATATTTTCTTTCTATAGATTACATACTATCTAACTCTTTACGAAAGGAACGCAGATGATACGGATTCGCTAAGGCGAAAACACGGATTAAAACGGATTTTATTTTGATTATTTTTAAATCAGTTTTAATCCGTGGCTTTACTTTTGTAAATCTGTATCATCCGCGTCCCCTTTTTATGGGCAATTTAAGTTAGCAACTCTTTACTTCGTCCGTTCGCTATCGCTCGGGTGTCAAAATCCTAAACTGACTTTCTTAACTCGAGACTGAAAGTCGAACAGACGAAGTAAATCTGTGGCTAATAACTATTTTACGCGTACGCTCCATTCAAAATCCATTTCGGATACTTGAATTCCTTTTTCATCGGTTCCTATAGATTTCATCCAGAAGGTTTGCCCCTCGCCTGTTTCGATTGTTCTTTGGATAGCTTCGGCTATTAAATGACCGTCGTTGCATACGAATGTAATACGTCCGGTTGCTTTTTTGGTAAAGTTCCCTTTATTATTAGCCACAAGCATAGAGATCTTGCGTCCGCTTTTTTGGATTCCGGATATTACCAATGCTCCTGTTGTAAGTTCGGCTGCCATAGCTTGTACTGCAAAATACATGGAGTTAAAAGGATTCTGGTTTATCCAACGGTGTTTTACCGTTACTACGCATTTATTGTCGTCGATTTCTTTTACTCGTACTCCACAAATGAAGGCCGATGGTAATTTGAATAATACAAATTTATTGAGTTTGGAAACTGAAACTGCCATACCGTTTTGTTTTTTATGTAAAAATACAAAAAAACTATGCGCGCACAATAAATTGTTATTACTTTCATAAAACGCCAATAAATACGGCTAGTTACACTCATTTCCAACACTTTTTTCATGTAAATAAAATTTCAAATTTGTTAAAATTTTGTTAATAATTAGTACTATGCAAAACAAGATACTGTCTTTTAGCCATATATTTGTATAAGAAATTACTATATACTTTTAATCATGGAAACAACAACACCACTAATCATGGAAACATCATCTGAAAGAAACACTGCGGCGTTCACACATTTAAGTACATTGACTCAATATTTTATTCCGTTTGGGAATTATATCTTCCCGATATTAATCTGGACGAGTAAAAAAGACAAGTCAGAATTTGTGAATCATCATGGTAAACAAGCTTTAAATTTTCAGTTAAGCTTATTGTTATACACTTTGGCTCTTGCATTAATCGCTATTCCAATTTTTGTTTTTGTAATCTTCAAGAACATTCCGATGAATACAATTATTCACGATGAAGATTTTATTCTGAATAATTTTAATCTTGGCGACAATATCGGAATCTTGAGTATTGGAGTTTTGGCAATTTTAATCTTTGGGATGTTAAAAGTACTTGAGTTCTTTTTGGTTATTTATGCTTCGATAAAAGCTTCGAACGGGGAATTATACAAATATCCGCTTACGATTCCTTTTATTAAGTAACGCTTATCCTTCGACTCCGCTCAGGATGACAAGATAAAAAGTTAAAAGTTATATACAATATATGAGTCTAGCCCTGATAGAAGCGGCATCCTTTTTCTGGCTCTTTTTGCTAGAAAAAGATATAGCGGAGAGCAGGAAATAGCTTCAAAAAAAAAATCATCAATCAATCATCAATCAAAAAACGAATCGTTCAATCTAAACAAAACAAAATGAAATTATGAACATTGAAAACACAAAAGCACAGATGCGCAAAGGTGTTCTTGAGTTTTGTATCTTATCTGTACTGAAAGAAAAAGATGCTTATACATCGGAAATATTAGACACTTTGAAAAACGCAAAATTACTGGTAGTAGAGGGAACTATTTATCCATTGCTAACCAGATTGAAAAACGACGGTTTACTTAATTATCGCTGGGAAGAATCGACTTCGGGACCACCACGAAAATATTATGGATTAACCGAAATAGGTCAAACATTTTTAAACGAACTAAATGGTACCTGGAATGAACTTTCGGATGCTGTAACACTAATCACCAATCAAAAACAATAGTCATGAACAAAACAGTAAATATTAACTTAGGAGGTATGTTCTTTCATATCGATGAAGATGCATACTTAAAACTAACACGCTATTTTGACGCTATAAAACGTTCTTTGGGCAACTCTTCTGGTAAGGATGAAATTATTAAAGACATTGAAATGCGTGTGTCGGAATTATTGACCGAGAAACAAAAAAGCGAAAAACATGTTGTAGGTTTAAAAGATGTAGATGAGGTGATTGCAGTAATGGGACAACCGGAAGACTACATTATAGAGGAAGAAGCTAACTCATCTAATCAATCATTTAGCAATTCTGGAACTAGAAGAACCAAAAAATTATACCGTGATAAAGAAAAAGGTATGATTGGTGGTGTAGCAACAGGTTTGGGACATTATTTTGGGATTGACGCCGTTTGGTTAAAAATCATGTTCTTGATATTTGTTTTTGCAGGATTTGGAACTGGTATCGTAGCGTATATCGTTTTATGGATTGTAACTCCCGAAGCTATAACAACTTCGGAGAAACTTGAAATGACTGGTGAACCGGTTACGATTTCGAATATCGAAAAAAAAGTACGTGAGGAAATCGAGTCTTTTTCGGATAAATTTAAAAATGCCGATTATGACAAAATGGGAAACCAGGTAAAGACGGGTGCTGAGAAATTAGGAAATGGTTTTGGTGATTTTATTATGACTGTTTTTAAAATCTTCGCTAAGTTTTTAGGAATTATTCTAATCATGTCTGGGATCTCAACTTTGATCTTATTGCTTATTGGGGTTTTTACTTTGGGAACAAATATCTTTATTGATTTTCCTTGGCAGAATTTTGTAGACGCTGGGAACTTTACAGATTACCCTATTTGGGTGTTTGGTTTATTGATGTTCTTTGCTGTTGGGATTCCTTTTTTCTTCTTAACACTTTTGGGTTTTAAATTACTGGCTCCAAACATGAAATCTATAGGAAATATTGCTAAGTATACACTTCTTGCAGTTTGGATTATAGCAATGGCACTAGCAATAAGTGTTGGGATAAAACAAGCAACTGAGGTTTCTTATGAGAACAAATCGGTACAAAAACAACCTATAAACATTAAAACTACTGATACTCTTTTTGTAAAGTTTAAATACAATGATTATTACTCTAAAGACCTTAATCACCACACAGATTTTGAATTTGTACAGGATTCGGCAAATAATCAGCTGATATATTCAACGAATGTTAACATTCATGTAATGAAAACTGATGAGAAAACTGCTTACATTCAAATAGAGAAAAAAGCAAGAGGAAGATCATTTATCGATGCTAAGGAAAGAGCCGAAAAAATAAACTATAAAGTCGAAATAAAAGGAAATCAACTTATACTTGATAATTACTTTCTTACTGATGTAAAAAACAAGTTTAGAGATCAAGAAGTTCAGATTTATTTATACTTGCCAGAAGGACAATTATTAAAACCAGATTCTTCGGTAGAAGATTACGATCGCTCTGATGATAATTTCTTTAATCTGCATTTTAGTTCAGACAATTACATCTATAAAGTAGAAAGTTCTAAAGTTAAATGCTTGAATTGTCCAATATCAGAAAATGAATTTGATGATGTTGATAATAATGAAAATAATGACCCAAGCGATACTATAAATGAAGTATCGGTTAAAATAAACGGAAAAGAAGTTCTGAACGGAAAGAAAACATCAGGACACTTAACTACAGATAAAAACGGAGTTATAATTAAAATTAACTAATCATGATCAAGATAATTATGTGTATTACCAAGTTTATAGTTGTTGCCTTAACAGCTTTATTATTTGCTTCTTGTAACTTTACAAACAATCTAAAATCGATACAAGGAAGCGGAAAAGTTACTACTGAAAAAAGAAACATTCAGGGAGATTTTAAAAATATATCTGTAGAAAACGCTATCGATCTTGTAATTGAACAATCGGATAAAACCGAAGTTACTGTAGAAGCTGACGATAATTTGATAAACGGAATAACTACTAAAGTTGAAGGAAACACATTGGTAATTAAATGTGATTATAATTCTTTTAGTAATGTAAAGTCTAAAAGGGTTATTGTAAAAATGCCAAATATTGACAAAATAGAAGCTTCGAGCGCATCATCTGTAAAAAGCCAAAACATTTTAAGAGGAGAAGATATTAGTCTAGAGGCTTCAAGCGCTGCAACAATGGATTTAAATATAGAATCGGATGCTATTACTTGCGAAACAAGTAGTGCCAGTTCAATATCCATAGAAGGAAAAGCATTGAAATTAAAAGCTTCTTCTTCTAGCGCAAGTAGTATTAATGCAAAAAACATGCTTGCCAACGATATTGAAGCACAAGCTTCTAGCGGTGCTTCTATAAATGTACACCCAATTGTGAGTTTAAAAGCTGAAGCAAATAGTGGAGCGAATGTTAATTACAATTCAGTTCCTAAATCTATCGAAAAAAATTCGAGTTCAGGAGGAAGTATCAATCAAGATTAAACCTTAAATAGTCCTTAAAATTATATTAATCATCCATCGAAAGTGGATGATTTTTTTATATTTGTAAAAAACTAAATTTAATGAAAAATTACACGCTAGTACTTCTACTTTTAGTTGTTTCCACGACAACTTTTGCACAAAAAAAGGAAAAAATAAAAGGTTCTAAAACAGTAACCATCACTTCCAAAGAAATAGGTGAATTCAATAGTCTTGAAATTAATGACAATCTTGAAGTTTACCTGGAACGTGGTGAAAAAAATGAAATAAAAATCGAAGCCGACGATAATCTTCACGAAATTATCGCAACAGATTTAAATGGGCAATTACTTCGTCTTTACACATCCAAAGATGCCAGTATCTTTAAAAAACTAATTGTAAGGGTAACTTATACAAAGAATTTAATTAAAGTTATTGCAAAAAACACAGCCGTAGTTAACGCTATTCAGGAAGTTCAGCTTGATGACATTACATTTAACTCTGTAGATTATTCGAAATTATTTTTGAATGTAAATTCCAAAAAGTTTGCTTTGATTGCTGATGATAAATCTAAAATCGAGTTAAACTTAAAATCCGAGAATGCAAGTGTTCAATTAAGTAAAAATGCAGGACTAAAAGCATTGGTTGCCGCAACAGATTTTAAATGTGATTTATATCAAAAATCAAATGCAGCCATTGAAGGTAATGCTACAAATGCAACTTTTAGACTTGATAACAACTCTGTACTAACAGGAAATAAATTTACTGTAAAGAATGCTAATCTTACAGCCGAAAGTTATACAACTTGTAGCTTACTTGCAGAAACTACAATTACTATTGCTGCAGGAGACAAAGCCGAAGTTCAGCTTTTGGGAACACCTAAAATTGAACTTACTCGTTTTACAGAAGAAGCTAAATTGGTAAAAAGATTGAAGTAATAAGTAAAAGGTTTTGACTCCGCTACCTGACAATCTTGTCAAATCGAGCAGAGTCGAGATTATAAAAACAAAAAAGTCCCAATCTTACGATTGGGACTTTTTTTATAATGTGTATGTCTAATTAGTCTTTTGAAGCCAAATATCTTTCGGCATCCAAAGCTGCCATACAACCTGTCCCTGCAGCAGTAATTGCCTGACGGTATACATGATCGGCTGCATCTCCTGCAACAAAAACACCTTCAACATTTGTATATGTTGTTCCCGGAGTATTGATGATATATCCTGTCTCATCTAGAGTTAAATAGTCTTTGAAGATATCTGTGTTTGGTTTATGACCAATTGCAACGAAGAATCCTGTTGCCGGAATGTCAAAAATTTCGCCAGTAGTTTTATTTTTTGCTTTTACAGCAGTAACTACTTGCTCATCTCCAACTACTTCTACAGTATCGTGGTTCATTAAAATCACGATGTTTTCGGTTTTACGAACACGGTCTTCCATAATTTTTGAAGCTCTGAATTTTTCACTTCTTACTAACATTGTTACTTTTTTACAAAGTTTAGATAAGTAATGTGCTTCTTCACAAGCAGAATCTCCTGCTCCAACAATTACAACTTCTTGGTTTCTATAAAAGAATCCGTCGCAAACAGCACAAGCAGAAACTCCACCACCCATTTTTAAGTAATGTTGTTCAGATGGTAATCCAAGATATTTAGCAGATGCTCCAGTAGAAATAATTACCGTTTCGCAATGTAATTCGATAGTATCATTAATCCATACTTTATGGATATCTCCAGAAAAATCAACTTTGGTAGCCCATCCATCACGGATATCTGCACCAAAACGTTGCGCCTGACTTTGTAATTGCACCATCATTTCTGGTCCTGTTACTCCATCAACATAACCAGGGAAATTCTCTACTTCATTAGTTGTAGTTAATTGTCCTCCAGGTTGCATTCCTTGATATAAAATGGGGTTCATGTTAGCTCTGGCGGCATAAATAGCGGCAGTATAACCTGCTGGACCAGAACCTATAATTAGGCATTTAATTTTTTCGATTGTATCTGACATAATTTTTATTTTACTGAGATGCAAAGGTAAACTTTATTCTAAAAATTAGAGACTTAAATAAATCCTAAATAACTATATTAAAATAAATAAAATTTATTTTGGAAAATAGTTTTGACAACTCAAATATTTATCTATCTTTGCACCCGCTTTCGGGGTGTAGCGTAGCTCGGTTATCGCGCCTGCTTTGGGAGCAGGAGGCCGCAGGTTCGAATCCTGCCACCCCGACTAAAGTCTTTTCATTTATCTGAAAAGACTTTTTTTGTTTTTAATCCCTTTCAACTTTTTAGATAAACAAAAAC
>NZ_JAOZEW010000017.1 GCF_025847235.1 Flavobacterium shii
CGGAGCAATCCTTGATCCGGTAACCAATTGTCAAAGTTCAGTTCGTTTATTGGTAACCGTAACGGTAACAGATCCTGCAACACCAACAACCTTAGACACAACCCAAGACTTCTGTTTGGTAAATGCGCCAACAGTAGCTAGTCTTCAGGTAAATGAAACAGGAGTAGTTTGGTATACAACAGCAACAGGAGGAGTAGCCTTAGCGCCAACAACAGCTTTAGCTAGCGGATCCTATTACGGAGCAATCCATGATCCAGTAACCAATTGTGAGAGTTCAGTTCGTTTACTAGTAACCGTAACGGTAACAGACCCTGCAACACCAACAACCTTAGATACAACGCAAGATTTCTGTTTGGTAAATGCGCCAACAGTAGCAAGTCTTCAGGTAAATGAAACAGGAGTAGTTTGGTATACAACAGCAACAGGAGGAGTAGCCTTAGCGCCAACAACGGCATTGGCAAGCGGATCCTATTACGGAGCAATCCTTGATCCGGTAACCAATTGTCAAAGTTCAGTTCGTTTACTAGTTACAGTAACGGTTAATGATGCAGGAATTCCAACAACAACAACATCGAATCAAACTTTTTGTTTGTCGGCTCTTCCTAAAATTTCGGATCTTCAGGTAAATGAAATAGGAGTAGTTTGGTACAATGCTGCAACGGGAGGAACTCCATTATCGCTACAAACTTTACTAGTTGCCGGAGCTTATTATGCAGCACTACAAAATTCTATTACAGGTTGTCAAAGTAAATCGAGATTAGTTGTACAAGTTAATTTCACAAGTAATGATCCGGTTACAATAACTTCAAGCAAAGCGGCTCCTTGTGTTTTTGACGAGATTACATATACAACTGCAAGCGGAATGTCAAGCTATAATTGGACAATTACTGGAGGTGGAACAATTACAGCAGGTGGTCTCGCTACCGATAATTTTGTAACAGTTTCATGGCCAGCAATAGGACCAGCAAGTGTAAATGTTGCTTACTCTAATCAATGTAATGAGATAAATAGTAAATTACTTGCCCTGGTTGTTCAGACTTGTTCGGATATAACTATGACTAAGACAGTAGATAATCCTACTCCGAACATTAATGATAAAGTGACTTTTACAGTTACAGTTAATAACGTTGGATCTGGAAACTTTATAAATACAATAGTTAGTGAAATTATACCAACTGGTTATAATTTTATAAGTGCACAAACTAGTACTGGTATATACAGTAATACAACGGGAGAATGGAATATCCCAACATTAAATGCAACTGAAAGTGCTACACTTACTGTAGTAGTTCAGGTATTACCAACAGGAAATTATTTAAATGTAGCATCAATTCTTATTTCAGATCCTATAGATTCTGATATATTAAATAACCATGCTGAAGCATTTGTAACTCCTGTATGTTTAGTAGTTTATAATGAGTTTACTCCTAACAATGATGGTGCTAATGATGTTTTCAAAATAGATTGTATTGAGAATTATCCAAATAATAGCCTAAATGTTTATAACAGATATGGAGTATTGGTTTATAAACAAGACCATTATAATAATGATTGGGACGGGACAGCCAATGTTTCAGGATCAATTAATAGAGGAGATAAATTACCAGCGGGCACATATTATTATGTTCTAGACATTGGTGCAGATGGGGGAGCTAAAACAGGTTGGTTATCTATAATAAGATAACCTCCTGTAACCATAAATCATCAAATTAAATTAACTAAATAGTTATAGTATGAAACTAAGTATAAAATTTATAGAGTCCTGTTTTTTGATAGTTTGCGGGTTTGTATCATTCATTGCAAATGCGCAACAAGACCCAGAATATACGCAGTACATGTACAACACAATGGTTGTTAACCCAGCTTATGCAGGATCTTCAGGCTATCTGGAGGCAGTATTATTACATCGATCCCAATGGGTTGGTATTGATGGTGCTCCTCAAACACAATCGTTCTCTATACAATCGCCATTAAGAAATGAAAAAATAGGTTTAGGTCTAAGCGTAGTTAATGATAAACTTGGCCCTTCAAATGAACTATATATGGATGGGAATTTCTCCTATTCTTTGGCTTTGGGGTATGAAAAGAGACTTGCATTTGGATTAAGAGCCGGGATGCGAATGATGAATATAGATTGGTCAAAAGGGAGATATTATGATAATAATGATGTTTTGTTAAATACTAATATCAATAATGTTGTTAAACCGTCAATAGGAGCAGGTATTTACTATTATACAGATCGATGGTACGTGGGAGCATCCGTTCCTAGTTTTATAAGAAGTGATTATTATGACGATGTTCAGGAATCGATCGATTATGCCAGATTGCATTATTATCTTATGGGAGGTTATGTATTTGATTTGAGCCCAAGCTTGAAATTTAAGCCTACATTTTTGGCCAAAGCAGTAAGTGGAGCGCCAATCTCAGTAGATGTCTCTGCCAATTTTATGATTCAGGAAAAAGTAGTATTGGGAGTGTCTTATCGTTTTGATGATTCGGTTAGTGCATTGGTAGGATTTCAAATTTCGCCAAGTTTTTATATCGGATATTCGTATGATTATACCGTAACCAATTTGAATAAATATAATGATGGTTCTCATGAATTTATATTACGCTATCAGTTTCATAAAGACCCTAGTAAAATTAAATCTCCAAGATTCTTCTAAAAAACCGACTTATGAAAAAGATTTATATACTAAGTTTACTATTTAGTTTCGTGTCTGTATTAGCGCAAACAAATTTGAAAAAAGCCGATGCTCTATTTAAAAACTACTCCTATGTAGATGCTGCAAAAGCCTATGATGAGTGTTTGCAAAATATAAAAAACCCATCGGTACAGACCTTAAAAAATGCTGCCGACTCCTATTATTTTATTTCAGATAATCGAAATGCATTAAAATGGTATCAAAAACTATATGAGATACAAGGCGATAATATGGCAGATATTTACTATTTGCGATATATTCAATCGATGAAAGGAGTAATGGATTATCAAAGTGCAGATAAAGTCACAAAAGAATACCTAAATAAAAAAGGAGATCAAAAGGAGATTAACAGGTATGTATATCAAAAGAAATTATTAGATAGTTTAGCAAAAGTAAAATCGCTTTATACTATAAAGAACCTTGATATTAATACGGATAAATCCGATTTTGGAGCCACTTTTTATGGAGATAAAATAGTATTTGCATCAGCAAGAGATACAGCCAATTTTGATAAAAAACTATATAATTGGACTAAACAGCCATTCTTAAATTTATACGTAGCCGAAAGAAGTGCTATCGATGGGAATTTATTTAATGAAACTATTTTTATACCCAATGTGATGTCCAAGTACCATGAGGCCACGGCAACGTTTAGCCCAGATTGGAAAACGATGTATTACACCACAAACATTCTTAAAAAGAAAAAATTAGTTATTGATGAATCAAAAGTTAATAATTTTCAAATAATAAAAGGAACAATAGACGGTGGTAAGCTCATTAAAACCGAAAAAGTATTCTTTGATAGTGATAAATATTCAGTAGGGCATCCTTTTTTAAGTGATGATGGTAAAATGCTGTTTTTTGCATCGGATATGCCAGGGGGATATGGAGAAACAGATTTATATCTTGTAAGGATTGCTGCTGATGGTACAATGAGCTCTCCGCAAAATTTAGGACCTACTATTAATACGATTGGTAACGATGTTTTTCCTTTTTATAGAAACGGAACACTTTATTTTTCTTCAGATGGGCATTATGGATTAGGAGATTTGGATGTCTATGAAAGTAAACTTACAGGTGAATTAAATTTCTCAGTTCCAAGAAATTTAGGAGCTCCAATAAATAGTAATAAAGATGATTTTGCCTATATAGTTGATTCTAAAGATAGCTACGGTTATTTTTCTTCAAATCGTGCTCAGGGAAAAGGAGATGATGATATTTATTATTTTACCAAAGCAAAACCTATCTGTAATCAAATAGTTTCCGGTAAAGCGATAAACACTAAAACCAAGAAAGGTATAGATGACGCTTTTATTATAGCTTATGATGTTTATGACGCTGTTATTAATGAGACAAGAACCGATATAGACGGAAATTATACATTGGAAGTTCCTTGTAGTAAAAGAATCAAAGTAACTGCATCTAAGCCAAACTTTAGTGGAGATGAAAAATATATTGAAACTACAAAAGATAATAATGGAGAAATAAAAGACGTTAATTTTTATCTTAGTAATTATGATGATTTAGTAGTGAAAAAAGATGGCGTCGAAAAAGTAGATATTAATCCGATTTTCTTCGATTACGATAAATACAATATTAATCCTCAAGCTGCTACCGAACTGGATAAAGTTGTTTTTGTGTTGCAAAAATTCCCAAAGATTAGAATTAAAATTGAGTCACATACAGACTCAAGAGGTAGTGATTCTTATAATTTGAAACTTTCGGATGAGAGAGCCAAATCAACAGAAAGGTATATTCTTTCAAAAGGGATAGAGCCTTCAAGAATTGCAAGTGCTATTGGTTATGGAGCAAGAAGATTAGTGAACAGATGTAAAAAAGGCGTAAAATGCACTGAAGCAGAGCATCTTGCTAATAGACGTTCGGATTTTATTATAATAGAAAAATAATTCTTAAAATACTTTATGAAAACCACTCCGAAAAGAGTGGTTTTTTTGTTTTTAATTATAATTTTGAATGCTTATTTTAGACAAACTTTTTTAGAATAGAAAAAGACAATCGAATTACAAAAAAATATGAATATTCAGGATTCCATACAAGCTTTAAGAGACGAATTAAATGTACATAATTACAATTATTATGTGCTGGATAATGCTACAATATCAGATTATGAATTTGATTTGAAATTAAAGCAACTTCAGGATTTAGAAGCTCAGCATCCCGAGTTCTTTGATGAAAACTCACCAACGCAACGAGTAGGAGGTACAGTAACCAAAAATTTCCAGACAGTTCCTCATGAATATCGTATGTATTCATTGGATAATTCATACTCAAAAGAAGATTTGATCGATTGGGAAACCCGAATCCAAAAGGTATTAGGAAATGTTGACTTACAATATACCTGCGAATTAAAATATGATGGTGCTTCGATAAGTATTACTTACGAGAACGGAAAATTAAAACGTGCAGTTACTCGGGGAGATGGATTTCAAGGAGATGATGTAACAAATAATATAAAAACAATAAAGTCGATTCCTTTACAATTAAAAGGAAACTATCCTCCCGTTTTTGCCATTCGTGGAGAAATCATATTGCCTTTTTCCGGATTTGAGAAAATGAATCAGGATTTAATCGAAATAGGAGAAACACCTTATTCAAATCCAAGAAATACAGCTTCGGGAAGTTTAAAATTACAAGATAGTGCCGAAGTCGCCAAAAGACCATTAGAATGCTTACTTTATTTTGTAACAGGAAATAATTTACCTTTCTCATCACAGTTCGAAGGACTTGAATTAGCAAGAAAATGGGGTTTTAAAGTGCCAACCGAAGCAAAACTAACTAATAATTTACAAGAAGTATTTGACTTTATAGATTATTGGGATGTTCACCGTCATGAATTGCCTTATGAAACAGATGGCGTAGTTATAAAAGTAAACAGCATTCAGCATCAGGAAGAATTAGGTTATACAGCAAAATCACCTCGCTGGGCAATTGCATATAAATTCAAGTCAGAGCAAGTTTCAACCAAATTAAATTCGATTTCTTATCAGGTAGGAAGAACTGGAGCAATTACTCCAGTTGCAAATTTAGAGCCTGTACAATTGGCGGGAACAATTGTAAAACGTGCTTCTTTACACAATGCCGACCAAATAGAGAAATTAGATATTAGAATAAATGATACAGTATTTGTCGAAAAAGGAGGAGAGATCATTCCGAAAATCATCGCAGTCGATTTAACACAGCGTCCAGCAGATGCAGAACTTACAAAATACATTACACATTGTCCGGAATGTAATACCGAATTAGTTAGGTCAGAAGGGGAAGCAAATCATTATTGCCCTAATTTTTACGGATGTCCGCCACAGATTATAGGTAGAATCCAGCATTATATTTCAAGAAAAGCAATGGATATTGAAGGGCTAGGTGGAGAAACCGTAGCATTACTTTTTAATAATGGGTTGGTTCATAATTACGCTGATTTATATGAGTTAACAGTAGAGCAGATTTTACCTTTAGAGAGAATGGCTCAGAAATCTGCAGAAAATCTGGTAAAAGGAGTAGAGAATTCTAAAAAAATCCCATTCGAAAGTGTTCTTTTTGCACTCGGAATTAGATTTGTAGGAGAAACTGTTGCCAAAAAATTAGCTAAACATTACAAGAATATTGATGCGTTGAGCCAAGCCACTTTAATGGATTTAGTTCTGGTAGATGAAATAGGAGAGCGTATTGCAAAAAGCGTAATAGAATTTTTTGAGAACGATGAAAATAAGAGAATCATTGAACGCTTAAAAAGTTATGGAGTACAATTTGAGATTGTCGAAAAAATCAATCCAAATGCAACTACCAAATTCGAAGGAAAAACTTTTGTTGTTTCGGGTGTTTTCTCTAAATTTTCACGAGATGATATCAAGAAAACTATCGAAGATAATGGAGGTAAAGTAGGAAGTTCAATTTCTGCCAAAACTGATTTTGTTGTTGCCGGAGAAAATATGGGACCAGCTAAATTAGATAAAGCTAATAAATTAAATATCCCTATAATTTCAGAAGATGATTTTATAACCAAATTAAATGAAAGTTAATAACCATCATTTTTATTAGTTTACTTGTTATTGTTAAGACTAATAATGAATGATTATCGAAAAATAAAATTAATAAAAAACGACTATTTGCCAGTAGCAATAGTCGTTTTATTTTTATATACCTTTATATCTGTTCTCGGTTACAATATGAGAAAGTAGGCGAAAATTATTAAAGAATCGAAACTTTTCGTTAAACAATAATTGATTTTCCCTGAGACGATTTAGTCTTATCATTATTAAGATAAAAATCGATTCTTCCCAAGTTAATTCCATAACAGCCTACCTGATTAACCAATACATCTTCACCTGCTTTATTTTTTACAATAGTAGGTTTGTCAAGAAAAGTATGCGTGTGTCCACCAATTATTAAATCAATATCTTGAGTTTGTTCCGCTAATTTTAAATCACACATTTTATTAGGTTCATCTCTGTATTTGTAACCTAAATGTGATAAGCAAATTACAAGATCACATTTTTGTTCTTTTTTAAGAATGCGAACCATATCGTGAGCTGTTTCTACAGGATCATTAAAAATGGTTTCTTTATACATTAATTTGTCTACTAAACCATCAAGCTGAATTCCCAAACCAAAAACACCTATTTTAATACCATCTTTATTAAAAATTTTGTATGGTTTTACAAGTCCGTCCATTACAGTATTTTTAAAATCGTAGTTAGATGAAATGAATTCAAATTTTGCATGAGGCATTTGCGCATATAATCCTTCAACACCATTATCAAAATCATGGTTACCTATTGTAGAAGCATCATATTTCATCATGCTCATCAATTTAAACTCTAATTCACCACCATAATAATTAAAATAGGGAGTTCCTTGAAAAATATCACCAGCATCCAATAAAAGGACATTAGGGTTTTCTTTACGGATAACATCAATTAATGCAGCACGTCTAGATACACCACCCATATTTGCATTACGAGGATCATCTGCAGGAAAAGGATCAATATGACTGTGAACATCATTGGTATGTAATATGGTTATGTGCTTAACATCGGCAGATGTAAAACTACTCATAGATAAACCCAAACTCAATAATGCTGTACTTGCAGCGGTTTTTTCAATAAAATCTCTTCTTTTCATTTTAATTTATTTTGCGGTAAAACGCCCGAACTTAAAGTCCTTCAATATTTTTTTTCTAATAATTATTTTAGTTGTTCAGTAACACGTACATCTTTAGGTACCGGAATTGTATCAACTTGTTTAAAATAATCAATCAGCATGTTTCTTAGTTTATAATCTAGGTCATATTTTTGAACGCCTTTTTTAAAGAAATTCATGTTATCGCCACCATTAGCCAAATAATCATTTGTTGCAACATAATATATTCTGTCTTTTTCAAGAGGTTTTCCCTGAACCAGGATGTTTGTTGCAGTGTTGTCTTTGGTTATTGTAAAAGTCATACCAGATATAGGATGTGGTTTTTTCTCACCAATAAAATAAGAAATCATATCCAGGACTTGTTGCTCTTTTAAAGCTACAACTACCAGGCTGTTTTCAAAAGGCATTATTTCGAATGCAGTTCTCGATGTAACATTCCCTTTAGGAAGTATTGCACGAATACCACCGTGATTAAGGAAACAAATATCGATATCTTTTTTCTCTCTGGCTTTAAAAACCAAGTTACCTCTTTGTAAGCAGATATCGGCCATTAGGTTACCAATTGTTGTTTGCCATTTTCCAGTACTCTTATCTAATGTTTCTGGACAATAAGCAAGTACACTATCCAGATCTTTATTGATATGATCTCTGTAAGGTTTGATGAAATTTTCTATTTCAGGAGTTTGGCTTTGAGTACCGGAAATAGGAATTAGTTTACCTTCTATTTTAGAAACCTGATAATTTTGTTTGCTACAGGATACCCCGAAAAAAAGTGTTAAGAATATAACAAAAAGTTTTAAAAATCCGTTATACTTTTTTAGTTTTACCATCTTAAATGCGACTTAAATAATTAATTTTGTAATCTGGTAAAAGTACTATGTTTTTAAATTATACAAAGGTTTTTTTTGTAAAAAAATCATTAAGGAAAAATCTTGATAATGTAAAGAACAGTTCATTTACTACCGATATCCAAACGGTTGGTTTACTTTTAGATGAAAGTTATTTTTCGGAAAAAGAAGCTTTGTTAGCCGAGTTGGTATCAAAAGGAATTGTTGAAAAGAACATCAGAATGATTGTTTATAAAGATAAATTCAATAAAAAAGAAACGTATTCATATCCTACATTTGGTATTGAACACTTAAATTGGAATGGAACGATTACGGAACCTTTTTTGAATGACTTTATGAATGAAAAGTTCGATTTACTAATAAGTTATTATGATATCGAAAAAGTAATGTTGATGTTTGTGACAAGTAATTCAAAAGCTAAATTCAAAGTTGGTTTTGCATCAATTGATAAAAGATTAAATCGATTGATGATTAATACCAATGTTCGGGACTATAAAGTTTTCGTGAATGAATTGTTTAAATATTTAAAGAACATTAAACAAAATATAATTTAATATGCAATCATTAATAGGAACAGGCGTTGCACTAGTAACTCCTTTTAAAGAAGATTTTTCAATTGATACAGAAGCATTACAAAGAATAGTTAATTTTTCAGTAGATGGAGGAATTGAATATCTTGTGGTTATGGGTACAACTGCCGAAAATGCAACATTGACTCATGACGAAAAGGAGCTTGTTATATCGACCGTTATTAATGCAAATAAAGGAAGATTGCCTTTGGTGCTTGGAGTAGGAGGTAATAATACAATGCAGGTTGTAGAAGAATTGAAAACTAGAGATTTCTCAGCTTTTGAAGCAATACTTTCAGTGTCTCCTTATTATAATAAGCCAACTCAGGAAGGTATTTATCAGCATTTTAAAGCTATTGCAGAGGCATCACCGATACCGGTAATTCTATATAATGTTCCGGGAAGAACATCTAGTAATATGTTGCCATCTACAGTGATACGTTTGGCAAATGATTTTGCAAATGTAGTTGCGATAAAAGAGGCTGCAGGGGATATTGTACAAGCAATGCAATTGCTTAAAAATAAACCGAGTGATTTTCTCGTTATATCAGGAGATGATATGATTGCTTTGCCGATGATTTTAGCAGGAGGTTCAGGAGTTATATCGGTTATTGGGCAAGGTTTTCCAAAAGAATTTTCCGAAATGATTCGTTTAGGGTTGAATAGAAAAGTAAATGAGGCATTTAAAACACAATACTTTTTGTCAGATTGTATTGATATGATTTTTGAGCAAGGTAATCCAGCAGGAATAAAACAAGTGTTCAAATCACTTGGTATTGCTGAGAATATAGTAAGATTGCCACTTGTGCCAGTTGATGAGTCGCTTGCTAATCGTATTAATGAATTTGTTAAAAAAAGCATTAAATAAAAATAAAAAACGAGGTATTTTATTATACTAAAAAATATTTTGTAGTAGCTAAATTAATAACTAAATTTGCCACCGAAACTTCGGTGTGGTTTTACTTGGATATAAACATCCTGGGAATCATAATAAAAGTAAAAAAATGAAAAAAATAATATCTGTATTGTTTGTCGTTGTTCTTTTTTGTTCTTGTAGTGATTATCAAAAAGCACTAAAAAGTGATGATGTAGCAACAAAATTCGAAGTGGCAACAAAATTGTATGACGCAGGAAAGTATACCAAAGCAATTCGATTGTTTGAGCAACTTGCAACATCTTATAGAGGAAAACCTCAGGCAGAGAAATTATTTTATATGTTTTCACAGTCATATTATAAGACAAAACAGTATTATTTAGCAGGATACCAGTTTGAAAGTTTTGTTTCTGGATATCCAAGAAGTGAAAAAGTAGAAGAAGCAGCTTATCTAGGAGCCAAAAGTTATTCGATGCTATCGCCAAGATATAGCTTAGATCAGGCAGATACTAATAAAGCGATTGATAAATTACAGGCTTTTATAGATAATTATCCGAATTCAAAATATATAGTAGAAGCTAATACTAGTCTTAAGGTATTAACTACCAAATTAGAGAAAAAAGCATATGAAAATGCAAAAGGATATAATACTATTTCTGATTTTAAATCAGCAATAGTGGCATTTGATAATTTCGTAGCCGATTATCCTGGAACAGAATTCAAAGAAGATGCATTGTATTATAAATTTGATTCAGCTTACCAATTAGCAATTAATAGTATTTCTGCTAAAATGGAAGATCGTTTAAAAGTTGCCAAAACAGCTTATTCGAATTTAATGAAATATAAAAGTGATACTCATTACAAAGTGAAAGCTGATGAGATGAATGCGAGAGTTGAAAAAGAGTTACAAAATTTTACTAAATAAATAAAGTCATGGATTTAAAAAAGACAAATGCTCCAGTAAATACAATTACCTACAATAAAACGGTTATTGAAGAGCCTACAGGGAATGTGTATGAAGCAATAACGATTATGGCTAAAAGAGCAAATCAAATTAATTCTGAAATTAAAAAAGAATTGACTGAGAAGTTAGAAGAATTTGCTACTTATAATGATAGTCTTGAAGAAGTTTTCGAAAATAAAGAACAAATTGAAGTTTCTAAATTTTACGAAAAATTGCCTAAGCCACACGCTTTAGCAGTTCAAGAATGGTTAGACGGTAAAACATACCACAGAAATTCAAATAAATAATTAGTACATCATGTCAGTTTTAAACGGTAAGAAAATTTTACTAGGAGTTTCTGGTGGAATTGCAGCCTATAAAACAGCATCATTAGTACGTCTCTTTATAAAAGCAGGTGCCGAGATTCAAGTAATCATGACACCTGCTTCTAAGGATTTTGTAACCCCACTTACGCTATCCACACTATCTAAAAATCCTGTACATTCTACTTTTTTTAATCAGGAAGATGAGAATGAAAAATGGAACAATCATGTTGAATTGGCACTTTGGGCCGATTTGATGATAATTGCTCCAGCTACTGCAAATACATTGTCTAAAATGGCAAATGGTACTTGCGATAATCTTTTAATAGCAGCATATTTATCGGCAAAATGTCCAGTTTACTTTGCACCTGCAATGGATTTGGATATGTATAAGCATCCTTCTACATTGGCTAGTTTTTCCTCTTTGCAGAAATTTGGGAATACAATAATTCCTGCCGAAAATGGCGAGTTGGCTAGTGGTTTGTCTGGAGAAGGACGTATGGCTGAGCCAGAAAATATTATTGCTTTCTTGGAAGCCGATTTAGAAAGTAAATTGCCTCTTAAAGGAAAAAAGTTTTTAATCACGGCAGGTCCAACACAAGAAGCAATAGATCCGGTACGTTTTATAGGGAATCATTCTTCCGGTAAAATGGGATTTGATATCGCCTCAGAAGCTGCAAACTTGGGGGCTTCGGTTGTACTTGTTGCCGGACCTACAAATTGTGTAGTAACAAATTCATCTGTAAAAGTAATTTCGGTGACTTCGGCACAAGAAATGTATGATGCATGTCATGAATATTTTTCAGACGTTGATGTTGCGATTGCCGCAGCGGCAGTAGCAGATTATAAGCCCAAAACAGTTGCGTTACAGAAAATAAAAAAGGCGTCAGAAGATTTTACAATTGAACTTGAGAAAACAAAAGATATTCTGTTATCGCTAGGTAAAATAAAGGGAAAGCAGTTTTTAATTGGTTTTGCTTTAGAAACTGAAAATGAAATTGAGAATGCAAAGCTGAAAATTCAGAAAAAAAACTTAGATTTGATAGTTCTAAATTCTTTACAGGATAAAGGAGCGGGTTTTGGTGGAAAAACAAATAAAGTAACTTTTATAGATAAGTTTTTTGCCATCGAAGCAATGGAATTAAAATCAAAAGAAGCAGTTGCAACTGATATTTTAAATAAGGTGATAAAGCATTTTCATGAATAAAATACTTACTTTTTTATTGTTTTTATCTTTTGGCCTTTCACAGGCTCAACAGCTAAATTGTACTGTTACGGTAAATTCACAAATGCTTCCTAATGCAAATCAGCAAGTTTTTAAGACATTGCAGACCGCATTAACGGAGTTTATAAATAATACCGATTGGACTGGTAGCTTGTTAAAGCAGAATGAAAAAATAAATTGTTCAATGTATATAACAATTACATCGAATAATTCGGATCAGTTTTCAGGAACAATACAAATACAATCATCTCGATTAATTTATAATTCGACTTATTCTTCTCCTGTATTTAATTTTAATGATAAAGATTTAAGTTTTAGATATACAGAGTTCGAGAATTTATTATACAATCCTAATATCTTCGAATCGAATCTTATTTCTATGATGACTTTTTATAGTTACATTATTTTAGGAATGGATGCAGATACATTTATGCCAGCACTTGGGAATCCTTTTTTCGAAACAGCTCAAAATATTGCAAATGTAGCTCAGCAAGGTGGTTATAAAGGTTGGAGTCAAGCAGATGGAGTGCAAAATCGTTATTTCTTAATTAATGATATGCTTTCTCCGGCTTATAATGATTTGAGACAATGTGTTTATGGTTATCATACAGGTTTAGATATGATGAATCAAGATTTAAAAGCTGCTAAGGAAAAAATTAAAGCGTCATTATTAATTTTAGGGAAACTAAATGCATCGAAGCCAAATTCATTCTTAGCCCGTGTGTTTTTTGATGCTAAATCAGACGAAATAGTTTCTATTTTTTCAGGAGGTCCAAGTATTTCTATAACAGATCTGGTTGAAAATTTAAATAGAGTTTCGCCAATGAATTCTACTAAGTGGTCGCAGATTAAATATTAAGTTAATTACTTATTTCCAAAAAAATACATTACAAAAAGAGATATGATTACTTCATTGTCAATAAAAAATTATGCACTGATTGAAAAATTATCAATTGATTTTTCAAAAGGATTTTCTATAATAACTGGTGAGACAGGAGCAGGAAAGTCTATAATATTGGGAGCATTAGGCTTAGTTTTAGGAAAAAGAGCCGATTTGACTTCATTGAAAAATAAGGAAGAAAAATGCGTTATCGAAGCACATTTTAAGATTTCCAAATACAATCTGAATGCTTTTTTTGAAGCTAATGATTTGGATTATGAAGATGATACTATAATAAGACGCGAAATTTTACCTTCGGGAAAATCACGTGCTTTTATAAATGATAGCCCTGTGAATCTACAAGAATTGCAAGAGTTGGGAGTGTATTTAATAGATATTCATTCGCAACAACAAACTCAGGAACTTTCGGATGAAAATGTTCAGTTTCAGATAATTGACGCAATTGCTGCTAACCAGGAGGTGATTGTTGATTATCAAAATGTACTGAAGAAATATAAGTCGGATAAGGCAAAGTTGAATTCACTTCTTAAAAAACAAAGTGAATCGGCAAAAGAACAAGAGTATAATACCTTTCTCTTGAATGAATTAGTTACAGCGCAATTAAAATCGGGACAACAAGAAGAGTTAGAAGAAGAATTTGAAAAGCTTAATAATGTTGAAATTATTAAAGAAGCGATAGATAAATCTTTGGCTATAGCTAATGAAGAACAATTTGGAGTGCTTCAAAATCTTAATGAGATTAAAGCGTCATTGCATAAAATAGCACCTTTTTCACCTGAATATCAAAATTTATCTGAAAGAATAACAAGTTTAGTAATCGAGTTTGATGATGTTTCGGGAGAGTTGCAAAAAGCTTCAGAGAAATTATTGAATGATCCGGCTCTACTTGATTTTATTAGTCAGAAGTTGCAGGTTATTTATAATTTGCAAAAAAAGCATCAAGTTCTTACTGTTGATGATTTGATTGAAATTCAAACTAAATTAGAGAATTCAGTTTTGGAATTAGGTAATATAGAAGAGGAGATAGCAAAATTAACAACTTCAATTGATCAGAAATCAACAGATCTAGATGTTTTTGCAAATAAAATCCATGAGAATAGAATTGAAGCGATTCCTTTATTATCGGCTAAATTAATTGCGATTTTAGAGACTTTAGGAATGCCAAATGTTCGTTTTAAAATGGATGTCAATGAAGGAGAGGCTTATTTCCAAAACGGAAAAGATGAACTTCAGTTTTTATTCTCTGCTAATAAAGGAACCGATTTTGGATTGCTTAAAAAAGTAGCGTCAGGAGGAGAGATGTCGCGGATTATGCTTGCTGTAAAAGCTATTCTGGCACAATACTCGAAACTACCAACTTTAATTTTTGATGAAATCGATACTGGAGTTTCGGGAGAGATTGCTATTAGAATGGGAGAAATCATGAAAGAGATGAGTGAGCAAATGCAGGTCTTGGCTATTACACATTTACCGCAGATTGCTGCTAAGGGAGAGTCTCATTTTAAGGTGTTTAAGTCTACGGTTGATGATGATACACAGTCGGAATTAAAGCTTTTATCTCAAGAAGAACGAGTTATGGAAATAGCTCAAATGCTTTCAGGAGCAGTTGTTTCGGATTCAGCTTTAAATCACGCCAAAGCCTTGCTTAACTAAAAAAATGGGTTATATTTGCCCATTAAATTAATATGTTTTACCAAGTGAAATCGGTAGTTTGCTACCATTATTTTATATAATAAAAACAAAAAAAAACAGTTCCAAGATTATGATTATAGAACCAAGAATGAGAGGATTTATTTGTTTGACATCTCACCCAAAAGGATGCGAGCAAAATGTTAAAAATCAAATTGAATACGTAAAATCCAAAGGGCCAATTGAAGGAGCTAAAAAAGTATTAGTGATTGGAGCTTCAACAGGTTTTGGTTTGGCTTCTAGAATTACAAGTGCATTTGGATCTAATGCAGGTACAATTGGAGTGTTTTTTGAAAAACCACCTACAGAAGGAAAAACTGCTTCTCCGGGATGGTATAACTCTGCGGCTTTCGAAAGTGAAGCTCATAAAGCAGGTTTATATGCAAAAAGTATTAATGGAGATGCTTTTTCTGATGAAATTAAACGACAAACATTAGATTTAATTAAAGCTGATTTAGGTCAGGTTGATTTAATTATTTATAGTTTGGCTTCACCTGTTCGTTTGCATCCTGTTACAGGAGTATTGCATCGTTCAACTTTGAAACCAATTGGGAGTACATTTACAAATAAAACAGTTGATTTTCATACAGGAAATGTAACTCAGGTTTCTATCGAGCCGGCAAATGAGGATGATATCACCAATACAGTTGCTGTAATGGGTGGTGAGGATTGGTCAATGTGGATCGATGCATTGAAAAAAGAAAATTTACTAGCTCCTGGAGCTACAACAGTTGCTTATTCTTACATAGGACCCTCTTTAACCGAGGCAGTTTACCGTAAAGGGACTATCGGTCGTGCTAAAGATAATCTTGAAGCTACTGCATTTACTATTACAGATAGTTTAAAAGATCTGGGTGGTAAGGCATATGTTTCTGTAAATAAAGCATTGGTTACACAAGCAAGTTCTGCAATTCCGGTAATTCCATTGTATATTTCATTATTGTATAAAATTATGAAAGCAGAAGGAGTACATGAAGGATGTATTGAGCAAATTCAGCGTTTATTTCAAGACAGATTATATTCTGGAAAACCAATTCCAACAGACGAAAAAGGAAGAATCCGCATTGACGACTGGGAAATGCGTGATGATATTCAGGAAAAAGTTGCTAAATTATGGTTGGAGGCAACAACCGAAACTTTACCGGCAATTGGCGATTTGGCAGGGTATAGAAATGACTTTTTAAACTTATTTGGTTTTGAATTTGCAGGTGTAGATTACAATGCTGACGCAAATGAGGTAGTTGAAATTACTAGTATTAAATAAATTAGTAAAATATAGATAATATTCAAAACCATCAACTCAAAGTTGATGGTTTTTTTATAGATATAACTTACCTTTGTTAAATTTTTACAGTTAAAATAAATACTATCTTAATACCACATACCTAACTATGGTGTTTTCTTTAATTATACCAGTGTATAATCGTCCTGACGAAGTCGAAGAGCTTTTGGAAAGCTTGTTACTATCTGAATATAAAGAACCTTTTGAAGTCGTACTGGTAGAAGACGGCTCAACATTACCGTGTAATGATGTAGTTCAGAAATTTCAAGATAAGCTAAATATTTCCTATTATTTTAAAGAAAATTCAGGTCCTGGAGATTCCAGGAACTTTGGAATGCGAAAAGCATTAGGTGATTATTTCATCATTTTTGATTCAGATTGTATTATTCCTCCAAATTATTTGACAGAAGTTGATAAGGCTTTAAGACAAGATTACGTAGATTGTTTTGGAGGACCTGATAGAGCATTAGATAGTTTTTCTAGTATCCAAAAAGCAATCAACTTTGCAATGACATCATTTCTTACCACTGGAGGAATAAGAGGTGGTTCGGAGAAAATTGGTAAATTTCAGCCAAGAAGTTTTAATATGGGGTTGTCGAGAAAAGGTTTTGAGGCTTCAAAAGGATTTGGAAATATCCATCCTGGTGAAGATCCGGATTTGTCAATACGCTTGTGGAATTTAGGATTTGAAACCAGGCTTTTTTCGGATGCTTATGTATATCATAAACGACGTATAGATTGGGATAAGTTTTCAATTCAGGTAAATAAATTTGGTAAAGCAAGACCAATTCTTAATAGTTGGTACCCACAATATAATAAACTTACTTTTTTCTTCCCAACATTCTTTATGCTGGGTTTTGTTATGGCAGTTATATTGCTTATTTTTAACATTGATTTATTGTTGAAATTGTATTTTGTTTACTTTTTTGTGATTTTTATTGTGGCTACAATTCAAAATAAAAGTCTTAAAATTGGTTATCTGTCAGTAATTGCAGTTTGGAAGCAATTTTATGGTTATGGAACAGGTTTTTTAGAATCATTTATTAAGATTATTGTCTTAAAAAGAAAACCTCAAGAAGCTTTTCCAGGACTATTTTTTAAGATTTAATTAAAATATGACAAAAGTAATTGGCTTAACAGGAGGTATCGGTAGTGGAAAAACTACGATAGCGGGTTATTTTAATGAAATGGGAATTTCTGTTTACATAGCCGATGATGCCGCAAAAAAAGTGATGCAGTCTAATGAAATAGTTACGGCTATAAAGGGCGTATTTGGAACTGAAGTTTTTGAGAATAATGCATTAAATAGAGCCAAATTGGCTGATATTGTTTTTAATGATGCAGATAAATTGGCATTGCTTAATGCAATTGTTCATCCTGCGGTAAAAGCAGATTTTGAGAATTGGATATTTGAACATAAAGTTGAACCATATATAATTTATGAAGCCGCAATTTTATTCGAAAGTGGTCGTTATAAAGAATGTGATATAATAATTACGGTTACTGCCCCCTTGGAAACCAGAATAGAAAGAGTAATGAATCGCGATAAAACTACTCGCGAACATGTTTTAAAAAGAATAAATATGCAGTGGAACGACGAGCAACGAATCGCTAAGAGTGATTATATTATTCCTAATTTGAATCATAAAATTGCAAAGGAAGAAGTTGTTAAAATTCTTAAAATTTTAAATATTAAACAAAATCACTCTTAAATGTTAATATTTGGTTAATGTATTATTTAGTATATTGTTAAAATATTAATTTTGTTTCGATGAATAAATTGTTTTTTAGAATTCTTGTTTTATTGATGAGCTTGTCCTTAATTGGGATAATTCTTGTTCAGGTGTATTGGTTTACTTCTTCATTTAATAATAATGATGAACAGTTTAAATTTCATGTTAAACAGGTTATTGGCAATGTTGCAGATAAATTGCAGCAACAAGAAGCGTATAGTTTTTATGATAAATACAATCATTATAAAGATAGTACAGGAAAAGTTCCTAAAAAGAATGATCTATTAGAGTTCTATTATGTTCAAAAAAACCCTCGAACAAATAAAACCATTGTATATTCAAATAGCATTATATCAGAAGATTATAATATAAATGGCTCGTTCTTTGATAAGAAGTTTAATAATGAAAGGTTTAAAAATTTTAATTCTAAACGTGTAACGGAAGTTTATAATAACAGCAACATTGATAATTCGGGATTGCAACAAAGTTTAATTCCGGATGTTAAAATAGAAAAATCAGGGAATTTAGATGTTTTAGACAACGCACAGTTTGAAATATTTTTTAAAGATATTGCTTCGGCAATGCCAATCAATGAAAGGGTTACTAAAGAGAAATTACAAAAACTGTTAAAGAAAGAATTAGAAGAATATGGTGTAAATACTAAGTTCGAATTTGGGATTTACAGTAGTGGTATTGCAACTAAAATTAAATCGGATGGATTTCAATTTGATAAAGAGGCAACCTATACAATACCAATTTTCACAGATAATGAAGGGAATAACAAATACGAGTTATTGGTAACATTTCCTCATAAAAAGAAATTTTTACTCTCAGAGTTAGTTAGTATTACTGTGTTGTCAATCATTTTTACGCTTATTATCATTATAGCTTATACAAGTGCATTGAATCAGTTAATTCGTCAGAAACATATATCAGAGATTAAAACAGATTTTATAAACAATATGACGCATGAGTTTAAAACTCCTATTGCTACAATAAATCTGGCTTTGGATGCCATAAAAAATCCTAAGATAATCGAAGACAAGGAGAAGGTATTTAGGTATCTTCAAATGATAAGGGACGAGAATAAAAGAATGCATGCTCAGGTAGAGAATGTATTAAGAATCTCTAAATTAGAGAAAAGAGAATTAGATATAAATAAAGAGCCTACGGCGATTCATGATATTATTGATGATGCAATCGAGCACGTAAGCCTAATATTAGAAGACCGACAAGGAACAGTTACAACTCACTATGATGCTGCAAGAACTACAGTATTACTTAATGAAGTGCATTTTACCAACGTATTGGTTAATATATTAGAAAATGCGATAAAATATTCGCCAGGCATTCCTAAAATTGAAATTTTTACAGAGAATATTAAGGATATGATCCTTATAAAAGTAAAAGATAATGGATTAGGAATGAGTAAAGTAGCTCAAAAAAGAGTTTTTGAGAAATTTTACAGAGAACATACAGGTGATTTACATAATGTTAAGGGACATGGTTTAGGCTTATCTTATGTAAAAAGAATAGTAGAGGATCACAATGGTCAAGTATATGTAGAAAGCGAAAAAGGGAAAGGTAGTACCTTCATAATAAAAATACCACTAATAAATTAAAATATGGAAAATATCAATAAAAGAATTCTTTTAGTAGAAGATGACCTTAATTTTGGTGCAGTTCTAAAAGACTATTTAATGCTAAATGACTTTGAAGTTACATTGGCAAAAAACGGAATGGAAGGCTTTGAAAAATTCAAGAAAGATGTTTACGATCTATGTATTCTTGATGTCATGATGCCATACAAGGATGGGTATACTTTAGCAAAAGAAATCAGAGAGAAAAATAGTGAAGTGCCTATTATCTTCTTAACTGCAAAATCTATGAAAGAGGATGTGTTAAAAGGGTACAAAGCTGGTGCAGATGATTATTTGAACAAGCCATTTGATTCTGAAGTATTGCTTATGAAAATCAAAGCGATTATTCAAAGAAAATCTTCTGATACAAAAGCTGAGCAAGTTCAGTTTGAGTTTAACATTGGTAAATTTCATTTAAATTCTAAACTTAGATTTTTAACTTTTGAAAATGAAGAGCCAATAAAGTTATCTCCAAAAGAAAACGAATTATTGAAAATGTTAATCCTTCATGAAAATGACTTAATGCCAAGAGAATTGGCTTTAACAAAAATCTGGAGAGATGATAATTACTTTACTTCAAGAAGTATGGACGTATATATTGCCAAACTTAGAAAGTATCTTAAACCAGACGAAGATGTTGAAATTCTTAACATTCACGGTGAAGGTTTTAGACTAGTTGTTAAAAACAAAGTAACTGCATAAATAATGAAGCTTCGAGAAATCGGAGCTTTTTTTTTGTAACTATTCCTGCTTTCCGTTACAAGATTTTTTATAAAAAAGGCATTTCTAATGATTAAAAACGAGCTTCCGTTGGTCGCTGTTTTTACTCAGGAAATGCTTTTTTTATTTCAAAATGCTTTTCACTACAATCAGGGTTAGGTGATGTGGAACGAGATATATTAATTGCGTTCTGGTGTAATCCGAGTACAATCCAATCCTGCAAGGTTTCTTTTGGCCTTGTAGGTATTCTGATGCTTTGATATTATGTCTAAAGATTTCGTGTTGCTATCCTGACAGGTTTTAAAAACCTGTTAGATATCTATTATTATTATTATCAAATCCTGCAAGGTCAGGAAATGACCTTACAGGATTTTAATATCAATATTAAAATCCTGAAAAAAAGTATTCTTTTGTAATGAATTGCCAATAAATGTGGCTTTAGCCGAAATAATAAAGGATTTTGGCTAAAGCCATTTATGTGCCTATTTTGTTACTCCAGCTAAAGCAGGAGGCAATTGAAAAAGATGAAGATTGAGTAAAAGTAAAATACTAATTATTTGGAGTAATATTTCTTATTTTAGGATAACAGGTAGGATAGATAATATGTTGTTGTAGAAAAAAATATTAGTTTTGAAAACCTTATTTCTTCCAGTTGAGTTGTAATGCAAAACAAGATTTATCACCCTTTGTAATGCTGAAAGTTGTATTGTCTTCTGTTTCGCTTTCATGTATTACAACAGTATCATTTAGAGATAGCTCTTTTAGGAAATTCATTTCGAAGCTTTCTATTTCCTGATTCAGAATATGTTTTGGGTCTACATGATCCAGACACCATTCTAGATATTTTACATTATTGGCATGATTTACAATATCCAAATCGGATAGATAAACTGTTTTCTCAAAAACAGATTCTTTTTCGGGATTAATATTAATTTTAGAGAAACCTTCTTTTGTAGCTCTATTTTCGGGATATAACTCAAAATGGTCATATGGGAGTGCTAATCCCTCAGGACGGCGTGCTTTTGTATTAAAAACTGCCCAGAACGTTTCGCTACCAATTATTTTTTTACCATTTACGTACATTTCTAATGCACGAACAGAACGAGAATTCTCGAGGCTATTGATCCATGTTTTTACAGTTACTACATCTTGCCATTTGGGCAAAGCAGTAACTTCTACACGCATTCGGCTTAAAACCCAAGCTTGGTCAAATTCCTGCATATCGGAAAAACTAATTCCTCCAACTTCTGAGTGTGCTGCAGCAGTTAGTTGTAAAAGGTTGCACATATCGGTATATTTTAAATACCCATTTGGTGTGCATTGTGTAAAATTGATTTCCCAGTCTTTGCTTAATACAGAGGTGAAATTTGGTGAGATTGGCATGAGTCCTGATCTTATTTTTTTATATTTTTTTCAATGAAGTTCATTATCTCGCTTTTTGGAGTTAGATAATCAAACCATTTTGTGTTTTCATTGCGTTTAAACCAAGTTAATTGGCGTTTTGCAAAACGTCGGGTATTTTTCTTGATTTCTTCGATCGCAAATGCAAGGCTGAATTCTTCATCAAAATAACTAAATAATTCTCTATAACCTACCGTTTGTAGTGCATTTAACGCTTTATTAGGATAGAGACTGTGTGCTTCTTCCAGTAAACCTTGAGAAAGCATTATTTCTACGCGTTGGTTTATTCGGTTGTATATTACAGCTCTGTCAGCCTCCAAACCAATGAGGATAGGAGTGAAGTTTCGGTTGTTCTTTTTTTGGTTTAGAAAAGAAGAATATGGTTTTCCTGTGCCCAGACAAACTTCGACAAAGCGCATCATCCGTTGTGGATTTTGTAGTGTTTGTGGGTTTTCGATAGTTAGTTTGTCGTAGTAATTAGTGTCTGCTTCCTTTAATTGTTGCTGTAAATAGGTAATTCCGTTCTGTTCGTATTCTTTGGCAACTCGTTCGCGTACAGATGTGTCAATTTCGGGGAATTCATCAAATCCTTTTAATACGGCGTCTACATACAAACCAGATCCGCCTACTAGAATTGCATAATCGTTGTTTTGAAATAATTCTTCTAATTTGGTTATAGCTTCTTTTTCATAATCACCAACTGTATAGTTTTCGAAAATGGATATGTTTTGAATAAAATGATGCTTGGCGGCTTCTAATTCCTCTTTATTTGGTACGGCTGTACCAATTGTCATTTCTTTGAAAAACTGACGGCTATCGCATGATATGATTTCGCACTCGAAATGTTGTGCCAAAGCAATACTTAAGGCAGTTTTTCCTATGGCTGTTGGTCCGACGATGGTGATTAGGTATTTCATATTTTTTAGCCCAGATGGGAATGTAAACCCCGGACTTATATTTGTTTATTTTTTTGGTCTAAAAGAGCGACTTTAGAAGCTCCTTTTATGCCTTAAAAAAATTATGAATATAAGGAGGAGTTGTAGAGTACAGCTGGAAATAGCTTCATAAATTAATTATCGGGTAATATTTCACCACATTCATAGCAATATTTAGCACTATCAAAGTGAACTTGTGAATTGCATTTTTTACACGTTTTTTTAGTGCTGATGGAATTGCTTCTTAAGCTACTTTTTGCAAATTCGGCTGTTACAATTCCGGTAGGAACAGCAATGATTCCGTATCCCATTATCATTACCAGTGAGGCTAAAAATTGCCCGAATGGAGAAGCGGGAGAGATATCGCCATAACCTACGGTAGTCAGGGTTACGATGGCCCAATAAATTCCTACAGGGATACTGGTAAAGCCACTTTCTTTGCCTTCGACTACATACATTAATGCGCCAATAATTACTGCGCTTATAATAACAAAATAGATAAAGACGAGGATTTTTTCTTTACTGGCATCCATCGCTTCACGAAGTTGTTTGGATTGCTGCGAGATTTGCGGTATATGTAAAATTTTGAATAATCGAAAGAAACGCATAACTCTTACGATGGTTAAGATATTTGTTGCAGGAAAAAATATCGACAAATACATAGGTAATATCGCCATTAAATCGATGATGCCATAAAAGCTAAAAATATACTTTATAGGTTTCTGTATCGAAATAATACGTAGAATATACTCTATAGTAAAGAAAATTGTAATGATCCATTCGAAGGCGACAAGGTAAGTGTGGTATTTATGGTTAATGCCTTCCACTGTATCCATCATGACCAAAAGTACACTCAATAAGATAAGACCCAAAAGCACCAAATCAAACAAACGTCCTAAAAAGGTATTGGTACCATAAAGAATTATTTGGGTTTTTTGTCTAAAAATATCGTATTTTGATTTGATTTTTGTCATATCGACGAAGATACGGAAAGTTAAGATGTATTAAAAATGAATTACTTTTAATGATTTGCTTTTTCTCATATAATTCTGAATTATACTTTTGACATCGCGATTGTTTTGCATTGGTATAATTATGTTTTTCAGGATTTCGATATTAGTAATCTGATAGTTTAAGTCATAAAAGACATAACCTATATAAACTCCATTTTCTATTACTACCGCACTACGTTCACTTACAGTTCGGCCACGATCTATTAAAATCATGTTTTTATTTTCGAAACTATAATCTGTAATAAAATCTTGAACCCTTGCATTGTATACTTCGGGAGTGATTTCTCCGATGCAAGCGCCATCGCATTCTTTTATTTTATATTGAAAGCATTCTTTTTTGGTCACATATAAACCAGTAAGTTTTTGGCAAAGTTTATATTTATCGGTGATAAAAAATAAGGCATTTTTTCCTTCTTGTAGGCTTCCGTAAGATGTAATTTCTTTTTTACGTCCATCGGTTTTCTGAAGTTTTAAGTTTAAATATCCTTTTTTATCTTTTTCGGCATATAAAGAAAGTGGAAAAATAGTTTTTTTCTGCGAACGATTGTATTTGGGTTTGTTGACTTTTATTTCTTCGCTTTCTTTTAAAAGCGCAATAAGTTCGCTTCCAGTTTCTTCATAAGTTACAGTAAATACCTCGGCTTGGATTTTTTTGCTTTTGATATTTGTTCCTGTAAAATGCTGATTGATGCGTTTTTTTATATTTCGGCTTTTGCCAATGTATATTAAGGTTCCGTTTTCGTTATGAATGTAATATACACCTGTTTTTGTGGGTGCCTGCGCTACAATATCTAATAATTTTGGTGCGATACCTTTTTCGATTTCTAGTTTTATGAAATCTTTTATGATGGTTTTTTCGGTATCTTTTTCCAGTAGCATTTTGAACAACTTGACAGTTGCCATGGCATCTCCATTGGCACGGTGTCTGTCGGCCATTGGGATTCCTAGTGCACGAACAAGTTTTCCTAGACTATATGAAGGTTGTTCCGGGATTAATTTTTTGGCAAGTTCGACAGTACATAGCGTTCGGGCTTCGAAATCATAACCTAAACGACGAAATTCGGTACGTAAGATTCTATAATCAAATGATGCATTATGCGCTACTATAACACAATCGGTGGTGATTTCTATAATTCTTTTGGCAACTTCAAAAAACTTTGGGGCAGAACGCAACATAGCATTATTAATGCCTGTGAGTTTTACAACAAACGGCTGGATGGGAATTTCAGGATTCACCAAGCTAATGAATTGGTCAACTACTTCATGACCATCAAATTTATAGATGGCAATTTCGGTAATTCCTTCTTCATTAAATTGTCCCCCAGTTGTTTCTATGTCGAGTATTGCGTACATATCCCCCTAGCCCCCAAAGGGGGAATTAAAATTGTTAAAAAATATGTTGATTTCCATAAATTTATTTTTATTATTCCCCCTTTGGGGGTTAGGGGGATTTATCTTCCTCCAAATATACTACTTCCAATGCGAACCATGGTGCTGCCACATTCAATTGAAAGTTTATAATCTCCGGACATTCCCATAGATATAGTATTTAGGTTACAATTTACAGTTTTTGTAGTTTGTAAAGAGTCAAAAATAGACTTTAAATGCGTGAATTCTTTTTTAATCTGGTTTTGATTTTCGGTAAAAGTTGCCATTCCCATCAAGCCTAAAATTTGAATGTTTTTCATGTTATAAAATTCATCTGAGGCTAGGAGTGAAGTGAGTTCTTTTTCGTCAAGACCAAATTTTGTTTCTTCTTCGGCAATGTGCATTTGAAGCAGGCAATCAATAACACGGTTATTTTTTAAGGCCTGTTTATTTATTTCCTGCAATAATTTTAAACTATCAACGCCATGAATTAAGCTTACAAACGGTGCCATAAATTTTACTTTATTCGTTTGTACGTGACCAATCATGTGCCATTGGATGTCTTTTGGCATTTCTTCCCATTTGTCTGTCATTTCCTGGATTTTGTTTTCTCCAAAAATGCGTTGACCAGCTTCGTAGGCTTCCATTAAATCAGCAACAGGTTTGGTTTTAGAAACCGCAACCAATGTTACATGTTCTGGTAAAGAAGCTTTTATGGTATTTAAATTTGCTTTAATAGACATTGTCTTTTTTAGTTTTTTTTATGAAATGATAAATTGCTTAGAGATTTTCTCTGCTTTTTTACTTTCACTATAATCATAAAATCCTTCACCGGATTTCACTCCCAGTTTTCCTGCTCTTACCATATTTACTAATAAAGGGCATGGTGCGTATTTAGGATTTTTGAAACCGTCGTACATTACATTTAAAATAGCTAAACATACGTCAAGACCAATAAAATCGGCTAATTGCAAAGGTCCCATTGGGTGTCCCATGCCTAGTTTCATTACTGTATCAATTTCATAAACACCAGCAACTTTATTATATAACGTTTCAATAGCCTCGTTTAGCATAGGCATTAAAATTCTATTGGCAACAAAACCTGGATAATCATTTACCTCAACAGGAGTTTTTCCTAATTTCTCAGATAATTCCATGATGATTTTGGTAACTTCATCGCTAGTATTATAACCACGAATAATCTCTACTAATTTCATAATTGGCACTGGATTCATAAAATGCATTCCGATAACACGCTCTGGATGTGCTACAATAGCTCCGATTTGTGTGATAGAAATAGAAGAAGTATTGGTTGCTAAAATAGTATTATGAGAACAAGCTTCATTTAATTGCTTAAAAATATTAAGTTTTAAATCGATGTTTTCGGTAGCAGCTTCTACAACTAAATCAACACCTACAACACCATCTTTGATATCTGTGTAAGTAATGATATTTGTTATTGTTTTTGCTTTTTCTTCTTCTGTAATGCTTCCTTTTGCAAGCATTCTGTCTAAATTAGCGGCAATGGTTGCCATTCCTTTATCCAATGATTTCTCGGAAACATCAATTAGTTTTACAACAAAACCACTTTGAGCAAATGTATGAGCAATTCCGTTACCCATTGTTCCTGCACCGATTACAGCTATTGTTTTCATATTATTTAAGTACTATATTTTATAATTTTAGCCATGAATTCACAAATTAATTTGTGAATTCATGGCTAATTTTTTTAGATTATTTTATTTATCGAAACAGTCAATAATTTGGTAAGCTACTCTTAATGCATCTGTTGCTTGTTCAAGAGTTACAACTGGTGTCGTATCTGTATTAATAGCATGTGCAAAAGACTCTAATTCATCAAGAATTGCATTGTTTTGCTCAACATCTGGATTTGTAAAATAGATTTGTTTTTTTACTCCTTCAGCATTTTGCAAAATCATATCAAAATCACCTGGAATTTCAGGAGCATCTTTCATACGGACAACTTCACATTTTTTCTCCAAAAAGTCAACTGAAATATAAGCATCTTTTTGAAAAAAGCGTGTTTTACGCATATTTTTCATCGAAATTCTGCTTGCTGTTAAATTTGCAACGCATCCATTTTCAAATTCAATTCGTGCATTGGCAATGTCTGGAGTATCACTAATTACAGAAACTCCACTGGCATTGATACTTTTTACTTTGGATTTTACAACGCTTAAAATAGCATCAATATCATGAATCATCAAATCTAAAACTACAGGGACATCTGTACCACGCGGATTAAATTCGGCCAAACGATGTGTTTCTATAAACATCGGATTTTCAATCATGTTTTTTGTTGCTGTAAATGCTGGATTAAAACGTTCAACATGACCAACTTGCCCTTTTACATTATATTCTTTTGCTAAAGCAATAATTTCTTCGGCTTCTTCAACAGTATTCGAAATAGGTTTTTCGATAAAAATGTGCTTTCCTGATTTAATAGCAACTTTGGCGCATTTGTAATGTGATAGTGTTGGAGTTACGATGTCGATTACATCGACAGCATGTATTAATTTGGCAATTGTATTGAAATTTTTGTATCCGAATTCTTTGGAAATTTTCTCGGCATTTTCTTGATTTTGGTCATAAAAACCAACTAATTCATATTTATCAGATTGTTGTAATAAACGTAAATGTATTTTACCTAAGTGACCAGCACCTAAAACTCCTACTTTTAACATGAGAATGTATTTTTAACAAAAATATAATTTATTTGTTGAAAGTGAAAGTGAATGCTTTAAAGTTTTAGTAATTTAATATTTAAGAATCAATATTTGAATTACTATTTACTTTCTTATTTTTACCAAAAATTAAATAATAAACATTGAAAGACACTGCCAAACATCAAGGACTTCGGAATCAATTAGTAAGCACTTTGCAACAAAAGGGAATTACCGATAAAGCTGTTTTGGAAGCGATAAAAAAAATCCCAAGACACCTTTTTTTGAACTCTAGCTTTGAAGATTATGCATATCAGGACAAAGCTTTCCCGATTGGTGCGGGGCAAACCATTTCACAACCTTACACTGTTGCGTTTCAATCGCAGTTGTTAGAAGTTAAAAAAGACCATAAAGTACTGGAAATTGGTACAGGGTCGGGGTATCAAACGGCAGTATTATTTACACTTGGAGCCAAAGTATATAGTGTTGAAAGACAAAATGAGTTGTTTAAAACAACATCAATTTTGTTCCCGAAGTTAGGAATTCGTCCTAAACATCTTTCTTTTGGTGATGGTTATAAAGGTTTACCTAGCTATGCTCCATTTGATAGTATAATTGTAACAGCAGGAGCACCTTTTATTCCGCAACCATTAATGGCACAGCTAAAAATTGGAGGAAGATTAGTGATTCCGCTAGGAGAAGACGTTCAGATAATGACGTTATTAATTCGTAAAAACGAAACACAATTTGAAAAACATGAGTTTGGAGAGTTTAGATTCGTTCCTTTATTAGAAGATAAAAATTAAATTTTAGTATTATAAATTAAATACAAAGAATTGAACCATTAAGAGATTAAGAAAAATTAAGAATTTTAAAGCTTGATAAAACTTAATTTCTTAATGGTTTTTTTATGCCTCAGATTTACTTCGTCTGTTTGGTTTTATTTTAATTGAACTTATTGAGTTCAATATTTAGACTACATAAGTTTAAGATTGTAGCAAAAAAGTTAACCATGTAGGTTATATGAGTTCATTTAAGTTTTACTGTTAATAGTGTACTTAATATTTGTTTTTATCACTTATATGTTTAAAATAATTTAATTGTATAAGGCTATGGGGAAACTTGGACGGTTAAAGCTGTGAAAGTTTGTCAGTTTAGTAGTTTAAGTATACGAGTCATACATAACTCGTTAAACTTAATTTTTTTTAATCTCTTAATGGTAAGAAAAATGAATGTTTTAGATTTTGGCGAAGTAGTTATTGAGAAACTAATTGGATTGCATGTTGTAAATTTTCCTTTTCTACTTGAGCTACATAGTTTATAAAAACAGCGTTGTCATTTTGATCCTGACTTTTTTTCAAAATAGTTAGATATTCATTTTTATGTTCTTGATCACCTTGTATTGTTGCAAAAACAAAGCCATTTTGTAATAATATCCAATTCATTAATAAATGGGCTATTTGCATGTTTCCACTTTCAAAAGGACTAATTGTTATGAATTTTAAATGAACTTCGGAAGCTAATATTATTGGATGTAATGAATTTTTATTTGTTTCAAACCAACTAAAAAGCGAATTCATTTCGCGCGCTATTAATGGATCATTTTTATATTTTCCGGCATGATCGGGTTTTATGCTTCTCAAGATTAAACTATGAATAGTTAGTAATTCCTTTTCATTTATGGAGCTGTTTTTTTGAGTTAAATCTTTTATGTATGAAATTGCTTCGTGCTGATTTACCGCTTCTAAATGCTCTCGCATAGTTTTTCCTGCAATTGTTAATCCTTCATTAATTACAGCTTTTGTTTCTTGTAATGTAAGTGAGTTTCCATTAATGCGATTGCTTTCGTATGTAAATTGCAATTCTAATATTTTAGAAATTCGGTGTAATTCAAATTGTTGAAATGATTGTGTTTTGTTTTTTAAAACTTCAATCTCATCCAAGATATTTTGAAGTGATGATAAAATTACAGAAGTAATTATTTTTTTATTATTCTGAATTTCAATTTCGGCAAGATGCAATGCTTTTAAAGCAAGTTCTTCATGACCAATTTCGTGTATTATTTTTTCTTTTAGCCAAATGATTAATAAGCTTTCAAAATCAATTTCGAGTAAAGCAGCAAGTTTAACGATTTGCTCTCGTGTGGGTTTTCGAGAACCACTTTCAAACTTACTTATTAAAGCTTGATCTATTTCCAGTAGCTGAGCAACTTCACGAGTCTTGAAGCCTTTTTGTTCTCGGGCATTTTTGAGTATAGTTTTCATTTTAAAAAACAAAGTATTATTTGTCAAGACAAGTTTAGTCATTAATTTTTAAATAAAAAAAGCATCAAAACGAATTCAATGCTGTCTTTAATATTAGGGGTTAGATCTTTAAACTGAATTTATTTTTTAGGAATAGTTCCGTCTTTTTTCATTTCATTTACTACTGTTCTCATAATGTCATCTACAGTTACGCCTATATCTGTAACATCAGAGGATTGTGTAGTTCCTGTCCAGATTAATTTATTCTCTTTTAAGGAGAAAACATTAGTTTCTACAATATAATAAGTGTTTTCTACATAATAACCAGGAGAATAAAAATCGGTAGCGTATAAGCCGTACCATCCTCCAAAAGCTCCTGCGTAAATTCCATTGTAATCACCATAATAAATGCTGGTGTCTGTGCCGGGAACATAATCGGTTTGTTTCTCTTTACTGACCAATCGCATTGTTATGACACCATCATAATTTTCGTCTTTTAATATCTTTAATTTTTGATCGTTTGTGAGATCATTATTAATTTGATTCAAAAATTGATATGAAGTATGGAAGATAGGGCTACTGGAAGCAATTCTATTTTCGGTAATCCTGCGAGTCTCTTCATCTTTGACTAAAGCTACAATTAATACTTTCTTGAAGTTTTCCGAGCTAATTGTTATTTTTGGATCTCTCCAACTACTAACAATTGTAGAGCTGGTTCCGCAACTATATAGTAAAGCAGCAATTATTACAACAAATATTCTTTTCATAACTTGAAATTTAGAATTAATTGTAGTAAAAATAAGTATAAATAATGAGAAATGATATCTCTTTGAGGTGGATTAAATTAAAAAGCCTTCTTAATTCGATCCAAATCACGTTTGGTATCTTGTTCTTTCAAAGATTCACGCTTGTCATAGTTTTTCTTCCCTTTACAAAGTCCGATTTGTAATTTTGCTAGTCCTTTTTCATTTGTAAACAGTTTTAAAGGAATGATTGTTAATCCTTTTGCCTGTACACTTTTTTGAAGGCTTTTCAATTCTTTTTTGTTCAAGAGCAATTTTCTTTCGCTTCTTGATTTATGATTAAATTGATTTCCGAATGTATATTCTTCAATGTAGGTATTTATAGCAAAAAGTTCATCCCCGCTAAATTCGCAAAAGCTTTCGGTGATATTTGCTTTGCCAAGGCGTATTGATTTGATTTCGGTTCCAGCTAAAACAATTCCGGCAGTATAGGTATCTATTATTTCGTAATCGAAGCGGGCTCTCTTGTTGAGTATATTGACAGTTTTTAACATAGTATGCAAATGTAAAATAAAAAAGAAAAACTTTAATGAAATCAAAGATAATTAAAGAATTTTTTTAACCTATGATTTTAATCATTTTTCAGGAAAAATCTTACTCTTAAGTTTGTTAAATAATTTATAACAAAAACTTAAAAAAATGAAAAAAATTTTAACATTAGTTAGTATTGTGTTAGTGAGTTTAACTGTAAAAGCTCAGGAAGCAAATCAAGGTTTAAAAGGAGCGTGGTTTGTTACTTCTCAATTTGGGTACCAGCAAACTAAAACAGATGTCGTAAAAAGCACCAATTTATTAGTAATGCCAGTTGTGGGTAAATTTATTACTCCTTCGGTTGCTGTTGGAGCAGGACTTGGATATATTAATATAAAAGCAGATTCAGATAAAGGTACTGCAGCAAATTCTAATTTAATAGTTATACAGCCTTTAGCTAGAAAATATTGGAATGTTGCTGGTTCTTTATATTTCTTCGGACAATTAGCAGCACCAATAATCACTGGGAAAGAAAAAGAAAGTGAATTAAAAGTAAACCAATTTGGATTGTCTTTATCAGGTGGGTTTGATTTCTTTGTGACGAAATATTTCTCAGTTGAGTTTTCTTATGATTTGGCCAACTTTACTTCTACGACTTTAGATAGAAAAGATGGTTCTAAAACTACTGTAACTAATTTTGGTTTAGCACACGTTGCGAATATTGATTCTTATTATAATGGGGCTTTAGGAGGAAGTAATCCAAACTTGACCTCACCACTTTCTTTCGGATTTAAATTTATATTCTAACTTGTAGTGAAGTTGATTGATTTAGATTTACTAATTTTGTAAAAAGAAAAAGACCGTGCTTTTTAAAGTACGGTCTTTTTATTATTTATTTTAAAAAATATAAAATGCAAAATCAAGATAAAAATCCTTTACACGGAATCACACTTCAAGCAATACTCGAAAAACTAGTCGACTATTATGGTTTTGATACTTTGAGTGAATTAATTCCGGTTAAATGTTTTACTTCTAATCCTAGTATAAAATCGAGTTTGACTTTTTTAAGAAAAACAGATTGGGCTAGAAAAAAAGTAGAAGATTTATATATAAGATCGCTTCCTAAATTTTCTGTATAATTAATTTAATTTATACGAAATCATTACACCACCACCATAAGGTAACCATTCGCCACTTTTGTTCCAGTTAACTGTTGGTTCATAACGTCCAGGTGTTCCGTCATTATAATGTCCGTGGTAAAATCCTTGATGCCATCCTCCGCTAACAAAAAAATCAAGCATAAATTTATCACTTACTTTCTTTTCATATCCTATTGTAGCTCCTAATCTAAATCCGAATCCTTTTTCATATTTATTCGTGTCCCAGTAATTCCATTTTTGGATTTCATAAATATCAGCTCCCATGTGACCTCCAAAATAGAAACCATTGAATTTTTCATTAAAATGATAACGTACTTCAGGTGTGAAAGTAGCAAACTTCATAGGGTTGTTTCCGTTAAATGATTCCCAAAAAGAAGCCATTAAATCAACATTAAGAGTTAGATTTTTGCCAATACTTGTTTCTACAGCAATATCTGGAATTGCTACTAAAGCTGTAGCAGCATTTGCTTTTATATAAGTTTGACTTTGGGATTGAATTGAGAATAATAGAACGATTAAGGCAAATAAATTTTTCATAAAACTGGTAATTACTAGCAATAAGTTAGTGTGGGTGGCTAGTTTTGGCTGCAAATATAACGGAATGTGATGATTTGTATTGTTACAATTTTAAATTTTAACAAGTATTAGTTAAAATTTAAAGTTCTTTTGTAATTACTCTTTATTTATTAATGAATAAATCACTTTGTCCAAGAAGCGTCCTTCATAATATTCGGATTCTTTAAAATGAGCTTCTTTTATAAAACCAATTTTTTGTAAAACCCTCTCAGATGCAAAATTGTCAGGATCAATGACAGCTTCGATTGAGTGTAATTTCATATCGTTAAAGCCATAATTAATTACAGTTTTTACCGCTTCGGGAATAATTCCTTTTCCGTGAAATTCGGGTAATAACATATAACCAATTTCGGCGCGGTAATGTTCGGGTTTTAGTCGGTAATAACCAATAAGACCAATTACTTTAGGATTACCTTTTAGTGTTATTCCCCAATTAATCCCTTCATTGGTCTCAATGTTACTATCAATTAGAGCGATATGTTCCAATGCCTGCTCATCTGTTTTTATGAGTGGTCTTGGGATATACTTCATCGTTTCCGGATTAGAACGAAGTGTTATGATTTCGTTTATATCTTTATTGGTTACCCTTCTTATAAGTAAACGTTCCGTTTCGAGTTCAGGAAATGGAGAAAAATTAAATGTTAACATAAAATATCAAGATAAGATTATAGAATTTCGATGCTAAATTTAGAATTAAAGGTTTGATATGCATCTAAAGTCTGGATTCCTTCTTTTTCGAAAAGATTTCCTGAGTTCTCATTAGTGTCTGAATAACCAAACCAAGGTTCAATACAGATAAATGGTGCATTTTCTTTTGTCCAGATACCTAAACTAGGAAAAACTGCAAAATCTACTTTTACATAAGGTTTATTGTTCTCTAAAATTGTTAGTGAGTTTGATTCTAATGATTTAAATATTAAAGCATCATTTTTAAATAATTCATAATTTAGCTGAATTTGACCGTTTTCTGTTTCTAATTGTTTTGTTTGATTAGATATCAAATCATTCTCAAGCAAAAAATATTTTAGAGCTTCTTTTTTTTCAAATCCTAAAGAATAATTTTCAAAATTCCCAGGTAATGCTACAGCAGGATGGGCTCCAATGGAAAAGGGTATTTTAGTTTCTGTGTTATTGATTATCTTATATTTAATGTCTAATTGAGAATCTATCAGAGTATAAATTATTTGTAATTCAAATTCAAAAGGATATACTTTTAGCGTATCATCATTTGATTGAATCGAAAATGTAGCGCTTTCTTCTGTTTTAGCAATTAAATTAAATTCCATATCTCGGGCAAATCCATGTCTAGGTAAATGATAGGATTGACTATTAACTGTATAGGTGTTGTTTTTTAAAGTACCTACAATTGGGAATAAAATAGGGGAGTGTTTACCCCAAAAATCAGGATTTCCTTCCCAGATATATTCTTTGTTTTGATTGTTTTTTAATGAAGATAATTCGGCTCCAGAATGTTTAATTACTGCAGTAAGTTTTGAATTTGAAATTATTGTAGTCAAAATTTAGGTTTTGAGTGGTTTAAGAATGAGTTGTAAATATATTTATAAATTTAATTTATAGGCGAAAAAGCGGATGATTTTTTTTAATAATATTTTAATAAAATTGTATTAATCCATTGAATTTAATTCATAAACAGCTTTTTTTTTCATTAATTTGCTAGATAAACAGCAACAAAAATGAAAAAACACTCTTTGAGAGCCGTATTATCGATGGCTTTATTGTTTGGAATTTCGGCCACATGGGCACAACAAGTTCCTCCTGCAGCAACTAATCCTATTTCTAAATATGATTATTATGATGCATTCTCTCCATTATTCTATTCTAAAAACGGAACATCAACCCGTTCTGCGAGTGGTCAGCCTGGTGCCGAATATTGGCAAAATAGAGCAGATTATAAGATATCTGCAAAATTAAATGGGGTTACGAATGAAATTATTGGTACAGATGAGATTACATATACCAATAATAGTCCGGATAAAATGTCATTTGTTTGGCTGAATCTAGATCAAAATTTATTCAAAGAAGATTCAAGAGGAAATGCTGTAGTGCCATTAACAGGTAGTCGTAACGGTGCTCAAGGACAAGTTTTTGATGGTGGTAATAAAATTAAATCAGTAAAAGTAACTGTTCTGGGTAAGAAGAAATCAGTTGAAGTTGATGCGAAATATGTTGTTACCGATACTAGAATGCAAATTTTTCTTCCAGAAGAATTGGCTTCAAAAGGAAGTAAAGTCAAAATAAAAATTGAGTTCTCATATATAGCTCCTAATGAAGGGTCGGATAGAACTGGGGTTTTGGAAACTAAAAATGGTAAAATATTCACGATTGCTCAGTGGTATCCACGTATGTGTGTGTATGATGATGTAAGAGGCTGGAATACACATCCATATTTAGGAGCTTCGGAATTTTATTTGGAATATGGTGATTTTGATGTAAGACTTACTGTTCCAGCGAATCATTTTGTTGTTGCTTCGGGTGAATTATTAAATGCTCCGGAAGTATATACTGCAGAACAACAAAAACGTTTTAAAGATGCTGCTCAAAGTGATAAAACGGTTACAATTCGTTCTGCCGAAGAAGTTAATACTACTGCAAATGCTGCTGTAAATGAAGAGAAAACATGGCATTATCAAATAAAAAATGCACGTGATATTTCTTGGGCATCTTCGGCTGCATTTATTCTGGATGGTGCAAGAATAAATTTACCTAGCGGAAAAAAATCATTAGCACTTTCTGCTTATCCTGTTGAAAGTGCGGGAGATGCAGCTTGGGGACGTTCTACGGAATATACTAAAGGGGCAATCGAAAATTATTCAAATAAATGGCTTGAGTATCCTTATCCGGTTGCTACAAATGTTGCTGGTAATGAAGGAGGAATGGAGTACCCAGGGATTGTGTTTTGTAGTTGGGAATCAAAAGGAGAGGATTTATGGGGAGTTACAGATCATGAATTTGGTCACATCTGGTTTCCTATGATTGTAGGTTCAAATGAAAGATTATTTGGTTGGATGGATGAAGGATTCAATACATTTATTAATTCATTGAGTTCTGCCGAATTTAATAAAGGAGAATATAAAGACGCGCCAAAGGATTTACATAAATTGGCTGAGTCATTTACAAATCCTAAATTAGAAACTATTATGAGTTCTCCGGATAATATGAAGGAGGCTAATATTGGTATGTTGTGTTATTTCAAACCAAGTTCAGGTTTAGTAATTTTAAGAGAACAAGTATTAGGAAAAGAGCGTTTTGATACCGCTTTCCGTACTTATATAGACCGTTGGGCTTATAAACATCCTACGCCAGATGATTTCTTTAGAACAATGGAAAATGTTTCGGGAGAAGATTTAAGTTGGTTCTGGAGAGGTTGGTTTGTTAATAACTGGCGTTTTGATCAAGGAATAAACTCTATTAAATATGTGAAAAATGATCCTAAAAAAGGAGTAATTATTACTATTGAAAACTTTGAAAAAATGGTAATGCCTGTTGTAATAGATGTAAAAACTAAAAGCGGAAAAGTTTCGAGAGTGAAATTACCAGTTGAAATTTGGCAAAGAAATGTTGAATGGTCTTTCAAATTTGACTCTACAGAAGAAATAGAAAGCATTACAATTGATCCAGATCATGCTTTCCCAGACAGTAATGAAAGTAACAATGTATGGACAGCTGCTAATGGTAAAATAGAAAAAGATGTTGTTTTGGATTCTTATTTAGGAACTTATTCTAATAAAAAATCTCCTTTGAAGGCAACATTTACGGAGAAGAATGGTGCTTTAACCGTGGAACTTCCTAACTATCCTAAATTTCCAGTTCAGCCTGTTGTTAATGCAGTTGATACTTTTGAATCTGCGAGAGCGGGATTAAGGTTTGTATTTACTAAAACAGGAATGAACATGACTATTTTGGAAAATTCGCAGGTAATTGAATTCACAAAAGATTAATTTGAATTAAAAACTCAGAATAAAGTTGAAGTTTTTTAGTCTTTTTGAAGGCTAATTAAAATAAAAACAATTAAAATCGGCTATTTAAGTTTAACTTAAATAGCCGATTTTTTATTAAAAGTTTAAAATTATATAGATTTATTGCTGTCCTAATGCGATAAGATTATAAAAACAACATTATATTAAAAAAATGTTACAAATGCTCAAAGATGTATTGTAATTAAAAAAAATATGTAAATTTGCACCAATGAATAAAATAAGTTTACATATAACTTCTATCTCACGGACAAACTTGCCTGTTACTTCTCCCGAAGTACGGATGCTATCTCTATAGTATTCAAAAGAGTTTTACGTCGTATTTTATTTATATTCATTTTTTTGTTTTGAAATCACTTAAGTTGTCCATTGGACAAATACATCCTAAAAGTATATATTGTTTAAAATTATCTGAATGTCATCTTTTTGATATTGAGTATTTTACGTATATTTTATTTAATTTTACGGAAGTAACTCTTGGGTTTCATAAAAAAAATCATTTCTCATTTTTTAACCCTAACTTCAACTATTGAAATGAAGATCTCTATTGTTGTAACACAAGAAGAACATTATAAATATGCGCAAGAAATATGCGATACTATAGAGTCGTCTGCCTTATTGAGAGGTACTGGAATTGCTAAAAGAACTCCTGAATATATCCAGAAAAAGATGGAAAACAGAGATGCATTGATAGCTTTGGCAGATGGTAAATTTGCAGGTTTTTGTTATATCGAAAGCTGGCAACATGGCAAATTTGTGGCTCATTCCGGATTAATAGTACATCCTGATTATAGAAATTTAGGTTTAGCCAAAAAAATCAAATCGAAAGTTTTTGATTACTCATTAGAAAAGTTTCCAGATGCAAAAATATTTGGTATCACAACTGGTTTGGCTGTTATGAAAATCAATTCGGATTTAGGATATAAACCGGTTCCTTTCTCAGAACTTACAAGTGATCCAAGCTTTTGGGCAGGTTGCAAAACTTGTACGAATTATGAAATATTAAAAAGTAAAGATAATAAAATGTGCTTATGCACAGGAATGTTGTACGATCCAAAAGAAAAACAGAAAGATCCGCCAAAACATCCCTTTAACGTAAAAGTACTCAATAGATTAAAATCAATTAAACAAGCCCTTTTCTTAAAAAAATAAAATTATGAAAAAAGTTGTATTAGCTTATAGCGGAGGATTAGATACTTCGTATTGCCTTAAATATTTAAAAAATGAAAAAGGATATGAAGTCCACACTGTACTTATTAATACAGGAGGATTTGATGAAGAAGAATTAAATGCCATTGAAGAAAGAGCTTACGAATTAGGAAGTGCACAACATGCAAATCTTACCATCGTAGATAAGTATTATGATAAAGCTATAAAATATTTGATTTTTGGAAATGTATTAAAAAACAATACTTATCCATTATCTGTAAGTGCAGAGCGTGTTTTTCAAGCTATAGAAGCAATAAAATATGCTAAAAAAGTAGGAGCAGAAGCAATTGCACACGGAAGTACAGGAGCAGGAAACGATCAAATTAGATTTGACTTGATTTTCCAGACAATTGCTCCAGAGATTGAAATTATTACCCCAATTAGAGATTTAAAATTGTCAAGACAAGAAGAAGTAGATTATTTATCTAAAAATGGCGTTCATTATTCTTGGGAAAAAGCACAATATTCGATTAATAAAGGGCTTTGGGGAACAAGCGTAGGAGGAAAAGAAACTTTAACTTCTAGTAAACCATTACCTAGTGAAGCATATCCTTCGCAATTACAAAAAGAAGGTGAAGAAAAAGTGACTTTACATTTTGAACAAGGAGAATTAGTTGGAATAAATGGTAAAACAGATAAACCATCAAATAATATTGTAGCGCTAGAAAAATTAGCAAATGCATACGCAATAGGTAGAGATATTCACGTAGGTGATACCATTATAGGTATTAAAGGAAGAGTAGGTTTTGAAGCTGCTGCACCACTAATTATCATCAAAGCGCACCATTTATTAGAGAAACATACACTTGGTAAATGGCAACAATATTGGAAAGAACAATTAGGGAACTGGTACGGAATGTTGTTTCACGAAGGTCAGTTTTTGGATCCAGTAATGCGTAACATCGAAACGTTTTTGCAAGACACACAAAAAACGGTTAATGGAGTTGTAACCGTTTCTCTTAAACCTTATCATTTTTCGCTTGACGGAATCGAATCAGATAATGATTTAATGAATACAGGATTTGGTCAATACGGAGAAATGAACAATGCATGGACATCTGATGATGCCAAAGGATTTATTAAGATTTTAGGAAATGCTCAAAATATATTTTCATCTGTAAATCACCTAGATTATGATTAATGTTGGAATAATTGGCGGTTCAGGCTACACAGCTGGAGAATTGATAAGAATATTAATGTATCACCCTAATGTAAACATTGATTTTGTTTACAGCACAACCAATGCAGGAAAGCCACTTTCGGTTGCGCATCATGATTTATTGGGAGATATCGAAATGGATTTTACAGATGTTCTTAATCCAGATGTAAATGTGTTGTTTTTATGTTTAGGACACGGAAGATCAGTTTCGTTTCTAGAAGAAAATAAATTTGCAGGTCATACCAAGATCATTGATTTAGGAAATGATTTTAGATTAAATAAAGATGCCAATTTTGATGGAAAAGAATTCATTTATGGATTGCCAGAATTGAATAAAACGGCTATCAAAAAAGCACAATTTATTGCTAATCCAGGTTGTTTTGCAACAGCGATTCAATTGGCATTATTGCCATTGGCAAAGAATGAGTTATTAAAAAACGATGTACATGTTAATGCAACAACAGGAAGTACAGGAGCTGGAGTTAGCCCTTCGGAAACTACGCATTTTAGTTGGAGATCAAACAATATGTCGCATTACAAAGCATTTGATCATCAGCATTTAGGTGAGATAAATCAAAGTATAAATCAATTACAAGCTGATTATTCAAACGAATTGTTGTTTATTCCGAATAGAGGAGATTTTGCAAGAGGAATTTTTGCAACTTTATATACGACTATCGAAGAAAGTTTAGATGAAATCGTTGCTAAATACGAAGATTTTTATAAAAACGAGCCGTTTGTAACTGTTACTACGACTAATATCAATATGAAACAGGTCGTACAAACTAATAAATGTATTATAAGTTTAACCAAAAGTGGAAACCGGGTATTGATTACTTCAATAATTGATAACCTAACCAAAGGCGCTGCTGGACAAGCAATTCAAAATATGAATTTGATGTTTGGATTACCAGAAACGACAGGTTTACATTTAAAACCAAGCGGATTTTAAATCCCCACCCCAACCCTCTCCAAAGGGAAGGGAGAGAGTGAGAAAAAAAATATAAATATAAAAACAACACCCCCCGTTGTAAGTTTTTATTCCCCTCCTTCGGAGGGGGTTAGGGGGAGGATAACTATGAACTTATTTAACGTATACCCACTTTATGACATAACTCCTGTAAAAGCACTAGATTGTACTATTACAGACGATAAAGGAATAGAGTATTTAGATTTATATAGTGGTCATGGAGTAATCTCTATCGGTCACACACAACCAGATTATGTAGCAAAACTTAAAAATCAATTAGATAATTTAGGTTTTTATTCTAATGCAATTCAGAATCCTTTGCAAGTAGAATTAGCTGATAAATTAGGGAAACTTTCAGGATTAGAAGATTATGAATTGTTTTTATGCAGCTCAGGAGCAGAGGCTAATGAAAATGCTTTAAAACTAGCTTCTTTTCATAACGGAAAATCAAGAGTTGTTGCTTTTGATAACTCTTTTCACGGAAGAACTTCTGCAGCTGTTGCAGTAACAGACAATAAAAAAATTGTTGCTCCAATAAATGCGCAACAAGTAGTTACTTTTTTACCTCTTAATAATATCGAATTAGTAGAAGCAGAACTTGCAAAAGGAGATGTTTCGAGTGTAATTATCGAAGGAATTCAAGGAGTAGGAGGTTTAGATGAAGGTACAACTGAGTTTTTTCAGGCTTTAGAAAAAGCTTGTAAAAAACATGGTGCAGTTTTAATTCTTGACGAAGTACAATCAGGTTACGGAAGAAGCGGAAAGTTTTTTGCGTACCAACATCACAATATAAAAGCCGATATTATTTCGGTAGCAAAAGGAATGGGGAATGGTTTTCCGGTAGGAGCTATTTTGATTTCGCCTGAATTTGAAGCTAGTTTCGGATTATTAGGAACTACTTTCGGCGGAAGCCATTTATCTTGTGCAGCGGGAATTGCGGTTCTGGATGTAATCGAAAAATTGAAATTACAGGATAATGTAAATGAAGTTTCAGCTTACTTTTTTGAGCAAATCAAGCAAGTTCCTCAAATTAAACAAGTAAAAGGAAAAGGATTAATGCTTGGAGTAGAATTCGATTTTGAGATTGCACCGCTTCGTAAAAAGCTTATTGTTGAGAAACATATTTTTACAGGAAGTGCCAACAACAAAAATCTATTGAGAATTTTGCCACCACTTACAGTAAAAAAATCTGATATAGATACATTTATCGTTGCATTAAAAGAAAGTTTAGAAGAATTAGGACATTAGTTTTTCATTGCTAACTACACATAACAACTACCAAACAACCAACTACAAAAATTATGAACCACCACCTATCAATTGAAAAGCGAAATTTGGTTTTACTCTCGATGGCAAAGCTTGTCGAAGAGGAAAGAAACCAAATCATTCTGACGAATCAAGCTGATTTGGCCGCTTACAATGGCACAGATTTAGCGATGGAAGAACGTTTAAAAGTAGATAACGCCAAGATTGATGAAATGATTTTATCATTAAACCAACTGGCGTCTCAAGAAGACCCCGTTGGCGTGGAAAGGTTTCATTTTGTGCATGAAAACGGAATTAAAGTCAGTAATAAAACGGCAGCTTTTGGTACGATATTAATTATTTACGAATCAAGACCCGATGTAACTATCGAAGCTGGTGGAATTGCCTTTAAATCTGGGAATAAAATTTTGCTAAAAGGCGGAAAAGAAGCCCTAAAATCTAATTTAAAGATTGTAAGTTTATGGCATCAGGCTTTAGCAGAGAATAATGTTTCGACAGAATGGGTTGAATATTTAAACTTCAATCGTCAGGAAACACAAGCTTTCTTAGAAAAACCAACACAAAAAGTAGATTTAATTGTACCTCGTGGTGGCGAAAAATTAATTGAGTTTGTAAAAGCCCATGCTACTTGTCCAGTAATCGTAAGCGGACGGGGAAATAATTTTGTTTACGTTCATAAAGAAGCAGATACAGATATTGCATTAAAAGTGATTCTTAATGCAAAAACGTCTAAAATCTCTGCATGTAATGCAGTTGATAAGGTTTTGATAGATTCACAATTACCAAATTTTGAAGGTTTCTTGGCTATTTTAATAGAAGAACTAGAAGAGTCCAAAGTCGAGATTATTGTAGACAAAACATTAGAAACCTTTGCAAATACAAGTGTCCTGAAAGATGAAGATATTTGGTATGAAGAATTTCTAGATTATAAAATCGTACTAGGAACAATCGATTCCGAACAAGATGCTATTGCAAAAATAAATAAATATTGTGGCGGACATTCGGCAGCAATAATTACAAGAAATAAAGATGTTGCTCAAGAATTTATGGAATCTATAGATGCGGCAGCTGTTTATCATAATGCATCAACTCGATTTACCGATGGAGGACAATTAGGCTTAGGCGGAGAATTAGCCATAAGTACAGATAAATTACACCAACGGGGACCAATAGGCTTGCAACATCTGGTTACCAATAAGTGGTATATTTACGGAGAAGGGCAAATTAGATAATTAGACTTTCTTAGATTGTCGATTAACGATTTTTGATTTCAGATATAGCTTTGCGAACTTAGCATTTATAAAGGTTTATAACATAAAAACCTTGCGCCCTTTGCGGTAAATTTTTTGATTTTAGATTGATGAATAGCAATTTTAGATTTCAGATATAGCTTTGCGAACTTAACGTTTGTAAACACAAACAATATAAAAAGAACCTTGCGCCCTTTGCGGTAAAAAAACAAAACATGGCAAAAAAAAGGATTTTATTAAAAATAGGAAGCAATACGCTAACCAAAGAAACCAATCATATCTCCAGAGGAAAGATTGAAGATATTGGAATGCAAATCGCAGCTTTAAATGAGAAATACGAATTTGTAATTGTAAGTTCTGGTGCGATTGCAGCTGCAAAACAGTTTGTAAAACTAGAGAGCAAAGGCAAAGAGATTATTGTAAAACAAGCTTTGGCATCGATTGGGCAACCACATTTAATGCGGATTTTCCATGAGAATTTTAGTGATTTAGGATTACTGACCTCGCAATGTTTGTTATCCTATTCAGATTTTGAAAAAGAACAATCCAAAATCAATATTGTAAATACAATAAATGTTTTAGTCGAGAACAATTACATTCCGATTATCAACGAAAATGATACCGTTGCAACCGACGAAATTCAGTTTGGAGATAACGATAAATTAGCAGCATTAACGGCAGTTCTATTAAATGTAGATATCTTGATAATTGCCACAAACACAAGCGGGATTTATACAAAAGCATCTATACATAATGAGGTGCCAGAAACGATAGCTTTAGTAAATGATTTACAGCTTTTAGAAAAAGAAATTGGAGAATCTAAATCGTCGCACGGAACAGGAGGTATGCAATCAAAAATTGAAGCAGCGGCAATTGCCAAAGCAGCAAATATTGAAACGTGGATTGTAAACGGATTAGAAGATAATTTTATTCTAAAAGTATTAAAAAACGAAATTCCTTTTACTAAAATAGTGTGATGGAACGCAGATGAAACGGATTTGCTAAAGCAAAAACACAGATAAACACAGATTTTTTTAATATTTACTATTCTTGAGAATTATAATCTTTAAATTTTATAATTTTTAAATCTTTAAATAAAAACTAACATGAACTATATTTCAATTCAAATTGCAAAAATTGTCCAAAGAGGAACGCGACGGATGTAGATTTGTTAAAAACAGAAACGCCGATAGAATAGATTTAATAACAAATGAAATCCGTGTAAATCTGCGTCTTCGCGATAGCGAATCAGTTTAATCCGCGTCCAAAATGTGCAACAATATAAAACAAAAAACATGAACTATATTTCAATTCAAGATATCAACTCATTATCAAAATGGGTAAAAGGTGCGTTAAAAATCAAGAAAAAACCACTAAAAAACCAACACCTAGGTAAGAACAAAACCTTAGGAATGTTATTTTTTAACCCGAGTTTAAGAACACGTTTAAGTACTCAAAAAGCCGCTATAAACTTAGGAATGAATGTTATGGTAATGAACTTTACCAACGAAGGATGGACATTAGAGTTTGAGGACGGAGCAATAATGAACTCAGGCGCTTCAGAGCATATCAAAGAAGCTGCCGAAGTAGTTTCGCAATACTGCGATATTATTGCTATTAGAGCATTTGCAGGATTATTAGATAAAGAAAAAGATTATGCCGAAACCGTTATTTCAGGCTTTTTAAAATACGCCACAGTTCCAATTGTAAATATGGAAAGTGCGGTTCGTCACCCTTTACAATCATTGGCAGACGCAATTACTATGGAAGAGTTTAAGACCAAGCATAAACCAAAAGTAGTGCTTTCTTGGGCGCCACATCCTAAGGCATTGCCACAAGCAGTAGCTAATTCATTTGTAGAAATGATGCAAATGCAAAAAAATGTCGACTTTGTAATTACACACCCCGAAGGATACGAGCTAAGTCCAGAAATCACGAAAGATTCAAAAATAGAATACGATCAAGACAAAGCATTCGAAAATGCCGATTTTGTTTATGTAAAAAACTGGAGTAACTTTAATGATTACGGTAAAGTAACCAATTCAGACCCAAATTGGACCGTTACTGCCGATAAAATGGCATTAACCAACAACGGGAAATTCATGCATTGCCTTCCCGTTCGTCGTAACGTAATTGTAAGCGATGAAGTTTTAGATAGCGAAAATTCAATTGTAATCGAGCAAGCCAATAACAGAACATACGCTGCACAATTGGTGTTGCAAAAGATTCTTAAGAAGTTATAAATTAAGTTGCTAAGGTTCTGAGTTACTAAGATGCTAAGTCACTTAGAACCTCAGAACCTTAGCGTCTTAGAACCTCAAAAAAAATGAAAGTATCATTAATAAAAATTGGCGGTAATATAATCGATAATCCATCAGAATTAGAGAAATTCTTAACAGATTTTTCTAAGATAGAAGGACATAAAATATTGATTCACGGTGGAGGAAAATCGGCTACAAAAATGGCTGAAAGTATTGGTCTAGTTCCGCAAATGATAGATGGTCGTCGTATAACCGATGCAGCAATGCTCGATGTAGTCGTGATGATTTATGCAGGACAAATCAATAAGAATATTGTAGCACAATTGCAGGCAAAAAACAATAATGCAATTGGATTTTCGGGAGCCGATGGAAACTTAATCCAATCGACAAAAAGAAACCACCCAACAATCGATTATGGTTTTGTGGGCGATGTAAAACAAGTAAACACAAGTTTATTGGCTACATTGCTGGAAAACAACATAGTACCGGTTTTTTGCGCGATTACACACGATAAAAACGGACAATTACTAAACACAAATGCCGATACAATTGCAAGTGAGTTAGCGATTGCTTTATCCCAAGATTTTGATGTAACGCTTACCTATTGTTTTGAAAAACAAGGAGTTTTGTCGGATTCAGAAGATGATGATTCGGTTATTACCGAAATAAACGCTGAATTATACGAAAAACTAAAAGCAGAAAAAGTAATTCATTCCGGAATGATTCCAAAATTAGACAATTGTTTCAATAGCTTGTCTAAAGGAGTTCAGGCCATAAAAATCGGGCATCATAGTATGTTGCAAAATTCAAGTATATTGCATACAACGATTACATTATAAAAGATATAGCCACAGATTAACGGATTAAAAGGATTAAAAATCTGTGAAAATTCTTTTAATCTGTGGCAAAAAAAGAGCATTACGCAAGGCATTTTAAATATTAATTTAAGAAATTTGCGCAAATTAAAATCGTTACAGATTTAATTAAAAAAACGTTGTGGCTTAGAACCTCAGTATCTCAGTACCTATAAAAAAATGAAAAATATAGAAACGCTTACCCAAGAAGCAATAGCATTATTAAAAAGTTTGATTGAAACCCCATCTTTTTCAAGTGAAGAAGATCAAACGGCACTTTTAATCGAAAATTGGTTCAATCAAAACGAGATTCCTTTTAACAGAGAGAACAATAATGTGTGGGCTTTCAATAAATATTTCGACAAAAATAAACCAACACTTTTACTGAATTCTCACCACGATACAGTAAAGCCAAACCAAGCCTATACCAACGATCCCTTTAAAGCAATTGTAAAAGATGGCAAATTATTCGGGTTAGGAAGTAATGATGCAGGAGGATGTTTAGTTTCGTTATTGGCCACATTTGTACATTTTTACAACAACCAAAACTTACCTTATAATCTAGTAATTGTAGCTTCGGGTGAAGAAGAAAGTAGCGGAAAAAACGGGTTAAACAGCGTTTTACAGCATTTACCAGAATTAGATTGCGCCATCGTAGGAGAACCTACATTAATGCAGTTAGCAGTAGCCGAAAAAGGATTATTAGTTCTTGATGTAAAAGTAAAAGGAACGGCAAGCCACGCTGCACACCAAAACGACGACAACTCATTATACAACGCTATTCCCGTAATGGAATGGTTCAGAAATTATAAATACGATAAAATATCCGATGTTTTAGGGCCAGTAAAAATGACTGTAACCCAAATAAACGCAGGAAAACAACATAATGTAGTGCCGTCAGAATGTGACTTGGTAGTCGATATTCGCGTAACCGACTGTTATTCTAACACCGAAATTCTTGAACTTGTAAAAGCAAATGTAAAAGCTGAAGTAGCACCACGGTCTATGCACCTTAATGCTTCATCTATCCCGGTTGAGCATGGTTTAGTTCAGGCAGGAATCGCTTTAGGAAGAACTACCTATGGTTCGCCAACACTTTCAGATCAATCGGTTTTAAGTTGTCAATCATTAAAACTAGGGCCAGGAGAAACATTGCGTTCACACTCGGCTGACGAATTTATTTTTATTAACGAAATCGAAGAAGGAATCGAATTGTATATCAAAATACTAACCGATTTCTTTAAAATATAATCCTTGTCATCCTGAGCGAAGTCGAAGGATAATTAGGAGTTATTTCCCGCTATCCGTTCCAATCTTTTATTTTTTAAAGGAAAAAATAAAAGGATTTTCACTGCTATCGGGGCTAGAAACAACATAATAAAAAAACATGGCTTTAGCCATAACTAAGAAATATAAAGATTTAGGAAGGTCTAAAAATCTAAGTAGTCTAAAAATCTAAAAATCTAAAAATCTACCTATGAAACTTTGGGAAAAAGGAATTGCAACAGACAAACAAATCGAACAATTTACTGTTGGAAACGATAGAGAACTAGATTTGGTTCTGGCAAAATACGACGCATTAGGTTCAATTGCACATGCAAAAATGTTGGGACAAATTGGGCTTTTAACTGCTGATGAAACCAATTCGTTAGTAGATGCATTAAACGAAATCATTATCGATGCCGAAAAAGGAAATTTTGTAATCGAAGATAGTTTTGAAGACGTACATTCTAAAATCGAATATTTGCTAACAGTGAAACTAGGTGATGCAGGAAAGAAAATCCATACAGCCCGTTCTCGTAACGACCAAGTTTTGGTCGATGTGCATTTATATCTAAAAGACGAAGTAAAAGCATTAAAAGAACAAGTAAAAAGCCTTTTTGACTTGTTAATGGAATCTGCCGAGAAACATCAAAATGTATTATTGCCAGGATATACACATTTGCAAATAGCAATGCCGTCCTCATTCGGGATGTGGTTTTCTGCGTATGCCGAAAGCCTTATCGATGATATTACGATGCTAAACGCTGCAGCCAAAATTGTAGATCAAAACCCACTAGGTTCAGCTGCAGGATACGGAAGCTCGTTTCCTATAAACAGAACATTTACAACACAAGAACTAGGTTTCGAAACCTTAAAGTACAATGCCGTAGCGGCACAAATGAGTCGTGGTAAAGCTGAGAAAACAGTTGCCTTCGCGATGAGTAGCGTAGCAGCAACCTTGTCTAAATTTGCAATGGACGTTTGTTTGTATATGAGTCAGAATTTTGATTTTATCAGTTTGCCATCACATCTTACAACAGGTTCAAGCATAATGCCGCACAAGAAAAACCCAGATGTATTTGAATTGATTCGTGGAAAATGCAACAAAATCCAAGCATTACCATACGAAATCACTTTGATAACAAATAATTTACCAAGTGGATATCATAGAGATTTACAGCTTTTAAAAGAAGGATTGTTTCCAGCAATCCAAAACCTTAAAGCTTGTTTAGATATTGCGATTTTCTCTATAAAAGACATCACAGTAAAGGACCATATCTTAGACGATAAAAAATACGATTACCTATTTACAGTAGATACCTTAAATGAAATGGTCGTAGCAGGAATGCCGTTTAGAGATGCATACAAAGAAGTTGCCGAGCAATTAGAAAACGGAACATTTAAGTCGCCTAAAGAAACAAAACATACACACGAAGGAAGCATCAATAATTTATGTTTAGATGCGATAAAAGATAAGATGAAGAGTTCTTATTAATTCAGGAAAATGCGCTATGATTTCATAGTGCATTTTTTTTAGAATAAATCCTTCTTTGTCCAAAGCAGAAAATTCATACTAAATACATATATTTGATAATTAGTTATCATAAAGTAATAGTATGGGACATTTTGAAGAACAGACAACTCAAGATCTTTTTGAGAAAAGTCTAATTACAGAAGAGCAATTAAGTCAAATAAAGGAATATCGAGGTTTAGGTATTTTTTCACTTTATACCGAATTGAAATTGTTCCTCTATTTATCGGTACTGTTATTTACTACAGGAATCGGAATTTTAATATATCAGAACATTGATACAATAGGGCATGTCGCTATTTTGTCTTTGCTATTAATTGTAACAGTAATCTGTTTTTACTTTTGTTTTAAAAAATCAAAAGGATTTCAAAAAGAAGATTCTAGTTTTGAGAATCCTGTCTTGCAATATTTAGTTCTTACCGCAACACTTTTGAGTTGTATTTTTATTGGTTACATTCAGTTTCAGTATAAGCTTTTCGGTACCCATTATGGTTTAGCAACATTGGTCCCTACGATTATAAGTTTCTTTTGTGCTTATTATTTTGATAATAAAAGCGTGTTAACAATTGCAGTAACTGGTTTAGCAGCTTATATAGGTCTTTCGGTAAGTCCGCAAACATTGCTTAGCAACGATTTTTATACCACAGATACCTTAAGTTATTCGGCAATTGTATTGGGAGGGTTATTAATACTTTGGACAATCTATAGTTCTAAAATTAATTTGAAAACACATTTTAATTTTATTTACCTTACTTATGCGTTGCATTTAATAAGCATTGCTACAATCAATAATTTACTTCAGGGATATTGGTTGGTTTTTGCAATAATTTTAGGAGCTTTTACTTATTATTTCTACAAAGTAAGTTATCAGATCACTGCAATTTCATTATTTGTGTTTACAATTTTATATGGATATGTTGGAATTAATATAATAGTTTTTAAATTTTTGGAGTTTGTAAACGCAACTGATTTTTATGAATTAATAATGTTAATAACGCCTTTTTATATAATAGGTTCTATAATTTTACTTATTAAATTAATTAAAAATTTCAATAAACAAAAAGCAAATGATAGTATACGATAAGAATTTATTGAAGAATATTTTTTTGGTTAATGAGGCAGAGAGTTTACAAAAAGCCAATTTTATAACTAAAGAACAATTAGATACTATTTCTAAAGAATTACCGGTTCTTAAAAGCCATGATAATATATTAATTCGGATTGGTTTCTTCCTATTAGGTGTTTTTTTATATTCATCTATTTGTGGAGTGATATCTTTATTAGGACTAAGCGCTGCTTCCAGTGATTTTTATATTGTTTTAGTTTATTTTTTTGCAATAGTTGGGTTTGCAGGTACAGAGTTTTTAGCACAACAAAAATATTATGGGTACGGCTTAGACGATGCTTTTGTATTAGGAGCACAATTAACATTGGCAATAGCTATTGCCATATCTTTTACAACTAATATTTTAAATGTAAGCAATGGAGATATACTTGCTAGCATGATTGCTGTAACGATAGTTTCCTTTTTACTGTATTTGCGTTATGTACATTTATCTTCGGTATTGATTTTTTGTTTGTCATTGACTGCAACATTAGGATTCGTTACCTTTAATTATATCGAGTCAGGTAGTGTTTTCCTGCCATTTGTATTAATGATTTATGCAATTGGAATGTATTATATTGGTAGAACGCTTCTTAAAAATTTGACAGAGCCTTTTTATTATAAAGGAATTCTCCTGATGAAAAATTTCAGTTTAATATTATTTTATTTTTCGGGGAATTATTTGGTTGTAAGAGAGCTTTCTGCCAGTTTATCTGGTGGCTATTATGAAATAAGTCCAGAAATTCCATTTGGAGTAATCTTTTGGATTTTTACGTTTATAGTTCCAGTTCTCTATTTGTTTTTTGGATTACGTAATAAAGATAGAATCTTGCTTTGGATAGGTTTTTTATCTTTTTGTTTTTCGATTTTTACTTTTAGAACGTATCATCATGTTTTACCAACAGAAGTAGCTTTGACTTTTGGAGGATTATTACTTTTTGCATTTACTTATTTTGCGATAAGAAAGATAAGAGATAATGAAAAAGGAATAACATTTAAACCAGATCGTATAGATAGCTCTAATTCATTACTCAATGCCGAAGCACTAATTATTGCTTCAACATTTAATTTAAAACCCGAAATAAAACCCGAAGAATCACCAATGGAGTTTGGTGGAGGTGATTTTAGTGGAGGAGGTTCAGGAGGGAGTTTTTAATTAAAAACAAATACCGGATAAATAATTGAAATATTCCTAACTAAGTCAGGAATGTTTTAATGAATATATGATTCATATTCTTGTATTTTTACTTGCAAACGATTTTCCAAATATTGATTTGCTCCTTTTAACTTTTCTAAAATAACTTCAGCTTCATTTTTGTATTTTCTTTTTTTAAGACTATCCCAAGTTTTAGGAGGCTTTTGTAAGTTAGTTATCCTATCTGCTAATTTTACAGCCCAAACTTCTTTTCTTTGAGATGAAATTCGGTTCAAACTATCAAGCATTTTTTCTTCTTTTGGTAAATTATCATTTTTTGTAAGGGCAGAAACACCTTCGGCTATTTCAATTCCAAATTCAAGTTCTAATTCATGAAATGTTGTAGTTGTATCTTCTAATGTATCATGTAATAATGCAATTTGAGTAGCAAAATTTAAGTCAAATTCCTTAGTATTACTTGCGGTAATTAAAATTTCCATTGCCACATTGCTTAAATGAACAACATAGGGTAGTTGAGAATCAGGAATGAGTTGATTATTCTCTGAATGTTTATGGGCAGCAAAAATTATTGTCTTTTGATAAATTGATTGGATATCCATTTAGTTTTATTGAAAATTACACTTTTTCTTTCAATGCATCAGCATCAATATCGCTATGAGAAACATCATATATTGATTTTCCGTCTTTGATAAGCAATAATTGAGGAGATTGATGAACAACGTTAAAACGCGAGGCTATTTCATTTGAAACATCACGATGTGCTATTAAATCAAGAAAATAAGCCTTAACTTTATTGTCTAAATCAAATTCTTTCTCAAATCCTTTTAGCGCCATTCTGCTAATACTACATCTAGTACTGTGTTTAAATATAAGAATTGGCTTATCTTTAGACTCCGTTACGATTTCGTCTAATTGGTCTAAACTTGTTAATGGAATCCAGTTTATTTTGGTTTCTGATGATTCATTTTTATCAGAATCTCCAAATAGGGATGATAGAAAATTCATGTTTTGTCGTTATTTATGACTTTTTGACATTTAAAAATGATAAAAATCAAGTTTTTAGCGTCATTTTGTCTGTTTTATTGTTGTGGAATATAATTTGAGAAATAATAAACAAAGTTACTTATTAAAATAGAATCATAAATCATAAATCAAATAAAGATGAACATAAATAAATTTACAATCAAATCGCAAGAAGCAATTCAGCTCTCTCAGCAATTGGCTCAAAAAAATGGCCAACAGCAAATAGAGAATGAACACATCTTCAAGGCTATTTTTGAAGTTGATGAAAATGTAGCACCATTTATTTTGAAAAAACTCAATGTAAATGTGCCTTTATTTCTTCAAATTCTAGATAGCACAATTCAAAGCTTTCCGAAAGTTTCGGGAGGAGATGTAATGCTTTCCAGAGATGCAAACAAAGCATTGAACGAAGCAGAAATTATTGCACAAAAAATGAACGATGAATATGTTTCAATCGAACATTTAATGCTTGCAATTTTTGATTCAAAAAGCAAAGTTGCTCAAATCTTAAAAGATCAAGGAGTAACAAACAAAGGCTTAAAAGCAGCTATTGATGAATTACGTAAAGGAGAACGTGTAACTTCTGCATCTGCCGAAGAAACATATAACTCATTAAATAAATATGCTAAAAACTTAAATGAATTAGCACGTTCAGGAAAATTAGATCCTGTTATCGGACGAGATGAAGAAATTAGACGTGTATTACAAATCTTAACACGTCGAACTAAAAATAACCCAATGTTAATTGGTGAACCCGGAGTTGGTAAAACCGCAATTGCCGAAGGTTTAGCACGAAGAATCGTTAATGGTGACGTGCCAGAAAACCTAAAGGATAAAATTGTGTTTTCACTAGATATGGGAGCATTAATTGCTGGGGCAAAATTTAAAGGAGAATTCGAAGAAAGATTAAAATCGGTAGTAAAAGAAGTTACTGCTGCCGAAGGTGATATCGTCTTGTTTATCGATGAAATTCATACACTTGTAGGAGCGGGTGGAGGAGAAGGCGCAATGGATGCGGCTAATATCCTAAAACCAGCATTGGCTCGTGGAGAATTAAGAGCGATTGGTGCAACAACTTTGGATGAATATCAAAAATATTTTGAAAAAGATAAAGCGCTTGAACGTCGTTTCCAAAAAATTATAATTGATGAGCCAGATACCGAAAGTGCGATTTCAATTTTACGAGGAATCAAAGAAAAGTATGAAACACATCATAAAGTTCAGATAAAAGACGAAGCAATTATTGCTGCTGTAGAGCTTTCTCAACGTTATATTACCAATCGTTTCCTACCGGATAAAGCGATTGATTTAATGGACGAAGCTGCATCTAAATTGCGTATGGAAATCAATTCAAAACCTGAGGAATTAGACGTTTTGGATAGAAAAATAATGCAATTAGAAATTGAGATTGAGGCCATAAAACGGGAGAAAGAAGAAAGTAAGCTTAATGCTTTACACATGGAATTGGCTAACTTGAAAGAAGAACGTAATGAAATCTACGCCAAATGGAAATCTGAAAAAGATGTAGTAGATGGAATTCAGGCTGTAAAATTAGAGCTTGAAAACTTTAAACATGAAGCAGATCGTGCAGAGCGTGATGGGGATTACGGAAAAGTAGCCGAAATTCGTTACGGTAAAATTAAGGAAGCGCAAGAAAGACTAGATGTTTTATTGAAACAAATGCATGAATACCAATCTGGACATTCTTTGATAAAAGAAGAAGTTACCAGAGAAGATATTGCCGAAGTTGTAGCAAAATGGACAGGTATTCCAGTAATGAAAATGCTTCAAACAGAAAGAGAAAAACTATTGCATCTAGAAGATGAGTTACACAGACGTGTAGTGGGTCAAGAAGAAGCAATCGAAGCAGTAAGTGATGCTGTAAGACGAAGCAGAGCTGGTTTACAAGACATGAAAAAACCTGTGGGTACATTCCTGTTTTTAGGAACTACAGGGGTTGGTAAAACAGAGCTTGCAAAAGCATTGGCGGAGTATCTTTTTGATGATGAAAATGCCATGACAAGAATTGATATGAGTGAGTATCAAGAACGTCATAGTGTGAGTAGGTTAGTAGGTGCACCTCCGGGATACGTAGGATACGATGAAGGTGGACAATTAACAGAAGCGGTACGTAGAAAACCATATTCGGTAATTTTGTTAGATGAGATTGAAAAAGCGCACCCAGATACATTTAATATTTTATTACAAGTATTAGATGAAGGACGATTGACTGATAACAAAGGGCGTTTGGCCGATTTTAAAAATACGATTATCATCATGACTTCGAATATGGGAAGCCAGATTATACAAGAAAAATTCGAGAATTTAAAAGGAGGTATTGAAGCCGCTACAGAGGCAGCAAAAGTAGAAGTGCTTGCTTTATTAAAACAAACAGTACGTCCGGAATTTATAAACCGTATTGATGAGATTGTGTTGTTCCCACCTTTAACAGTGGACAATATTAAACAAATTGTTGGTTTACAATTAAAAAGTGTAACCAAAATGTTGGCTTTGCAAGGAATTACAATGGATGCAACTCCAGAAGCAGTTGCTTATTTATCGGATAAAGGATTTGATCCACAATTTGGTGCAAGACCAGTAAAACGAGTTATACAAAGAGATGTTTTAAATCAATTGTCAAAAGAAATTTTGGCAGGAAAGATTACAACAGATAGTATTATTTTATTAGATGCTTTTGATGGACAATTGGTTTTTAGAAACCAAACACCAGTACAAGCTAATTAATATTTAATTTTAATAGTTTGAAAGCACCAGTCGCAAGGCTGGTGCTTTTTTTATGTCTATATTTTTAGGATTCTCTTCTTTTGAATAATATTTTTCGTAAGAATTATTATATATTTGGATTTTTGAGTAAAAATTTGACCTTATTCAAATAAAATAATCAACGGCTAAATCACTTATATGAAAGGAAAACAACAAACTTTTTTAATTTTATTTATTACTAGTATTTCATTTATAACGAGTAGTTATTCACAAGAAAGTGTAGTAGTCGCTGGCGGAAGTGCTACAGGGGCAGGCGGTACATCGAGTTATTCAATTGGACAAATAGCTTATACAAGTTTACCTGGGGCAGATGGATATGTGTTGCAAGGTATCCAACAGCCTTATGAGATAACTACATTAGGGAAAGATGAGCTTACGGCGATTAATCTTGTAATGACTGCTTACCCGAATCCTGCTATTGATATGCTTAATTTAAGTGTGACTGATAATAAATGGGATGATTTATCCTGTAGTTTACTTGACATCAATGGGAAAGTAGTATCTAAAAAATTAAAAATAATAACTCAGGAAACAAGAGTGCCAATGCAAGGATTAAATCAAGGAATTTATTTTCTAGTAGTAAATAATAGCAACAAAACAATAAAAACTTTTAAAATCATAAAAAAATAACATTCAAATAGCAGAAAACATATGAAAAAAATTACTCTGGCATTACTATTATTAAGCTCTTTTACAATTTTATTCGCACAGACTCCACAGAAAATGAGTTACCAATCGGTTATTCGTAAAACGGATGGAACATTGGTTACAGGTACTTTAGTAAGTATAAAAACTAGTATTTTATTAGGTTCAGCAAGTGGTACAGCTACTTATGTAGAAACACAAACAACAACAACAAACAATAACGGATTAGCCACAATAGAAATAGGAGGTGGAACTCCTGTTACTGGAACTTTTGCAGGTGTAAATTGGGGTGCGGGATCACATTTTATTAAGACCGAAATTGATCCAACAGGAGGGAGCAACTACACGATTAGCGGTACAAGTCAGCTTTTAAGTGTACCTTATGCTTTATATGCCGGAAGTAGTGAAAATCAAGGAAAACCAAGTATAATTATAACTGGTGATATTACAGATGCACAGGCAGCAGCACAAGTAGCAGCTGAGTTTGGGCCTCAGACCGAAAATATTTACGTTCTAAATACAACAAATTTAACAACTTTAGATTTAAGCCAAATAAAAAAGTTGGTAATCTTAAATATAGGCGGTAATTTAAATTTATTTGCAATAAATTTAAGTAATTTGGGCGAAGTATATAGTCAGTTTACTATAGAGGATAATAAAAAATTAAGTTCAGTTTCATTTCCTGTTTTGAAAGTATTATATGGGGCTCAAACTAATATCTCTAGTAATTCTTCTTTAACATCTATTTTTCTTCCTTTGTTGACTACATGCAAAAGCATTTATTTTAGTAATAATGCCATTCTTACTTCTATTGATTTACCTGTTTTATCTTCAGTTTATAATTACACAACTACTCTTGCCTTTGATAGAAATGCACTTCCAAGTTCTCAAATTAATTTGCTTTTAGGTACAATGCTAAATATTTCCCCTGCAGGAGGGAAATATATTGGATTGGGAGGTCAAAATCCACCCGCTCCTCCTGTAGGACAGGGGATTATAGATAAAGAAATTTTAGTAAGTAAGGGAAATAATGTTGTGACCGATTAACTCATGATCAATTTTTTAAAAATAAAGTTATTATTTATAAAGCACCAGTCGCAAGGCTGGTGTTTTTTTTATGTTTAAAACAAAAATACAAATTTGATAAAATTAGTAGAAAGAGATTTAATCAAAAAGTATTAGATTCGCGTAAAATAACAAAACACGTCGATTAATTTTGGAGCACATTACCAAGAATTAACGCGTTCTTAAAAAACAATTATAAATGGCATCAGGTTTTTTCGTACTATTAGATGATATTGCAGCAATGATGGATGATGTTGCAGTAATGAGTAAAGTTGCAGCAAAAAAAACGGCAGGGATTTTAGGAGATGATTTGGCTGTTAATGCTGAGAAAGCTTCGGGATTTGCTTCATCTCGAGAACTTCCTGTATTGTGGGCAATCAGTAAAGGTTCGCTTCTTAATAAAGTAATCATTTTACCGATAGCATTCTTATTAAGTGCTTTTTTTCCTATTGCTATTGTTGTAATTCTGGTACTTGGAGGACTTTTTCTAGCCTATGAAGGTGCAGAGAAAATATACGAATTTATATTTCCTCACAAACATGAAGCATCGGAGGGACTCGCATTACAAACATTTACTGAAGAAGAAATTCTGGAAGCTGAAAAAGGTAAAGTAAAATCAGCAATTGTAACTGATTTTATTTTATCTGTAGAAATAGTAATTATTGCATTGGGAACCGTAATAGGGAAACCAATTTCATCACAGATTATTGTGGTTTCGATAATCGCATTAATTGCAACAATTGGAGTTTACGGTATTGTTGCAGTTATTGTTAGAATGGACGAAGTTGGACTTAAACTAATTCAACTGAGTAAAAAAGAAAATAGCCTGCTTAAAACTATTGGAAACTTACTAGTACAAGCACTCCCAATAGTGATCAAAGGTTTAACAGTTATCGGTACAATAGCTTTAATTTTAGTAGCTGGGGGAATATTTGTACACAATATTGATTTTTTCCATCATTTAGTCCCACAATTACCTTCTATTATAAAAGAATTTGTCGTTGGGCTTGTATTAGGATTTATAGTATTGGCAGTAGTAAATCTATTCAAAAAAATATTTTCAAAGAAAAAGTAGCATAAAGTTTAGTGCTTCATATATCAAAACACTAGTCGAAAGGCTGGTGTTTTTTGAAGCAGAATAATCATTTTTAAAACACCACTTTTCCCGCTATCCACTATATCTTTTCCTGGCTAAAGAAGCCAAGAAAAGGATATCGTTTCTTTCGGGGCTATTATAAAAGTTTTTTTTGTAAGAAATAACAGTTGTTGTGCTATTTTTTTATAAAAATAATCTTCTGATTTACAATTGATTAAGGTTTTAGTGAATTATTTAACAGTTTTTAAAAGCAACCAAAGCTACACATCTACATCTTCATAGTAATTAATAACAAATAATTATTTTATGAAAAATTTCAAATTAAAATCGGTTTTGGTTGTATTATTCTTGGCAACAGCATTAATTTCATGCAGTAATGATAAAGATGAAGATAAAGGAACAACTCCCGTACCTACTGTGAAAAATGCTTTGGTAACAGAAGTAAAAGGTCCTGTAACTGGAAAAGTAAATGAAGAACTTAGTTATGATGTAACTTTTTTGGTGGATAATGGCTGTGGAGAATTCAATAAATTTTCAGATGTAACGATTGGAACAGAAAAAGGATTGCAAGTTGAAGCGAAATATTCAGGGGAAGTTTGTACACAACAAATAACAGAAAAGAAAACTGTTTATAAATTTAAATCGACTACTAAAGGAACTTTTGATATAAAATTCAAGAAATCGGAGACTGAATTTGTATCTCTAGAAGTTGTTATTGAATAGTTTGTCTATAAGATGTGAAGTATGAGAAAAAAAACAGTTGATAGACTGGTTTTTTTATAGGTATGTTATTTTTATTTTTGGAAATTAAATATTTGATTTATAGTTTATTGTGGTTTATTTTGAAAATTTAACATTTGATAAAGCAACCTTATTACTATATTGTCATCTATAATTATAATTAACAATAAATAATGTTTTATGAAAAAAATTAAATTGCAATCAGTTCTATTTGTATTGTTCTTAGTAACTGCATTATCTTCATGTAGTAGTGATAGCGATAAAACAACTACTCCTGCACTTATTGCCAAAAGTGCTTTTGTTACTGAGGTAACAGGTCCTGCAACTGGAAAAGTAAATGAAGAATTGAGCTATAATGTCATGTTTATGGTGGAGAATGGCTGTGGAGAATTTAATAAATTTACAGAAATACAGATTAATAAAGAGATTGGGGTACAAGTTGAAGCTAAATACTCCTCGGCTACTTGTGAGGATACTAAACCACAATTTAAAAGAACAATACACAAAGCTATCTATTCAAATAAAGGAACTTATTATATGCGATTTGCAAAATCGGAGACTGAGTTTATAACAATAAAAGTTGTCATAGAATAGTTTATAAGCAATATATGTACTTGCTATGAAAAGAATATAAATTTCATAGCTATTTAAAAACCGTTTTATTCTTATCTCTTTTCATCAAAAACTGTTGAAGAGGAATATTTATAAAACGGTTTTCTGTTACTATCTGGAAAATTAACTATTTTTGCAGTCTAAAAATTTTAAGTCATGCCGAATAAGAAATATAAAATTGCTGTTATTCAGTTGAACCTTAATGATGTTGCCGAAAACAACTTAAAAAAATGTATAAGTTGGGTTCGAGATGCGGCAAATAAAGGTGCTGAAGTTATATTATTACCAGAATTGTATAGTAGCCATTATTTTTGCCAAAGTGAAGATGTTGATAATTTTGCTTTAGCAGAACCATTATATAGTACTTCATTTATTGCCTTTAGTGCTTTAGCCAAAGAATTAGGAGTGGTTATAATCGTTCCTTTCTTCGAAAAAAGAATGGCAGGAATATACCACAACAGTGCTTATATTATCGATACAGATGGATCTGAAGCAGGATTATACCGTAAAATGCATATTCCGGATGATCCTCATTTTTACGAAAAATTCTATTTTACACCTGGTGATTTAGGATTTCAGGCAATCGAAACTAAAAAAGGAAAAATAGGAACATTAATTTGTTGGGATCAATGGTATCCAGAAGCTGCTCGTATTACAGCCCTTAAAGGTGCCGAAGTATTGTTTTACCCAACAGCAATTGGATGGCATCCAAAAGAAAAAGAGCAATATGGTGAAAACCAGTATGGAGCGTGGATGAACGTAATGAAAGGTCATGCTGTTGCAAATGGTGTATTTGTAGCTGCTGCTAATAGAATTGGCTTAGAGCAATATATCGATGGTACTGATGGAATTCAGTTTTGGGGAGCTTCATTTATTGCAGGACCTCAAGGTGAAATTTTAGCGCAAGCGTCACACGATAAAGAAGAAATTCTTATTGCCGAAGTTGATTTGGATCTGCAAGAAAATGTACGTCAGAACTGGCCATTTTTCAGAGACAGAAGAATTGATGCTTTTGGAGATATTATTAAAAGAGCAATCGACTAATTCAGTTAGATTATATATAAAAGCAAAAAGGACAAAATGTAAATTTTGTCCTTTTTTGTTTCTTAAGAATAAAGATAAATTTATTTCACTTGGAAAGTAACTCTTCTTACGATTTGACGTGCTTCTTTAGATTTTTTATTCACAGATGTATCTTCACCATTAGCGATTACATTCAATCTAGAACCGTCAATTCCTGCATTTATAGCAACTTTTTTTACAGCTTCAGCTCTTTTTTTAGATAATTCAGTGTTATAGCTTGAACTTCCAATTTCGTCTGCATAACCAATGATGTCTGCAGATTTACCAGGGTTGTTTTTCAAGTATTTAACTAAGAAGTCAACACCGGATAAAGAAGCATTTGTTGGTTTAGAAGAATTGAAGTCGAAATAAACATTTACATATCCTCCGTTAATTAACTCTTCAACAGTATTGTTTGTTGCAGTTTCACTACCTTTTTTAGAATAGGTTTTATCTAAATAACTTTCTAATTCATCCGGAACACCATTTTGATTGGCATCAATAGTTTGTCCTTTAGTATTCACTGCAACTCCGGCAATAGTGTTAGGTTCTAAATCATACAGATCGGCTACACCATCTTTATCGCTATCAATAAGACCTGTTTCGATTAGTCCAACTCTTTGTTCTAATTTATTGTATTTGTCGTTGTCCTCAGAATACCAATCGGCATGTTTTTCATGTTTACCTAAGTAGAATGTTAGACCAACAGATGCATTTAATAATACTCCATCGAATGAACCACTAGTTGTTGGACCCATTCCATCGAAGTTGTAATTTTGTCTTCCATTAACAATACCAGTAAGATCTCCAGTTAAGGCAAAACTATTACTTAATCTTATTTGCCCAGTTAAACCAATAATTCCATTGGCCATATAGTCTTTACCACTAAAACCATTATCGGAACTTAATTGAGAAACACCAAATCCACCATGTGCTAATAATCCTATAGTATTTGTCCAGGTTTCAAAGTTTAAAGCTCTACCAACATTCACAACACCTTGAAGGCTTGTTCTTAAATAGGTGCTTTTAAATTGAGGAGTGTCATCACGTTCCTGAAATTGATCATACCCAAAATCCATTTTCAAACCAAATTTAGGATTGAACATGTATCTTACACCTAAATCTGCGTGAAAAGGACTAACTGTAGCAGTCGAATAACCATCTGTCATTGTTCTGGTTGGCTTGTTTAAACCACCATTCAATTCAATAGACCATTTATCATAAGGATTTTTTTCAACAGATGTCTGTGCAGAAGGTGGCGCCATGTTTTGTGCGCCTGCTGCAAATGATAATAATAAAAGTGATACGGAAGCTAATTTCTTTTTCATGATATCTAATATTTAATTTGATTTTTGTAAGTCTTTTATTTTAAACTTAGTATAAAATTATGGTAATAGTCTGGGAACAGTGTTCTATCGGGGTTATATAATTCCCACCTTTTGGAGTTTTAGTTGTGTTAATGTTTTTAATTGTTTGAAAAACAATTATTTCCATTCTGCAGGAAAAAATGTTCATTGCGTAATAATAAAACTTACGAATGAGTATCTTTGTGCTCTTTTAAATTAGAACCTTTTTATGACGACGAATAATAGAAGATTTCCTGCTGAGTGGGAAAAGCAACAAGGTATTGTATTGTGTTTTCCACATAATGGTAAAGATTGGCCAGGAAAATATGAAGCAGTTCAATGGGCTTTTGTAGAATTTATCAAAAAAGTAGCTACATATGAAATTGTTTTCCTGGTGGTTGCTGATGAAGATTTGAAGGCAAAAGTGAACGAAATGCTTGAAAGAGCACACGTGAATTTAAAGAATGTTACTTATATTATTCATAAAACAAACAGAAGCTGGATGCGTGATTCAGGACCAATTGTTGTTAAAAATGGAGATAAAAGAGAAGCATTAAACTTTAATTTTAATGGTTGGGCAAAATACAAAAACTATCAATTAGATAAATTTGTGCCAGCGAAAATTGCCGAAGTTCTGGATATTCCGCTTACACAAGTAATATATAAAGGTAAACCTGTTATTGTAGAAGGTGGTGCAATTGATAGTAACGGAAGAGGAACTTTATTAACATCAGAGGAATGCTTGATGCATCCTAGTATTCAGGTTCGAAATCCTAATTTTACCAAAGAAGATTACGAAGCCGTTTTTAAAGAATATTTAGGTGTAACCAATGTTATATGGTTAGGAAATGGTATAGAAGGAGATGATACACATGGTCATATTGATGATTTGTGTCGTTTTGTAAATGAAGATACGATTGTAACGATTGTAGAAACAGATAAAAATGATGCAAATTATGAGCCATTACAAGATAATTTGAAGCGTTTGCAAAATGCGAAGTTGGAAAACGGAAAGTCTCCAATAGTTGTTGCTTTACCAATGCCTAAACGAATAGATTTTGAAGATTTAAGATTGCCGGCGAGTTATGCTAATTTCTTAATTCTTAATAACTGTGTTTTGGTTCCTACTTTTAATGATAGTAATGATCGTGTTGCGCTTAATATTCTTTCGGAGTGTTTCCCTGATAGAGAAGTTATCGGAATTAGTTGTGTTGATTTTATCTGGGGATTTGGAACATTACATTGTTTAAGTCAGCAAATACCAGTATAAATTCTACTGAAGTTGTGGTTAAAGAAAGGTTCTAAGGAGCAAAGGCTCAGAGGTTTTGCGAAGATTGCAAAGTTTTGAATTTGTGAAAATTTGTGCAATTGATGGCAAGAGAATTAGTCAGAAAGAATAAAAATAGATTTACGTAAAGACCACAAATTTTAAGAGCATAAAAAAAACGCATTGAAAATTTTCAATGCGTTTTTTGTTATTCAGAATCAAGATCTCTTCATTGTCTCACGAAAGGAGCAAGTAATTGGCTTGAAACTTCTCCAAAACCAATACGAACTTCATTGCTTTCACAATATCCTCTCATAATTACTGTGTCATTATCTTCGATAAACTTACGTTCGCTACCATCATTTAATTTTAATGGATTTTTCCCTCCCCAAGTTAGTTCCAGCATAGAGCCATAACTATCTGGAGTAGGTCCTGATATTGTTCCAGAACCCATCATATCGCCAGAATTAACACGACAGCCATTAGAGGTATGATGTGCTAGTTGTTGGCTCATTGACCAATACATGTGTTTAAAATTCGATCTGGAGATTACAGTTTCTTCTTTGTCCAATGGTTTAAGAGAAACTTCTAAATGAATATCAAAACCTTTTTTTCCTTTAGTTTGTAAATAAGGAAGTGGTGATGGATCTTGCTTAGGGCCTTTGGTTCTAAATGGTTCTAATGCATCCATCGTAACAATCCAAGGAGAGATAGAAGAGGCAAAGTTCTTTGCTAAGAATGGTCCTAAGGGCACATATTCCCATTTTTGGATATCGCGAGCACTCCAATCATTTAATAAAACCATTCCGAAAATATAATCTTCGGCTTCATAGGCAGGAATGGGTTCTCCCATTATATTAGCATCTGTTGTAATAAATGCTGTTTCCAATTCAAAATCAATAGATCTTGAAGGTCCAAAAACGGGTGAATTTTCTCCATTAGGAAGCGTTTGTCCCATTGGTCTGTGTACTGGAATCCCAGAAGGTATGATTGTCGAACTTCTTCCGTGATATCCTACAGGAATGTGTAACCAGTTTGGTAATAATGCATTTTCCGGATCACGGAACATTTTTCCTACATTGGTTGCGTGTTCTCTACTTGAATAAAAATCGGTGTAATCTCCAATTAAAACAGGCAATTGCATTTCGACATCGTTAATTTTAAAAATGACAATATCTCTATCTTTTGTTGAATCTCTTAGTTGAGGATTGTTAATATCAAATATATCGGCAATACGGTTTCGAACTAAACGCCATGTTTTTTTACCATCTGAAATGAAATCATTTAGAGTATCTTGCATAAACATATCATCAGTTAAATCAATTCCTGAGAAATAGCTTAATTGTTGCAAAGCTCCTAAATCTATGGCGTAGTCGCCAATTCTTGTTCCAACCGTTACTATATTTTCCTTGGTAAGAAAAACACCGAAGGGAATGTTTTGAATAGGGAAATCACTATTCTCTGGTACATCTAACCATGATTTTCGTTTAGTATCGTTGGCTGTTATCGGCATGTGAATGTTAATTATTTGTTGAAAAATTCTATGTCAAATATATCATAATCTAACAGTTTGACAAACGTTTTTTTGTATTTTTGCATCAAATTAACGAAAAACTAAAAAATGCAACGCGACGAACAAATTTTTGATCTTATTCTTGAAGAACAAGACAGACAAATTCACGGATTAGAACTAATCGCTTCAGAAAATTTTGTAAGTGATGAGGTAATGGAAGCAGCTGGTTCTGTTTTAACAAATAAATATGCAGAAGGCTATCCAGGCAAAAGATACTACGGAGGTTGTGAAGTAGTTGACGTTATTGAGCAAATTGCTATCGATAGAGCCAAGGAGTTATTTGGAGCTACATACGCAAACGTGCAACCACACTCTGGTTCACAAGCAAATACTGCTGTTTATCATGCATGTTTAAAGCCAGGAGATAAAATCTTAGGATTTGATTTATCTCACGGTGGACACTTAACACATGGTTCTCCAGTAAACTTCTCGGGACGTTTATATACTCCGGTTTTTTATGGTGTAGATAAAGAAACAGGACGTTTGGACTATGATAAAATTCAAGAAATTGCTACTAAAGAGCAACCAAAATTAATCATTGCAGGAGCTTCAGCTTATTCTCGTGATATGGATTTTGAGCGTTTTAGAGTAATTGCAGATAGTGTAGGAGCAATATTATTTGCAGATATTTCACATCCTGCAGGGCTTATCGCCAAAGGATTAATGAATGACCCAATTCCTCATTGTCATATCGTTTCTACAACAACACACAAAACATTACGTGGACCACGTGGAGGTTTAATATTAATGGGTAAAGATTTTGAAAACCCACAAGGATTAACAAATCCAAAAGGAGAAATCAGAATGATGTCTGCATTATTAGACTTAGCTGTATTTCCTGGAAACCAAGGAGGTCCTTTAATGCATATTATTGCTGCAAAAGCGGTTGCTTTTGGAGAAGCATTACAAGATGAATTCTTTACTTATGCTATGCAATTAAAAAAGAATGCAAGTGCAATGGCAGATGCTTTTGTAAAAAGAGGATACAATATTATTTCTGGAGGTACAGACAATCACATGATGTTAATTGACCTTAGAAATAAAGGAATTTCAGGTAAAGAAGCAGAAAATGCATTGGTAAAAGCTGAAATTACTGTAAACAAAAATATGGTTCCATTTGATGATAAATCACCATTTATAACTTCGGGTATTCGTGTAGGAACAGCTGCTATCACAACACGTGGTTTGGTTGAAGACGACATGGAAACTATTGTTGCTTTAATTGATAGAGTATTAACAAATCACACTAGTGAAGAAGTTATCGAAGAAGTTGCCAATGAAGTAAATGAAATGATGAGCGAAAGAGCAATCTTCGTTTATTAAAAAAAAAGTCATAAAGTCTTAAAGTCGAAGGTCAAAAGTCTTGGAATGGAATATAAATTTCTATTTTAGTTTTGATCTTCGACTTTTATTTTTTTCGACTTTACAACTTTATGACTTTCTAACTTTAAGACTAAACTTTAAAGACTAAAAAAAAAATGGGTGTATTAAGATTACAGTTGCCAACCGACCCAAGATGGGTAAATATTGTAGAGAAAAATATTGAAGAAATATTAACGGATCACGCTTGGTGTGAACAAAAAGCAGCAACAAATGCTATTACAATAATTACAAATAACTCAGAGCATCAAGATTTGGTTAAAGATTTATTGGCTCTTGCCAAAGAAGAAATTGACCATTTTGAGCAAGTACATAATATCATCATCAAAAGAGGGTTAAAGCTTGGTAGGGAACGCAAAGACGACTATGTAAATGAATTGTATTTGTATATGAAGAAAAGCGGAGACGGAAGTCGTGTTTCAAGCTTAGTTGAGCGTTTGTTATTCTCGGCAATGATTGAAGCCAGAAGTTGCGAACGTTTTAAAGTACTATCGGAAAATATTAACGACGAAGAATTATCTGTTTTTTACAGAGATTTAATGGAAAGCGAAGCAGGACATTATACCACTTTTATTACTTATGCCAGAAAATACGGAGTAGGAATTGATGTAGAGAAACGCTGGAGAGAATGGCTATCCTACGAAGAATCCATAATCACCAATTACGGAAAAGGAGAAACTATTCACGGGTAGAGTTAGTGTTCAGTTTTCAGTCTCAGTCTCAGTTTCAGTCCTTAGTTTCAGTCCTTAGTTTCAGTGATTAGTGTCATCCTGAGCGTAGTTGAAGGATAATCCTAATTATCCATAAAGTCTAAAATTCTAAGCCAGTCTAATAAATCTAAGTCAGTAACAGTGTTTAGTGTCATGCTGAGCGGAGTCGAAGGAGAATCCCAATTATCCATAAAGTTTAAAATTCTAAGCCAGTCTAACTAATCTAAAAATCTAAGAAGTCTAAATTATGATTACACTTAAAATAGCATCAGCAACCGATGTATCTACAATAAGAGAAATTGCATTTAAAACTTGGCCAAACACTTATGGTGAAATCCTATCTCAGGAACAACTTGATTATATGCTTGATAAATTTTATGAGCCAGCTCTATTAGAAGAAAGCATCCGTAATGGACATGTCTTTACAATGGCTTATGAGGATGATTTTTGTCTTGGTTATGCTGGATACCAACATAATTATTTGGATAAAAATGCGACACGCTTAAACAAACTGTATTTACTTCCAGAAGCACAAGGTAAGGGAATGGGGAAAATACTAATTGATGCAGTTGAGGCTGCAGCCAAAGAAAAAAAATCAGATATCGTTACTTTGAACGTAAATAGATTTAATAAAGCGGCTTCTTTTTATAAAAAAATGGGATTCGAAATTGTAGCCGAAGCAGATATTGAGCTAGATCACGGGTACTTGATGGAAGATTTTATTATGGAAAAGAAAGTAAAGTAATCGACCTACTTTGTTAAAATCTTAAATAAGTTAGAATTTTGGTATACTACTGCCAAAATTGGGAATGTAAGAGGGTTTTAAAAAACTTTTTTGTAATATTACTATATAAATCATTTTTGGATGAGAAAGATAAAATACAAAAAAGGCAGAAAATTACAACCCTATTACTTAGAATACACAGGTCAGCATAAAGACACTCAGTCCGAAATGCAACTTTTTGTCTATGATGATTTAGAAGTTACCGAATATGAAAAATTTAATATAGCAGCAATAAATACTTGTATTGATTATTCTAAAAATAATTGGCTCAATATACATGGTTTAAACAATATTGACTTGATTAAAACCATTGGAGAGTATTTTAAAGTAGATGGATTCATGCTTGCCGATATACTTAATACTACCAAAAGAACAAAGTTACAAGAACAGCAGGAAATTTTATTTTTTAATATAAAATCTCTTTTGCCATCTGAACATTCTGATAGTATTAGTGTTGAGCAAATAAGTTTTATAATCAAAGACGGTGTTTTAATATCTTTTCAGGAAAAGCGAAGTGATTTCTTTACTCATATTCGCGAACGTATTAGGCTGCATGCTGGAATTGTGCGAACGAAAAAAGTCGATTATTTGCTTTATTTATTGTTAGATGCAGTGATGGAAAACTTTTATATCACGCTCGAAGACGAAGAGAATAAAGTAGAAGACTTGATTAATATTACCAAGGGGGATACCAATCCAATTATACTTGAAAAAATAGAAAGACATAGAGATAATTTTAATTTCTTAAAACGTTCTATTATACCACTCCGTGACTCTTTGTATGATATTAAAAGTATAAAAGACGACAACACATTTAATGGAATCGAAAAAGAGAATTTTAGTTTCTTTTCTCGTTTGCATCAAAAAAGTTTGGAACTTTTAGAACAAATAGAATCAGATATGAGTTCGTTGGAAAGTGCTTCTAATTTTTATTTTTCGGCACAAAGCCATAAAATGAACGAAATTATGAAAACGCTAACCATAATTTCAGCAATATTTATTCCATTAACTTTTATAGTTGGAGTGTATGGAATGAATTTTGAAAACATACCAGAACTTAAGTACCAATATGGTTATTATTCGGTTATGACTGCAATGTTTTTATTGGTAATTGGATTGATTATTTATTTCAAAAAAAGACGTTGGTTTTAGAGTTTAAGGTCTATAACGCATATTGACTGTAGCTTCTGAATATATATAAGTATGGGGAAATAATAGCAGATAATACTGCTCTTATATGACAAAAGTCAGTTATAGTAAGGGAGGATTCTCCTAATTTTGTGCCTTTAATTAAAGGGATTTCGGACTAGAATGCCATTTTGTTAAGATTGATTTTCTAATAGAGGTTTTAGCCTTTTTTAAAATAATTTAAACATAAGATTTGGATTGCTTTTTTAATGTTTTTTAAACAATGAAATTATGAGTAAAGCGGTATATATAGCAACAAGCGAACAGAATAGTGGTAAATCGATTGTTACTTTAGGGTTAATGAGCATGTTAATGGGGAAAACAGCCAAAGTAGGTTATTTTAGACCCATTGTGGAGGATTTTATCGATGGAGAACTGGATAATCATATTGAAACTGTGATTACACATTTTAACTTGGATATAAAGTTTGAAGATGCATTTGCTATCACAAAAAGCAAGTTAATCAAGAAAAAGAATAAAGGTAAAATAGGAGAGGTACTTGATTTAATAATCGAAAAATACAAACGCCTTGAAGAGCGTTTTGATTTTGTATTAGTCGAGGGAACCAGTTTTACGGGAGAAGGAACGGTAATAGAGTTAGATACAAATGTATTGATTGCTAAGAACTTAGGGATTCCAACAATCATTATTGGTTCTGGAGTTGGTAAAACATTAGATGAGTTAGTTGATAACCTTTCCCTAGTATATAATTCCTTTAAAATAAAAGAGGTTGAGGTTCTGGCCGTAATCGCCAATAAAGTCCAGGTTGAGAATATTGATTTGGTAACTTTGGGACTGAAAAAAAGCCTTCCTGCTAATGTTTTAGTTAATGCTATTCCGGTTATTTCAAGCCTGAACAGCCCAACTGTTCAGGAAATCGTAAATGAACTTGATGCCAAAGTTTTATTTGGAGCTGCGCATTTAAATAATCAAACAGGACATTTTAGTGTAGGAGCGATGCAATTGCATAATTATCTGGTGCATTTAAAAGAAAATAGTTTGGTTATTACTCCTGGGGATCGTGCCGATATTATTTTGGGTGCTTTGCAGGCTAATGAATCAGCTAATTATCCTACGATATCAGGTATCGTACTTACAGGGAATATCATCCCAGAGGAGAGTATATTGAAGTTAATCGAAGGACTTTCGCCTATTGTTCCCATAATCTCGGTAGAAGGCGGAACGTATAGTATTACGAACCAGATTGGCGCTGTTAAATCGAAAATTTATGCAAACAATGAGCATAAAATAGAAACTTCGATTAATACATTCGAAAAATATGTTGATTTAGATAGTTTATCTGAAAAGCTAATCACTTTTGTGGCAGAAGGAATGACACCAAAAATGTTTCAGTATAACTTGGTAACAAGAGCCAAAAAACACCGCAAGCACATTGTTTTGCCAGAAGGAAATGATGAACGTATTCTCATTGCAGCATCGAGATTATTGGCTATGGATGTTGTTGATATTTCTATTATTGGAGATAAAAAACAAATTGAAAGTAAAGTGACCGAATTAGGAATTACTTTTGATTTTTCGAAAATAAAGATAATTAATCCGATAGAGTCACCATTTTATGAGGATTATGCGAATACTTATTATGAGCTAAGAAAAGCTAAGAATGTGACTATTGCTATGGCAAAAGATTTAATGGAAGACGTTTCATATTTTGGAACCATGATGGTTTATAAAGGCCATGCCGACGGAATGGTTTCTGGGGCAGCCCACACAACGCAACATACTATATTACCAGCATTACAGTTTATTAAAACAAAACCAAATTCATCGGTAGTTTCATCTGTGTTTTTTATGTGTTTAGAAGACCGTGTTTCGGTTTTTGGTGATTGTGCCATAAATCCGAACCCAACTGCCGAACAATTGGCTGAAATTGCTATTTCATCGGCAGATTCAAGTGCAGCTTTTGGAATAGAACCAAAAATAGCAATGCTTTCTTATTCTTCGGGAACATCAGGAAAAGGAGATGAGGTGGAGAAAGTAAGAACAGCAACCGAAATTGTTAAACGTAAACGTCCTGATCTAAAAATAGAAGGACCTATTCAATATGATGCTGCTGTAGATAGAAGTGTTGGGAAAAGTAAAATGCCGGATTCAGAGGTGGCAGGACAAGCAAGCGTACTTATTTTCCCTGATTTAAATACAGGAAATAATACATATAAAGCAGTACAAAGAGAAACAGGAGCATTGGCAATTGGACCAATGTTACAAGGATTAAATAAACCTGTAAATGATTTAAGCAGAGGTTGTACCGTAGATGATATTATAAACACAGTAGTTATTACAGCCATTCAGGCGCAAGGATTGTAAAACAATTATTAATTGTTAGTTATAAATTATAAGTTTTACATTGTAATTATAACCTTGAAAAAATCCGCGTTCTGTTAGATTATACAAATAAAATATACACATGAAAATATTAATTTTAAATTCAGGAAGTTCTTCTATAAAATATCAGTTAATGAAAATGCCAGCCAACGAAGTAATTTGTTCTGGTATGATCGACAGAATTGGTTTAGAAAGTTCTAATGTGACTTATAAAACGAAAGATATTTCTTTTGAAGAGATTTTGCCAATAGCGACTCATAAAATTGGATTACAAAAAGTTGCCAGCTTACTTTTAAACGAAGAAACAGGGGTTATAAAAAGCACTTCCGAGATTAATGCGGTAGGACATCGTGTAGTACACGGTGGAAGTGAGTTTACCAAAACAGTTAAGATTGATGAAAAAGTAAAAGCCAAAATTAAACAACTTTTTGAACTTGCCCCATTGCATAATCCCGCAAATCTTGAAGGAATAAATGTTGCTGAAGAAATTTTTGATACCGCAGAACAGATTGCTGTTTTTGATACTGCTTTTCATCAAACCATACCGGTAGTAGCACATAAATATGCTATTCCGGACAAACTTTTGACTGAAAATAAAATACGCATGTATGGTTTTCATGGAACAAGTCATAAATATGTTTCGGAAAACGCAATTAAATATTTAAAGAAACATACCGATACAAAGGGCAAAAACATCATTACAATACATTTGGGTAATGGTTGTAGTATGACAGCGGTTAAAGATGGTAAGAGTATTGACCACACAATGGGATTTGCACCTGCTAATGGGTTAATCATGGGTACAAGATGTGGAGATATCGACCAATCGATAATTTTCTATATGAAAAACACCTTAAATTATTCATTAGATGAAATTAATATAATTCTCCAGAAACAAAGCGGAATGCTTGGTCTTACTGGTTTTAGTGATTTAAGAGATATTGAAGCTCACGCCGAAAATGGTAATAAAGAATGCCAATTGGCATTGGCAATGAACGCTTACAGAATAAAAAAATATATAGGTTCTTACACTGCTGTTTTAAACGGTTTGGATGCTATTGTTTTTACTGCTGGAATCGGTGAAAACTCATCTTACATGCGAAAATTAGTTTGTACAGATATGGAATATTTTGGAATTGAATTAGATGATGAAAAAAATCAGATTCGTTCTAAATCTAACCGTGAAATTAATACTGAAACATCTAAAACTAAAATTTTAGTAATTCCCACCGATGAAGAATTTGAAATTGCTAATCAGGTACATCACTTGCTTAAAAACTAAAGATAATCAGTTATTTTGTATAAAAAAAGCTTCTCGATGAGAAGCTTTTTTTATACGCAAAATTGAATAAATGTGATTATATTTGGAGACAAATACCAACACTTTGAAATCAAGTCTTCTTAAAACTATTTTTCTCTTTTTTATAGCGTTACATGTTCATTCACAAGAGTTACTTCCTTTTGTAGAAAACTATAATAAATCCAATTACGAAGGAGATAATCAAATCTGGAGCATTGCTCAGGGAAATGATAATGCAATGTATTTTGCAAATAATCATTATTTAGTACGTTACGATGGTGTTGTTTGGGAGAAATATACATTACCAAACAAAACTATTATTCGCTCGATTATGGTCGATGGCGATAAGATTTATTCTGGTTCATATAAAGAGTTTGGATATTGGTATAGAGAAGATGGAAAGATGAAATACATTTCTATTTCTAAAAATAGAAGGGTATTTGATGAAAATGAAAATGAGGAAGTATGGAAGATTTTTAAATTCAATGGGTTAATCTACTTTCAATCATTTAATCAAATTTTTGTTTATGATGGAAAAAAAATCAAGAAGACAAAACTCCCATTTTTAATATCTTATTGTTTTATTGTTAATAACCAATTGCTTGTAGCTTCTGTTGAGAATGGTGTTTTTGTTATAAAAGGAGATAGGTTAAGTAGCGTAAAAGGTTGGGGTGCCTTAAAGAATAATGTTATTCATGCCATCGAAAAACACCAAGGTAAAATTTATTTTTTCACACATAAGAATGGGATTTTTGTTGAGGAAAAAGGTATTGTTACTGCTTGGAATAATCCACTGAATGGCATTTTAAAAAATGCAAATATAAATGTTGCCCGTTTTTTAAAAGACAATAAGCTCATAATTGGAACTGCGGGAGAGGGTGTTTATATGTTTGACTTTAACGATGATTCTTTTAAGAATATCAATAGAAAAAATGTATTAATGAATAACTCTATTCTGAGTATTGGTCTGGATAAAGAAGATGATTTATGGTTGGGCTTGGATAACGGAATTGCACATATAGAAGTTACTTCACCAGTTTCTATTTTTTATGATAATTCGGGAGTTTTAGGATCCGTTTATTCAGTTGTAAATATTGATAAAGGATATTTAATGGCGTCTAATCATGGAGTTTTTAAATATGAGGATAAAAAACTTTCACTTATTCCTAAAAGTCAGGGACAAGCCTGGAGCATATGTAAGGTTGACAATAGATATTTTATAGGTCATAATGAAGGAACTTTTATTTATGAAAACGGACAGTTCTCTAAACTAAATAACACAAACGGTGGCTGGAATTTAACCAAAAGTAGTATTAGCAATACCTATTTTCAGGCTACATATAGTGGAGTTGTGGTATATAAGGATATTAATAATCTTGAGCAAAAGGTAATTTTGAAGGGATTGAAGAAGCCTATAAAATATGTTGCTCAGAACAAGAAGAATGAAGTTTGGGCTGCAGATAATTATAGAGGTTTGTATAGGATTTTATACAACGATAATTATGAGACTAAGCAAGTAGAAAATGTTGCACAGCATAGTAAAATCGAGAATGATTTTGGTGTGAAAATATTTGAATTTAGAAATGAAATTCTCTTTTTGATTAATAAAACATGGTATACCTATAATTCGATTGCCAATCAATTGGAAAAGAACGAATTGTTTAATACTAATTTTAAGAATATTTCTGATGTAGCTGCTATCGACGAAAGTCATTTTATATTATTACAAGACGGACTTTTATATCATATTTATGCAAATGGTAATAAATTTATCTGGAATAGTATTCAGGAGAAATATTATAAAGGTAAAATCATTAATGATAATCTGAATATATTTAAAAATAAAAATAATTATTTATTAAACCTGGATGATGGTTTTGTCTCTTTTCAGATAAAAGACATTAATAAACAAAAGATAGATATAAAGGTAGAAGCTTTTAATAATGAAAATTTAATTCAGAATAATGCTAAAATAAATTATAATTCTGAATTAAAAATAAATGCAATCTCTGGATTATTTGGAGCAACAAAACCTAATTTATTTTATAAAATAAATAATGAGAACGGTTTTAAATCTATAAAAGATGGTTTGATTGTTTTAAATAATTTAAACAGCGGTTCCCATGATGTAGAAATATACAATCATGATGGTTTGAATTATAGCAAAATTGCAAATTTTGAATTCGTTGTGGCAAAACCATGGTATCTTTCTTCTTGGATGCTTTTATTGTATCTATGCTTTATCGCTGTAGTTTTATATATCTATTATAAGTGGAATAATATACGTTATCTACAAAAACTGGAATTACGTGAAGAAGAATTAAGACATCAGAAGGAAATTCTGGAAATGGAATTGAAAGCCGAAAACGATTTGAATAGCCAAGAGTATGAAAAACATATTCTTGAACTTGAATTGCAGACAAAATCTTCTGAGGTTGCAGGCAAATCACTTTCGATTGCCAAACAAAGTGAAATGATAGAGAATATTCAATCTATTTTAGATTCAGAAACGGATTTCAATAAGCTTAAGAGTGAAATAAAGAAAGCTATAAAAATTAATGCTGTAAACAAGCATGAATGGCAGACTTTTGAAACTAACCTGAGCCAGATACACAATGAGTTTATTACAAATCTTTCTCAAAAGTTTCCTAATCTGACTCCAAAGGATATTAAGCTTTGTATTTATCTAAAAATGAATCTTTCCTCAAAAGAGATTGCACCTTTAATGAATATTTCATTTAGAGGAGTAGAGCTACATCGTTATAGATTAAGAAAGAAATTGAATCTTGTACAGGATGAAAACCTTTCCAATTTTTTATTAAACATATAAAATATTCTAAATTTTTAAGGATAATATATTATTTAATAAGTTTTTTTATCATATCACAACACATCATTACTACATCATCCTGATGTAATCAAGTACTACAATTAGTCTCTTATTTACTTAAAATCATTGATTTAACACCTTGTACTAATGGTTTGATGTATTCATGTAGTATTTCTATTTAACGTACTATAACGTTGTAATTATCTAAGTTTGGCGAACTAACTTTAACAAATTATTAATATATGAGAAATCTTATTTTTAGCTTATTAGCGCTCATTTTGCTTCCAGCCTATATGTCTGGACAAGTAATTAAAGGTAAGGTTTTGGATTCACAGGGTATGGCAATTCCAGGGACAATTGTTTCTGCCACTGAATCTAGAACTTCAACTGACACAGATTTTGATGGTAATTTTCAAATTAACGCCAAAGTAGGTGAAACATTAAAAATTAGCATGGTTGGTTTTGAAGCTGTTACAATAAAAGCAACTTCAACTCCAATGAGTATTGTTTTAAAAGAATCTCAAGACACAGCTTTAAAAGAAGTTGTAGTTATTGGATATGGAACAAGAAAGAAAATTGATAATACTTCGGCAATTACTTCTATAAAAGCAGAAGAGATTACAAAAACGAAAGTATTAAATGCTTCACAAGCTATACAAGGTAAAGCTGCTGGGGTCCAGGTTATTTCGTCAGATTTACCAGGAAGTACACCTTCTGTTGTTATTAGAGGTTTAGGTACTGCATTGGGAGGAAGATCTCCATTATATATTGTTGATGGTATGCCTACTGATAATATCAATAATATTAATACGAACGATATTACTTCATATGAAATATTAAAGGATGCATCTTCTTTGGCTATTTATGGTACAAGAGCAGCAAATGGGGTAATAATCATTACTACTAAAAAGGGAAAAGGAGATAAAGTTTCTGTAGAAATTGAAAGTTTTACAGGAACGAGATCACCTCTTAAAAAAGTAAAAATGGCTAACAGTGCTCAATACGCTGCTTATTCAAATGTTGCTTTAGGAACTAATAAATTTGCAACAAATCAACCTGTAAATACAGATTGGTTTGATGAAATTACAAGAACAGGATCTTATACTCAGAATAATATTTCTATTTCTGGTGCTTCAGAGAATGTTAAGTACTTTTTTAGTGCAGGTAACTATCAGGAAAAAGCAATTTTAAATGGTTTAGATTATAGTCGTACTAACTTTAGAAATAATAATGAATATAAAATTTCTAAGAAAGTAACATTAAACCAAAATTTTAGTTTCACTTCGGCTAATTCTTCACCAAAACCATTAAGTGCTTTTACTAACGCATATAAGCAAGCGCCAATTATTCCAGTTTATTTTTCTAATGGTAAATATGGAGTTCCTTTTGTAGATGGTGCTGGTGTGGCAAGCCCAAATGGTAATTCGATAAATAATGTTGGAAATCCCGTAGCTCAATTAGATTTTTATGATGAGCAACAAAGAAGTATTACTTTACAAGGAGGTTTAAAATTAGATTATGATATTATTAAAGGATTAAAATTCACATCACAATTTAACGGAGAATATTATTCTTGGAAACAATATAACTATGATGATACTAAAAACATCTGGTTAGCTGCAAATCCAACTCGTCGTGAACAAGATTATTTATCTACATCAAATGTCAATTTATTGACAAGAGGTAGAGAACAATATTTTAATTGGAATTTATCTAACTACTTAACATATAATAAAGTTTTTGGAAATATTCATGATATAGAACTTACTGCGGGTATTGAAACATCTGTAAAAGGACCTAGAGAAAAATTAACTATTGCTAGAAAAAATGTAAGTCCAGATTCTAATTATTGGTCTTTATATGACTCAAAAGAAGGGCGTGGGGTTGAGTATGTTGGAACTGTAACTAGTTTATACGATGTAACATTTAATGAAAGTAAACTAGCTTCTTATTTTGGTAGATTTCAATATAAATTGATGGATAGATATTTGTTAACTGGAACAATTAGACGTGACGGATCTTCAAATTTTGCTAAAGATTATCGTTGGGGAACTTTCCCATCACTTGGTTTAGGTTGGATCATGACCAAAGAAAGCTTTTTGAAAGATATAAAAGGTGTGGATTTGATAAAATTAAGAGGTAGTTGGGGTAAATTAGGTAACCAAAACGTGCCATTAAATAACCAAGCTTATGCTTCTGGACTTAATAGTTATTTAGGAGGCTCAATATTAAATGAAGGTACAAGCATTACTTCTCAAATAGACCCTAGTTTAACATGGGAAATTACAGAAGAACTTTCTGCAGGTATTGATTTTGAATTATTAGGAAACAGATTGAAAGGAACGTTTGATGTTTATGACAAAACGACTAACAATGTTATTTTAAATGTAAAACCATTTCCTACTTCTGGTATTGTTGTAGCATCACCTTCTCATGTTGGTGAAGTTTCAAATAAAGGATATGAAATTTCTTTACGTTGGGATGATAAAATTACTGATAAATTAAGCTATTGGGTTGGAGGTAATTACTCTCATAATCAAAATAAACTTACAGGTTTAAAAGACGTATCGTTATCACAAGTAATTGGAGGTAATTTAGGTAATGGTATAGATACTAAATTATTGTATAATAATTCTGTTGGTCAGCCATTAGGAAGTTTTTACCTTTATGAATATGCAGGTATAGACCAATCAAATGGAAATATGTTGTATTATACTGCTTCTGGTCAAAAAGTGACTCAGGATCTTTTATCTGCAACAAATGATAAAAAATATTCAGGTTCAATTTTACCAACTTCTAATTATGGTGTTTCTGTTGGTGTAAATTACAATAACTTCGATTTATCAGTTGATGGATATGGTACTGGAGGTGCAAAAGTGTACAACGGTAAAAAAGCACAACATTTTGGAGGTGAAAATATAGAAGCTTCAGCTACAAATGATTATTGGAGCCCAACTAATACAACGTCTTTAAATCCTAAACCATTTAGTACAACTCCTGTAGCTTCTACTTATTATATGGAGTCTGGGGATTTCTTTAGAATCAATAATATTACTTTAGGTTACAAACTTCCTCTTAAAGAAGATCAGTTTATTAGCTCTTGTAGATTATATATAAATGCAATCAATCCATTCATCACTCAAAAATTCTCTGGTTTTTCTCCAGAATTAAATGGCGATGGTAATCCTTACGGAAATCAAGGAGTTGAGCTTGATGCTTATCCAGCGTTGCGATCATTTGTTGTAGGTGCTAATTTAAAATTTTAATATTATGAAAAAGATATATATATCCATGTTTGTGTTGTCAGCATTTTTCTTTTCCGGATGTGCAGATGATTACTTAGATGTTAAGCAAACTGAAACTGTTTCTACAGATGATATCGAATTGTTTAACAATGATAATGGAGCAAAAACATTTGTAACTGCAATTTATAGCAAGTTTTTAGATTGGGATATGAGCTCATTTGGTTGGATCGGATTGGCTAGTATAACATCCGATGATGCCGATAAAGGTTCTACACCAAGTGATGTAGGTACAGATAAAGATGTTTTGGATGCATTAACTTATAATTCATCAAATCCTTCTGCTGAAAGTACATTCAATGCTAATTATGATGGAATAAACAGATGTAATCAAGCTTTGGCTATTCTTCCTAAACTAAGTAAAGCAGATCCTGCTTTGAGAGAGAGATTAATGGGAGAAGCAAAATTTTTAAGAGCCTTCATGTACTTTACTTTGGTTAAATGTTATGGAGGAGTGCCTATTGTAGATCATTTGTCCAGTATTCCATTATCTGCAGAAGATAAAGCAATGCAGTTAACTCGTAAAACTGCTGCAGAGGTTTATGCTTTTATTGAAAAAGATTTGAATGATGCAATAGCAATATTGCCAAACAAATCAGCATATTCTTCAGATGAAAAAGCTAGAGCGTCAAAAGGTGCTGCTTATGCTTTATTGGCAAAAGTAAATTTGTACCAAAAAAATTGGCAAAAAGTAGTAGACAACTGTAATCTGGTTACAGGTTATATTATTGTTTCGGATTATGCTAAAATGTTCAGATTAGAAGGAGAGAATGATGCCGAATCTATTTTTGAAATAAATGGTGTTGGTTCAGTACCTGTTAGAGGAATACAAGGATATTCTAATACTCAGGGAGTACGTGATTCATTTGGTTGGGGTTTTAATCAGCCTTCTAAAAGTTTATTAAATGCTTATGAACCAGATGATGTAAGAAAAGACGCAACTATCATTTTTAGAGGTACAACTTTATATGATGGTAGAGAAATTCCGCAGATATATACAGAGGATGATAAAGGTAATAAAGTGGTAGATACTACTGTTAACCCAAGATACAACTTTAAAGCATATTCTTCTGCTTATACAGATGCTTGGGAAACAAATGCTAATATTAAGTATTTGAGATATGCCGAAGTATTACTAATGAAAGCAGAAGCATTAAATGAATTAGGGCAAACTTCTGAAGCTATTCCTTTATTGAACCAAATCAGACATAGAGCTGGATTAGGTGATACACCTGCAGTAGGTCAAAATGATGTTAGAAAAGCAATCTGGAAAGAAAGAAGAGTTGAATTGGCTTTTGAGTTTGATAGATTTTTTGATCTAGTTAGAACAGGACAAGCTAAGGATGCTTTTGCTGCAGATAAAAATGATGTTTTCCCTAACGGAAGAGTATTTACAGTAGGGAAAAATGAATTATTTCCTATACCAGATTCATTTATTAGATTATCACAAGGGATGTCACAACAAAACCCTAATTATAACTAATTAAAATACCTAAATCACTTCCTCCTTATTTTGGAGGAAGTGATTATTTACAAATTGTATAAAAATCTCAAAATGATTAGAATTTCAGTTTTATTGATGTCTTTTACTTTTTTAGGTTGTGGTTCTGCCTCAGACAAATCTAAAGATAGTAAAGCAGAAACTCCAACAGTTGTAAGACTATCGGATGAAGAGCTTATAGATGTAGTGCAAAAACAAACCTTTGCTTATTTTTGGGACTATGCCGAACCAAACTCAGGATTGGCGAGAGAACGTTATCATCCAGATGGGGTTTATCCCGATAATGATGCTAATGTTGTTACGACCGGAGGTTCTGGTTTTGGGTTAATGGCGATAGTATCGGGAATGTCAAGAGGTTACATTACGAAAAAAGAAGGTACTGATAGACTTAATAAAATTGCTGATTTCTTAGGCAAAGCCGACCGTTTTCACGGAGCTTGGTCACACTGGATTGATGGGAATACAGGAAAAGTAAAACCATTTGGAACTAAAGATAATGGTGGAGATTTAGTCGAAACTTCATTTTTAGTTAGCGGAATGATTACTGTACGCGAATATTTAAAAAATGGTTCAGATGCAGAAAAAGCAGTAGCCAAAAAATATGACGCACTTTGGAAAGGTGTCGATTGGAAATGGTATACCAATAACAAGAATGTATTGTACTGGCATTGGTCTCCAAATTACGATTGGCAAATGAACTTTCCGCTTGAAGGATATAATGAATGTTTGATTACTTATATAATGGCGGCAGCTTCGCCAACACACCCAATTACACCGAGAGAATACCACGAAGGTTGGGCTAGAAACGGAGGAATAGTTTCGGATAAAACGAAATACAATATTCCTCTGGTTCTAAAACATAATGGAGCCGAAGAATATGGAGGTCCTTTATTTTGGGCACATTATTCGTATGCAGGACTTGATCCAAATAAGTTAAGTGACAAATACGCTAACTATTGGGATCTTAATGTCAATCAGGTTAAAATCGATTATGAGTATTGCATTGAGAATCCTAATAAATTTAAAGGATATGGTCCTGATTATTGGGGATTAACAGCATCTTATTCTAGAAATCCAGATGGATCTATAGGTTACAATGCACACATGCCAAGTAACGATGTAGGTGTTATTGCACCAACAGCAGCAATTGGTTCAATCGTTTATACCCCGAAAGAATCTATTGCCGTGATGCGTAATTTATACGAAAATCATAAAAAAGATACTTGGGGAGTAGCAGGATTTTATGATGCAACTAGCTTGCAATATGGATGGACTGCACCACGCTATTTGGCAATAGATCAAGGACCGGAAGTGGTTATGTTAGAAAATTATCGTTCAGGTTTATTATGGAAATTATTTATGAATGCTCCAGAAGTAAAAGAAGGATTAATAAACTTAGGATTCCACTCAGGTAAATATGGATTCTAGAAAAACAGCTTTAATATGAAGTATAAATTAGCAGTAGTCGTTCTATTATTTTCGTTCATTTCTTTTGCTCAAACAACTGTAAATGGGAAAATCAAAACCGAAATCATCCAAAAACATGAACTAGGGTACGCATTGCATATTCCAGCGGATATAAAAGAGAAAAAACCGTTGCTAATTTTTCTTCATGGTTCTGGCGAAAAAGGAACCGATATAGAGAAAGTAAAAATTCACGGTCCATTTAAGTATTTAAAAGACCATAAACTCGATGCTTATGTTCTTGCTCCACAATGCCCGGAGAATGAAGAATGGGATGCAGAAGTTTTGTATCGATTGATTTTAAAAATCCAGAAAGAAAATAATATTGATTCAGATCGAATTTATATCACTGGATTAAGTCTGGGAGGTTGGGGAACATGGAACTTGGCTTTTGCACACCCGGATATGTTTGCAGCAATTGTTCCTATTTCGGGATTTGTTGATTTAATTCAATTGGAGCAAACCTGTAAAATAGCAAAGATTCCAACACGAATTTTCCATGGATTAATGGATGATGTTGTGAGTATAGACTATGCGATTGTAGTTTATAAAGAACTAAAAAAATGTAATAGCAATGTTGAGTTGACCATTTTTGATGACGCAGGTCATGATAGTTGGTCAAGAGTATATGACAACCAGGAAATTTACGACTGGATGTTTAAACAAGTAAGAAATAAATAAAACCCATAGAATGAAAAACAAATTAGTAATACTCTTTTTAGGATGTGCTTTTTTGAGTTACGCTCAAAAAAAAGAAGCCAAAAAAACGGTAAAAATTAAGCCAAGATCAGAGTTCGTTTCCGAGTTGATGTCAAAAATGACAGTAGATGAAAAAATCGGACAGTTAAATTTACCAACTTCAGGAGACATAACAACAGGTCAGGCTAATAGTTCTAATGTTGCTAAAAATATTGAAGAAGGTAAAGTAGGTGGGCTTTTCAATATTAAATCAGTTCAAAAAATAAAAGAAGTACAAAAGATTGCAGTTGAAAAAAGCCGATTGAAAATCCCATTGCTTTTTGGAATGGACGTTATTCATGGTTATGAAACTACATTTCCTATTCCGCTTGGATTATCTTGTATTTGGGATATGAAAGCGATAGAAAGAAGTGCTCAAATCGCTGCTCAGGAAGCTAGTGCCGATGGAATTAACTGGACTTTCTCTCCGATGGTAGATATCTCTCGTGATCCACGTTGGGGTAGGGTTTCTGAAGGTTCAGGAGAAGATCCATTTTTAGGAAGTCAAATTGCAAAAGCAATGGTAAATGGATACCAACAACATGATCTTTCTAAAAACAATACGATTTTATCATGTGTAAAACATTTTGCTTTATATGGTGCGCCAGAAGCAGGACGTGATTATAATACGGTAGACATGAGTAGAATAAGAATGTATAATGATTATTTTCCTCCGTATAAAGCAGCTGTGGATGCAGGGGTAGGTTCGGTTATGGCATCTTTCAATGAAATTGACGGAATTCCAGCAACTGGAAATAAATGGTTAATGACCGATGTTTTAAGAAAAGAATGGGGCTTTAAAGGATTTGTAGTAACAGACTTTACAGGTATTCCAGAAATGATTGAACACGGAATGGGGGATTTACAAACCGTATCGGCATTGGCACTAAATGCGGGTGTTGAGATGGATATGGTAGGAGAAGGATTTCTTACTACATTAAAAAAATCATTGACGGAGAATAAAGTAAGCATGGAACAATTGGACAATGCTGTACGTCTTATTCTCGAAGCTAAATATGATCTAGGATTGTTTGAAGATCCATATAAATACTGTGATGAAAAAAGAGCAAAAACGGAAGTTTTTACAGCAAGTCATAGAGCCGAAGCTAGAAAGATTGCTTCTCAATCATTGGTTTTATTAAAAAATGAGAATCAGTTATTACCTTTAAAAAAATCAGGAACTATTGCAGTTATTGGACCATTGGCAGATGCAAAAGAAAATATGCCGGGAACTTGGAGTGTTGCTACGAATATGAAAACTGCTATTTCATTATTGGCAGGAATCAAAGATGTTGCGGGTAAATCGACAAATGTGCTTTATGCTAAAGGAAGTAACCTTGATTATGATGCTACATTTGAAGAGAAAGCAACAATGTTTGGTAAAACTTTACACCGTGATAACAGAACCAAAGAAGAATTGCTTGCCGAGGCTTTAAAAGTTGCAAACCAATCGGATGTAATTGTTGCAGCAATTGGAGAATCTGCAGAGATGAGTGGAGAAAGTAGTAGTAGAACTAACTTAGAAATTCCTCAAGCGCAAAAAGATTTATTGCAAGCCTTATTAAAAACAGGAAAACCAGTTGTTGTAGTTTTATTTGATGGTCGTCCATTAGTAATAAAAGAAGAAAATGAAACAGTTCCAGCTATTCTTAATGTTTGGTTTGCAGGAAGTGAAGCAGGACACGCTATTGCAGATATTTTGTTTGGAGATGAAAATCCTTCAGGAAAATTAACGGCAACCTTCCCAAGAAGCGTAGGACAAGTGCCTATTTATTATAACCAAAAAAATACAGGAAGACCACTTGTAAACAAAGAAGGTAAATTTGAGAAATTCAGATCTAACTTTATCGATGAAAGAAATGAGCCTTTATTCGCTTTCGGTTACGGATTAAGTTATACAGCTTTTGACTATTCAAACTTGAAAATTTCATCTGATAAAATGAATTTCACGGGAAAATTAAATGTTACTGTTGATGTTACAAACACAGGAAATTATGACGGTAAAGAAGTAGTCCAATTATACATAAGAGATTTAGTAGGATCTGTTACTAGACCAGTAAGAGAATTGAAAGGTTTTCAAAAAATAGACCTTAAAAAAGGAGAAAAACGAACTGTGAATTTTGAAATTTCTGTTGAAGATTTGAAATTTTATAATTCAGACTTAAAATTTATTGCTGAGCCAGGTCAATTCGATGTTTTCGTTGGAACTGACTCAAATGCAGAGAAGAAAGTTAGTTTTGAGTTAATCAATTAAAATTGGTTGGTTAGATTGATTCATGTTTTGGCCCTTCGTTATTGGTTACGAAGGGCCATTTTTTTAGTTTAAGATTTAAATTTCACACAATGAATATTATAAAAAGATTTAAAGCATTTTCTTTTATATTGATACTATTTGTTTTTGCTTCTTGCAATGTCACAAAAAATGGTATTGTTGCACATCGTGGAGCATGGAAAAAAAACAATTTACCCGAAAATTCTATAGCATCTCTTAGGCATGCTATCGATTTAAAACTTGCAGGGTCTGAATTTGATGTTGTCATGACAGCCGATGATTCACTTGTAGTAAATCATGATCCACATTACAACAAGTTAATTATCGAGGAAACAAAATACGCCGATTTAATTAAGTTTACACTTTCTAATGGAGAGAAGTTACCAACTTTAAGAGAGTATATTCTAGAAGGGAAAAAGGATAATAAGCGTACAACTTTGGTATGCGAAATAAAACCTTCGGGAATAAGTAAAGAGAGAGGAAGAAAAATTGCTTTGAAAACCGTTGAAACCGTTAAGAAACTTAAAGCCGAAAAAATAACTTCTTATATTAGTTTTGATTATGAAATACTAAAACAAATACGGGAAGTAGATAGTAAAACTTCGTTGCAATATCTGGAGGGTAATAAATCTCCAAAAGAAGTTAAATTAGATAATATTTCGGGAGTTGATTATCATTATTCTGTTTTTAAAAAAAATCCTGATTGGATAAAAGAAGCAAAGGATAATAATATCACTTTAAATGTTTGGACAGTCAATGAGGTCGGTGATATGGACTGGATTGTTAAGAATAATTTTAACTATATAACGACCAATGAGCCAGAGTTATTAACTGAAAGGATAAAAATTAAAAAATAGATTTTTATAAGATTATAATCCGTTGAATAAAATTTTATTGATTATTCCCAACGTATAAGATTCTACTAAACTTATATATAAAATAACATGATGAAAAACATATACAAACTGTGTTTAATAGCATTTTTATTGCTTTTGGTTGGATGTAAAATTAATACATCTGAACCTAAAACAAATCTTCTTGGAAAAACGGAATGGTTTGATCCTAATAAACCAGCATCAACTTACTGTAATCCAGTAAATATTGGGTACAATTACACGACCGAAAACCACAACGGCATTCCCGAATCTCGTCGTTCTAGTGCAGATCCGGTTATAATTAATTATAAAGGCGAATATTATTTATTTGCAACAAATCAAGCAGGATTCTTCTGGAGTAAAGATATGTCCGACTGGAAATTTGTTTATGGTAGTTTTCAAAGGCGTCCAGCCGATGATGATCAATGTGCACCTGCTGCTTGGGTTGTAAATGACACTTTGTTTTATGTAGGTTCAACCTGGAAAAAAGACCATCCGGTTTGGAAAACAGCCGATCCGAAATCTGGACGATGGTTGCGACATGTTGACACTGCAATGTTACCAACTTGGGATCCTGCAATTTTTCAGGATGATGATAAAAAAGTGTATATGTATTACGGTTCAAGCGGGAAATTACCTCTAGTAGGAGCCGAAGTAGATTATAAAACATGGTTGCCAAAAGGGAATCAGGAAGATTATAAAAAACTATATGAAGCAACCGAGGTAGAGGATATTCAATATCCATATGGCGAAATGAAAGCAGTTGTGAATCTAGATCCTACAGCACATGGATGGGAACGTTTTGGACCTAATAACGATATGGAACCTGCACCTTGGGGTAATTTTATTGAAGGAGCCTGGATGACCAAACACAATGGAAAATATTATATGCAATATGGAGCTCCGGCAACAGAGTTTAAAGGCTATGCCAATGGTGTTCATGTAGGCGATAATCCGCTAGGACCATTTGTGTATCAAAAACACAACCCGATGTCGTACAAACCAGGAGGTTTTGTAATAGGAGCAGGACACGGAAATACTTTTGCCGATAATTATGGGAATTACTGGAATACCGGAACGTGCAAAATTTCGATAAAAGACCGTTTTGAGCGTCGTATCGATATGTTTCCGGCAGGATTTGATAAAGATGATGTAATGTATTCTATTACATCTTACGGAGATTTTCCAATCGTATTGCCAACAAAACAAAGAGATCAGACTAAAGGAGCTTCTGCAGGCTGGATGTTACTTTCGTATAAAAAACCAGTGACTGTTTCTTCTTCAGAGGAATGTATGGAAGTTCAAACACATAGAGTTGATACTGGTGGAAAAAAAGTATTTGAAAAAATTTGCTATGATGCTAAGAATTTAACCGATGAAGATATTCAGACGTATTGGTCTGCAAAAACAAGTAATTCGGACGAATGGTTGCAACTAGATTTAGGCAGAAAAATGCAAATAAATGCTTTGCAAATAAATTATGCCGATCATAAAGCAACGCAATACAATAAGGCAATGGATATTTATTATCAATATAGAATCTATATGTCTGATGATGCCATAAACTGGACTTTGGTTGTAGATAAATCCAAGAATGATAAAGACGCTCCTCACGATTATGTAGAACTAACAAAAGCAATTAAGGCTCGCTACATAAAAATGGAAAATATTCATAACGCATCAGGATTATTTGCAGTGTCGGATTTCAGAGTCTTTGGAAATGGATTATTAGAAAAACCAAAGTCAGTTTCTGAATTTAAAGTAGAAAGAAATTTCTCAGATTCTCGTAATGCAATGATTCATTGGAAGAAACAATCAGATGCAATTGGTTATACTATTTATTACGGAATTGAACCTGATAAATTGTACAACAGTATAATGGTTTATGATGAAAGTTCATATGACTTTAGAGGTTTAGATAAAGGAACTAAGTATTATTTTACAATTGAAGCTTTTAATGAAAATGGTATTAGTGTGAAAAATGAGATTATCGAAGTGAAATAATTTTTATTTAATCTAGCGAAAAGGTTTGGAAAATCCAGCTGAGTTGTAAAGAATTTTGTTCCTTTGCTTAAAGACCAAAAAAATGCCGAAAACCTGTTTTTTTGGCAAAAAAAGAGAATAAGTAACCTCAAAAAAAATGCTATATAACCAATGAAAAAAACATCTTTATTAACTGTTTTATTTTTAACAGGATTAGTGTCATTTGGACAAACTCCAGATGAGAAAAATATTAAATCAATTTACAAATCAGCTTTAACCAATTCAAAATGTTATACTTGGTTAGAGTATTTATCAAATGATATTGGAAGCCGATTATCAGGCTCTACAAATGCTGCTGAAGCAGTACAATACACAAAAAATCAATTAGAAAGTATTGGGCTGGACAGAGTATATCTTCAAGAAGTAATGGTACCACATTGGGTTCGTGGAGAAAAAGAAACAGCTTATATTTTAGATAATAAAACAAAAACTGTTGTGCCAATTACTGCTTTGGGAGGTTCGATTGCTACACCAAAAACAGGAATTACTGCCGAAGTAATAGAGGTACAAGGGATTAAAGAATTAAATGATCTGGGAGCTAAAGTAAAAGGTAAAATAGTGTTCTTTAACAGACCTATGGATCCTGAAAATGTTGAAACTTTTAAATCATACGGAGGTTGTGTTGACCAAAGATATGCTGGTGCAAAAGAAGCAGCTAAATTTGGTGCAGTAGGAACAATCGTTCGTTCGATGAATTTAAGATTAGATGATTTCCCTCATACAGGAGTTCAAAGTTATGGTGATTTACCAAAATCTGAGTATATACCAACAGCTGCAATTAGTACTAATGGAGCCGAATTATTGAGTAAATCATTAAAACAAAATCCAACTTTAAAATTTTATTTTAAACAATCTTGTGAGCAATTACCAGACGTATTATCTCATAACGTAATTGGAGAAATGAAAGGAACTGAGCATCCAGAAAATATTATGATTGTTGGTGGACACCTTGATTCTTGGGATTTGGCAGATGGTTCTCATGATGATGGAGCTGGTGTAGTACAAAGTATGGAAGTGGTTCGTATCCTTAAAAATCTAGGTTACAAACCTAAAAATACAATTCGTGTTGTCTTATTCATGAATGAGGAAAACGGAGGTAAAGGTGGAGCCATGTACGAAGAAATGGCACAAAAAAATAAAGAAAATCATATTTTTGCTTTAGAGAGCGATTCAGGAGGATTTAGTCCAAGAGGATTCTCTTTTGAAACTGATGATGATAACTTCAAGAAAATAGAAAGCTATAAAGGCTTATTTGAGCCTTATTTAATTCATAGTTTTGTAAAAGGGCACAGTGGTTCGGATATTGGACATTTAACGTCGACTAAGCCGCTTGTTAAAGCTGGTTTAAAACCAGATTCACAACGCTATTTTGATTATCACCATGCTGCAAACGATAAATTTGATGCAATAAACAAAAGAGAATTAGAACTTGGAGCAGCAACAATGGCTTCATTAGTATATCTTATTGATCAAAACGGAATCTTGACAAAATAGTCTCATTATTTATAGATAAAAGCAAAGCCACTTAATTATATAAGTGGTTTTTGCTTTTTATAGACTTCAGACATAGTTTTAACTTTAAAAGTTAATAAAACCATTTAAAACCACGTAAGCGATTTAAGGAAATATAAGTTTTTAAACACTTCTCTTAAATGAACTTATATCAGTTACATAGTTGTTTTAAGCTAAAGAAAATTTCTATAGGTTTGAGAGGTTTTAATAGATGTTGTCTAATCTTAATTATTTACCCCAGTCTATCTTTCGGGAAAAATACATTACGGCTGCAAGAATTAAAAATAACCCTACGCTGCCTACCAATAGCGCATAATTCTCTAATTGGATTATAACATAGATAAAAGTGTACAGTCCTGTGAGTGAAAAGCCAATAAACATTGGGAACTTTCTATTCTTTAAAATCGAAAATGAATAAGCAGTAATAAGCGATACAACGGCTATTCCAGATAAAACATAAGCTTTTGTGAAATTACTGTGCTCAGTTATTGAGATTAAAAGAGTGTAAAACATAATTAACGCCAAACCAATCATGGAATATTGGAAAATATGGATGCTTATTTTACTCATATTCTGGATTAAAAAGAATATCAAAAACGTAAGTCCTATAACCAGAAAACCATATTTAGATGCACGTTCATTTTGTTGGTACTGATCTATCGGAATCACAAAGTCTACTCCAAAGCTATAGGTGTTTAAGTCAGGTAAAATATCAAAGGCTTGTTGTGAAAAGGCTCTGTTGATATGCAAAATTTTCCAATTTGCTGTAAAGCCAGTTTTAGTTATCTTTTTAGTTTTATCATCTGGGAGGAAATTCCCTGTAAAACTTGGTGAAGTCCAATTTGATTTCATGCTTACCTTGGTAGTTTTCCCGATTGGAACTATTTTTATTTGTTCGCTACCGTTATAAGTAATATCAAAATTAAAATTTGAATTAGATCCAAAAAATATTTTTGTCAAATCAACATACCTCGTTTCAAGTGCTTCGGTGTTATCAAGTTTAGTAGAGTTATATACAGGTTCAAAAGTATAGTTTGTACCTCCGAGTTTAATTTTAACCTCATCTTTTATACTTTTTAGATTAGTGGTCTTAATTAAAATTGTTGCTTTATCCCATTGTATATTTTCGTTGGCAATATTCTTAATACCGAAATTAGGTTGCACATAATTACCTTTAAATTTCATATTGGTGGTAAAAACTGCCGCTTCATAATTATTTCGATTAAGAATTTTAGTATTTGTATCCGAATTAATATCTAATTCTTCAGGAAAAAAATAGGCATATTTTGTTGATGCTACTTTTTGCTTCACAGTTTCTTTAGTTTTTTCATTTACAGTCACCGTTTCTTCATAAGATGTATATGGAATTTTTAATATTGGCCCATAGATATATACATCTTGACCCCATTTATCATTAATTTCGGCAATGACCCCATTTTGTCTTGAGGAACGTTCCGAGATTAAACTTTTTACATATTCTAGTGGGATAAGTAAGAATAATGTAAGTAAACCAACCATAATCATTTTGGCTGTGTTTGACTGAAAAATTGAATTTGATTTTGGTGTTTCTTGTGTTTCCATTGTAAAATTATTTAAAGATTTTTATAATAAATTAAGCTTCATTATGATTGTATAGTATAAAAGTGCAATCGGGATATTAGATAATAGAATTAAAATTTTGCAGCCTATATATTCTCTTTGATTTGGTAACTTAATGAAGCTTCCCAGTAAATGAAACAACATTATAACATTAAGAAATAAAGCTGCAACAGTAAAAAGAAACCCGACAATTAGTATGTAAGAGTTGTCTTTTACAAGCACATATAGTGTAAATAAAATAGAGCAGATTATAAAACTCCCAACTGTTAACTCAATTGCAGGTCTGCCCTCAAATGCTTCTTCGGTAATGGTATTTTTCATGGTTTTAAATTTTAAAAGTTTTTTGGATTGATGAAATAGGTGTTAATAACATTTTGGAGAAATCCAGATAATAAAAAGGCATCGCATTTCTTCCTTTTTTATATTGTTTAAAAAAATAACCCAGTCGAGTAGGATAGAAGATAGTTCCCGATAGAATCACCATAAACAAATACAAGCTCTTTTTACGATTACCCAAAAGATAATATTGCATTCCAATTTCTTCTATAACAGTAGTCCCTGTGTTTGTTAAAACATGAATGATATCATGATCTTCTAATTTGGCTTGGATATCAAAATTGTTTCTACGTAGAAAATCGCCTAATCTATATCCCAAACTTTCTTTGGGAAATGTGAGTAATTCGGTTTTGTTAATCTCCCATGGGACATTTTTTTTTATGTATTTCTGATACGGTTTTCGGGACCATTCATACATTTTTTCTATTACTATATCTCTCATATTTAATGCGTTTAGTTTTTTAAAAGTACTTTGTATTTCAAAGTAACGGAGTAAAAAAAAGGCTCACTTCTTCTGTATTAATTTTTCAAGTGCATCTATATGAGATACAAACGCTTTTTTACCTTCTTTGGTAACCCTATAACTTGTGTTGGGTTTTTTGCCGATAAATTGTTTTTGTATTTCGATATAGTTTTCAAGTTCCAATGCCTTAGCATGGCTTGCAAGATTACCATCTGTAACGCCTAGAAGCTCTTTCAGAGTGCTAAAATCAGCCGAATCATTGACCATCAATACAGACATGATTCCAAGTCGAATTCGATGGTCAAAGGCCTTATTTATATTTTGAATGATGCTTTTCAATTTTTAATAGGTATCAATTACGGTTTTTAATAATTTTGAATCTGCGATGTTCGAAGGAGATATTACATTTTCTTCAAGCGGAATATTATTTCCGTATCGTTCTTTTAATTTAGCTTTAACTCTTTCGTCTTTTAGATTAAAATCTTTCAGTTTTTGTAACGGACACAATTCGATACCAGCACCATTTTTATATATCTTCCAAATTAATTCGGAGCAATAAATTTTATCATCAGACCAGGCAAAATAAGAATCGTAATCTTTATTGAGAAAATTTCGACTGTAAATCTCCATTTTTTCAATAGTTGTAGGGGTTAGAGCTGTTGAATCTTTTAATCTCTTTACAATAAACTTTTCGTCTTTTCCTTGCTTAATCCATTCTATAAGAGGAGTTAGTTTTACTGGTTCTACAGCTTCAAAAACCAACTGTTTACCATCTATAATATAAACTATTCCACAATGAGAAAATTTGGAGTTGGTAGCAATTTGTATTGCTTCGGCCTGACTGGAAAGAGAGGTTTGGAAAACTAAATCACCTGCCTGAATTTTATCTAATTGTAGGTTTTTTAATTTTGGATCTTCAGTGGTTGTTTTCGAAAATGGGTCGACAGGAAAAAATTGTTTTGTTATATATAATGCACAACAAAAGCTGATTATTAAGGTAACACCGGCAAAAATATATTTTAATTTTTTCATGTTTTTATTTTTTAATGGTAGTGATTAAAAATTATTTTCTATCGTATTTAAAATACATAATACTTCCGTATAAAATATGGCAAACTCCAAAACCTAATGCCCAAAATTCCAATGCATAACCCGAAAATTCAGTAGCGATTAATCCCAGAATAATTATTGTAATTCCCAGATAACGTACATCTCTCAAAGTATATTTACTTGCATTTACACAAGCCAATCCGTAGAATAGGAGAGTGACAGGAGCAATTAAGCCATAATAAGCATGTCGTAACAAAAGTAAGCCGAAAATCCCACCCGTAATAAGTGGAATCAAAAAATTGATCAACATTCTTTTGGAAGTTGTATTCCATATCTTTTCTCCTTCTTTCTTTGCTTTGTTTACAGTTAATATTGCTGCTGTTGCAATAGAAAAGAATAGTACCAAAAAAGCAGTTAAAACAATTAACTTGAAAGTTTTACTCTCCAGTGTTATATAATAACCTTGGTGACTTTCTATGAGTCCATTGGCGATATGTGCACCAATAAGAGCATATATTCCTGCCATAACACCCGATAAACCACTTAATGAAATAAACTGAGAAGATTTATTCATCATGTTTTTTATCTCACTAATATCCTGTAAATATTTATCTTTCATATAAAGTACTTTGAATTACAAAGTAAATAATTAAAAAAATAGTTACCAAATAAAATGATAACTATTTTTAATAAGCTTGTAAATTATATTCTGAAAATACCTCCTACAGCAATAATTCTTTGTAAAAAGAAAAAGTTCTGAGATGCTTTGTCATCGTTGCTTGTAGTGGTTCTAATATCCTGCATATTGATATATCCACCTTTTAGCTCACCTTGAATATAGAAATATTTGAAGAAGGTAAAGTTAATTCCCGCTTTTGCAGATAATCCATATCCAGAAATGTGAAAATCGTCATGACGTTCTTTTCCTAAAAGAGTTGTGTTTGTTTTAGGATATAAAACTCCGATACCTAAACCTTCAGTTAAGTTAATTTGTACTTTGTCAGTATTTGGTAAACCAAACCATTTCGAAATATCATCATGTCTTGAAACCTCCGTGTTAATATAGTTCAAACCATCTGTATGCTCATACATTAAAAAAGCAGGAGGATTTCCCTGGATAGTACCTTTATCATAACCACCTTCCTGAGCACCATGTAGAGACATGTCTACAGGTGTATTATTATAAACTCCGTTGTAATAAGATCCAGCTTGATCAGCAGGTAAATCAATATATCCAGTAACATTAGCTGTTTGATTTTGGCTCATTACATACTTCATGTGATCCCAACCAATAGAAACACTGTAATGGTCGCTAATAAAATATCCCATTCTAAAGTTAGTCTGAGGAATAGTCATGTTTGCCGGATTTACATAATCAAGATGCCATCCTTTTGGCTTATCGTGAGCAGCCATATTATCAACTGTAAAGTTGTAATCTTTCCCTCTAAAGTTCACATCAGATTTAGTGTAACTATCTCTGTTACCACCCCAGGAAATGAAAAATTTTCCTTTATTATGCGCCGTGTATTTGTCTTGTACTGCTATTTGTTCTTGTGCGAAAGTGTTTATTGAAAAACACAACAAGAAAAATAATAAAAAATTAGTTTTCAATGAAGTAAGTTTAAAAATTAAAATTGATTTATAGTTTTTCTAATGGCAACTAGTTTGGTCATTAAATCCTCAAAATAGTCTAAATGCAACATGTTTGCACCATCACTTTTGGCATTTGCCGGGTCAAAATGAGTTTCGATAAAAATTCCATCAACACCTACAGCGATACCAGCTTTGGCAACGGTTTCGATCATATCAGGTCTTCCACCAGTTACACCCACAGTTTGATTAGGTTGTTGCAATGAATGCGTTACGTCTAGAACAGTCGTTGCGTATTGTTGCATAGTTGGGATTCCTCTGTAATCTACAATCATGTCTTGGTAACCAAACATAGTACCACGATCTGTAACCATTACGTTTTGATTATTACAATCCAATACCTTTTGTACGGCATGTTTCATGCTTTCCGGACTCATAAATTGTCCTTTCTTTAGGTTTACTACTTTTCCAGTATTGGCAGCAGCCACAACAAGATCGGTCTGACGTACTAAGAATGCAGGGATTTGTAAAACATCAACATATTGAGCAGCCAAATCAGCATCTTCATTAGTATGGATATCTGTAACGGTTGGAACATGAAAAGTTTCAGAAACTTTTCTTAATATTTTTAATGCTTTTTCATCACCAATTCCAGAGAAACTATCGATTCTGGAGCGGTTTGCTTTTTTAAATGACCCCTTAAATACATAAGGAATTTGAAGTTTTTCGGTAATACCAATTAATTTTTCAGCAATACGCATCGCCATTTCTTCACCTTCAATAGCGCAAGGGCCTGCTAGTAAGAAGAAATTACCGCTATCTGTATGCTTAATTTGTGGAATATGTTGTATGTTCATAGTTTGAAATTTTTGAAAGTGCAAATGTAGTTATGATTTGCGATTTACAGATTAAGATTTAAGATTTTTTTAAGAAGCTTCTCCCGCTATCCGTTGTAATGTTTTTCTCTAAAACCTTTTTTTCTTGGTCTTTACAGAAACTTCCGCGGGTTGCTCTGTAAATCCCAGAAAAATTGGCTTTCTCAAAAAATGATTTCCACTTTAAATAAAGTTCACAAAACACCATAAAAATAAAGTTAAGTGAGGTAATCGTGGACAATATTAAGTCATTGTAAGAAGCTAATAAATGATATTTATCATGTTATAGCGTATCTGATTGTTTGTGTGGTTTGTAGTTTTTTTTCTTTGGTATCTTAATGAAACTAAGAATTTTTGCTATTATTTGTAGCAACAATGATGGTCTTTCGAAGTTTTATATAAAAGATTCCAAACAAAACTTGTCCAAGGAAAAATAGCGTATTTGTGAAAATATTAATACTTACTACGATTTGAATTCGAGAAATAAAAAAATCAGGATAAAGAGTACTGAAATCAAGGTAGGGATAAAGATTAATTTTTGAAATCAGAACCCCAGGAATAGTCAGTAAAAGTTGGATTGTGAATTTTTTGAAATTTATTTCAGCGGTTATTCTCGAAAGTTTCCAATAAAAAAAGGTTACCACAGACAAAACAATAAATTTAATCAATGCCGCAACAACTCTAGCAAAATCGACAGCGATTAAACCTGAAAGCAGGGATGACAAAAAATCAGAATTTGAATAAAAGATATAATACGGAAATACAATTATAGCTAAAACAAAGAAAATGACAAAGGCAGTTTCTGTTTTTAACATATTGATTAATTGTGTTTTATGATTAGAAACTATTTAAGTTGTCTAAGTTTCTTCTCGTAAATTTTTTTAATAAGATACTGTATAATAATTGTTATTATAAGTAAAATAAAAAAAAATAATGAGAGTGCAACAATTGTTGTAGCTTGGATTTCACAGTTATATTCGTTTTGATTGTGATTTTGGTCAAGATCGTATGAAGCAATAGAAAGTGATAGTCCAGTGAGTACTATTTGTAAAAAAACACTAATTAAAGATATTGCCCATAATTTTAGTTTAATTATTTCTCCGATAGCTTTTACGCCAAATATAATTTGAAAGAGTAGTGGAGAAATAATTAAAATGAAACACGATATTCCGTACATTATTATTATTAGTTTAAATTATTTTTTTGAGTCTTTGTAAACATATCTCTATAGTGAGAATCTTTAATCTCCAAGTCTTTCTTCTATTTTCTAGACTGAACTATTTCTTCAAAGTCAACCCAAGTGGTACCATTAAAATTCCTTTTTCGTAGATGTTAAGATATAAATTGATTGGTTTTTTCTGACCTTCCCATTTCAATTCGTAAACATCTAGAAATCCAGCTCCCATATCGCTTCTTTTGGTTGGGAAAGGGCAGCAGCTTTCTAGTTTTGTATAAGTTATCTTTTCGCCGTTTGGTCCTGCCAGTGCGTTTAAAAATCGTTGTTGATTAATAACTTCATCTTTGGATGTTCTGTAGAATATATTTATAGGATAATCTTTGTCATAACCATATTTTTTGTCTTTACTATGTGCAGTAATTACAAAGGTATTGTCTTTTGTTAAGGTTAGGTTTGGTGCATTATCATCCACATTTTTCAAGGTAGATTTTGTACTCACGCACGACGTAGCAGTAATGAGTAAAACGATAAAAAGAGCTATTTTTTTCATGGTTTTTGGCGGTTTAATGGTACAAATGTAAAAGGTTTTAATAAAATAAGCCACAGATTTAATGAATTAAAATGATTAAAAAAAAATCTGCCCAATTAGCAAGATTGGTAAGTGAAAAATTAATGTAAATCTGTTTAATCCGTGTTTTATTTTGTTTTTACTGAATTCAATTTTAATATACCAACTACAATCAGATATTGTGCCACAAGATAAGTGAGCATAATAAAAAACGAACTTTTATATATTGGTTCATAAAATTTATCCATTGCCAGAATACTATCCGAAAGGACAAAAATAATTGCACCAATGAGGATAAATGAATTAGCGGGTTTCGCCCAAATTAAATAGCCACTAAAAGCAGACAGAAGCATTGTTGAGATAGTTAATGCATAAACAATCACAGGTATTTGTAAATCGCCTAATTTTGGTAATAAGATGTTTAGCATCAGGGCTAAATAAATCAGGATAACTACAAAACCAACATTATAAAGGTTTTTATTTTTTTTGACTTTAGGCTTATCTTGTTTGTTAAATAGAATGATATAAATAACATGAGATATTAAAAATGCCACTAAGCCTAATATAAAATAGATTTCGGCCTTATCGGCAAATAATAAAATTACATCACCAATCCATGAAAATAACAAAGCACCAAGAAGTATTTTTTTTGATGGAAAATTCTCTGAAAAATAAACAGCAAGCCATAAAATCGGAATAAGAAAACCTTTTAAATACCAAGCTATATTTTCAAGATTAAAAAGAAGAATTAAAAGATAGATAATACTAAAACCAACATATATTTTTAAGAATAAAGGACTTTTCATAATTTACTTTTAGGAGTTTACCAGAACTGGTTTTATGGTTTTAAAATCGACTTTTATGAAGTAAATCGCGACTAGTAAAGAAATAATATGATATCCGATAATAACAATATTACCAAAAGGAAAAATAGAATTGAGCCCAAACCAATCTCCAAAATAAAGAATAATTGCCAGAACGGTTGCTAAACGTAAGCTTTCCCACAAAATAGCAAAACGGTTTTTATCCATTAATTCGGTATAACTGTAAATGGTTATGAAAATAAAAAAGCCATAATAAAAAATATTAGGAAAACCAATTTTGGCAATATTACTAAACAAGTAGCTTACAAATAATAGTGTTATCATAACTTGGGTTATCGACCAATAAACAAGTTTGTTAGAATTATCGGTTCCATATTTAGTATAATTATATACATCGGTAATTTTATTTACAGGATATTTTTCTTCAAAATTTTCGGGACGCCAACCTGTTGGTTTAAACCATATTGTAAATTTGTCTTTCCAGTTTTCGGCCCTCCACGCATCGCTAATCAATAGCGCTAAATGCTGGAAATTGATTCGGATAGGATTCCATGTATTTGCCGGCCTTGTTATTCCAAAAACAGGGGGAACAGATTCTAGTTCTTCTTGGAAAGTACCGAAAAGTTTGTCCCAAAATATAAAAATCTGTGAATGATTTTTGTCTAAATATTCAGGATTTATAGCATGATGAACCCTGTGATGAGAAGGTGTTACGAGAATATATTCCAGAACGCCCATTTTTTTTATATACTTGGTATGATACCAAAATTGCAAAAATAAATGAATGGGTAATGTAATAGCAATAACTGTTGCGGGAATACCAAACAAAGCAGCTGGAATAAGTAAAAAAGTAAACAAATTCACAAAACTTGCTATAGGTTGCCTCAGTGCGCATGCAAGATTAAATTCTTCACTACTATGATGAATAGCATGTTTATTCCAAAGAAAATTAATTTGATGCGTTAAGCGATGACTCCAATAACCATAAAAGTCGATTACAAAAAAGCCAACAAGATAGGTAAGGAAGGTAGTTTCTATGTGATAAATAGCAATTTTGGAAACAAGCCATTCGTAGGAAATAAAAGTAATGGTAAGTCCAAGGACATCTTTTACCGAATTCGTAATTCCCGAACTTATACTAGATACACTATCAATAAGAGGAACGTGATCTTGTTTTTTATATATGCCATAAGATTTTTCGATTATGATTAATAATAAAAAAACTGGCATTGCAATAATTAGTATTTTACCGTATTCTTCCATAAAAAAAATTGTGTAATTTATTCAAATATAGAATAAATTACACAATTTTTTAAATTATTGATAATTAAATTAAACGATTTCTGCACTTAAACCAGCTTCTAAAAGTTGGGTACATTGGGGTTTTAATTTATCCATAGGACCTGTTTTTACAGTACATTTTCCGTTATAATGTACAATCAGCGAGCATTGTTCTGCTTGTTCAGGTGTGTGATTACATACGCGGATCAAAGTCTCTATTACATGATCAAAAGTATTCACATCATCATTATATACAATGATTTCGTTGTTAAAAGATATTGTCTCTTTTTCCCGAACTTTTTCTCTTACTTTCTCTTTAGTACTCATCTTTTTTAGTTTTTTGTACTGTTGTAATTACTAATTTTTTTGTCACAGTTTTGCACATTTTAAAAAGCTAAAATCGGTACAAATCTGTTTGGCTCGCAATTTATTGAGCCATTAAATAGTCAGATAATTGACTATCTAATTTACGTATTTTAATGAAACCCAGTTGTTTCTTTGAAATTTTTTAACATATTTTAATCCTTTTTCAGTGCAAGATGCATCGATGTAAGGAATATCTTCTTCATAGAAACCACTTAATAATAAGGTTCCTTTTGGATTCAGACAATCAACATAACTTTGCATGTCGTTCAGCAAAATATTACGGTTGATATTGGCAATAATTAAATCATATTTTTTGCCTGATAATAATGCTGCATCTCCTTCGTAAACGGTAATATGTTTACAATTATTGCGTTCTGCATTTTCTATAGAGTTTAAATAACACCAGTTATCAATATCGATAGCATCAATTGGCTGAGCTCCTTTCATTTCGGCAAGAATAGCTAGAATAGCAGTTCCGCAACCCATATCCAGAGTTTTCATTCCGTTAACGTCCATTTCTAATAAATGCTGAATCATCATGTGTGTTGTTTCGTGATGACCAGTTCCAAAACTCATTTTCGGCTCGATTACAATATCATATTCTGCATCGGTTTTTGGGTGAAATGGAGCACGTACATGACAATTTCCATCTACATCAATAGGTTCAAAGTTTTTCTCCCATTCTTCATTCCAGTTTACTTGTTCGATTTCTTCGAATGTGTAATCAATCTTGAATTCATCTGATTGTAAAATATGAATATCTTCCAAAATAGCTTCATCCCATAAATCCTTTTGCACAAAGGCAGAAATTCCAGTTTCGGTTTCGGTAAAACTCTCAAAAGCTTTCTCTCCCAATTCGGCAATTAGTATTTCAGACCCTAGTTCTTTAGGTTCAATTGTAAAGTGATACCCGATATAAATGTTTGACATATTTATTTTTTTTGCAAAGGTAGCAATCGAAACTTGAAATTGTTTAAAAAAATGAATAACGTTATTGTTTTAAGCATTACTTTAGCTTAAAATTTGTAAGTATTATTCGAATATGAAGGGTCTAATTGTTATTATATTATTTCTAATGATCAATAGTTCAGGATGTGACGATAAACAAGAAGTAATTCGTTCTTTTTGTTATTGGAAAACAAATGCTTATTTTGATAATGAAGAAGATACAATTTGTAAGAATTTGAATTTAAAACATATGTATGTTCGTTTTTTTGATGTTGACTGGAATCCATATACTAAAGAACCGCTTCCGGTAGCAACGATAAGACAAATAGATTTTAATGAAAATGATCTTGATATTACGCCAAGTGTTTTTATTACCAATGATGTCGTTTTGCAATCTAATAAAGCACAATTGGATAGTTTGGCTATACGTATCCAAAAAAGGATAAAGGAAATTGGGGAGAGTTATATTATCCGTAAAGCAGAGGCAAAGGCGGGTAAAATTGTATATTCGGATTACGATAAACAAAAAGGAGAATCCAAAAAAAGATTGAATTTCGACTCCATAAGAGCAATCGAATTAGCAAAGCTAAAACCTTATTTTAATGAGATTTTAGTAGATTGTGATTGGACAGAAAAATCCAAAGACAATTATTTTTATTTACTAAAACAAATTAAATCAGAATTTAAAAATTCCAAATTAGCGGCAACCATAAGGTTATGGCAATATAAATATTCTGAAAAAGCTGGAATTCCACCTGTGGATAGAGGATTATTGATGTGTTATAATTTATCAAGTCCCAATGATTATAAAACCAAGAATTCTATTGGAACAAGTGATGAATTGGCAAAATATATAACCCATAGTGATTATGAATTAGATCTAGATATTGCATTGCCTTTATATAGTTGGTCGGTAGTTTTTCGAGGGAATCAGTTTAAAGGGATTATATCAGATTATGATGAGTTTGTAAAAGATACTACACGATATAAAAAGGTAGCACCTAATAAGTATCTACTTCAAGATGATGTTTTAATAGGGCAGACTTACTTACGAAATGGAGATGAAGTAAGAATCGAAAAAATCTCAGATGAGGAGATAAACAAAATGATTTCGATTGTAAAAAATAGAATACCTATGGATAATCACACGAAAGTTACTTTCTTTTCGTTTGATAAAAAATACATTCATGATTATGGTGTTCAAAATATATCCGAGTATTATGCGCATTTTCAGTAGTTTTATTTTATTATTTTTTTTTCAGGTTTCATTTGCTTGTGGTTGGTATGAATCGGCAGAAACAAGTCGATTGGCTTTATTTAAGTCAGAAAGAGAAGGATTTTTAAAACTGCGTTATTTTTGTTATTCGGCAAATAGTTTCCATGAAGTTAATATGGTTTCTAATAAAGATCAGGAATTAAATTGCTTAGAATGGCAAAAAAAAATAGGTAGTAAAGTAACAACAGATGATATTCATACAATTTTGTACGAAACAGATTCTGATCAATTTCAGGCTGCTTATCACACTAATACGCTTAAGAAAGTATTTGCTAAAAATACTTTTATTGCAACTTTACTGCTTCCTAAAAATAAATCATTTTTTGATTATCTAGTATTTGCTAAACAATTAGAATATAATAATGTTCCAAACTCAAAATGGGAATCTTGGAATAGTATAAAAAGTTATCAGGAAAATGGTAATACAGTAGCGTTAGGAAGTTATAATCAGAAGATTTTAAAAGCAAAAGATTCTTTCTTAAAGCAACGTTATGCTTTTCTTATTTTAAGAGATCGTTTTTATAACTCAGATAAAGCCGAAGTTATACGTTTATATGATACTTATTTTGCCGACAATAAGAATACAATTCTGGAACCTTGGGCTTTGTATTATAAAGCGTTGTGTATTGATGATTTCCCTCTTCAAAATTATTTACTGAGCAAAGTTTTTGCTTCTTGCGATGATAAATCATACGCGGTAATGCTGCATTATAATTTCAAACAAACTGCTGCGACACTAAATTTGGCAAAAAATGATGAGGAGCGAAATATGATTTTGATTCTCGAAAGTTTGCGAAATCCTGCGCCTGATTTAAAAACGATTAAAGAAGTTTATAAATTAAATTCAAACAGTGTTTATTTTAGCTTCCTGATCCAAAGAGAGATAAACAAACTCGAAGATTGGATTTTTACCCCAAAATATTCAGTTAATAAAGTTCCGGCAGTAAACTTCGATGAAATGAGCTGGTATGATAATTATGAAAAGGCAAAGGAAGAAAATTTCAATAAAGATACCTACTATTTAAGGCAATTGAGGGATTTTCTGATTTCTATTCATGCTAAGGTTTCGGGAGAGCAAAAAGATTTTATGGCGTCGGCTATTGCTCAATTGTGTTTTATTGATGATGAAATTGATTTGGGGAAAAAATATGTTGCAATGATTTCTGATGAGGCAAATGCTTCGATTCAGATGCAAAAGAATATTCAATTGGCTTTGGTTGCATTGAAACAGGATAATTTACAGGATGAAAAAACGCAGAATAAACTTTTTAATTATTTTAATGCCATAGAGGATTTAGTTGAAAACGATAATAGCTTGCTTAAAAATTTATATAGTTTGTATCGAATTGCTAGTAATGAGTTTTCTAAACAAGGAGATAAAGCTACGGCTGGTTTATTGTTTTTAAAATCCGATCTTAAAAAAGAAGGTTCGGACTCTTGGTATTATAATCCATCATTTTATAGCTATACCGGCTATTTCGAAAGGTATGCAACTCTAGATGATATGGATAACTTAATTGCATTGTACCAAAAAGAAGATAAAACACCATTTGAAAAATATATTTGTGCGGGAACAACAGCGCCAGATGTAAATTTTTATAAAGATGTAAAAGGTACTATTGCTTTTAGAAAAAACAATCTGGCTATAGCTTATCAGGTTTTTGCCAGTATGCCAGCTAGTTTTTGGCAAAAAAATTATGAGTATAGAAATTATCTTAACGAGAACCCATTTGTTCCTAAAGTTTTACAAAAGGAGAAAGAAAGAAAATTTAATTATCGTTTTAATAAAGCCGAATTTATAGCTAAACTTATCGAGTTAAAAAAGGAGAATACTGCAGCAAGTAATTTACAATTGGCGCATGCTTATTTTAATGTTTCCTATTGGGGGAATTCCTGGATGATGCTGGCTTATGATTGGTCTTCTTCTGGTGGAGAAAACTATTCGGATTATGTATATGGAGAGGATAATCATGATGCCGAAATGAAATATCAGAATTCCAATTATTACAGATGTACACTGGCTAAAATGTATTACGAAAAGGTATTGGAATTATCCAAAAATAAAGAAGAAAAGGCATTGGCTAGTTTGATGATTTTCGAATGTAATTATTATGACTATTACGGAATTTTTGCTATTTCGGATACAGAAAGAATGCCGTTTAAATCGGGAGAAGAAATAACCGATTTTTATTCATTGTATAGTAAAACAAGAACATTCAAGCAGTATAATTGCCCGCTTTTAAAGGCATTTATAAATTAGATTATCTTAGAAAGGAACGCAGATTATGATTTAACCGCAAAGCACGCAAAGTTTTTATAAGTAAGACTTTGTGAAATTGCAAAGTCCGCAAAGCTTTGTATTTTTTATATACTTGGCGTAAATCTTTGCGTGCTTTTAATCCAATGCAGAATCGAGGCATACTTTGCATTTAAACTATTTAGCTTAAGATATAAAACAAAAAAAGAGCGATAAAATTAATTATCGCTCTTTCTATTTATGCCTTTTAATAGATTTAGTTGTTGTCTAAATTTCTTAATTGGTGTAATTTTTCTTTCCAAACGTCAAGGCTTTCTTTATGGAGAGCAATGTTTTTGCGAACTTCAAGAACTATTGAGTTTTCTTTTTTAGCATTTTTCGTATTGGTAAAAAACTGAATATTATTTTCTAATTGGAAAATTTCGTTTTGTACTTCTTCGATTTTACGCATTAAGAAAATTTTCTCGTTGTCTAATTTTCTCGTATCGTTACTTTCAGATAAATTATCAATTCTATTTGAGAATCGAATCATTTCTGTTTCTTTTTTGCTTAAGCTTAATTTTTCAAAAAGAGCATCTAGAATCTTATTGAATTTACCTTCGATGTGACGTCTAGGGAAAGGAACTTTTCCTAGGCTTTTCCATGTCTCGATGTGTAATTTTATAGCATCAAGATCTATTTTATGATCGCCCGTAAGCTGGAACTCTCTTAATGTTTCTAAGTATGCCTTTTTTTGATCAAATGATGCCATTTCATCACCATTCTCTTCGTTTTTGTGCTCTTTTAGTTTATCAAAATAGCTGTTACAAGCATCTTTGAATTCTTTCCAGATTTTGTCTGAATATTTTCTGGGAACGTGACCAATCTGTTTCCATTCTTCCTGAATTTTTTTCATTACAGGAGTAGTCGATTCATAATCGGTACTTTCTTGTAGTTCTTTTGCTTTGGCTACCAAAGCCATTTTTTTGTTTAAATTGTCGTTTTGATCTTTTTTAATGTCTTTATAAAATGAATTTTTAAAAGTATTAAAATTTCTAACGGCAGTTTTAAATGCAGTCCATGTAGCTTCGTTTACATCCGAAGGAACTTTTCCCGCTGCAAAAAATGCAGTACGCAAAGCTTCCACTTTTTCTATTTGAAGTAACCATAAAGAATGAGTGTTTACCTTTTCGGTTGCAAGAACTTCAATTTGCGCAATAATATCTTTTTTAACGGCTAGATTTTCTAATTCAGAACCTCTGATGTTTTCAAATAAAACTTCGCGTTTATCATGGATTTTTTTAGTCAATTCACTAAACTTATTCCATATTTCATCACGGTGTTCTTTGGAAACAGGACCGATATCTTCTTTCCAGATTCTGTGTAAATCTTGTAACTCTCTAAAGGCTTTGTTTACATCAGCTTCATTTACTAATTCTTCTACACGTGCAACAATTTTTTGTTTTTGCTCAAGATTGTATTTAAAATCCAAATCTCTTGCTTCGCGATCCAAGTGTAAGTAATCATAAAAATTCTCTACATGAAAATGGTAATTATTCCAAACATGATTGTATTTATCTTTTGGAATTGGACCAGCATTTTTCCATCTTTCTCTTAATTCATTAAAATGTTTAAGAGTATCTTTTATGTTTTCTTGTGGATTTATAAGCTCTTTTAATTCCTCTACAATAGCCAATCTGTTTTCTAAATTTGTTTTTAGATTGGTTTGCAGGCTTTTAAAATGTGTATTTCTGTGATCTCTGAATATATTGTAATATTCGTCAAATTTTGTTTTTAATGGAGAATGATATTGAAATTCTTCGTTTGGATCTTGATTTTCAGCATTGAATTCTTCTCTTTTTTCTTCGATAAGATGATTGTACTGTAGTAAAAACGATTTTTTAATCTCTTCAATGTGTTCTTTTACATACATAACTTTATCTGATGAAACTAATTTTTTTAGTTCAGCAACAAGTTCGTCAAGAGAAAAAGTATTATAATCTTGCATCGGAATGTCATGGCGCTCTTTTAGCGTTTCATCTTCACTCTCGGCTGCATTAGAATTGGTTATTGCATCAAGCGCTGTTTGATTTTGAGTTTCAACAACAGCTTCTGTATCCGATAATTCTTCCTCAGAAAGAGTTATTGTATTTTCAGATTCCAATACCGTGTTTTCTGCTTCATTGTTTTCAATTTCTACCGAAACAGTTTCATTGTTTTCAATAGAATTCGCAGATCCATTTTCTAATTTTCCATCTGCATCTTGCAGGTTATCATTCTTTTCTTCTAACATTTTTTCAATGTATAAGGTTTTTACTTTAAATCTAGTGCGAAAGATAGTAAAGGTGTATCAAAATACAAAATAAAACCATTATTTATAGTGTAAATAAGTTTAAAATTCTTGTTAATCATCTGTAATTGAGGGTGAAAAAGGTGTTTTTGATGTTGCGAAATATTCAGATTACAATTGTTTTTTTTGCATAAAGTTATTTTTAGGCTGTTTTATGCCCGAAAATCGTTTTACAATTGCCTGATAACTTTTGTTCTATTTTTTAATTTACGTTATTGTGTTTCAGGAGTATAATCCAAATGTAATATCCCAGACTTCATTGGGAATTGTTGTAATTACAGAGATTGTCTGAAAAAGGGGTATGGATTAAACAGATTCGCATAGGTGAAGACGTAGATAAAAACGGATTTTTAAAAACAACAAGCGGAATCCGTTTTAATCTGCATTTTTGCTTTTGTAAATCCGCGTCATCCGCGTTCAAATAAGTGAGAAATTTTCAGGAGTAACTCGGCAATAAGAAGAATAAAAACTTTGCGGAATAATCGTAAATAAAAAAGACCACAATCTTGTAATTGTAGTCTTTAATATTCTTAGGTAGTGTTTCTTTATTTATTCCAGATTTTCCATGCTTTCTCGGCTTGGAAAATTAGCATATCGTATCCGTTTTTTATTACGGCTCCATTTTCTTTAGCCTTTCTAAGAAATGTAGTTTCTTCTGGATTGTAGATTAAATCGTAAGCAATATGCTTTTTTGTAAAAAACTCGTACGGAATATCTGGACAAGCTTCGATATTTGGGCTTGTACCAACGGGTGTACTATTGATTATGATTTGATAATTATCGAAAGTCGTTGCATTGATTAAAGTGTAATCAATTATGTTTTCTTTGGCTTCACGAGATACAAATGTATATGGTATACCTAATTCATCTAAGGCAAAAGCAACTCCTTTGGAAGCCCCACCAGTACCCAAAATCAAGGCTTTCTTATGGTGTGCTTTTAATAAAGGTTTAAGCGATTTCTTGAAACCATAATAATCGGTGTTGTAGCCTTTTAATTTTCCTTTTTTTGTGAATCTTATAGTGTTTACAGCACCGATTAATGTAGCTTTTTTTGATAGTTTATCTAAAAAAGGTAGTACTTGTTCTTTGTAAGGAATCGTTACATTCAATCCTTTTAAATCGGGATTGTCTTTTATTAATGCTGTTAAAAAGTTAATCTGCGGAATATCAAAATTTTCATAACTGCATCCTTTAAAATACTCGTTGTTGAATTTTTCAGTAAAATAACCTTTCGAAAAAGAGTAACTAATGTTTTTTCCTAACAAGCCGAAACGCCTTTTTAAAATATCAATCATTATTGTTTTTATGTTTTGTAATATAATTTTGTACCGTTTTTTTTGTCCAAACCACTGGGAATAAGTCTTCGATTAAAATATAGTTGTCAAAGTTTAATCGTAGTCCATTACTCAAATGGAATTTGGCTTTGGTATTGTCTTGTATCATAAAATATAATCCAGCCAAACGGTATTCGACTTCATTTTCTTCAGGGAAATATTCGGATGCTTGTAATAATGTTTGAATAGCACTTTCGAACTCGCCTAAAAACTGAAGAATATCTACCCAAAATAACCAGGTATCGAGTGCGTAATCTCCAAATTCTACTGCTTTACGGTAACCAAACTCCGCTTCTTCAAAAAAGTTCATTTGCTTGTTTATCGTCGCGTAACGTTTCCAATACAAACGGTTTTGATTGTCGATTGTCAATGCTTTATTGACAAAGAACAATGCTTTTTGGAAGTTTTTCTGGCGTACATAAAAATCGGTTATGGCAATCCATCCTTTGTCTAAAAGAGGATCTTCATGAACGGTTTTATTGTAATATTTTAATGCTAAAGCTTTATTGCCTAGTTTTTCGTAACATTTTCCTATTCTTAGTAATGCATACGATGTTGCATCATCAAGTTCGATGGTACGGTTGTAGCTTTCTATTGCCTCGGCATATTGTTTTAAACGTTCATAAGCTTTGGCTCTTTCCATGAAAGCACCAAGAAACTCATCGTCGATTAAGGTAGCATAATCAAAAGCACGTATTGCACTTTCGTATTCTTTTATGCCATAATGCAAGCGTCCGAGCTGATGCCAGGCGATTTCACTATAAGGGTTTTTGTTTATATATTGGTTTAAATAGGTAATAGCTTCTTGATTTTGGTCCAGGAACTCAAAACAATACACTACGTTGTATAAGGCCGATTGGTCTTCTAAATCTTCTTCGAGACACTTGATGAAGTTATCTTTTGCCATTTCAAGATTGTCCATGAATAGATATTCCATACCGATTAAATTATACACATCGGCAAAATCATCTGTATATTCCAAGGCGATTTTAAGCAGTTCGACTGCTTTCTCGTGTTGGTCTCTTTTGGAATAGATGTTTGCTTTCTGGATGTAAATTTCCTCGTTGTTGGGTTCGATTGCATACAACTCGTTTAAAAGCTTTTCGGCTATCTCGAGTTTGTCGTCATACACTAACATCTCTACTTGTACTAGTTTTAAGCCTGTAGATTTTGGATGTTGATCTAGTGCTAGTTTTAAGGCTTTTTTTGCTAAATTAGCCTTGCCTATGTCCAGATAGTGAAGGATAATCTCTTCAAATTCTTCTGAATCAAAAAAGAGTACTTTGTTAGTTTTTAACATGGACTCAAATTTGGATAGGGATAGGTTATAATCTTCTTCTTCGTTGCTTAATTGCATACTTTATTTTTTTGATATTAGCCTATTATAAATTTAGGCAACATGTTTTTGTTTTGTGGGGAGAGAAGGAATTGTTGTGAACAATTTAATTAACAATATTTGCAGCGTATAGAATCAGTTTTTATGTGAAGCTTTTTTTAAACTGAAGTTATTTTTAATTCTTAAATATTCTGTTGTCAACGATATGCTTTAGCCCAGATAAAAGCGATATCCTTTTGTTTTTTTCTTTAAAAAAACAAAAGATAAAGCGGATAGCTGGTCCCGACATTTCGGGAGCTCCTAATTATTCTTTTTGTTTAAAATTTCATCCATTACATTTAGGATTATGGCGCAACCTTCTCTTATTTCTTCTTCAGAAATTGTTAATGGAGGTGTAATTCTTACGGCACATCCTTCAAACAGTAACCAGAATAAAATGAGCCCTTTGTCCTGACAGGTTAAAATAACTTCGTTTGTTATTTCGGCACTTTCGGTCATGGTGGCAAGCATTAATCCTCTTCCTCTAACTTCCTTAATCAAAGGATGTACCAAAAGTGATCGAAAGAGTTTTTCTTTTTCTAATGTTTCGGACATTAGGTTTGTCTCAGTAATTTCTTTCAAAGTCGCCAAACAGGCTGACGCAATGACAGGGTGTCCTCCAAAAGTGGTTATATGTCCGAGTTTTGGATTTTCGGTAAGCAGGTCCATTTTTTCTGCCGATGCTGTAAATGCTCCTACTGGCATTCCGCCTCCCATTCCTTTTCCCATAACTACGATATCGGGTACGACATCGTAATTCTGGAAACCAAAAAGTTTTCCTGTTCGTCCAAATCCTGGTTGGATTTCGTCGACTATCATCATGGCTCCAACCTCATCACAGCGCTTACGCACTTTTTGAAGAAAGTTATCATGTGGTTCTATAAATCCTGCTCCTCCTTGAATTGTTTCTAATATAATTCCGGCTGTTTTGGTAGTTATTTTTTGTAAATCTTCTTCGTTGTTAAATGTAATGAAGTCTACATCGGGAATTAATGGTCTAAAGGCTTGTTTGCGCTCTTCGAATCCCATAACACTCATAGATCCCATTGTGTTACCATGGTAGGCGTTATGACATGATATTAACTGGCTGCGACCTGTTGTTCTTCGGGCTAGTTTTAATGCACCTTCAATAGCTTCGGTTCCTGAGTTTACCAAATAGGTTTTATTTAGTGATTCGGGAAGGAGAGAAGCCATGAGTTTGCAATACTCTACGGCTGGACTTTGTGAATATTCTCCGTAAACCATTACGTGCGAATATTTGTCTAGCTGGTCTTTTATTGCCTGATTTACTCTTGGGTGTTGATGTCCTAGTGTACAGGCTGAAACGCCTGCTACGAAGTCTAAATATTTTTTATTATTGGTGTCGTATATGTAGGATCCTATGGCGTGCGAAACTTCCATTCCTAAAGGATATGGTGATGTTTGTGCTTGGTATTTTATAAAGTCTGGATTCATTTTTTTTCTTTTAAGGTTCAAAGAGGCAAAGGTTCAAAGGTGCTAAGGTTTTTTCTAATTTAAAGTTGTCAACTGTTGTGGTTGCAGTTACTAAAAACTGTGATTGAAAACTGTCACTGTAGCTGGATACTAAAAATTGAGAGTATATACTACTTCTTAGCTTTAGTGGTCTTTGCTGCTTTTGTTGCTGGTTTCTTTTTACCGTAATCAAGTGTTTCTTGCCTTACTTTCATAGGGACATTTTCTTTGGCATTTTCAACTTTACCTTCTTCGACTAATTTATCGTTCTCGTCATTTTCTTCTTTGGTAAAAATATCATCTTTAGATTTTATTCTTTCGTCTCCTCGCCAAACCATACCTCGAAGTTTTCGAGCATTTTCGGGTAACTCGGTTTCGGGGAATATATCTCCATCGACCTGATTATAGAATGTAATAGTTTCGATACCATTGTTTTCTAAAATAAGATTGATTTTGCTGCTTACGTTTTTATTGATTCCGATGAGTTCATTGGCATCATTCCGCATATAGTAAACAACTTCGGTATTTTTTATAACATCAACATCATGGAGTTTTCCTTCTTTAAACTTCCCAAATAAGTTCAGTCCCTTGACTTGATTATAGCCGGTTCCTAAGGTGTCCTTGGAGATTAGGAAGGTATTATTGAGTACTTTGAGTGAGTCGAGTTTCTTAGTATTATTATCGCCTATAAGATGCATGATGTCTCCTGTAATCTGGCTTTCACCGTTCCAGAGTATTGGGTTTCCTATAAGTTTTGTCAAGGCAGTTCGACTATTGGAATGTATCGAATCGCATTTTCCACTCATATCTGTTTTATAAAAACGAACATTGTTAAAAGCACGTAGTATTCTATCTCCTTCTTTTCCTGTAATCATTAGTCTTTTTCCGTGTATGTAAACCGAATCATTATCGACAAAGTTTACTGCAACGGCTCTCTTGGTAACAAACATGGAGTCTTTTTGTTTGTATATTTCGGCATAATGTCCTTTTACAATTCCGCGATTTATAGAGTCGGTGATTTTTACATTTCTGGTTGCCGAAGCGAAATCTTTATTCCGGTCATAATATAAACTATCGCCTTCTATTAAGCGATCATCATATCGAATATAGGATTTCCGGAGAAAATGTGCGAGATTCTTTTTGGTGTCATAAAACCCATTTTCGGTATAGATATAATTGGTTTTACTTGTAATTGTTGATGGCCCAAAGAGGTAGGAATGCCCAGAATTACTATAATAATCCAAGTGATTTGATTTAATAACACATTTAGGATTGGTAACTGTAACTGCGGTTAGGAATTTAAACTTTTTTTCGGCTACATAATATGTTCCAGATTTACTCTCCAATGTATTTTCTTTGTTGATGATTGTTCCTTTGGAATTATAGAATACTTCTTGAATATTTCGATCAAAATTGATAGTGTCGGTTTGTAATGTAGCATCTGGCGAACTCATAACGGCATTTCCTGTAGCAAATGCTTTTTTTGTATTTCCGCTATATTCGGCATATTTACTATTTAAAAACAAGGTATCTCCTTGAACTAACTGTACATTTCCAAAAGCTTTTAGGTAGTTTTCTCCCTGAAACAAATAGGCTTTATTACATGTTAAAACAATGCCATCATGGTTTACTTTTACGTTTCCGGTAAGTAAAACAGCACCTGGCATTTCTATTTCATTTCTGTCGACAAAGTCAGAATGCTCGATGTTAATTATTTTTGGAGCTTGTGCCATTCCTAAATTAACACTTAAAATTAGCAAGCAGCTATATATGAAAAAGAGTGATTTCTTCAATTGTTTAAATTTTTGTCAAATTTATGAAAAAGGATACAACCTTAACAGATATTAGGAATTATTTATAATTGATGTTATCAGATAAGTCTAAATTATTTTTTGCCACGAATTGCATGAACTTTCACTAATTGTTTTGGTTTATTTTTAAGTTAAAGTTCCAAAAGCATTTGCTTGAAATACTTGGTTAGAAGAAGGAACGCGGATTAAACGAATTCGCTTAGGCGAAAACGCAGATTAAAACGGATTTTTCAAAGTTTTTAAAATCATTTTAATCGTTTTAATCTGTGGCAAAAAAATTAACCTCAAAGTTTTCATTCTTTGAACCTTTGTAGCTATGAATCTTTATACCTTCTTTGAATTAACTACAAAGTTTAAAATTTTAATTTTTAAGTTATCAACAAATGAATGTACTAACACGTTGTAGTGTTAGCAGCGAAAGCGTTTTTTTAGTTAAATTTTATTCTAAGATTTTATGTTTTAAAAAATAGATTAAATTTAAAAATTGGTTAATGCATTTTAACCTTAAAATTAATATAAGCACATTATAAAAATATGATAAAAGCACGCGTTATTGTGGCTGGGATTACTGCAATGGTTTTGGTTACTGCATGTAAAACAAATGACATAAGACAAAATACGAACAAGAAAGAAGTAGTTTCTGAGAATAAAGTTGTTGTTTATCAGGTTTTTACCCGTTTGTTCGGGAATATAAATACGACAAATAAACCTTGGGGAACTATTGAAGAAAATGGAGTAGGGAAGTTCAACGATTTTAGCGATAAAGCACTACACGAAATTAAAGATTTAGGTGTTACTTATATTTGGTATACTGGCGTACCTCATCATGCGTTGGTTCGCGATTATACCGCATTCGGAATTTCTAATGATGATCCAGAGGTGATAAAAGGAAGAGCGGGATCTCCATACGCTGTAAAAGATTATTATAATGTAAATCCTGATTTGGCTGTAAATCCTGCCAATCGTTTGCAAGAATTCGAAGCTTTGATTGCACGTACGCATAAAGCGGGTTTAAAAGTGATTATCGATATTGTTCCTAATCATATTGCCAGAAAATATGAAGGCAAAAATAATCCTGTTGGCGTAAGAGATTTTGGTGCAAATGATGATGTTACGGTTGAGTACAAACGGGATAATAATTTTTATTATATACCTAACACTCCGTTTCAAATTCCTGATAATGATGTTCCGTTAAATGGAGAGAAAAACCCGCTTGTAGATGGTAAATTTGATGAAAATCCTGCAAAGTGGACTGGAAATGGTTCTCGTAAAGCTAAACCAGATCAAAATGATTGGTACGAAACGGTTAAAGTAAATTACGGAATCCGTCCTGATGGTTCTAAAGATTTCCCTGAGCTTCCTGCTGGTTTTGACAAGAAATCATATCAAGAGCATTTTGCTTTCTGGAAGGATAAAGATGTTCCTGATTCTTGGAAGAAATTCAAATCGATAGCTTTATATTGGACAGCAAAAGGCATTGATGGTTTTCGATATGATATGGCCGAAATGGTTCCGTATGAATTCTGGAGCTATATGAATTCGGCTATTAAGGTTAAGAATCCAAATGCTTTTTTATTGGCAGAAGTGTATAACCCAAATGAATATCGCAATTATATTCGTTTAGGTAAAATGGATTATTTATATGATAAGGTAGAAACTTATGATAAACTGAAAGATATTATTAAGGGGAAATCATCTCCTGATGAACTTTCGGATATTCAAAAAGGGATGTCGGATATTGAACATAATATGTTGCATTTTCTAGATAATCATGACGAACAACGTTTGGCAAGTTCTGAATTTGCTGGAACTCCTGAAAAAGGAAAACCTTTGATGGTGGTTTCTACAACAATAAGTACTTCGCCAACGATGGTTTATTTTGGACAAGAAGTGGGGGAACCTGGAAACGAAAATGCTGGTTTCGGAAAACCTTCCAGAACTTCTATTTTTGATTATATTGGTGTGCCAAATCATCAGCGATGGATGAACAACGGCAAATTTGATGATGGAATGCTTTCTCAATCGGAGAAAGATTTGAGAGATTTTTATAAACGATTATTAAATTTCTCCATAAAGAGTTCTGCTTTAATGGGAAGCTTTCAGGAAATTCAATCTGTAAACCGTCAGAATAATGCGGGTTATGATGAGTTACTTTATTCTTATGTTCGCTGGTCAAATAATCAAAAATTGATTGTTGTTGCGAATTTTTCTGCTGATAAAACCAGTGAATTTGAATTGAAAATTCCTGCGGATGTTATTGCTAAATGGAATTTAAAAGATGGAGAGTATTCGCTTACTGATCAATTGTATTTGGAGCATAAAATAAAACTGAATGTAAATAACGGGGAAGGAAAGGCTAAAATTAAAATAGCACCATCGGAATCGTTTATTTACGAAGTAAAGTAGATTATTTAATCCTGCAAGGTTTTTTCTAGCCTTGTAGGTATATAATCAATACTAGAATACCTAACAGGTTTTTAAAACCTGTTAGGATAATATATATAATTGAGAAGTTTTATTTATCTTCCAAAGTCATCTTGTAAACGTACAATATCATCTTCATCGGATGGGTTTTCGGGATTGGTATGTTGCCAAATTTCTGCTACAATTCCCCATGTTTCAAGACCTATTAAGCGATGACGTTCTCCTTTGTCTAACTTTATAAATGCACCTGGAGCAAGTTCCTGAATTTCTCCTTCTTGGTCGGTCGAGCTTGTTTTTACACCGACAATGCCCTCAAGGACTTTCCATATTTCGGCTCTGCGAAAGTGAAATTGCCATGACAAACGTTTATGTGGTGCTACAATTAAAATTTTTGGACTCAGCTTATTCGTAATCTGAATTTCTGACATTTCAAGGTGTGGAAAGAATTTTTTTGCAAAAGCACCTGCTTGTGATTCATCAATTACAAAGAAACCTCCCCATGGTCGGGTTTGATCTTGTTTTATAATTGTAAAGTTTTCTTCTTTTAGAGCTGCTGCTATTTGCTCAAAAACCGCCTTTTTTTCTGTATTTGGAGATAAATTAAGATTCATTTTAATACTGTTTTAGTTTTTATAAATAATAAAGCTATTCGGTTTTAGGATTTTATTTCCCATTAATAGGGTAGTGCCTGTTGGTAATGCAATTTCTGTTTTTAAACCAAAGTTAATGATAACTGTGATTTTATCATCTTGAAAAGATCTAGTAAATGAAATTTTATCTCCTTGAATTTCAATGTTTTCATAATTACCATATTGAAGTGTCTTTTCTTTGTTTCGTAACGCTATTAATTTTTTATAGGTATTAAGGATTGAATTCTTTTGAGCTGCTAAAACAGCAACATTTGTTTTCTCATAATCAGGATTAGTTTTAATCCATGTTTTTTCTTTTGAGAATCCAGCAAAAGCATCTGAATTCCATTGCATCGGGCTACGTGATTTATCGCGATTGTGTTCGTTTCCTTCTATAAGCGCTTCATTCTTACTTTTGCCTTGAGCAAGTGCCTGTTCATAATGTGTTCTTCCTTGTATATCGACCATTTCGTCTATATTCTGAGCAATAATATTATGCATCCCAATTTCTTCACCATAGTATATAAACGGAACTCCTTTTGCAGTTAGTATTAATGCGGTTAAAGCTGTGACTCTGTCAGGATTTCCATTGGCTAAACGATCGATCATTCGGGGCATATCATGGCTGCCAAAAAATAGAGTAGGGTAGTTACTCATGTTTTTCTCCATGCTTTGTAACTCATCAAAAATACGTTGGGTCGAAAATTCTTTGATGCTTCCGAAGTTGAAATTAAAAACAACATCTAATAAATCTTGTGATTGGTATTGTTTTAGGACTTCGATTTTATCACTTCCTATTTCTCCCACAATAAAACGATTGTCATATTCATTTACGGTAGATTTTATAATGCGCATGGCATTTTTTACACCTTCCTGATCTATATCGTGTATGTGTTCTTGCTGTCCATCCTTTATTGGGTTATCTTTTGTGATTCCGTCGGTATTCAGGAAATTAATTACATCTAATCGGAAACCGTCTACACCGGCATCAAGCCAAAAACGCAATACATTTTGAATTTCTGTAACTACTTTAGGATTCGACCAATTAAGATCGGCCATTCTTTTATCAAACTTATGATAGTAATATTGATTGGTTAAAGTGTCTTTTTCCCAGGCTGTTCCTCCAAAAAACGATTCCCAATTGTTTGGTTCATCTTTCCAAATGTAATAATCACGATACCGATTATCCTTTGATTTTCTTGATTCCTGAAACCATTTGCTATCGGTAGAAGTATGGTTAAAAACCATATCTATAATCACTTTAATTCCTCTTTTATGCGCTTCGCTTAAGAAAGTATCAAAATCGGCTTTGTTTCCATAAGTTGGATCTACTTCATAATAATCGGCAATATCATAGCCATTATCTACTTTTGGCGATGTAAGAAAGGGGGTAAGCCAAATGCCTTTTATACCTAGTTCTTTTAAATAGTCTAATTTTTGAGTTATTCCCTTAAAATCTCCATATCCGTCACCGTTGCTATCGGCATAACTTGGCATATAGATTTGATAAAAAACAGATTCTTTCCACCATTTTTGGTCAACTGCTATTTTTTGAGCAAAAGCTGTGTTTGTGTTTAGCATTAGAAGAAGAAAAAACATACAATTCAATATATTAGGCTTCATAACATTCTTTTCGGTTTAAGTTATTTTACTTAGAAATGATATCGTTTATGCGCGCAAAGACGCAGAGTCGCAAAGAAAATAGCTTGTAAAACTTGACTTAGCAACTCTGCGTCTTTGCTCGAGAATTTTAGAAATAAACTATTTTTTTTGGTGGAACTTATAATCTACGACAATGCCATCAACCAACATCTTTTGCCCTTCATATGTAACTTTTCCATTAGAAGGCACACAAATAATTACAGCAGAACTCAAGGCGCTGATATTAATTTTGACAGACGAAGTTACATTTCGGGCTACAAAATTTCCTGAAACGGTATTGTATAAATCTACTTTTTTACCTTTTTCGGTTTTTATAGTTACTGTTTTATTTGCTGTATATGGATTATAGTATAAATACGATGGATAGGCTTTATCGCTGAAAAAGTCTGTTGCTAATAAATCAAGTTGCAATATTCCTGTAACATTGGTTGCCCTAATAATGCTTCCAAAGATTCCTACGTGTCCGCTTCCGTATACACTAAATTGAGATTCTTTAGGATTTTCTCCAAGTACCCAAAGCGGACCGTCACCTTGTGCTACAGGGCCTTTTAGGTTTTCATATTCTTTATAACTCGATTGCTTAATGATACCTTCGTAACCAATTACGCCTTTAGTAACTTCGGCAAGTTCAGGAATTGTCTGGTGTTCTTTTGGTATATATTGCGGATAGAAAAAACGAGAAGCATTGGCTGCATTCAACATCCATTTTCCTATTGCGGTAGCATAAGATTGGTCGTATCGTACCATTGGCACTAATGGCCAAGCGGCATCATAGGTATTCATCAAGAAGCCATAACCACCGTGATCTACTGTACTCCCAAAAGTTCCTGATATATCGTAACCATTCCAGTTACCAACTAATGCGCCCCAACCTTCACGGCAAATTGGTGTTCCGTCGAATGTCCAATCTAGCATTTTGTTGGTATCGTATTTTGCACCTTCCTCGGCATTGATCCTTGCGGCTAAATATGCTCCAAACGGCATTAATACTTCGTAAGTTGGATTTTTTGATTGCGATTGTAAGGCTGCCAATGCACTTTTTGCTCCTTTTAAATACTTAGCGTCTCCAAACTTTTTATATGCCATGTATAAAACCCATGCATGTCCTGCTGCTGCATCTGGTTGTGTACAGATGTGGTTTGTCATTGGCGTCATTTTGTTATAATCAAAATAGGAGTAATCGTAGTTCCCATTTAAGATTACATCTGCCTCATAAAATTTATCAGCAATGCTTCTTGCAATTTCGGTAAAACCGGGTTCATTAGGATATTTATCATAAACGGCAAAGAACAATAGGTTAGGATATACATCGTACCACCAATCACGACCGTAACCTCCACCTAATAAAGCTACTTCTGGACAGGTATTATTCATCATAATATTCCAATTAGTCTCTTTGTTGAAATAGTTTTTAAGCATTCCAACATAATTAAGGTTTGGTTGGTTTTTGTCAATACCAACTAATGTAGCGCCTAATGTTGCCCCCATTGTAGCCAAAGCTTCGTGAAACATACCATTGTTATGATCTGGTCCTTGTCTTACATCGGCCACAGCCGTATATAATCCTACAACTGTTTGTGGGAAGTTTTTTTGGCTGTCATCCATCCAAACCATTGGCCAATATTTGCCTTTGGCATTAAAGTCATATACCGTTTTATCAAAATCTAACGCTAGTTTTTTATAATCGATGATTTTTAATGGTTGTGGTAGATTTGGCATTTGGTCTACGCGAGGAATATTTTGTTGTTTTACTTGTGCTGTTGCATTTAAACTAATGACTAACAGACACGAAGTTGTAATTTTTATAAATGTATTCATAGTTATTGAATTTTAATTTTAGGTAACCGCTGAACGTAATTAATTTTAACACATAGGGACATAGATTTTTGTAATCTCCAAAAAAAGGCATTTCACTTATTTAAAAATACACAGAGTTAGCTTTGCGAAAGAAATGTATTTCTTTTTGAGTTCCTCTTTTATACATACTATTCTATGTTTCTTGTGTTTAATGATATTTTACAATGTATTAAAGTAGTTTTACTGCCACTTCATCCAAAACTTTTGGATCTGTTATATCTTCTGGCGAAAGCTCAATTCCTTGTTTAATGATTTTTTTGCTAATGAAAATAGAACATAGTTGCAGTAAAGCAATAATTCCGATGGCATATCTTAAAGCAAAATCTTCGGAAACAGCGTAATATAAGATCAGGAATGTTCCTGCACCCAAAAGTCTGCCAATATATAAACCTGCTTCATGATTTAGGATATATGCAAATTCGCCTCTTTTTTCGATGCGAGATACAATATCAATTACTTTAAGCTGAATAGGGAAGTAGGCTAAATCCATTAAAGGTTTTGCGATAAGTAATAGTAACAAAAAGATGATTACACCTGTTTCATTAAATAATATCCCATTGATGCACGCGCCCAAGGCAAATAAAATTAACCCTACAGAAAAGGTTTTAATTCTATCGGATGGTTTTGAGAAACGCCCAATAAAATAAATGATTATGGCTGCCAAAATTGCTCCAATAGATTGTGCTTGTCCTAATGCGCCTTCTTCTCCTAATATTTTAAAAATAAGCATCGCAGGAGCTGTTACCAAAAAGCCTTGTGCCAAACCTTTGAAGGTAGCCAGTGATAATAGTTTATACCATAAAGGATGAAACTTAAAAAAGATATACTTTTTCTGAGCAGGATTTTCAAATTTACCTCTGTAGCATACTATAGAAGCTACAATCGTAATAAGAAAAACAATTCCAGTAATTATTACATAGGCTTGATGTTTCTGGTCTTCGCCAGTTTTAGATTGAATAAACCAACCAATTGTTGCGGGTATTGCAATAGCGATAATAGTATAGATAAAAGTCTCTAGTCCGTAATAATAATTACGATTTTCATCGTTTGTAATTGCCAAAGCAAGATAATCCCGATTAGACCAATACAAACCAAACGAAAGCCCCATAGTAATTCCTGCAACACCAATTCCGGTTAAATCCAAGGTTTTTAGCGACATCATGATAATCATGGAAACACCACTAAGCATCATTCCAATTGAGTATAGTTTTCTTATGTTGAAATGCTTCAACAAGAATCCATTTAATAGGAATGTAAGCGGAATTCCGGTATAAATTGCCAACTGATATATAACAACCTTAGAGGTGTCATTTGAATTCCTCATGATGTATGCAGCGACAAAAATATCGATTACGGGTAATACCAGTGCATAAACTAAGTTTGTAAAAATCAGTATACGGAAATTATGGGTTTGGCTTTTAAAATGGTCAATTTCTGATATAAGTTTTTTAAACATTAGTTATTTTTTAAAAGTAAAAGAATCTCTTTAATCGAAAATTGAGCACCACAAACAAATTCATCTGAAGCTCCGTAATATATGGTAAGTGTATCTCCATCTGGTTCTAGAATATGACCATTGGTAAATACTACGTTTCCAAAAAATCCACTTAATTCATATTCTGTAGTAGGAACCATAATTGGTTGCTCGGTTCTTGCGATCACTTTCGACGGATCTTTTAAATCCATTAAAAAAGCTCCTAAACAATATTGGTGATTTTCATTGGCTCCATGATAAATTTCTAACCAACCTTTATCTGTTTTTATAGGAGCAGCGCCTGCACCAACTCTTTTACTATCCCAAAGTCCTTTTCTGGTTTTAATAATACAATGGTGATTTCCCCAGTGTATACCATCAGGAGAAGAAGCTAGCCAGATATAATTACCACCAATATCTACACTACTTGGGCGATGTAAGGCATAAAATAATCCGTTTATTTTTTCTTCAAAAATGGCACAATCCTTATTATGTGCGGGTAATATCATACCATGTTTTGTGAAGTTCTTCCAATCGGTTGTGGTACGTAAACCAACTCCAACACCATTATCAGAAACGGAAGTAAAGGTTAGGTAATAGGTTCCCTCGATTAAGGCAACGCGGCAATCTTCTATCCCAAAAGTTTCTAGCATGCCTTCTCCAACTAACGATGGGTAATTTTCGGGTTCATAAAAATTGTGTCCATCTTCGCTACACAATAGGCGTAGGTGCGATAGTGTCGTTAGATAATCAACTCCTTTATAATTAATTACTCTTGCATCGGTTGCTATTAATTCGGGATCTTCTTTTGGAATCTCTATGATCTTAATAGCGCCAGTTTCTGTTAATATTGGAAAAGAAATAATACCGTCTTTTTGCTTCGGTCTTTCGGCTACTCGTACTACTAGCCAGGTTTTATTTTCGTATTGAAATACGCCTGGATTTAATAGGCATGTAATTTCTAATCCTTCTCTGCTTGCAGGAATATCTGTAGGTGATAATAGTGGGTTATCTGCAAAACGTTTTGCTATATCTTTCATGGTTATATCTTTTTTATTTATAATCTTTTTATTTTTTAAAATCGGGATCCATTTGAGGCGTTCTTGTACCTGCCACTTCATCTGCCATTAATAGAAAAACATTCCAGCATAATCCTCTTGTAGAGGGCCACCAAGTATCGGTAGTTGTCCATTTGGTAGGAATGAATTCTTTGCTGTAAGGCCAATCAGGATTTAAATTGATTTCGGCCCAAGTGCGATTTTCCATAAGTTTTTGAGCTTTTTTCCAACCATGTCTTTTTCCAACTACATAGGCGCTATATTCGGCACGGAGCCAACTACCACCATTGTAATATATTCCGTCTAGTGCACCGCCAACATAATCGGATTCTCCAAACTCTGCAAATGGCTGGTAATTTGTATTAAGATATGCATAGCCTTTTTTATCATTTGTCAATCGTATGCATAAAGGTGCCGTTGTACCATATTCCGGATGCGGAGAATTGGAAACTTTATTGAGTATTGGTACTTGGTCCAAATGATTCGTAACCATTTCATCTGTTAGGATAGGTCTATTAAACAACCATAAAGAAAAGAACTCTGGTTCTAAATCGGTTAATGATATAATATCCGGATAGTCTTTGTCAAACAAGAGATGTTTCCTTTTTGTATCATAAAAATTTCGATATTCCTTTTCCGCTTTTTCGATATATTCCTCGGTTACAGGATAGCCTAATTCTTTTATTGTTCGTAGCGCAATTGCCAACATCCCTTGGTTTACAGCCAGTTTATCTGTTTTAGGATCATACCTTCTTACATCGATTTGATTCAGGCAAAAATGAGCTTTACAAATACCATCCTTGTCTTCATCAAATTCATTTAGGACATAATCAACGGCTTTTTTTATTTTATCTTCAGGTAACTCTATACCAAAGCGTCTTTTATTAAGCATTGCCCAGATAAGCCATTCGATAGTTGCTTCATTATCTTTGGCTTCTATAGTTCCCATATAAGGAGTTATAATTGTGGCTATAGCACCTTTTTTGTTTTGGGTTTTTGCCCATTGGTCCCAGATACTAAGGTTTAGTTCTTTGTTATAACTTGAAATAATAGAGAAAAAAGAATCTCTATTATACATATCTGGCGCATAGTTCATATTAGGAACATTGAATGGACTAAAGTCATCTATAGACGTAATCCAGGTTAGCATATTAAAATTAGCATATAACATTTTATCTATTGGTGTTCCCTTAAAACCTTTAGCTTCTGCAAGACGTATTTGAGAAGAAACCACAAAATCGTGATGATTTTTCCAGGGCTCTACAAAAATAAAAGTCGTTTTTGTAGTTATTTCCCCCATATTCATTTTGTTATAAGGTTCTTTTTGAGGTTGATGCTCGACAATTTGCAAATCTTTGACCTGAAGTTCACAGTATTTGGCATTTTGTGCACCAATAAACAGTGATACACTATCACTCTCAATGTAAGGAACCATAATACTACCTTTAAAAAGTGTCCATTCTTTTTCGCTAGTAGGAAATTTATCAATATACTTTATACCATGTTCTAATTCGATTGTTTTTTTCCCATCTTTAATCCTAAAAAGTTTAACAGCAACAGGTGTTGTCCCCTTTGAAAGAAAAGAAACAGTATATATTTTTTGATTTTTAAAAGGTGTTGTAATTTCAAATCCAGACTGATTGTTTTCTTTGAAGTTTAGGGAAAATATACTGTCTTTCTTTTCAACTTGAACTTCTCCAACTTTTTTAAATTGATTGTTGATTTTTAATTTTAATTCTTTTCCTGCATCGAGATTGTACATTTCGCCAAAGGTTTGTTTAATGTAGTCCTGATTTTTGGCTCTTTCTTCTTCAGTCGCAATAACAACTAGGGAAGGATCCGGTAATTTTCGCATCCCGACAAAACCGCCACCATGACCATTAAAACGACGGCGAGTAGTTCTTGTATAATGATTTTTATATCCTGCATCCATTAGGAATCCAACCAATTGGTTATCGGGAGTTACAAATCCTGCTGCTGGGAACATTTCGTGAGCGAAACCTCCTGAGAAGTTATCGTGTTCAAAAGTTACATATCTTGAAGGTTTTTGTGCTGGTTTAGCCTTTTCTTCAATAGTGAAATATAGGGTAGGCATTCCTGTTTGAAGCAAATCAATACTTTTTTTAACTATGTTTCCATTAACGACTTGATAGGTTACGGTTATAGATAGATTTAGATCAAAATCAGGGATGTAAGTTTCTCTTGTTAATTCAATATGATTTTTATCTCCCTTCCATTTATCTCCTTTCCAGGCTTCTATTGTTACATTTTCGCTTAGATCAAAATTTGCCATTTTAAGAGAAAATTCTTCGGTATTATGAACCAACAATTGATTACCGTTATAGATGTCTACATTAAACTCATTTTCGGAATCTTCTGCTATTTTTAGATTTATGTTTTGGCTCCATGAAATTGTTCCTACAAAACAAAACAGGAACATAAAAAGAGCTTTATTGTATTCTTTCATCTTATTTTATAGAATTGATTAATTTTTTTCTCACGACTATAATTTCTTTGGAAGTATTTCCAAGAATTTAAAAACAGCCTCATACATAATGCATGAGGCTTTTAAACCTGTTTTTATAGGAATGAATTAATATCCGGGATTTTGAGTTAAAGTTCCTGCAGATGCATTAATCTCCGATTGCGGTATTGGGTATAATATGTTTTTGTCCTGAAATTTTTTCCCACTTGCATTCATTACTTGTTTGGCAATTCCCCATCTTTTTAAGTCGGCCATCCTTTGGTTTTCAAAACCAAGTTCGGCTCTTCTCTCGGATATCAACCAATTTTTAATAGTTGCTTTATCTGATGATGCTGGTCTGTCGGGTAGAGTTCCTGCTGGCACGGGAGTTCCATCGGCAGTTATAGTGGTTCTTGCTCTAATTCTTATTTTATTGATATAATCAATTGCAGTACTGTAGTCTCCAGTTTCATTAAGGGCTTCGGCTTTCCAAAGTAACGCATCTGCCATACGGATAAAAACCTTATTGCTAGGAGATTGATCGTTTCCTTTATTGTCTCCATTAATAGTTCCTAATATTTTATTTACCCATTGTTGTGGGGCATTTACAGTATATAGTTTTCTTGGATCATTAGGTTCAAATGAATTTAAGAAATCGGTAGTGGGAGCAAAGAAATTCCAACCAGCTAATGCACAATGACCATTTCCTCTCGCAGGTACAACATTGCTTTGATGATCAAAAGAAAAGATAACTTCATTATCTGTGTATTCTGTTCCTACGCTAAAATTATCAAAGTAATTGGCATTTAAGCCATAAAAACCAAGTCCTTCCAGCTCATTTACAGAGGTAATCACATCTGACCATTTTTCGTTATATAATGCAACTTTTGCTTGGAGCGCTATTACGGCTCCTTTGGATACTCTCCATTTTTCGGTTTCTGAACTAAATTTTGAATTTGGAAGTAAGCTTTTTGCTAAAGCTAAATCGGTACTTATTTGGTTCCATACCTCAGCTTTTGGTGCTCTTACCGCTTTATCAAAGGCCTCCTGATAGGTTTTTACGGGAGCTAGAATTAAAGAAACATCTCCAAAATTAGTAACCAATGCAAAATAGTAGAATGAACGTAAAAAATAAGCTTCTCCTAATAACTGATTCTTTCTCTCCGTAGTGATTCCGGTAATGGATTCAATTTCTGGATTTATTAGAAAATTAATCGCACTATTGGTCCTTTTTATTCCTTCATAATTGTATTTCCATACACCATTAACTCCGCCGTTTTCGGATGTGAATGTAAAATTATCTACATCGTCCATCCAAGGCTGATCGGCATTAGAAACCCATGTTTTTTGCATGTCATCAGATGCCATGTCTTGCAGGATAATATCATTATTAGAAACAAGCCCATCATCCCAGTTCCATGCCCCCATTATATTTAATGTGTTGGAGAACATTAAATAAGAGGAACTAACAGATTTTTCTACCGTATTAAGGGTAGGAGTAGCATTTATTTGGTCATCTGTTACCAAACCCACAGGGTCTATCGTCAATTCGTTATCACAACTTGTAAAAGTTGCAAGCCCTATTAATAGTGTTGCTATATGTATATATTTCATGATCGTTTTTTTATAGGTTTAATTTTAATCCAAGAATAAATGATTTCGATTGTGGATAAGTTCCCATATCAATCAAAGAAGTAGACTCTGGATCAAGACCAGTATATTTGGTAACAGTAAATAAATTTTGACCAGACATATAAATACGCAGGTTGGCAGTTCCAACTATTCCTGGATTAAAAGTATATCCAATCTCAACATTTTTTAATCTTAAATAGGAAGCATCTTCTATAAAAGCACTAGACATCTGTTCTCCACCATTGGGATTAAAAGATACTCTAGGAATTGTGTTACTAGTTCCTTCCCCATTCCAGGCATCTAATATTGCTGTTGTAGAGTTAAGAGGCATCTTGGTACTATAAGATGTTACTTGTTTTGAATTATTGTAACGATCAACTCCTTCTACTCCTTGAAAAAGTAGTGATACATCAAAGTTTTTATAACTAGCATTAAAAGCAAAACCATAATTGATTTTTGGAATAGGGTTTCCTATAAAAGTTTTATCATTGGCATCGATTTTACCATCTCCATTTAAATCTTTAAACTTCATATCTCCAGGTAATTTACCATTTGTATTGCTATACAATTGAGAATTTATTTCTGCTGTATTTTGATAAATACCTTCAAAAACATAACCGTAATACGAGTTTATTGGTTGCCCAACAGTTGTTCTGGTGTTCGATTGCAGATTATCAATATTTTTGATATACTGCTGTAGAGCTTCAACTCTATTGGTTAGTGTTGTGAAATTTCCGCTGATTCCGTATTTAAACGCGTGGTCATTATTCTGAAAATTAGCTCCAAATTCAAATCCTTTATTGCTAATGACTCCTGCATTAACGAATGTAGATTCAATAACACCTACGGTTACTGCAGGTAAACCAACTGTTAATAGAATATCTTTGGTTCTTTTATCAAAATAGTCTGTTGTAATAGATAGTTTATTTTTTAAGATACTTAAATCCAAACCAAAATCGGTTTGAGTTGTGGTTTCCCACTTAATATCAGGATTTCCGTAACGGATAATTTTCACATTGTCATTTGTTTGTGAAACAAGTGTTTGGTAGGTATTATTAGGTATTTCCTGATTACCAGATTGTCCCCAACTTGCTCTAAGCTTTAAGTTTGAAATCCAATCGGCTTTTTCCATAAATTTTTCTTTGGATATAACCCAACCTCCAGAAACCGAGGGGAAATATCCCCATTTATTATTTGGTCCAAAACGAGAAGAACCATCAGCTCTAATTGTTGCAGTAGCGTAGTATTTATTGTCATATCCGTAGTTAGCAGAAGCAAAGAAAGAAACTAAAGCCCAACTGCTCCCAGTACCACTAGCATAATTATTTACATTTAATCCCCCATAATCCAAATAACGGAAAGGGTCGCTAGTATTATCATAATTATTTCTAGTTCCTCCTATATTATCACTTTTATTAATAATGTTTTCTGTACCCAATAAAGCATTGATAGTATGTTTCTCGTTAATCGTTTTTACATAGTTTAACGTATTACTAAAAGTAAAAGTCATGTCCTGTCCCATACTTTCATTAAGAGCCGAAGGTCTGTTTATTCTTCCCATTCCTGGATAAAGTGGATCTCCACCATCGTCATCTCCAAAATTTAAATTGAATTTTTTATCATGGGCAAACGTGATATCGGCTCCAAAACTACTTCTGAATTTCAATGATTTATCACTTAAGAGACTATACTCTCCATATACATTACCAAAAAGTCTAAAAGCTTTGATTTTGTTGTCTATAAGATTGGCTATCGCAATTGGGTTATAGGCTGTATCGTAATTATGGCTCCATCCAGTTAGCTTATCATTGCTCACATAAAAAGGCAAATCGGTATATGGGTTTGTAGCAGAGTAGGTTGGGTCATTTACATCTTTGTAAACTCCAAAAATAGAAGGACGAAACATCGCATAACGAATTACTCCCATGTCATCACCACTCGAGGATAATTTATCTCTTACACTGTTTGTAATTTGTATATTCGTTCCTACTTTTAAACGTTCAGAAAAATTGGAGTTCACATTAGCTCTAAAGTTAAGACGCTCATATTGGTTATTGCTTCCTACTATAATTCCTTTTTGTGCAAAATATCCTCCAGAGATCAAATACTGTGTAGTTTCGTTTCCGCCACTTGCCGAAAGTTGAAAATTAGTTGTTTGTCCAGTAGTAAATAATTCTTTCAACCAGTCGGTGTTTGCCAATGGTATTCCATTTACAGATCCGGCATTTTTGGCAGCTTGATAAGGGCTTATAGCATCCGGAGCATTTCCAGTAGTATTATGCCAAGCACGATCTACAACTGTTAAGTATTGATCTGAGTTTAATAACTTAGGAAGGTTAGTAGCATAATTTAATCCTGTATAATATTCGACATTGATAGTCGATTTTCCTTTCATTCCGTTTTTGGTAGTAATAAGGATTACACCACCTGCGGCGCGTGAACCATAAATTGCTGTTGCAGCAGCATCTTTTAATACAGTCATGGATTTAACATCCGATTGATTTAAAAAGTTTATATCACGAGTTGGAACCCCATCCACTACATAAAGAACTTCATTGTTTCCAAGAGTTCCTACACCTCTTATACGGATCTCAAGCCCATCTCCAGGTTGTCCTGAACTGGAACTTACAGATACACCTGCAACCTGACCTTGTAGCGCCTGACCTAAATCGGCAACTTTTGTTTTGGATAATTCACTCATATCAACAGTAGTGACAGCACTTGTGATAGCCGATTTTTTTTCACTTGTATATCCTACAATAACAACCTCATTCAAGGTATTTACATCTGTTGATAAAGTAATATTTAAATCTTTTTTACCCGCCACAGCAGCTTCTTGGGTTTGGTATCCAATATAACTGAAGATTAAGATAGCATTTGGAGGTAAATTTGTAATGGAATAATTACCATCAAAATCGGTTGTAGCATAATTAGAAGTTCCTTTTACGCTAATATTAACTTGTGGTATCGGACCATCATTATCCGAGACTACACCTTTAACAGTTTGAGCATGCATAATGCTCCCTGATAAAATCATTCCCAGTAAGAACAATTTGTAAATATATTTTTTCATCATCATAAAGAAGTGTTAATTGGATTACTAATTTGTTTGGTTTTTTTCATGGTTTTTCTATGTTAATTATGGCTCGTGGTTTTACGATAACGTTTGAATTAATTATCGTTTATAAAATTAGTTTAGGCGTATAAGAAATCGTGTACACTATTTCTTCAAAAGTGTACACTGAGATTTATTCATTATTAATCAGTGTTTTATCGTTTGTTTAGCTCTTTAATTTGTATTTAAGCTGGTAATTTTTAGGAGTTAAGTCGTATAGTTTTTTAAACTCACGGTAAAAATAAGAACGGTTATTAAAGCCAGATTGATAACAGACTTCAGAAACTGTTAATTTATTTTTACGTAACAATTCTGCAGCATATTTTAATCTAATGGTTCGGATTAAATCGCCTGGTGAAAAACCAAAAAGTTGTTTGGTTTTTCGATATAATTGCGAGTTGCTAATGCCTAATTCTTTTTCGATGAATAGACTTTGAAGATTTTCATTATCGATATTATTACGAATTAGCTCAATTACCTTTTTTATAAAATCTTTTTCCTCATTATTTATAGGAAGATCAGATAGGTTTTCTACAAGTGTATCTTGTTTAAAATATCTTGAAATCAGTTCTTTTTCTTCTAAAAGCTTTTGTATTCTTACTAGTAAATGATCAGGATAAAATGGTTTAGGGATATAAGAATTAGCACCACTTTCTATTCCTTCAATTCGGTGTATAACCGAGTCTTTTGCGGTAAGCATAATAAAAGGAATATGGCAGGTTTTAAGATTGGTTTTGATTTTCTTGCAAAGTTCAACACCGTCCATAAAAGGCATCATTACATCACTAATAATAATGTCCGGTAGTACATTTTCAATAATTTTTATGGCTTCCAGACCATTATAGGCGGTAATAAGTTTATATTTCTCACCTAATAACTCGTTAAGAAGCATGTGGATGTCTTTTTCATCCTCGACTATTAGTATTACTTTTCGATTGTCGGCAAGATCTTCCAGAGATAAAACTTTATTTGGAGTATCATCAGATCTAATTGGGTTTTCTTCCAGAATATTCTTTAAATGATGCGAAATTAAAATCGGACTTACCGCCGTATCTAATTCCTTTTCACTAAAATTATTTTTGTTGCAAGGAAGTAGAATAGTAAAGGTTGTTTCTTTGTTTAAAGAACTAGTAACCTGTATTTCACCCCTTAATACAGTAACTAGTTTTTTTACATAAGCCAGACCAATACCTGTTCTAAACATATTGTTATCTGCTTCTTTACTAGAATCTGCTAGGAAAAATTGATTAAATAAAGAGTCCAGTTCTTCTTTTGGGATTCCTTTTCCTGTATTTGTAATAGTTATATTTAATTTTTCGGTCCCTTTATCCTGAATATGAAACTTAACATCTATTTTCCCATTTACAGGAGTATATTTAAAAGCATTAGACATTAGATTAAATACTATTTTTTCAATTTTATCCTTGTCAAACCAGCCAGATAAAGTAGGAGGGATATTGAGGTTATACTCTATATTTTTATCTAAAGCCCATTCATCAAATAATTCCGCAATTTGTTCCACCAGATTTACCAAATCAAACTTTTTCACTGTTACTTCAAGATAATTGTATTCGGCTTTTCTAAACTCAAGTAATTGTTGGGTTAGAAACAATAATCTGGATGAATTTCGTTGAATCATCTGTATGAATTTCTGATTTCTTTCGCTGAGGTTAGTAGTTTCCGAAAGTTTTTGAATAGGACCAACAATTAGTGTTAGAGGAGTTTGAAATTCATGAGCAATATCTGTAAAAAAAGTAAGCCTGTTTTCATGAAGCTCCTTCTCCCTTTGTCTAAAAAGAATATTTTGGGTCAACGATTGCCGTTTTTTATAATAACTAAGAACAAATAACACAAAAGCCAATAACAGCAAAGAATAGATTATAATTGCAAGATTTGATTGCCAGAATACAGGCTTAACACGAATATCAATAGCATGAACCGGCTTACTCCAAACCCCATCACTATTAGACCATTTTATCCATAAAGAATAGTTTCCTTTGGGAACATTGGTAAAAGAAATAATTCGTCGGTTATTAATCGTATTCCAGCTTTTATCAAAATTCATTAACTGATAAGCATATTGGCATTTCTCAGTATTAATATACGTTAAAGCTGTTAACTCGATATCAAAAAAGTTTTGATTATGATTTAAAACAATTGCTGGGTGAGTACTGGAATTTGGAGATATAACTAATCCCTGATAATAAGGAACGGTTTGGTTTTGTCCGCTAATTTTATCAATAAAAAGATCAGGAATAATGTTAGATTCTTTTATCTTTTGAGGTAAAAAATAATTGAAACCTTTTATTCCTCCCATAAATATAAACTCAGAATTTTGTTCTTGATAAAATGCCCCATCAGCAAATTCATTATTTTGAAGCCCTTCGTTTCTTGTATAATTAGTAAGTTTTAACTTATTAAGATTAAAATTTGACAAGCCAAAATTAGTACTTAACCAAAGATTATTTTTTTTATCAGCAACAATTCCGTGAATCGTATTATTAGGAAGTCCATCTGCAACTGTAAAGCTTTTAAATACAGCTTCTCCATTATTTTTTATGTCTTCTAATAAGTTAAGACCAAAACTAGTACCAATCCAAAGCCTGTTTTTTGCATCAGTTTGCAAACATAAGATGTCATTATTAGACAGACTTTTGAGATCATTGGCATTATTTTTATAAGTACTAAAATGCTCTGATTTTTTATCAAATAAATTTAGACCTCCCAATCGGGTTCCTATCCAAAGTTGATTTTTATTCTTAGGAATTATAGAAAAAACAATATTACTGCTCAAAGTATTTTTCTTGTTACTATCAGCAAGGTATTTCTTGAAATCTGTTATTATTAATTTTTCTCCAGAACGTACAATCTTGCAACGAATTATCCCGTATCCATTGGTTCCTAGCCAAATAAAACCATCATCGTCCTGATAAATCGAATAGATTGATTTAAAGTAATTGCAGTCTTTATTGCCTATAATATCTGTCCAATTAATTAATTTTGATTTTTTCAAGTCAAAAACGGTAATTCCTTCGCCATCGGTGCCAATAAAAATCAGATCGTTTTGTCCTTTGCATAAAGCAAACACAGCATTATTTATAGCACTATTATTTTCATTGAAATTTTTATATACTAAAGGTTTCTCAGGATTGAGATAAAAATCAGAGGAGAACCGAAACAGACCCTTTCCTTTTGTGCCAACCCAAAAATAATTTTTGTCTACTTCTAAAAATGTTCTTACAATAGCGCCATCCAATTCTGGAACTTGCGATTTGGAGATGAGGTTAAATGATTTTTTGAGCGGGTACATCTTAATAATTCCATCACCATCAGTTCCTGCCCAAAGAATATTTTCATTTCCTCGAATTAATGTTGTTGTTTTTTGATTGTTTAGATATTTTAACCAATCATGGTTGATGATAGTACCATTGGGATCAATGATATAACACCCAGATTTACTTGAAACAACAAGACCTTCGGGAATATTTCCTATGCTGTTTTCAATGTCTTTTTTAGGAAGTAATGTGTTCCCTTTATTTGCAAAAGAATATAGATTGCAATCTCCTGTTATGGATACAGTACATATTTTTTCTTTGGAAACTATTCCAAAAGTTCGAATATTATCCGAAATTAATGTTACTTTAGAGATGGCTGGTTTGCTATTTTGGTTGTTTTTAAGAGATAAAGAGTAGAGCTTATTATCTTCAAATAAAAGAAGTAATTCACCGTTTAAAGTGAACTCCATTTTTTTTACTGCTTTTTTAGAAATTTTATTGGTATCCAATAATTGAAAATTATCACCGTCATAATAACCAATTCCCCAGTCTTTTACTGCACAAAACACTTTTTTGGAAGCATCCAGAGCCATGTTAAATTCAGATTCAGATAATGGGGGTATATTTTCTCTGGAAAAGTAATAATGCTGAAAAAGACCTGTTTTTTTATCATAACGATTTATTCCATGAATAGTAAGTATCCAAATTCGGCCCATATTATCCTCATCGATTTTAAGGATAACTTGATTGGTTAGGCTATTTTTATTATTTAACTCAGGTCTGAAAATTTCGAAGCTATTTCCATCATATCTATTTAGACCGTCCCAGGTTCCAATCCATAGTAAGTTTTCGGAATCCTGAAATATTGTATTAATAGAACTATTAGATAAGCCTTTGGTATTGTCTAATTGTTCCAATGAATATTTTAAATCCAATGATTTAGAAGAATCCCAAATCGATTTATAATCTGGATTATTAATTTTAGATTGCTCCGTTTTATCAAACTGATTGGTTATTGTAGTAGTAAAAGAAATATTTTTCTCTTTATTATTACAAGCAAACAGGGTTATAAATATAAAAAAACGAAATATGTTCTTAGTTTTCAAAGGGATAATTCTTTTAATAAATTTTAAAATCAATAGCATCATTGTTCTAGTTCGGTAACATCAGTATAGATGCAGAGCAGTGTGGTGTAACTTTTATTTTATTCTTAATTACATCGCATCTATGATTTTGTGATATAATTTAAGTTGAAATTTAAATTAAAGCGCTATTATACAGAGTGTAAGATATGGAAAAGCATATTGATAATAAGTGATTTTTATCAGATATTTTTAGGCAATGTAAAGGCAAATAGTTGTAGAGATGCACAGTTGTGCGTCTGGCATACAGAAGCAAAAAAAAAGCTGATACATTTTGTATCAGCTTTTTGTATCAAACTTTTCTAACCTTGGTTAGGGCAGCTTTATAATTTTCGTTTATCTTTTCCCAATTGATTACATTAAAAAAAGCATCGACATAACTATTTTTTCTATTTTGATAATCCAAATAATAAGCATGTTCCCATAAGTCCAGTGCCAAAATTGGAGTTCCCGGAATTAATGCATTTTTCATTAATGGATTGTCTTGATTTTCGGTTGTTGTAATTTGAAGTTTTCCTGCTTTATCAACAACTAACCAAACCCATCCGGAACCAAATTGTTTTGCGGCTTCGGCTTTAAACAAATTTTTAAAATTATTATAAGAGCCAAAATCTTTATTTATACCTCCAGCCAAAGTATCTGTAGCTTGTTCAGTCTCTGGTTTTGGAGTCATACATTTCCAGTAAAGAGAATGATTGTAATAACCTCCGGCATTATTACGGAGTTTAGCATCATTTAAATCTAGCTTTCCTAAAACTTGCTCAATTGTCATATTTGCATAATCTGTATTGGCAACAGCTTTATTTAAATTGTTTGTATACGTTAAATAATGCTTAGAGTAATGTGTTTCCAGAGTTAAAGATCGAATGTTTGGCGCCAATGCATTATAAGCATATGGCAGTTTATCGAGTTGGAAAGCCCCTGGATTTGCTTTTACCTCATCAGGAGTTCCTATGATTATTTTTTCATCCTTTGATGGTAACGGAACCTCAACTACTTCAGTCAATTTATTGTCGTTACAAGAAAGAATAGTAAGTGAAATCAAAATAAAAAACGAAAATCGAATACCATATTTTTTCATAAAATATCTATTTTGTTATTAGTGAATTAATGATTTCTATATAATTTTCTTTAGCTTCATCTATACTTAAATGACTAATTTGAATCCATGCATTTGTTTTAAAAGCATTTCGTAAATCAAAATTTTCCGATTGACTGTATTTTGCCGTTCCAAAAGTTGCTTGCTTATAAAAAGCATACAGCCTCAATTGCACATCTTGTGGCAGTGAGGCTTGCGTCATTTTGGAAGCAATTTCTACAGCCTCAAAAAATCGTGTATCTAAATCTTTTTCAGTCATTAAGCTTTTGTAGCAATTACGGTTTTACCACCAATTGCTGTTTGGTTTAATACTACATTAATTGGAGTACCCAAAGGTAAAAATATATCTACTCTAGAACCAAATTTAATAAAACCTGCATCTGTACCTTGTACTACCTGCATTCCTTCCTGTGCGTAATTTACAATTCGACGTGCTAATGCTCCGGCAATTTGTCTGTATAAAACTTCTCCAAAAGTTTTATTTTCGATTACAACAGTAGTTCTTTCATTTTCTTCACTTGCTTTTGGATGCCATGCAACCAAGAATTTACCTGGATGATATTTGCTGAATTTTACAATTCCGTCCAATGCATAACGAGTTACGTGTACATTTATAGGAGACATAAAAATCGAAATTTGAAGACGTTTGTCTTTGAAATATTCTCCTTCATAAACTTCTTCAATCACAACAACTTTTCCATCAACAGGAGCAAGGATTTGATTGATGTCTCTAATGGCAGTTCTTTTTGGATTTCTAAAAAACTGCAATATTATAATCAATAATAATAAAGCACTAATCTGAATTAACATTTTAAGCCAATTGATACTAATAAATTGATCAGTTAATAAGAGTACAACACTAACGAATATAGTGCCAAATAAAATGGATTGGGTTCCTTCTTTATGAAACATAATTTAAAATTTGATAAAATAAAAATACAATTGGTGCTACAAATATAACACTATCTAATCGATCTAAAACACCTCCATGTCCAGGCATTATTGTTCCGCTATCTTTAACTCCAGCTATTCTTTTGAATTTTGATTCAATCAAATCACCGATTGTACCGAAAACCCCAACTATTAAAGCAATAATGGTCCATATTAAAATAGATTTATCACTAAAATTAGGATTAGGCTTGATATATAATTTTGAAATTAAAAAACCTGCAAAACACGCAAAAACAACTCCGCCAAGAAATCCTTCGATGGTCTTTTTTGGTGAAATACGTTCAAATAATTTATGTTTTCCAATTGATTTTCCTACGAGATAAGCAAAGGTATCGTTTGTCCATATAAGAATAAACAATCCAATGATGATTTTTGGATTATAATCTTTAATTCCAAATGATATTTTGGTAATAAAAATAAAGGGTAATGTAATATAGCCTAATAAGTATAGATATTTAGATACTCTACTTATTGTTTGGGTATCATCAAATAAAAATACAATACATTTTACAGATATTAGCAATGTAATTACCAGCAATGCAGTATTTAATTGATCTATATTAAGAGTGAATTTAATATCCTCTTTTAAGAATTTATTGATGTAATTTTCAGTTTCATTTTTATAAAAGCTAATCAAACTGACAGCTGAGTAAAAAAGAGAAACAAATAAAAGGGAAAATACTTTATTGATGTGTGCTAGATTACAAAATTCATAAGTTGCAATAATTAGAAAAACACCAAAAAGTATAATAAAGCTTTCCGTAGAAAATAGGATAGAGGTTAGTAATAGTACTATATAAACGGCACCAGATAGAGCTCTCTTGAGGGTTTCATTCATCTTAAAGGTCTTCTAAGAGCAATAAATACAAATTCTTGGCAACACTTCCGTATTGCGTAAAATCTTCTTCTTTTGCTTTTTCGAAATATTTTATGGTGGTGATATTAGTTGGGTAATCTCTTTCGTATTTGCGTTTTATGGCACTAAGTCCATCACTTTTTGCAGTAAGTATTTGGCTTGTAGTTGCAATAATAACAATGTTTACTGGCAACTCATTTGGTTTGTTTTGTTTAATTTGTTTTGATGAAAATAAAATAGATCCTTCTTCGGCAATCAAGTTTTCGCAACTTGCCAATAAAAATTTAGGATTGGCAGGACTTTGGTATATTAATTTATTTTCTTCAAGCAAATGAAATAGGGCAGGCTCATAACATGCTGCTTCGCTTTCGAACCAGTCATTTTCTTCCAGAATGTTTTCAAATTGTTCATTTACTTCCAAAGTGTTTTCGCAATATAAAAACTTACCTCCATTTTTCTTAAAATTGAAAATGAATTGCTCATCTATAGAAAGAGGATTCTCTGAAGATGAATTGCTATATTCACTTTCATTCTCTTCTTCGGATGCGTCATGGCTGGAGCCAAATAATTTTTTAAAAAAACTCATTATTGTTGAAATGTTTTACATGTTAATTGAAAACGTTCAAAGATAAAAAAATCTTAATTCAAAAGTGGCTTTTGAATTAAGATTTTAAAAATAATTAAATTATTTTAATAGTATTATGAAACTACTTCTTCTAGATTTTTATCAAATGTACGTTTTCCGAATATTGCTTCAAGGTCATCTTTAAAAATAACCTCTTTTTCAATTAAGATATCAGCAAGTTGGTTTAACTTATCTTTGTTTTCTTCTAAGATTTGAATTGCTCTTTGGTATTGACCTTCAATTAATTCCGAAATTTCTTTGTCAATTACTTTTGCAGTGTCTTCAGAATATGGTTTTGAAAAGTTGTATTCGCTTTGTCCAGTTGAATCATAATAAGTAACATTTCCGATTTTTTCATTCAATCCGTAAATCGTTACCATAGCACGAGCCTGACGTGTAACTTTTTCTAAATCGCTTAATGCTCCAGTTGAAATTCTGTCAAAAGTTACTTTTTCTGCAGCTCTTCCGCCCATAGTAGCACACATTTCGTCTAACATTTGATCTGTTCTTACGATTTGTCTCTCTTCGGGTAAGTACCAAGCAGCTCCTAAACTTTGTCCGCGAGGAACAATAGTTACCTTAATAAGAGGAGCAGCATGTTCTAGCATCCAGCTTACAGTAGCGTGTCCTGCTTCGTGAATTGCAATTGCTTTCTTTTCGTCAGGAGTAATAATTTTGTTTTTCTTCTCTAGTCCACCTACAATTCTGTCTACTGCATCAAGGAAATCTTGTTTATCTACAGCAGTTTTGTTGTTTCTTGCAGCAATTAAGGCAGCTTCGTTACATACGTTTGCAATATCTGCTCCTGAGAATCCAGGAGTTTGTTTTGCTAGGAAATCTAAATCAAGACCTTCTACTTTTTTCAAAGGAGCTAAGTGTACTTGAAAAATTTCTGCTCTTTCACGAATGTCTGGTAAGTCTACAAATATTTGTCTGTCAAAACGACCAGCACGCATTAAAGCTTTGTCAAGAACATCGGCTCTATTTGTTGCAGCTAATACAATTACGTTAGAGTTTGTTCCAAAACCATCCATTTCGGTTAGTAATTGGTTCAATGTATTTTCTCTTTCGTCATTACCTCCAGACATATTGCTTTTTCCACGAGCTCTACCTACAGCATCAATTTCATCAATGAAAATGATTGCAGGAGATTTTTCTTTAGCTTGTTTGAACAAATCACGTACACGTGATGCTCCAACACCTACAAACATTTCAACAAAATCTGAACCTGATAGGGAGAAGAATGGTACTTGAGCTTCACCAGCTACAGCTTTTGCTAATAATGTTTTACCAGTTCCCGGAGGACCTACAAGTAAAGCACCTTTAGGTATTTTACCTCCTAGATTGGTGTATTTTTCAGGGTTTTTTAAGAATTCTACAATCTCTTGTATTTCCTCTTTCGCGCCTTCTAAACCAGCCACATCTTTAAATGTAGTTTTGATATCTGTTTTTTCATCAAAAAGTTTAGCTTTCGATTTTCCAATATTGAAAATTTGTCCGCCACCGCCACCAGCGCCGCCTGACATTTTTCTCATAATGAAAATCCAAACACCAATAATGATGATAATTGGAAGTAAGCTAATTAAAATATCGCTCCAGTTATTCTTTTGAAGGAAATTAAAATCTTTTAGCTTGCCTTCACTAACTGCTTTTTCTAATTTAGTTTGAAAAATCTGGTCATTACCAATTTCCAAAGTATAGTGAGGACCTTTATTTGGTCGGTCAAAAATATCTTTAGATACTTTTTTATTTGCTGGATCCTTAAGTCCAGCAGCATTAAGATACACTTCGGCTTCAGCTTTATTGTATACAATTACTTTATCAATTTGTCCTTTTTCTAAAAAATCATTGAATTTAGAAGAAGTTAATTGTGCCGGCTCTTGTAAACTTGATCCTCCGGTTGCAAAACTGATAAATAAAAATATTAAAAGTATTGCGGTATAAATTAACCAAGGACTTATTTTAAATTTACTCGGGGTTGGATTATTATCTTTAGCCATTTGAAGAAAGTTTCTTTAGTATTTGTTTTCGATTGTAGTTATTTTGGCATCTCCCCAAAGACTCTCGATATTGTAATATTCTCGAATGTGTTTTTGAAATACGTGAACAACAATGTGCACGTAATCCATAAGAACCCATTCCGCGTTATCGGTTCCTTCTACATGCCATGGTTTGTCTTTTAATTCTTTTGATACAGTTTTTTGTATTGAGCCTACGATGGCGTTAACTTGAGTATTCGAATTTCCGTTGCAAACGATAAAATAATCGCAAACTGCTGCGTCTATTTCCCTTAAGTCCAGGATAGTGATATCATTTCCTTTTACTTCTTCGATTCCTTTGATTATGTTCGCTAACAGAACATCATTATTAACAGTCTTTTTCGCCATGAATTATTTTATATGAGTTTGTAAAGTTACCAATTTTTGTGATTATTTTTGAACCTTAACAAAATATTAAATTAAGTTATATAAATTATTTAGATGAAACTAATCAAACTCGATGCCATAGATTCTACGAATGAGTTCTTAAAATCATTAAGTAGCCAACACGAACTTGAGAATTTTACGGTGGTCACTGCCGAGAATCAAACAAAAGGGAAGGGGCAGATGGGAGCAGTATGGCGTTCGGATATAGGTAAGAATTTAATAATGAGTGTATTGGTGAGGGGTTTTTTGCATAGTAATGAGCAGTTCTATAATCTGAATATTATCATTTCGCTATCAGTAATAAAGATTTTAGAAGAGTTAAATATTCCTGATTTAAGTATTAAATGGCCTAACGACATTATGTCATACAATAAGAAGATAGGTGGTATTTTGATAGAAAATACGCTCAAAAGTGACGGAACTATTGTGTCAGTTGTTGGTTTAGGATTAAATGTAAATCAGACAAATTTCGATAATCTGCCAAATGCTTCCTCTCTTTCTGTGATTTGTAACGCCGAATTTAACAAAGAAGAACTTGTAGAATTGATTGTAGAGAAAATGAAACAGAAAATTATTCTTTGGCAAGAGCAATCTGTCCTATTTTGGGATGAATATTTTAATAAATTGTTTAGAAAAGGAGTTCCCATGCCTTTTAAAAATCTTAACCCAGAAGCTTTGGGACAAAATTTTATGGGAATTATTCAAGGCGTTTCCCCAATAGGAAAACTACAAATTTTATTAGAAGATGACTCGGTATCAGAATTTGAAATTAAGGAAATACAGATGCTTTATTAAAAGGTGCTAAGGTTCTAAGCTGCAAAGGTTCTAAGTGACAAAGGTTCAAAGGTTTTATTCTGATTGTGATTTTTTGTTTTTTATTCTCTTAGTAACTGTGTGAGAAAAAAAACGGTTTAAGTCTGTATTGATATGCGTGAAACTTTTTTTAATCATTTTTAATCCATTTAATCTGTGGCAAGTAAAAGGTTCAGAGATTTCTAGTTATGAGCTGAAACAAAAAGTCCGATTTAGCAAAGCTAAATCGGACTTTTTAAATTTTATAATTAATAATCAACAATCGATAATTAATAATTAAAGCTTCGTCATATTATTGGCAAGAGTTTCGATAAATTTCCCAATAGGTCCTTTTATCATCATAGCCATCATCGGGTTGAATTCTCCTTCAAAATCAAGTTTTACAGCACTAGAAGTGTCCGAAACAGATTCGATGTTAGAAACAAGCGTAAAGGGTAATTTATCGCTTGCAGCACCCAAAACAATTTTGCTTGGAGCTGTTTTTTCTTTCATTTTTAATTTTATTTCTGGCATCCCTTTTAATCCAAAAATAAAAGCATCTTCGCCAATTACTTCAAATTTAGCAATGTTGTCAGGCATTAATTTTTCAAAATTTCTCACATCACTCAATAAATCAAATAATTCTTGAGCCGATTTCTCAACAGTAACTTTTGGACTTTCTAAGTTCATATTTTATTTTTTATTTAAATAATATCGTAAATTTTTACTGCAAAGTTTTTATGTTGTTAAACGTTATAAGCACAAACCTGTATTGGAACTAAATTTCTAAATCAAGATTAATAAATCTAGTCAGAAATTACTCTTCTTGTCTCCAAACCATCGGGTTTACGTTCCATTCCTGCAAGGTAACTAAATCTTCTTCGGGAATGTATTTTTTAGCAACAGCAAGGTTTAATAAGTTCGAATAGTTGCTCAATGTGTACAAGTCGATATTTGCATTCTGGAAGTTCTTTTCTGCAACATCAAAGCCATATGTGAATATTGCAGCCATCCCTTTTATATTGGCTCCAGCATTACGCAGGGCTTCAACAGCAAGTAAACTACTATTTCCTGTGCTTATTAAATCTTCGACAACAACAACATTTTGTCCTTTTTGTAAAAAACCTTCAACTTGATTTTGTCTTCCGTGTTTTTTAGCTTCTGGTCTAACATATACAAACGGTAATCCTAAGCTTTCGGCAACAAGAATACCAATACCTATGGCACCTGTAGCGACTCCAGCGATTACATCTGGCTTACCAAATTGTTTTTCAATGTTCTTAGCAAACTCATCTCTAACATAATTTCTGATGCTCGGAAATGAGAGAATTAGCCTGTTATCACAATAAATAGGTGACTTCCATCCAGAAGCCCATGTAAAAGGATTTCCTGGATTCAATTTAATTGCATTTATTTGCAAAAGCAATTCGGCTGTTTTTTCGGCAGTATCTTTATTAAAAATCATAGTACAAATGTATAAAGTTTTTGTGAACGACAAACCACTTTTTTTGACAAATGAAATCTCCAAAGAGACTAATTTTCAATTGTTCTTGTTGGAAAGTATTGACATAGAGCAAATTATAGTCAAAATGTTCCAAAATAAAATTCAAGCGGCGTATTTATATCATCCTGATGAAAAGGAAATTATGAAAACGTTAAAGTCAAAAATCCCTGTCAATAAAGCAGGAGGAGGGCTAGTTTATAATAAAAAAGGAGAGGTTTTATTCATCTTCCGAAATGGAAAATGGGACTTACCAAAAGGCGGAATAGAAAAAGGTGAGGAGATAGAAGACACTGCCATGCGTGAGGTAGAGGAGGAAACTGGTGTAGGTAAATTAAGAATTACCAATAAATTACAGAAAACGTATCACGTTTTTAAACGCAATGGTAAATACAAATTAAAAATTACACATTGGTTCGAAATGCAATCCGATTTTAAAGGAACGCCACAAGGACAATTAGAAGAAGGAATCGAAAAAGTTGCCTGGTTAAATCCGGTACAAATAAAAGAAGCACTTAAAAACTCTTACGAAAACATCAAATTATTATTCGAAGAAGAAAATAAAGTTATTGTAAAAGAGAGTGGAGAAGATATAACAGAGAGTATAGAGAATAAATAGGACTTTACTATTTTATATTAAGCACCTTAATAATGGCGTGCCACCATATAAAAAAAGACCCAATGAGCATTACGTTCATTGGGTCTTTTCTTACATGCTGTCGGGCTATACGCGCTACTTTGGTAGCTTGCTGCTATCCCTCACGCAGGATTTTGTTTGTGGTTAAGTAGTATTCAGTCTCAGTTTTCAGTTGCGTGTGCTAGTGCCTTGTTGATGAATCTATTTATATTTTTATATTGAATTAATAATCAAGATTAAATAATCCTTGTTTGATTTAGATTATTTTTACGGGTGTGATGATCGTGCCAGCTGAGGGAATTAATGACCTTTATAATTGGTTTTGCCTATATATTATATTTTTATTAAACTTTCTTCTAAAGCTTTTAGAGTTTTTCCATTAGAATCTTTCCAACTCTGAGGCCCACTTCTGCTAGTTCCTGCAACTAATGCTGCTGCGTATGAGGATGAACTTAAAATGATATCTTTTGTTAGTATAAGTCTGTTATTTTTTTTAATTAGAATTTGATCTTCAATTAGTTTATTTCTCATTGAGTTTATTTTCCCAGGAATACTTGTTGTAGTTTCTATTGAAATTTCAGAGTTCTTAATTAATAGAAATCCTTCATCATTTTGTTTTCCTTCCGCAGAAAGGCCATTAACATTAAAAAAGAATTTATGTTCAAACAATGATTCAGTGTTTGTGTAAATGTTTTCAGAATTTGTGGAATTTATAGGTTCCAATAATTTATGACCTAAAGTTCCTAAAATCATTTTTGCATTATGAATAAATTCTTCCATGGCATCTTTTTCTGCTCGAGGTAAAGTAGATTCAGTTGGTTTGTTTCCATTTTGCGTGGTATACCTATCTGCATTTTTAGTAATATCTGATAATCGGGATTCTAGATATTTTATATGAGATTTAGTTAGATGTTCATCTTTACTTGTGAATAAAATAACTTCATTCCAAAAGTCCTTTTTACTATCATGTTCGATAAGTCTTTTGTAGACATTTTCAGATTCACCAATATAAACTGCATTTTTGTCATCAGTCGAGTGTTTTTCGAGTAAAAAATATACTCCAGGGCGTTGTGATTCAGTCCATTTTTTTAACTCTGAAAAACGACTTCTTGGACATGCAATTGCTTGTCCTGACCAATTTGCAATTTCTACATGACGTAATCCGCTAGGTGAGCCGTCTGATAAATATATTCTTATGCTTTTTCCAAACATTTTTTATTTTTAAATTAACTAAAAATATTCATAATTATAAAAGCTCCTAAATTAATGGAGTGGAGAAAATATTTTAAGTTCGTGATTTTCAAAAATAATCAAAAAAAGTATAAAATAAGGAAAGTTACTATTAATTTAAGACAGATATTTTTCAAAGGTAAAAGCTTGAATAGAATAATATTACGAGAAACATGTAATAAATATTGATAATATCAAACTAAACAAAACTTTGACAAAGGTTTTCCGAAACAGCTTTGCGGTCTTTGAGTATTTCAAGATAATCTAAATAAAAACCTTTGCGACCTCTGCGGTTAAACTCATAAAACACGATAAACCGGATATTGCAAATGCGCTTTTTCATAATAGGCAGAATGTTTGTAAATCCAATCTAATTGTGCTTCGGGGTTTTTAGCAAATTTAGGGTCATTGAGTTTGGCTTGCTCCAAATCGGCTTTTAATTTTGGATTATCTTTTAGAAGTTTTGCTGCGGTATCTTCAAAAACATATTCTGAGTATCCTTCTTTTTGTTGTAGCATCGTATCAAAGAAATTCCAGTTAAAGAAAGAGTCCACACCTTCGGGTTCTAATGTTTCTAATAGGTATTTAATTGCTTTTTGTTGGGTAGAAAATATGTAATCACCTTTGTAAAAAGGAACTTTTGTTATTTGAGAAGTAACTTTAGTGTTTCGGTGTAAATAATGTCCTTCGTAGGCTGAGTTTGTCGTTTTAAAATCGGCAATTCTATGGCTTTCAACTTCTATTATCGTATCTTTTTTTAGTTGCGTGTAGGTAACGTCATTACTTTTGAGTAAATCGATAACATTCCAGAATCCTTTAGGAATAATATAGGCTGTAGGAACGGTAATATCTTTAACCGATTTGAACTCTTTTATATACGGAATGTCTTTTTTGTATGGTTTTGTTCTGTCGTAGAATAATCTGTCTCCAGTTGTGGCTTCACTCTTTTTATGACTTGCTTCGTACCCTAAGAATGAAAAAGTTGTCATTTTAGTGCTATCAATTTCCCATTTAATGGTATAAGGTTTTTTAGGTGCATATTGCGTTTCGTTTTTCAAACGCATTTCTTTTATTTTCTTATAATTGGCATCAGTAAAATCAATTGTAGATGTCATGTATTCGTAAGTAGCTTTTACACGCTCGGCATAATTTTTAAGCATATGTGTTTCGACCACAAACCCAATGGTATTAAAAAGAGAAGTATAACCGGTTGTATAACGAGGGGTATCCGAAAATTGTATAAAACCATTATCAGGAGTTTCTTCAAAAGCATTGACATAAGGAGTTGTTTCTATATTTTTTTTCTGTAAATCTTTTACCAATGCTGGCATCATTTCCAGATTTAGATAATCGCCTAAAACAGTACCTAATTTATTATGTTGCGTCATGATATAAGTAAGTTTGTATTGGTAATCAGAACCATTACTTACGTGGTTATCGATAAAAACATCAGGGTTTGTTTTATGAAAAATTTCTACAAAACTTTTTGTATTACGCGTATCCGATTTAATTAAATCACGGTTTAAGTCATAGTTTCTGGCGTTTCCGCGAAAACCATATTCTTCTGGTCCGTCCTGATTGGCTCTTGTAGTTGAGTTTCTGTTTAAAGCACCGCCAATATTATAAACAGGAATTGTTACTATTACGGTATTTTTTGGCGCTTTTATCTTTCCTAAAGCCAAATCTCTAAACAGTTGCATAGTTGCGTCAATTCCGTCAGGTTCGCCAGCGTGAATACCATTGTTAAGAAGAATTACAGCTTTGTTCTTTTTGATTGCCTCAAAATCAAATTGTTTGTCAGGATTAAAAGTTATCATGTATAGCGGATATCCACTATCTGTAAGTCCCATTTCCTGCATTTTGATAGTTGGGAAATCATGTGCAAGAAGTGTGTAGTATTTTATGGTTTCTTGATAATTAGCCGATTGGTTTCCGTTTCCTTTTTCGAAATAAGTGTCGTATTTATTGGCTTTCTGAGCAAAGGTTGTGCAGGTTAGAAAGAAAAAGCATAATGTGAAAATTCTCATGGTTTGGTTTTTTAATAGGAACCAAATATAATTATTTTTCTGAGAGAAGTTTTTTTTTAAAGGCACTAAGATTCTAAGCTACAAAGGGACAAAGGTTACTTAGATTATCTAATTTTCTGGAGCGATTAACTCCAAAGGATGTAAAACTCTATAAAATAACAAAGCTTTGCGAACTTTGCGATTTTATAAAATCTTACCTAATAAAACATTTGCTTCCTTTGCGGTAAAAAAAACTGTGATTTAGTTTAAAATTAACCGCATAGGACGCAAGGATTTACGTAAAGAACGCAAAGCTTTGTTTTAACTGTGACTGTGACTGTCACTGTCACTGAAAACTTAATTTATAAATACCTAGCCAATTCTATAATTCCTTCTTCGATTTGTTGTTCGCTTAAGGATGCGTAGCCAAGTCTAAAACCTGATATGGGTTTATCAAAACTAAACTTCTCGGGTGTTATGATTTTTATTCCTTTTAAAAGGAGTTTATCTGCAATTTCGGGGATATCTACAGGTGAATTTGGTACAATCCAAAATGCCAAACCGCCTTCGGGTTTTACGAATGTTGTTTTATCTTTTAGGTATTTATTGCAAATGGTTTCAAAATAATCCCTTTTAGCTTTGTAAATGATAGTGGTGCGTTTGAGGTGTCTTTTTATTTCACCTTCATTTATAAGTTGTAAAACTGCTTCTTCCATTATATTATCGCCTTGCACGTCTATCATTTTTCGGTGTTTGGCTACTTTTTCTACGGTTTCGGGACTGCTTACCAAATAACCAATCCTTAAAGCAGGCGCAACGATTTTGCTCAATGTTCCTATGTAAATCGTGTTTTTGGCATTGCTATAACTCGAAATAGGTAAGATTGGTCTTTGTCCGAAATGGAATTCGTTGTCATAATCGTCTTCAATAATTGTAAAACCGTATGTATTGGATAATTCTACGAGTTTTAATCTCCTTTTTAAACTCAGTGTTACAGTCGTTGGAAATTGATGATGCGGCGTAACGTAAATTGCTTTAATATTCTTGTATTTGGTTACGTATTCTTCGACTTCATCAATTACTAATCCATCTTTGTCAATATTTATAGGAAGTAATTGGGCTCCGGCATTTTCAAATGTTTCCCAAGCGGGTTTGTATCCCGGATTTTCGACCATTATATAATCTCCTTTGGTAAATAAACAATGGGAGGCGAGGTACATGGCCATTTGACTTCCTCGGGTAATGCATATTTCATCTGGAGTTATATTCATTCCTCTTTTAAAATTTAGCATTTGCACAATGGCTTTTCTAAATTCTAAATTTCCAAGTTCGTTGCTATAACCCATTATCTGCCAGCGCGATTTTCGATTAAAAATTTGTCTGTAAGCCCTTGCCAGTTCATTCATGGGTGCAATTCGGCTATCGGGAATACCATCATCAAAAATTAAAAGGGGTTTTACTTCTTTAGGTGTAGATTCAATCTTTCTTTTATGATTTGTAGTTTCAGTAATAATAGGTAAAACATCGGCAACAAAAGTCCCTTTTCTTTCCATTGTAATAAGCCAACCTTCGGCTATGAGTACATCTAGGGCTTCAATAACCGTATTTCTGTTTACTTTGAGTAGTCCAGCAAGTTGCCTGCTTCCTGGTAAAGCATTTCCGCTATTAAGAATTCCTGTTTTTATGGCTTCTATAATGGCATCGGCGATTTGGAGATAAATCGCTTTATCGGAATTATTATTTATCTGAATTTCTAATTGCCAAGGTCTTAACATCTGGACTAGGTGTTTGTGTTTAAACTGTGTTATATAGGTAGTCCAAAGTTACGGTAATTTTGTAACGCAATAATGCAAAAAACAAACAAATTATATAATCATGGAAACTAAAAAACAATTTTCATCAAAAGACTTTCACGAAACATTTGCACGACCAACTTTTGTGATGCCAGAAAAATTAATACATAGAGATGTTGAGCAAGCTGGAGTTCATAATCAATTTTCTACGGAAAGAAAGCATCCTGTTTTCTTTATTGATCTCCCGAGTAAAAACGTAAGTATGACTATTGGTGGTTTATTGCCAGACCAAATGACAAATAGACACAGACATACGTATGAAACGGTCTTGTATGTAATAGAGGGGCATGGTTATACCGAAGTAGAAGATGTAAAAGTAGAGTGGAAGGCAGGCGATGCAGTTTATATCCCGAGTTGGGCTTGGCACAGACACAAGAATTTAAGCAACGTGGTATCGGCTAAATATATAGCTTGTGAAAACGCACCTCAACTACAAAATTTAGGTGTTGCATTGCGTGAAGAAGAAGGAAGAGATATTTAATTAAAAAAGAAAAGTAAATGAAAAACACATTGTTTAAAGGTATTATTGCCTATCCGATTACTCCGTTTGACAAAGACGAAAAAGTAAATATTGTATTGTATAAAAAGTTATTAGAAAGATTGATTGTTTCTGGTTCTCATGGTGTTGCTCCGTTAGGAAGTACAGGTGTTATGCCGTATTTAACGGATGAAGAAAAAGAAGCAATTACTGAAGCTACTATAGAACAAGTTAATGGTAGAGTTCCTGTTTTAGTGGGTGTATCAAACCTAACTACCGAAAAAACAATTTATCATGCTAAGTTTGCCGAAAAAGCAGGTGCGGATGCAGTTATGATAATTCCGATGAGTTATTGGAAACTTACGGATGATGAAATTGTACAGCATTATGATGCTGTTGCCAAGCAAATTTCGATTCCTATAATGGCGTATAATAACCCTGCAACGGGTGGGGTAGATATGTCGCCAGCATTATTAAAAAGACTTTTGGAGATTCCGAATGTTACTATGATTAAGGAAAGTAGTGGAGACGTACAAAGAATGCATTATTTAAAAAGGGAACTTGGTGATGATGTTACATTTTTTAATGGATCGAACCCGCTGGCATTGGCAGCATTTTCTGCTGGTGCAACTGGATGGTGTACTGCAGCGCCTAATTTAATTCCGGAACTGAATGTTGATTTATACAATGCAATTCAGAATAATGATTTACAGGAAGCTCAAAAGGTATTTTATAAGCAATTGAATCTTTTAAAATTCATTGTAAATAAAGGTTTGCCAAGAACGATTAAAGCTGGTTTGAAAATTAAGGGGATTGATGGAGGTTTTTTAAGAAGTCCGTTGAAGCCATTAACTGAAAGTGAAATAGCTGAATTAGAGTTGATTTTTAAGGAATTAGAGTGAGAATTTTAACCGCAAAGGTCGCAAAGTTTTTTTATAAGTAAGATGCTGTAAAATCGCAAAGTTCGCAAAGCTTTGTGTTTTACCA
>NZ_JAOZEW010000018.1 GCF_025847235.1 Flavobacterium shii
GGGCGTTTACCCTGTTTTACCCTCGGTTTTGCTAGGTTTTGCTGGGTTTCTCGCTAAGGCACAAAGCTTGTTATATTGTCATTTATTCTGAAGGTCTATTGGATTTTGTCACCCCTAGCCCTGATAGTAGTGGAAATCCTTGTCCTTTTTCCTTTAAAAAGGACAAGATTGAAGCGCATAGCAGGAAATAGCTCCAAAAATTAATCGAAACGGATTGCTTTGACTGGCGAAATCTTCGTTATTATATAGGAAGGAATTAATAACACCACAAAACAAACCGTTATAGTTAGCAGATTCAACAATAACACATATCCCCAATTAAGATAAACCGGCGCCTGATTAACATAATAGTTCTCGGGATTAAGCTGGATGATTCCGAAATGCTGTTGAATCAACAAAAGCGAGATTCCAATAAGATTCCCCCAGAACAAACCTCGCAATATCAAATAGAAGGCATTGTAGAGGAATATTTTTCGAACACTCCAGTTATTTGCACCTAATGCTTTTAAAATACCTACCATTTGAGTGCGCTCCAATATTAAAACCAATAATGCAACTACCATATTTATCGTAGCAACGATAATCATAATGGCCAGAATAATCACAATATTAAAATCAAAGAGTTCTAACCAATCAAAAATGTAACTATACTTCTCGATGATTGTCTTGGTATCTAGTGTCGATGATGTTTGCTGATAGATTTCATCTCCTGTTGTTTTGATATTATTAAAATCTTTCAGGAAAATTTCAAAAGCCCCAACCTGATCCGGCGTCCATTTATTAATACGCTGGATGTGTCGAATGTCTCCTAATATATAGGTAGCATCAAAATCCTGAAATCCTGAGTTGAAAATTCCCGCAATTTTAAACCTACGAACGTTTGGCAATTTATTCTGATCTTCTTTTATAAAAAACGTATTGAACTCATCCCCTACTTTAAGTTTTAACCTGTCTGCAAGAAATCGAGAAAGTAAAACTTCTTGATTTATCGATTTGGAAAAATCCGGTAGTTTCCCAGCCACTAAATACTCCTTTATATTATTCCAATCATAATCAGCTCCAACTCCTTTGAATATAATTCCTTCGAAAGCGGTTTCGGTACGAATTATTCCAGCCTTACTTGCAATTGCCTGTATGTGTCTCACCTCTGGAACAGAGGCAAACTTAGGATAAAAGTCCTGTTTTTTGGAAATTGGACTTAGTGTTACTTCTGATTGATTGTTATCGTAATTCGAAATAATCACCTGACCGTTGAAAGCTGATACTTTTTCGCGAATTTTTTGTTGCAGTCCAATTCCGGTTGCCACCGAAACCAACATCATTATTATTCCGATTGCAATTGCCGAGATTGCAATTTTTATAATTGGTGCTGAAATACTGCTTTTATGATCCTTTGCAGTAATTAATCTTTTGGCTATGAAATATTCTAGATTCAAATTGATTGGTGTCTTGTTATAAGTTCAAAAATACATTTTAATAAGCAAACATGAATTGCTCGAGAAAACAATTACAAAATTTTTAAAAACTAAATCTCCTTACTTATAATGGTAAACGTTTTTTCATTGCTTCGACAATATTAAATGCAGCTGGGCACATTGCAACATTTTTAAGTGTCAGGTCTGAAATTTGCTGAAACTTTTTACGATCAGTATGTGGAAATTCACGACAGGCCTTTGGTCTCACATCATAAATCATACAATAATTCTCATTATCCAAAAACGTACACGGAACATTTTGCAAAACATAATCCTTGTCTTCATCAATACGAAGGTATTGCTCGATGAACTGTTGCGGCTTTTGTCGCAAATGCTTTGAGATACGTTCAATATCTGCCGTTGTAAATAACGGTCCTGTTGTTTTACAACAATTAGCGCATTTTAAACAATCAGTTTTTTTAAATTCGGCATCATGCAATTCCTGCATTACGTAATCTAAATTTTTAGGTTGTTTCTTTTTCAGCTTATCGAAATACTTTTTGTTTTCGATATGCTTATCTTTGGCTAACTTATTTAAGTTGTTTAAAATTTCTTTCAAGTTTAAGGTTTAAAGTTGAAATGCAAAATTAAACAACTTTAAACTCGAAACCTTAAACTTTGAATTAAAATACAATGAAAGACCTTTTTGGGAAAGCAATGCTAGATTTTCAGACTAATAACTCACCTGAAGATTTGATCACCGAAACCACAATTTCTGAAGCTGATGAAATGAGCGTCGCCTATTTATTTAGAGCTTATACAGAAATGCCTAAACTCGAACAAAAAGCATTACAACTAGCTGAGGGAAAAATTCTGGATGTAGGATGTGGAGCAGGAAGCCACAGCTTGTCTTTACAAAACGACCGAAAACTAGATGTTACAGCTATAGATATTTCTCAAAATGCCGTTGAGACATGTAAACTTCGCGGCGTGAAAAATGTTAAAACCCAAGATGTATTAACTCTTGAAGGAGAAAAATTTGATACCATTATATCATTAATGAATGGTGTAGGTATTTTTGGAAAGCTAGAGAATTGTAATCGGTTTTTATCAAAATTAAAATCCCTCTTAAATCCAGGAGGACAAATCCTACTGGATAGCTCCGACATTATCTATATGTTTGACGAAGATGAAGATGGCGGCAAATGGATTCCATCGGATACTGAGTATTACGGCGAAGTAGTTTTTAATATTTCTTATAAAGGGGAAAAAGAAATTCCTTTTAACTGGTTATACCTAGATTATAACACGCTACAAAATGCTGCAGTTGCCAATGGATTTAAGTGTGAACTTATCCTAGAAGGTGAACATTATGATTATTTGGCAAGACTTTCTATTTAAAATAAAAACACACAAAATGGAAAAATTAGATTTAGAGAAGCTAAAATATCCTATTGGAAAATTCATAGCTCCGGAAAATTATTCTCAAGAATACATCGCCAGTAAAATCGAGGAGATTTCTTCTTTCCCAGAAAGACTAAGAAAAGAAGTTATTAATTTCACCGATGAACAGCTAGACACACCATACAGACCAGAAGGCTGGACAGTAAGGCAACTTATCCACCATTGTGCCGAAAGTCACATGAACTGTTTTATTAGAATAAAATGGGCACTTACCGAAGAAAAGCCAATAATAAAAGCTTATCATGAAGATCTTTGGGCCAAATTATCGGATAATTTAACCATGCCGATCCAACCTACTCTATCTTTACTTGATGGATTACACTTTCGTTTAGGCTATATCATGAAAAACTTATCTCGAACTGATCTTGAGAAAACTTTTATACATCCCGAAAACGACTCTGTAATTTCAATAAAACAAATAATCGGAATGTATGCCTGGCATGGTAACCATCATTTGGCTCATATTACAACTTTGAAAAAATATAAAAATTGGTAACATTTTCTTTAACCAATAAGATCGGTTAAATTATAAACGTCCACATTTTACACAGCATGTGCATTTTTTATACATACCAACTTTAGAAACACAATTAAATTAAAAAAAGTAAAACCTCTTCGTATGAAGAGGCTTTACTTTTTTTAAATATTTTATTCTTAAGGAATATTCAAATATTTATGTGTTTGAAGTGATACTCTCCATTTTGGATTATTCATCACGTACTCTACAATAAGCGGAGTCATCTCTTCTTTTTTGCTCCATTCAGGCTGAAGGAACAATATTGCATTTCCATTTACTAGTTCTGCTTGCTCTTCGGCAAAAATGAAATCATGTTTGTTATAGATAATCACCTTTAACTCATGTGCATTATCATAAACTGTTTGAGTTGGTAATTTATTCTTTTTTGGCGAAAGGCAAATCCAGTCCCACGTTCCTGTAAGCGGATATGCTCCTGAGGTTTCGATATGGACTTTTAAATTTTTATTTTTCAATTCCTGAGTCAATACAGTCATATCCCATGTTAACGGTTCTCCACCAGTAACAACAACTGTATCAGCATATTTACTTGCATTACTTACAATTAAGTCAACACTCGTAGGCGGATGCAACTCTGCATTCCAACTTTCCTTAACATCACACCAATGACATCCCACATCACATCCTCCAATACGGATAAAATAAGCTGCCGTCCCTGTATGAAATCCTTCTCCCTGAATTGTATAAAACTCTTCCATTAAGGGTAACATCGCACCTTTATTTACTTCTAATTGTATTTCTTTTGATAACATTACTAAAATTTAATGTGCAAAGATAGTCAATAAAAAATGGAACAATAAAAAAACCGATAGTTCAAAAGAACTATCGGTTTTTAAATTATATAAAAAACTTAAAATTATTTCAAAGTATTCAAAGATTGTGTAGCATAAGCATTAGTCGGATCAAGAGCTAATGTTTTGTTGAAATACTCAATTGCTTTAGCTTTATCTGTATTAGCATAACTTGCAGCAATATTATTGTAAGCTTCTATAAACTTAGCTTTAACAGCTGGCTTAGCAACTTCTTCAGCTCCTTTTTCAGTAGATTTTGCAATATACTCTTCATAATTTTTAGTCATCGCTTCATCATTTTCAAGCAATCTGTTTGTTCTTGCTTTATAAAGATATGCCTCTTGATAAGTTGGAGAAGCAGTAATTACATTTGTAAATGCAGCATCTGCTTTTTGCAAAGCAATTGGATCTGGTTTAGTATTAGCTTTATTATTATCATAGTATATAGATAAACCATAATAAATATTATCATCCAAGTAAGTTGTAGACTCTGGAACTTTAGTACCAAATTCAAAAAGTGTAGCAGCTTCTTTGTATAATTTTTTACCAAACAATACTTTTCCAAGATCTCCTAAGTCCTGTACTGCTAATGGCTCCATTGCAACAGCTTTTCTAATCTCAGCCAAACCTGCTTCGAATGCAGCTGGTTCAATTACAGTTCCGTCTGCATTAGTACCTTTTTTAATTTTTGCAAAACCTAAATATAAATAATCTTTTGCAATAACTTTATTATTTGGGTTTTTAGTATAATCTTCCAAAGATTTAATAGCAACATCTACATTACCATTTTCATAAGCAGCATATCCTAAATACCTAAATATTCTAGGGTTTACTTTATCTAATTCGATCATTTTATTAGCCTCTGTTTCAAGAGCTTTATAATCTTTTACAAGAATTAAGAAATCTGCATGACGCATTCTTGAGTGCAGAGAATAATCTGTAAGGGTTAAATATTTTTCGTAGTTTGTGATTGCTTTTTGCATATTCTCCTCAGACTTAGATGGTTTATTTCTTCCCCATTTGTAATATGTCTCAGCAAGTTCTCTGTAAACAGGACCATAATTAGCATCTAAAGCAATAACTTCATTAAAAGCTTTGATAGCTTCATCATATGATTTTGCACCTTTTAACAATACACCAAGTTGCATTTTTGCTCTCAACAAAGTTGGATCTATTTGAAATGCATTACGGTATGATTTGTAAGCTTCGTTTTGATTGTTATCTCCATAATATGCATCTCCAAGTGCTAAAAGTACTTGAGCATTTTGTGGATCAATTGCAAATGCACGATTTAAAGTTGCAATAGCACTTTTGTAATCTGGATTAACAGAATTCATGTATGCCCTACCAATGTAAATGAACTCATCTACATCTTTTCTTTTCATTGGCTTAGTTGCTGAAGCAAAATTAGCCTGAGCAGCAGTAGTATTTTTATTATCTAAATCTAATTGACCTAAACCAATGTAACCAAGATTAGCATGGCTTGAAGCACCAACACTATTAAGGTAATATATTTTAGCAGAGTCTGCAACTTGTTGATTTAAGTAGATATTTCCTAATATAAAAGGCGCTTCACCATCTGTTGGTTTAGCTTTAATAATTGACTGTAAAACTGATTTTGCTTTTTCAAATTGTTCAGCATCGATAGCTTTTTTAGCTTGGTTTATGTCTTGCGCATAAGCACCCGCGGCAGTAGCCATTAATGCAACACTAAAAATTTTAAATTTATTCATCTCTCTTGTAATTAATTTATTCTTTTTCGTTAATAATTTCACTTCTAACATTAAGTTTTCTTCCAGGAACTCGTATTGGCAACAATCCAGATTTTAGAATTATTCTTTGCCCAATATCACCTCCAACAAAAGAAGCAAACCCAATACCTAATCCAGAGTATCCCTGACAATTGATAATATACAAATCACGTGCCAAAGGATAAGTCCCTTCTGCTATGTTATTCTGAGTTGGAGCAATAAATTTATCGCCAGTAAGGCCTTTTACACTCAACACATTTATTTTGACTATATCGTCTTTCATTTTAGGAGAAGGCTGTGATAACCAATTCACACCAACGACACCTATCATACCTTTATTTTCAGACACGAATTTAATTACTTCTTCATTAGTTTTAAATGAAAAAACACCTTCTTTAGGAATATCTTTAGTTCCTGCCAAAGTTTTTAAATAACGTACTGTACTAGAATTTGGATTATCAAAGACTAACCCTTTAATATTTGTTGTAGGCTTACCTTGTATAAAATTAATTACACTTTTCAACGCAATTAAAGTATCATTATTGTCCTTGTTTGAAATAAATGCAATTGCATCTGTAGCAACTTGTGTTACTCTAGGAGCAATTTTCTTTTTATTAAAAATTTCTCTCTCTTCTTTAGTCAAATCTCGTGCAGTAAAAGCAACAGTTGCATTTTGATTTAATAAATCATTGATAAGTTCAGCTTCTGATTTTGGTTTTATAGTAATTTTTGCATCATAAGTGCCTTCAAAAACTGCTACCTGATCCTCCACAATAGGAACTAATGTTTCATCTACGGTAATATCCATAGATCCTTTAAGTATCGATTCTTTATCAGATTTACTCTTATCTTTCTGATTACAAGTAATGAATAAGAACCCGAATACTACCAAAAACAAAATTTTGCTATTTTTTATCATATCTAATCTGCATTTGAATTAAAAAACCTCACAAATCGTATAAACGAATATACGATTAATAATAGACCAAAAGCAACTCTATATTTATATTCCATCGCAACTGGTAAAGTTTTCCAAAAAATAAATCCTAAACCTATCACAAAATACATTAGGAAGAAGAACATTCCTAAAACAAGAAGAAATCGCTCTTTTAGCGATTTCTTCTTAATATTATCAAGCAGTTGTCTCAACATTATTCTGCAGATTGAATAGTAATAGGAAGAGAGTATAATACTCTAACTTTCTTACCATTTTGTTCCCCAGGATTCCATTTTGGACATTTCTTTAAAACTCTGATAGCTTCGGTTCCTGTACCGTAACCAATATCTCTCAAAACTTTAATATCTGTTAATGAACCATCTTTTTCAACTACGAAAGTAACATATACTTTACCTTTCAAACCTTCTTCTTCTGGAGTTTTGTAGTTATTACCCACAAATTTGTAGAATTTTTCAATTCCTCCTGGAAATTCAGGTTTCACTTCGATACCTGCTGTATTGTATACTTGATTGTCTTCTTCAACTACTGCTGCAGTTCCTGTACCTACCGGTTCAACAGTTAAAACTGCATCTGGATCTCCTTTAATCGTTTCAGCACCAATTTTTTTCTCTTTAAGCTCCACTAATTTTGGTGGCTCTTCAGTTACTTCATCAGCTTTTGCAACAACCGGCTTCACAAACTTCACTTGATCCACTTTTGGAGGTGGAGGTGGTGGAGGCGGAAGGTTTGGTTTTACCTCCTCTTTTTTAGGTGGTAACTTTGCAGTGATAATCTTAATATCCTTATTTGCATCATCTGCTTTAGAATCTGGCAAAAGACTTGCGATAACTGGCGCTGCAACAGCTATTGAAAAAATAATAGATCCAATGATAAGTGCTCTTACCGTGGTCTTTGTATTAGATTTTCTTAGCTCATATGCACCATATATCTTATTACGCCCTTCGAATACGATATCAAGCCACTGGTTTTTTATAATATCTAATTTCATCTTTATTGATTATTAGGGTGTTTAAAAGACAAGATTGCTCTTATTTTTTTTCTACCAATTTTGTTTCCTCTGGCGTAAACTCATTAACAATTGCATAGGTTTCCACTCCAGTAATAGCCATCTCATCCAAGATATCAACTAAATTACGGTAACTCGATTTTTTAGTTGGTTTGATGATAACAATAATACCATTTTTTGGTTTTCCTATTCCTGCAGAATATTCTAAAACAGATTTTTTTCTGCTTAACAATTCTTTACGAATTCCGTCTTTCCCATAAGCAATATCTTTAGGTCCAGCGATAGGAGTTTCAAACAATCCCATATAATAAGTTAATTTATTATCAGGTCCCAATAACAAAGTCATGGTACGATTCTCATCAACTTTTATATCATTCTTTTCCTTAGGATCTTTCTCTTTATCTGGCAACCCCAAATTCATCGATTGAGGCTTTGACAACGTTGTGGTAAGCATAAAGAATGTGATCAATAAGAAAGCCAAATCCACCATCGCAGTTAAATCTACTTTTGAGTTTTGCTTTTTACTTCTTACTTTACCACCTTTTCCGCCTCCACCGTCGCCGGTATTTAATTCAGCCATTTTAGTGTATATTTTTTAATTAAAAGTCTTTTCCTCTCATACCAGTAACTAAGCTAAAGGTATTGATTTTTTGATCTTGTAAAATATCCATAACTTTATGAATTACAGGATATTCTTCTTTAGCATCCCCTTTTATTGCGAATTGTAATTCTTTATCATCAATTTCAATGTTCGCAATACGCGCATTGTAAATCCACTCTTTCAATTGATTATCTAAAGAATCCTTAGGAATTCCAGGTTGACCTGCTTTACTTCTATCGGCCGCTTTCATGTCAATAATTTGTTTCAAACTTGTGATTGGAACACCAAATCCTTCCATTAGACCAAATTCATTTTTATCCTGTTCAGAAAAAGCGACACCATATTTTTGCCCCATCAATTCAAGAGTTCTCTTACGAACTTCTCTTCCTTTTAAATCAAAAAATACTTTTCCTTTTCCTACTGTAATAGTAGCTAAATCCGTTTCAGGTAATTTAGTTTGTACAGTAGATGCAGGCATGTCTACAGGAAGTGCCTCAGGCACCTTTGCAGTAGCAGTCAAAATAAAGAAAGTCAACAAAAGAAACGCAACGTCACACATCGCGGTCATGTCCGTAGACGTTGACTTTTTTTTCATTTTTATTTTTGCCATTATCTTTGTATTTTAAATTTAGCACAATAATCATGCTAAAAAATTATTTATTGTTTTAAACTTCCTCTGAAATGTCTGTAAGTATTTACGATTGTAGTACCTGCTTCATCAATAGAGTAAGTCAAATCATCAATTTTAGATGTAAAGAAGTTGTAAGCAATAATTGCAAAGATAGAAGTACTAATACCTGTAGCAGTATTTACAAGTGCCTCAGAAATACCATTTGCAAGTGCAGCTTGGTCAGGAGAACCTGTAGAAGCTAACGCGCTAAATGCTTTAATCATACCAGATACTGTTCCTAACAATCCTCCAAGTGTACCTAAAGACACTAATGAAGAAATAATTGTCATGTTTTTCTCTAACATTGGCATTTCTAATGAAGTTATCTCTTCGATTTCTTTGTGAATAGTTTCTGAAGCTTCTTCACTATTGAAACCTTCTTTCTTAACTTCTTGATATTTAATTAAAGCCGATTTAATTGCATTTGCAACTGAACCTTGTTGTTTGTCACAAGAAACGATAGCTGCATCAATGTTACCTTCTTTAATACTTCCTTGAACGCTTTTCATGAATTTATCTAAGTTTGCTTTACCAGCAGCTTTAGAAATAACTGTAAATCTTTCAATAGAAAATACAACAACCATTAACAACATACCTAACAAAACTGGAACGATAATACCTCCATGGTAAACCATACCTAATATATTTAATGGGTGTCCTTCAACTGTACCTCCTTCAAAATTTGATGGAGATCCCATAAGAAAATTCCAAATACACCATCCCACAAAAATACATGCTGCAATAATCAACCCCGACACCATTCCTCCGCCATTTGAAGTACTTTCTTTTTTAACTTTAACGTTTGCCATTTTTTTTAATTTTAATAGTTTTAAATAATTTTTATTTTTTAGTTATAATAAACTTGTAGTGCAGCAAATTTATATTTTTAGTTTAAATAAAAAAACTTTTTTCAATTTAATTCCAATTAATTTAACCTAAATATAAAAAATATCTAATTGAATTAATTGTATTTTAAATAAAATCGAAGTAAAAAAATAATTATTTATGAGAAAATTTACAACGATTTAGTAAAAAGCAATGCAATCTCTCAAAATCTTCATAATGTGTTAAGAAAATATTTTTTATTATTATTTTTAACAAAATTAGATTTTTTTCACGCTAACATCTCTAAATTAAACGATTTAAGAAAAAATATATACCTTGCACTTGAATTAATGTTACACAAAATATGAGCCGAAAAGACGAATTTACTCAAAGTATAAACGAAGGATATCAAACCAAAGGAGAAAGTATTATTCTTGGTGGCGCAATTCTCGATGGAGAACCTTTAACTACACATGTAAAAATACCTCTAAAGACACTAAATCGTCACGGATTAATTGCCGGAGCTACGGGAACTGGAAAAACTAAGACAATTCAAGTATTATCCGAACAACTTTCTTTGGCAGGAATCCCTATTTTAATGATGGATATAAAAGGGGATTTTAGCGGTATTGCAAAAGAAGGTGAAGAAAAAGCTTTCATCACTGAACGCCATGCTAAAATAGATATACCTTATAACATATCACAATTCCCTGTCGAATTAATGACTCTTTCTGAACAAAGCGGAGTTCGATTACGAGCTACTGTTTCGGAATTTGGACCCGTTTTATTCTCTAGAATATTAGGTTTAAATGATACTCAATCGGGCGTTATTTCTGTAATTTTTAAATACTGTGATGACAATAAAATGCCTTTATTAGATTTAAAGGACATAAAAAAGGTTATCAATTACATTACCGAAGAAGGAAAAGATGAAATTGCCGTGAGTTACGGTAAGATATCAACTGCTACCACAGGAACAATTCTTAGAAAAATAATTGAGCTTGAACAACAAGGTGCAGATATCTTTTTTGGAGAATTATCTTTTGAAATTGATGACTTAATGCGCATTGATGAAAACGGAAAAGGATATGTAAACATCATCCGTTTAACAGATATTCAGGACAAACCTAAATTATTCTCAACTTTCATGTTGAGTTTACTAGCAGAGATATATCAACAAATGCCAGAAAGAGGAGACGTTGATCAACCGGAATTAGTAATTTTTATAGATGAAGCACATTTAATTTTCAACGAAGCCAGCAAAGTATTATTGGAACAAATTGAAACTATAGTAAAACTTATTCGATCAAAAGGTGTTGGCGTTTATTTTGTAACTCAAAACCCAATGGATGTCCCAAGTGGTGTTTTGGCACAATTAGGATTAAAAATCCAACATGCATTGAGAGCTTTTACAGCAAATGACAGGCAAGCTATTAAAAAAACAGCCGACAACTACCCTACATCTAAATATTACAAAACAGACGAGTTACTCACTAGTCTGGGTATCGGAGAAGCCTTGGTTACTGTTCTTAACGAAAAAGGAGTTCCTACACCACTAGTGGCAACTATGATGCGAGCACCGATGAGCAGAATGGACGTTTTAACCGAAAGTGAAATTCAGGAGATTAATCAGAAGTCGAAATTAGTAAAAAAATATAGCGAGGTCATCGATCGTGAGAGCGCTTATGAAATACTAACTAAAAAAATAAGTGATGCAGAGCAAGAAGTAGCGTCACAACAAGAAGAGAAAACTTCAAAGAAAGCGAGTAACGAACCAAGTACTGCCAGCGTGGTTGGAAAATCTGTTTTAAAAGTTGTAACAAGTGCTACCTTTATAAGAGGCGTTTTTGGCGTTTTGTCAAAAATGTTCAAGAAATAGACCAAAGACTAAACCATATAAATGATGTAAGTAAATACAAACGTGACTATTCAGCATAATACTTAAATGAACTTACATCACTTATATGATTTAAAAAATTATGCTTTTTGCAATAATTCAAGGATTTTATTTTCAACAACAGGACTATCCCAAATTGTTTCAATATTTTTCATTCTTAAAACTTCTTCCATAATCGTATTTTGGAAATCCCCAATAGCCAATGCTTCGGTATAAGGGCGATCACTAAATGTAACTCGGCTATAAAGCGGAATCCATTTATCAGGATGTTTATCCGAGAAAGCTTTTTCTATTTTCTTTTGTAATAAAAATTTCTCATCGGCAGTTTTGGTACTCATTTCCATAAAATTACGGTATGAGAGCTCCGCAATCGCATCGGCATTTGGTTTACGTGAAATTTCATATTCAGAGAAAACTGTTTTCCAATCATTTCCATATTTCTGAATCATCTCATACAAAACCGTTATATCTTCAAAACCTGCATTCATCCCTTGCCCATAAAAAGGTACAATCGCATGACAAGCATCTCCAATTAAAGCAATTTTATCACTGTAAGTCCAAGGAAAACATTTCATTGTTACCAAAGTACTCGTAGGATTATTAAAGAAATCTTCGGCTAATTTTGGTATAACCTCTATAGAATCTGGAAAGTTTTTTTCAAAAAAGGCTTCAACCTGTTTTCTATCTGTTAGCGAATCAAAAGAATTTTCACCTTCAAAAGGCATGAATAAAGTACAAGTAAAACTACCATCTAAGTTAGGTAATGCAATAAGCATATACTCTCCTCGTGGCCATATATGAAATGAATTTTTATCTAGTTTATGTGTAGCATCAGGATTTGCCGGAATATTTAATTCCTTATATCCCATATTCAAAAATTCTTGCGAATAATTAAACATGCTTTGGCGTTGCATCCTGTGACGAATTCTGGAGAAAGCACCATCGGCACCAAAAACCATATCGTATTTTTTCTCTTCCCATTCCCCTCTCTCTGTTTCACCAATATGTAATGTCGCTTCATTTAAGGTAACATCCCATATTTTTTGCTCAAAGAAAAATTCGGCTCCGGCATTTTCTGCCAAATCAATCATTTTCCTATTTAAGGTTCCTCTGGAAATAGAATAAATACTTTCGCCTTCTTGTCCATAATCCTGGAAATTCAATTTATCGACTAAATGTATTGCCCGTTTATCCATCGGAATGGCAATCTCACGAACTGCATCTCCAACACCAACTCCATCCAGTGCTTTCCAGCCTCGGTTGGACATAGCCAAATTTATCGATCGTCCCGAAAAATTAATTTTACGAATATCCGGACTTCGGTCATAAACATGAACTTCATGACCTTCCTTTTTAAGATAAATTGCCAATAACGAGCCAACCAATCCAGAACCTACAACAGCAATTTTAAGTGGAGTTTGCATCAAAAAAAAATGTAATTATACGCTCGTAAAAATAAGTATATAATCTATAGAATAGGCTATAAACCAAAGAAATATTTGGGCGTGCCCCTCCCAAAAAGGTTGGGTCAGGCTTTTCATTACAATCTTTTTTTCGTCCCTCAAAAAAGGATTTTCACTCCAATCCTTCACGCAATCAGTTACATAATAAAATAAATCAGAACATAAAGCCTTCCGTTTTCTATTTAGGTTTAAAAACCAATTTAGTAGAAGTTTTTATAATTTCCTCTTTGTTTAATTTCATTTTTCGGAACTTTCCTTCATTATATAATGTTGCCTGATCTGAATAATGTTTGCTAAATGGATTTCCTGACTGCCCGGTTGGCAAAATACTCCAACTATTTTCTATATCCGAAAAATCAATTATTCTTCTTGTTGATGGCCCACCTTTTACATCGTAAATCCCTTTATCTGTAAAATCATAGAACTGATTATTGATTACCTCATCTGCACCAGTAACCGCAAAAGGCCCTACATTAAAGATGCGACGTAAAGCTGCTACCTGCCCCAATGGATGATGATACTCTACAGTATGTACTTTTTCCCATTTCCAATTCTGAATATTATTTCCTAACTGCTTCTCAAGTCCAGCAACTGCTTCGTGAAATGATTTTGCCAAAATCTGACTTTTGGTTTCTTTTACATTTTGGGTCAGAATATTATCCCACCAAACCGAATTATCATTCTCTATCTGTTTTGCAATGATTTGTTTTACAAGATGCGTTCCTAAAAACTGTTTAAAATCGTCTTCTCCCAATTCATCTTCGAATGTATTTTTTAAATATGAATATACCCATTTATTGTAAATTGTTGGCGCAACATCTTCCAAATTATTAGTTCCTTTCCAGTCTTTAAGAACAGAAAGTGCTTGTTTTTCATTTGCAGAAAGCGGCTCGTTCCTGATACTTGAAACTAAATTCCGAACTACTGTTGGAGAAACTGATGATGTATTATCAAAAATCATTTTACTAACTGCTTCTTTATCCCAATCTGATTTTTCGTCAAGCAATTGTGTAATTCTTTTGGCACGGTCTTCCGGTAAATAATATCCCGGATATAAAAAACCATCAATAGCTTCCGGCTGGTTATTAGCAGAATATACATAGCCCCATTTTGGATTTTCTGCCGATGGGTTTTTGGAGAAATCCAAATACTCTGCAATATCCTCTTTTCCGCTTGCGCCATCAAGAATAAAATTAGGATTTACGCCTTTATTGTGTTTATATAAACTTCCAGTTGCCCACCATCCTACATTTCCTTTCGCATCACCATACATTACATTTAAACCCGGAGCTGCTACAAGGGAAACTGCATTTTTAAAATCATTTTTATTCTTAGAGTGTGAAAGTCCATAAACCGCATCCAAAATCTTTATAGGTTGTTGTGTATAAACCCAAGACATCGCAATAGGTTTATCGGTCTTCAATTCTTCGATTAATCCATTCATAAGTGGCCCGTGACGACTTATCTTTACATTTACAACAACATCCGATGAGTCTTTAATCTTTATGACTTTCTTTCTCGTTTCGTATTTTTCAAAACCATTTGGTGTTTTATATTCATTGGAATCTCCTGATTTATTTTCTTCTTGATAAAAATCTATATCATCATTTTCAAACATTGTTAAACCGTATGCATAATCACGATTATGACCTAATAAAGGATATGGAGTTCCTGCCAAGTAACAACCGTACAATTCAAAATCCGGAGTTACTATGTGTGCCTCATACCAAGTTCCCGGTTGCGAGAATCCAATATGTGGATCATTTGCAAAAATAACTTTCCCGCTTTTTGTTTTTTTAGGAGATATTACCCAACTATTACTACCTACAAATGGGGCGATTGGAGATTTCTCTAAAAGTGAAGCTACCGATTTGGAAATTGCTGCAAATTCCTCTGGTTTTTCCTTTACATTTTTTATTTGTGTAGTATTAAATTCTCCATTTAAACCCAAATCTTTTAAATATTCATTTCCGTATTTATTACGAATGTCTGTCAATAAAGGATCCGTTTTTTGTGCTATTGCAAAACTGAAAGACATATAGCCAAAAATATTGTAAACGTCTTTTATCGTAAATTTTTCTTTTTTTACACCTACCAACTGGAATTCAATTGGCGTAACACCATCTTCCATATATTGATTGATACCATCCAGATAAGCCATCGTTAATTGATAACTCTGACTATTTTTATCTAATTGTGCAATTGCTTTATCAGAAGCTTCTTCTATTCCTAGACCAGAGAAAAACTTATCGTTCCTTAACATTACCGAACCAAAAATTTCTGATAATCGTCCTGACGCAATACGACGCATTAATTCCATTTGCCATAAACGATCCTGCGCATGCACGTAACCCAAAACTGTCATCGCTTCTTTTTGGGAATTTGCATAAATATGCGGCACTCCAAAATCATCAAAATACACTGTAGTTTCTTTTTGAATATTTTTCAACTTTAATTCTCCTTCATATTTAGGTTTTAAATGAAAAATATAAGTGCATAAACCAATTCCTAAAATAACTAGTATTAAGAATAAAACAAGCAGTATTTTTTTGATTTTTTTCATGTTTCTAAATTGTATAAATAAATATTATAATGAATTCATTTTTTTTTCAAAATCATAATTGTATCCAAAAGTTATTTCTTTTAAACCTTTAAATTTATATATTTAAAATAAAATATGCACTAAATGTCATTAAATAAAAAAATAATTATAGGAATATTTTCATTGTTAGTCTTCTTGTTTTTAATAAATACAGGGCTAAACTTTTGGATAAAAAAACAACTTCCTAAAATTATTCAGGACAACAATACAACTCCTTATCAAATCACTTATGAGAACCTAAAAATTGATCTTTGGTCGGCAGCTATTTATGCTTCCAATATAGTTGTAAATCCAAAAGACACTCCTAAAGATAGTGCTGCTAAAATTGGGATTTATTCTAAAATTGGAACTGTTGCCATTAATGATTTTAATATCTGGAATCTTGTATTTAATGATGTTTTACATGCCAAAAGTATAACTATAGATCAAGCTCGTGTAATCTTATACAAAAAAGATGAGAAAGCAATAGATAACAGCAACAGCATTCGCACACAGGTAATCGAGCCTTTTCAAAAAATCATTGTTGTCTCCAATATCTACCTCAACAAAGCCAGCTTGGACATCATGTCTACCCAAACAAATAAGCCCATTTTATACACTCGGAATATTGCGGTTGTAGTTGAAGGAATTGTTATCAATGACGAAATTCTTAAACAAAAAATACCTTTTTCATATCAAAAATATGCACTGAATTGTGATAGCTTATATTACAAACCTAATAAGTTTTATACACTGACTGCTTCAAAGATAGCTACCAATAATCATTCTCTAAAAATAAAAGATTTCAGTTATATCCCTTTATACACGCGCCATCAATTTGTACAAAAAATAACAAAGGAAAAAGATTTATTTACTATAAAAATAAAGTCTTTAGAATTTAACACTATGAATTGGGGATTTAAAAACGACTTATTTTTCTTTAATGCAAATTCTCTTGCTCTAGATCATGTCGACGCAAATATCTATCGTAATAAAATACCTGAAGATGATTTAAGCAAAAAGCCGCTATACAATGCTTTACTACGAAAAATTCCATTCCCGTTAAAAATCGACACTCTTTCTATCCGAAATTCAAAATTAGTATATGAAGAAGAAATCAATTTCCAGAAAGGCTCTGCTAAACTAGCATTTGATCATTTTAATCTAAATGCTACTAATCTACAAAGTGGTTTTGGCTTAAAAAAAGCAGCCGATTTGGATATCAATATCCAATGTTTATTTATGAAAAACTCTGCTTTAAAAATACATTGGACATTAAATGTATTAGATAAAAACGATAATTTTCATATTAAAGGGAACATTTCAAACTTTGATGTTCAGGCAATGTATGCTTTTACGAAACCCTACATCAATACTTCATTCGAAGGTACTTTTGATGATTATCATTTTGATATTACAGGAAATGATAAAACTGCCAAGGGGAATGCAAGCTTGAAATATAAGGATCTTAAAGTTACTTTATACAAAAAGAAAAACCCTGAAAAAGAAGCAAAATTAAAGAGTTCTTTAGCCAATTTAATTCTTAAAAGAGACTCTGATAATGAAGCAAAAAGGGCTGAAATAGAATTGGAACGTATTCCGGAAAAGTCTTTTTATAACTTTTTGTGGCGAAGTATAGCCGAATCCTTAAAGAAGATTTTAATTTAATTATTTTCAAAAAACATAAACATCTAGAAACATGACATATATCAGCTTTTTTACAAAATGATTTTACAACATTTGCCAATTATTTAATTATTACAATAATAACAAATGACAAAAAACCCCATACATTCTTTTCATATCCCCGTAATGGGACTCGCTTATACTATTGATAGTCCAATTAGAGTAGCAAAATATGGAATTTCATCGGTAATCTCAATTGCAGATGATGAATTAATTGAAAAGATGACTGCTTTTTATTCTGAAAAATTCAATTCTTCTTATCAGGAAATAACACAAAAGATTCATGATTACAGGGCCAAACGTATTACGACGTACTTAAATCTTGTAGATAAAATCGTAAAACAAAAATTTGAAAGCTTTAAAACTGAATTATCGGAGAGTAAATTAGCACTGGAAAACTACATTTCGATGCTACCTAATAGTTCCGAGTTAAAAAAAGGCTTTTTAAATTTAATGGAAGATGGAATTTCTTTTAAAGAAAATATTTTAAACCATATAGAATCTCATCTTTCTCCTGGTGCTATTGATGTAAACATCATGACGAAACTAGACAAAGATAACTTTATCAAAGACGAACAATTGCCTATCGAATTTAATGATGCTCATGCTGCCCTTCGTGGTTTTGCCAATAGTACTCTTGAGTCTTCTTTGGTACTTTCTGCAGGTATGAATCCTAGATTATATAGCTACTTTGAGAATTTTGCAGACTTTTTTCCAAATAGCAAAAATGAGCTTAAAAAGAAAATCATATTAAAAGTAAGCGATTTTCGATCGGCTATGATTCAAGGAAACTTTTTGGCAAAAAAAGGACTCTGGGTTTCTGAGTATCGTATTGAATCCGGATTAAATTGTGGTGGGCACGCATTTGCTACTGAGGGATTATTATTAGGTCCTATTTTGGAAGAATTTAAACAGAAAAAAGATCAATTAATTCAATCGGCTCATGAGTTAATGATAAAATCTTTACAGCAAAAGCAATTTCTAGTTCCCGAAAAACCATTACCTCTTAAGATTACAGTACAAGGAGGAGTAGGAACTGCCGAAGAACATGAATTTTTATTAGAAAATTACAGCGTAGATTCTGTAGGCTGGGGAACTCCCTTTTTATTAGTTCCAGAAGCAACATCTGTAGACCAATCTACCCGAAACTTATTAATGAAGGCGCAAGAAGAGGATTTATATTTAAGTCATATTTCTCCTTTAGGTGTACCGTTTAATACATTAAGAGGTACTTCTAACGAAATTCTCAAACAAAAACGTATTCACGATAATAACGCAGGAAGTTCATGCCCAAAAAAATTCCTGGCATTAAGTAAGGAATATGATCCAAAAGGTACTTGCTCTGCATCAAAAAAATACCAAGATTTAAAGTTAGCCGAATTAGAAAATATGAAAAACACTATTTCCTTAGCATCTTTTGAAAAATCTAAAGCTGCCATTACCGAGAAATCATGTTTATGTGTTGGCTTAGCAAATGCTTCCTATTTAGAGAATGATATTAAGATAAAAGGACAAGCTCAAGGTGTTGTTATATGTCCTGGTCCAAATATGGCCTATTTTGATCAAGAAGTATCATTATCTGATATGGTTCAACACATTTACGGAAACAAGTCGGTTATACGCGTTGAAAATCGCCCAAATTTATTTGTAAAAGAATTAAAAATGTATCTTGATTATTTTAAGAAAGAAATTGAAAATATTTCGGCAGAAATAACAACTGCACAAACTAAAAAACTACAAATTTTTAAAGACAATCTTTTAAGCGGAATTGAATATTATGAGAATCTGCTTGCTTCTTCTTCCTATTTTAAAAATAGGAAAACAGAAATTCAAAATCAATTTAATGATTATAAAACTAAGTTGATTGCAATTGCTATTCCAGCATAAGAGAATTAATATAATTTCTTATTACAAAAAAACACCTCAAAAATTAATTTGAGGTGTTTCTTCATTTAAACTAACTTAAAACATTTATTTATTCTTTTTTCTTTCTTCCATCTATAATTGCTCCAGTTCCCGCACCTAAACCTGCTCCGGCTAATCCACCAATTATTGCGCCTTGTCCTTTTTTCTTACTTACAATTGCTCCTGTAACTGCTCCAACTCCGGCACCTATCACAGCTCCTTTGGCAGTAGAACTCCATCCTTTCTTTTTGGGCGTAGCGACTGCAGTAGACTTAACTGCTGATGCTTGCTGATTTACAACAACAACTTTTTGTTGGTCCATTTGAGCTTCTTTCATTTGCACTTCTTTCATTTGAGCCATTTCAGTTTTCATGGAATCAATAACTTTTTGCTTATTAATCTCAACTTTCATGGAATCGATACTGGCTTGTTTAGCTTTTTGAATATCTATTTTCCCTTGATTTTGACAGGAAATAATCGCAAAAGAAAATAATATTAAATATAAAGTTTTCATGATTGTACTTTTTTAGAATTTATAACTCCGCAAAGTAAAGTCAAAACATTTTAAGAACATTTACACAATTAAACCTGATAGTTACAGAATTAAACGAAACAAAAAAGTTGACTAATTTGCATTAGCCAACTTTAAAATATTGTGATTAAACTTATTGAGAAGGATATTATCCTAAAATACCTCTTTTTAAAATTTGTCCAAACTCGTACATATCCTCAAAAGAACAGTACAAAGGAACTGGAGCTAGACGAATAACGTTAGGTTCACGCCAATCGGTAATTACTCCATTTTTCATTAAATAATCAAATAAACTACGTCCTTCTCCATGCAAAAACACAGATAGCTGCGAAGCTCTTTCCTTAGGATCTGCTGGAGTAATAACCTCAAAATTCCCCTTTACTTCTTTATCAATTTCATGTAAAATGAATTCAAGGTAAGCCGTTATTTTATCCCTTTTCTCAATTAAAACATCCATTCCTACTTCATCAAACATCTCAACCGAAGCTAAATATGGTGCTAAAGAAAGTACTGGCAAATTACTTATCTGCCAACCATCTGCACCATGAACCGGGTCAAAAGTAGGTTCCATTTTAAAACGGCGTTCTTTATTATGTCCCCACCAACCTGCAAAACGAGGTAAATCGGGGTTATTGTGATGTTTTTCATGTACAAAACAACCTGAAGCATTTCCAGGTCCTGAATTCATGTATTTATAACTACACCAAGCAGCAAAATCTACATTCCAATCGTGTAATTCTAATTTTATATTTCCTGCGGCATGCGCCAGATCCCAACCTACTTTGGCTCCTGCATTTTGTCCAGCTGCAGTTATCGTTTTCATATCAAAAACTTGACCTGTATAATAATTCACTCCACCAATTAATACTAAAGCCAGTTGATCTCCAACTTCTTCTATTTTTGCCAAAACATCTTCCAGTCGAATATTATGTTCGCCGTCACGACGTTTAATTTCTACAATCGCATCTTCTGGTTTATATCCATGAAAATGTACTTGACTTTGAAACATATATTGGTCGGAAGGAAATGCTTTTTCTTCGCAAATAATCTTATATCTGGTTGCCGTTGGCTTATAAAAAGATACCATTAACAAATGAAGATTAACTGTTAATGTATTCATCACAGTAACTTCACTCGGTAAAGCCCCAACTATCCTACTAAGTGGTTTTGCAAAACGTTCCTGATAATCCCACCAAGGTTTTTCGGCATAGAAATGACCTTCTACAGCAAGATTTCCCCAGTCTGCCATTACTTCATCAACATAAGCTTTGGTACGTTTAGGTTGTAACCCCAAAGAGTTTCCTGTAAAATAAATAACCTTTTTATCATTCACTTTAGGAAAAATAAATTCATCTTGGTATTTATGCAATATATCTTGTGAATCAAGTTTTTGTGCAAATTCACGGTTGTTTTCGAAAGTCATTGTTTGAATTTTGTTTGGTAAAAGTAGAAAAAAAACAACTAAGACAAAAGAAGAAAAATATAAGTCTGTGTTAAAGGTTGAGCAAAAAAAATCTCGCTATTACTAGCGAGATTTATGAATTAACCTTATTCTATATTTTTTAGATGATAAGCATTGCATCACCATAAGAGTAGAATTTATATTCTTCTTTTATAGCTTCTTCATATGCTCTTTTCATTAAATCATGTCCACAAAACGCAGAAATCATCATTAATAATGTTGATTTAGGTGTATGGAAATTTGTAATCATACAGTTTGCAATACTAAAATCATGAGGAGGGAAAATAAATTTATTTGTCCAACCTTCAAAAGGATTTAATGTATTTTGTGATGAAACAGAACTTTCAATAGCACGCATTGAAGTTGTTCCTACAGCACAGATACGTTTCTTCTTTACCTTTGCATTATTAACAATATCACAAGCTTCCTGAGTAATAATTAACTCCTCAGAATCCATTTTATGTTTTGATAAATCTTCAACTTCAACAGGATTAAAAGTTCCTAAACCTACGTGAAGTGTTACTTCTGCAAAGTTTATTCCTTTAATCTCTAATTTTTTCAAAAGGTGTTTAGAGAAATGCAATCCAGCAGTTGGTGCTGCAACAGCTCCTTCTTCTTTAGCATAAATTGTTTGATATCTTTCAGCATCTTCAGGAGTTACTTCTCTGCTGATATATTTAGGAATTGGAGTTTCTCCAAGTTCTGTTAATTTATTTCTGAATTCTTCATAAGAACCATCGTAAAGGAAACGCAATGTTCTACCACGAGAAGTTGTATTATCAATAACCTCTGCAACTAAAGAATCGTCATCACCAAAATATAATTTATTTCCGATACGGATTTTACGAGCTGGATCTACCAAAACATCCCAAAGACGTTGCTCTGAATTTAGTTCTCTCAATAAGAAAACTTCGATTCTTGCTCCCGTTTTTTCTTTGTTTCCGTACAAACGAGCTGGAAAAACTTTAGTATTATTTAAAATAAGAACATCACCATCATCAAAGTAATTAATTACATCTTTGAACATTTTGTGCTCTATAGTTTGTTTTTTACGATCAATTACCATCAAACGAGACTCATCTCTATTTTCAGCTGGAAATTCAGCTAAAAGTTCTTTTGGTAAATTAAATTGAAAATGAGATAATTTCATGTAGTCTATTTATTTAGAGTGCAAATATACGATTGTGAGATAGGCGTTGTCAAGTGTTTTGGCTTTTATTTAGTTACAAAATTGCAAAGTCCAAAATTTATCATTGATTATCGCTGTAAACATTGATTATTATTCAATTATTTCTGTTATCTCAAAACCTAAATTTGTTAAATCTTTCCAAAAATCAGGGTAAGATTTAGAAACCACTCCAGCTTCTTCAATAATTATAGCCACTTTTAATGCCAATGGAGCAAATGCCATTGCCATACGGTGATCATTATAAGTAGCAATTTTCACGTTTGAATTAATTTTATTCGTAGCAACAAGTGTTAAACTATCATTAGTCACCGAGATATCAGCTCCTAATTTAGTTAGCTCAATTCGCAATGCTTCCAGCCTGTCAGTTTCTTTAATTTTTAAAGTATGTAAACCTGTTAAATGGCAACCAATTCCCAATCCAAGACAAGTAACAACAATTGTTTGCGCAATGTCTGGAGTATTGTTAAGTTCAAAATCGATGGTTCCGAATTTAAAATTCTCTTGTTTTACCAAAGTCATTTTATTATCCTGAAAAGTAGTTTTTACTCCTAGTTTTTCATAAAGTGAAACCAATTCAGAATCCCCTTGTAAGCTATTTTCTTTATAACTACTAAGTGTTATTGATGCTGTATCGGCAAGTGCCACTAAACTAAAAAAATAAGACGCTGAACTCCAATCAGACTCTACAACCATTTCTTTTGTTACTACGCCTTCTTTTGGATATACTTTGATTACATTTCCTTCAAAACTAGTTTGAATATCCAAATCATTAAGCAAAGCCAAAGTCATTTTGATATATGGAATAGAAGTAATTTCTCCTTCTAATGTCAGCTCTAAACCATTTTTTAATTTAGACGCCACCAATAGCAACGCCGATATATATTGGCTACTTACATCGGCAGCCAATGTAACTTTTGAAGCCGTTATTTTTTTTCCTTTAATGCAAATTGGAGGATATCCTTCATTTTTTAAGTATGAAATCTCTACTCCCAACTGAGCCAAAGCTTCTACTAAAATTTTAATTGGGCGCTCTTGCATTCTACTTGAACCCGTCATTACAACTTCCCTTCCTTCACTAACCGCAAAATAAGCCGTTAAAAAACGCATTGCCGTTCCTGCATGATGAATATCTACTATTTCTTCATTCCCAACTAATGCTTTTTGCATTACTTCACTATCGTCAGAATTTGATGTGTTTGCCAAAGTAATATTTGGAAACAATGCTTGCAATAATAACAATCGGTTGGTTTCACTTTTTGAGCCAGTTACTGCAATTTGTCCTTGTAAATTAGCTTGAGAGGTTTTTAATAGTAAATTCATTATAGGGTAATTGTTTTATGCGTTTTGGCAAATTTATTTTAAAAAAAGGATACTCCAAAGCGTTATCCTAACTTATCACATTATTTTAGTTTATCGTTGTTTTTATGGCGATCTTTGTCTCTAATCGATTTCAAATCCATTTTTTTATCAAATGCAGCCTGAAGATTAATTCCTGTTTGATTTGCCAAACATAAAACCACAAAAACAACATCGGCTAATTCTTCCCCAAGATCTTTATTTTTATCACTTTCCTTTTCTGATTGCTCGCCATAACGACGGGCAATAATCCGAGCTACTTCCCCTACTTCCTCTGTAAGTTGAGCCATATTGGTTAACTCGTTAAAATAACGAACTCCATGTTCTTTTATCCAGGTATCTACGTCTAATTGTGCGTTTTTTAAATCCATTCTTATATTCTTTTTAAAATAATCTTTTCATTTTCTTTAGCAATCATTCCTTTGTAATATTCTTGTAACATCGAATAATAATCTGCTGGAATAATTGCAGCATTTATCTGATGTGTTATTACCAATTGCAGTATGTTTTCATTAACCGCTGCATTAAATTTAAACATCCCTAAATTATCTTCCATAGCGATTGCAGAAGGAACTGGCATAGATTCTACGGCATATCCCTCTGGAATTTGAATCGTAATACTATATTTATCAGATGATGGGAAACCATAATCAATAGGATATTCTCTATTTTCCTGTTTAAAAGGATTTTGTTTATTGGCAAAGAACAACATTGGATTTATGTATATTTTTTCTCCAATAATTTCACAAAGATTAGATCCGGTAAATGTAAACGTTTCAATAGTTGGAAGTAATAACTCTTTTTCATTAGTTCTATTATATTCATTTATTTCTATTTTATCATTTTCATTTTCCAATTTTTCAAGATAAGTATCTTCTTTTACATTCTCTACATTATTTCTATATAGCATTGCATTATAATCCGTGCATTGTCTTCTTGCTTTACCTGTCACAACTCCCTCCGGATTTACTCTATAACTCATAGTGATATTGTCAAATGATTGTTTCTTCGGCATTAGATCAACTTCTTCCGAAGTTCCGTCTTTTCGTATTAACCTCCCCATCCAGTTCAATGCTCTAAAAGGCAAAATATTTGGAGTCGCAAATTTATCTGAAGCATCTAACAAGATTATTCCAGTTCCAGTTTCTACAGCTGCAATTACATAATTAAAAGCAGTTCTATTAGGAAACATTGCAATACCATTAGAACGTGTACTTACCAAAACAGGATTTACAGTTAAACCCGCATAACGCAACATAGCTGTTAGCATTAAATTAATATCCGCAACGTTTCCAGTTTTTTCTTTGTATGCTTTTTTTACACCTTTATCACAATTATACCCATAATATTCATTCCACTTTACATTGCTCTTTACATAATCGAAAATTGTTTTGATTATTTCATCTTGCGCAGTAATCCCTTTAAGCAATGCTTTAAGATCATTCTCAAAATATCCAGTTCTATTTAATTCTAATCCAAAATCCTCATTATCATAAATAGTTTTTACTACTGAATTCCAATCTGTAGAAAATGACTTAAATGCTTCATTAGGGTATCTAGTCATCGATAATTCTTGTTCAATACTTGAAGTATAATTGTTAATATTATTAACATAAGCTTCATCTTTCATTGCAGGTAAATCCTGAGCAATATAAGTCGTTTTCGTTTCCAGATAGTCTAATTTATCATGTGAAAAAGTTGTATGACTTACATTATCTCTGTCATTAGATCTTTCTTTACTTACTAATACAATTGACTTATTATTTTTTTCAACATCAATCTTGGGATAAATAAAACCTTTTTGTTTAGAATTATAAACAAAATACTCCGGAATTTTCGTTACATATTCAGAATAATTTACAGGAATAGAAGTTTGAAAATACCATCCCTTTAATGAACCTATATTTGGAGATCTAACTAAATATTTATATTCAATAACTGACCCTTCTTTCACATTAGGCATAGTGATTTTTTTTTGAGAACGATATTTATTTAGGTTTTCATCAAAAATCCCATCACTTTTAAGCTTCGTTTTCTCTACTTTTCCTCCTACCAAATTATATGTAACAACATCTGAGAACAAAACACTTTCTTTTGACAAATTACTTCCTATATAATACACAACATTCTTATTGGCCCAATCATAGCCTTCCTTTTTATATATTTTAATACGTGCTTCTACTTCCAACACACTAATGAAACCTTGCCCTTCGACATATAGAAAACTCACATCTCCTTTTTCATATAAAACAGCCGCAACTGCCGAAGTATCTTTTGGATGCATTTTTTCCTGTAACTCCGCTACCGATACTTTTCCTAATTTAAATTCTTGCGCTGCTATTTTCGAAAAAGAAAATACAAATAATAAAACAATTGCTAATTGACTAAATTTCATTGGTTTTAATTCTTAGTTAATATAATTTTGGCATTATCACTTTTATTGACCTTCTCCATAAAAAGTCGATACTCATCATATTCCGTATTAGAATATCTCCCTTTATTTATAGATATAGATCGTTTATATAATAATTTATTATTTTCCTTTTTTATAATTTCAATTTTATATTCACCATATTTTCCTTTTAAAGCAACAACCGCAGGTAAATACTCAATTGTAAAGCCAGTTGGCAAATTAATTTCTATTTCATCTTCATCAATATACCCTCTTTGAATTTGAAATGGATTTTTTCTATTTCTAATTCTTTTTACATTTCCTGTATATTTATTAAAAGCATCTACCACAAACATCATTTTATTTGTAGAAATACTACCATAATTAACTGCGTTTATTTGAACATCCTCAGTAAACGTAATGTTTTCCTTATCATTTAAAAAAACTGCTTTGCTTATTTTTAAATTATTAATATTATCCCAATAACTTTTATAGTACGCTTCTTTATCAGTAGGCTGCATTTTTTCAACAGTCGTTTTTTTATTGTATTGAGATCCCTGAGAAACAATTGTTATAAATCCTGATAAGTTCCCCTCTTCAGACAATGAATAATTACCCTTACTTATTTGAGTATTATTTTTATCTTCATAAATAGTAGTCCTAACAATTTCTCCTCCCTCGGGCTTAATTATTAAAACATTCCTATCATCTGTAAAAGTTCCTTGATATCCAAAAGGATCATCTTGACTCGTACATTCAAGCCAGATATATTTATCCTTGTTGGGAATTGACAATATCATATGATTCCCTTGCATAGAAACAAACTCAGAGTCTATATCCATTTTATATGAATTCCCATATAAAATTGCATTATAGGAAGGAACACCGACTATCTCTAAAAGTGCTTTGGTATAATTAGTCAATGCTTTACAATCTCCATAACCCAGTCGGTCTACATCATTTGCAAGCATTGGTTTCCAGCCTCCAATACCTATAGCAATATTTACATATCTTGATTTCTTTTGCACATAGTCGTAAACTATTTTTGCTTTTTTTACAGGATCTTTTTCAGCTCCGACAAGTGTTTTAATTTTTGTTTTAGTCTCATCAGATAAATCAGTTGTACCTAATAAAATAGTATTAGCGTACCATTTCCCAAAAGCTTCCCACGTTGTAGCTGTTCCATCTACTCCTTCCAAATGAAAACTCTCCAATCCCATCATTACGCTTGGAAAAATGTCTTTAAATGCAGGGCTATAATCTTCTGGTTTTTGTGCTAAAATATTAGTTGCAACGTAAGAAAGCAGAGTTGCAGAATCTGTCACTTTCTTTATATTGAAACCCGAAAAATGTAATTCTTTTTTTTTAAATCCTAAATTATTAGGATAGGCAACATTCAAAATGCTCTTTTCAATACTTGTATTATAATTATCCAAAGGCATCCATTTTCGAATAAAAGCGGTAGTCGAAGTACTAACTTCACTTTCATATACTATTGTGAAAGGGTAATCAATTGGTGTATAATCCAGATATAGATATCGACTTTCGGAAAAAAATGTACCTCCACCAACAACACTTTGATCTCTAAAATCTTTGCGCTTTATTTTCTTTATTTCTTTCCCTTGCAAATCATAAACGACAGCTTCAATACTCTTTACAGTAGTAGACTTGTCATAGTATTCAACAGCATCAATTGCATTTAAACCCTTTTCATTAAATACTGTTATAACTCTTTTACTCTTTGTTGTCATACTTCGTTGAGAAGCAATGACGATATCAACTTGATTTAAACGAACAACAGCGTCCGCATTTTCTTTAAGACTATCCGAGATATTTACAGCCGTATATTCACTTTTTTGAGCAAAAATGGTAAGTGAAAATAAGAGAAAAAACAATGAGCAAAAGATCAACTTCATTTAGTAGGTAATTTCGCCAAATGTATATTATTTTTAGAAATAATATACATTTGTTTGCAATTTTTACTCCCTATTTTTACTCTCTATTTTTACTGTCCATAATTATTGTTACTGGGCCATCATTTAGCAAACTAACCTTCATATCCGCACCAAAGATTCCAGTTTGAATTTTATTTCCAAATTCTCTTTCCAAAGTAGCAATAAATTTTTCATAAAGTGGAATTGCAATATCTGGCTTTGAAGCTTTTATGTATGAAGGGCGATTCCCTTTTTTGGTTCCGGCATGAAGTGTAAACTGGCTTACGGCAATGATTTCACCATTAACATCCTGAACAGAATAGTTCATGACATCATTTTCATCATTAAAAATTCGGATTTTGATTATTTTTCCAACCAGCCAATCAATATCTTCCTGTGTATCGGCGTCTTCAATCCCTACCAAAACAAGCAATCCTTTTTGAATATCGGCTACCATATTACTATCAACCACTACAGAAGCAGAAGAAACTCTTTGAACAACAACTCTCAAGATAATTGTGGATTATAAGTTATAAATGTGAATTCATTTCACGGAAATATTATATTAGCAATAATGATTACATTACGTTCTCTGCAATAATTAACCACTCACAATAATAATTACTTTCTAGTCTCATCACTCGCAGCACGATCATCATTATGAATATCTGTGCGGTAATGTTCATCCTCACCCTCTAGGATTTTAAGGTAACTGTTATAGCGTGACCAAGCAATTTCGTCTCTTTCCAAAGCCGCTTTTATGGCACAATGTGGTTCGTCTTTATGTAAACAGTTGTTAAATTTACACTGATCTTTTAGTTTAAAAAACTCAGGAAAATATCCACTAACTTCTTCTTTTTCCATATCGACAATACCAAAACCTTTAATTCCAGGTGTATCGATAATACGAGCTCCAAAAGACAAATCATACATTTCTGCAAATGTTGTCGTATGCTGACCTTGTTTACTCGCTGTCGAAATCATTTTGGTTTTAAGATGTAAGCTAGGTTCCATCGCATTTACAAGAGTCGATTTCCCAACCCCAGAATGTCCCGAGAACATCGTTACTTTACCAATCATCATTCCTTTTAACTCCTCAACACCTTTTCCTTCTGTCGACGAAACACGTAGGCATTTGTATCCTATTTGCTCATATACATGCTGCATATACAATTGCTCATCAAGTGTATCATCATCAAACGTGTCGATTTTATTAAAAATCAATATCGTTTCAATACCATAAGCCTCAGCTGTAACCAAGAAACGGTCAATAAAATTAAATGTTGTTGGGGGATTATTGATTGTTACTAATAAAAAAACACAATCAATATTGGACGCAATAATATGCATCTGATGTGATAAATTTACTGATTTACGAACGATATAATTCTTCCTTTCGTGAATATTATGAATCGTTCCCGTTACAGTATCGGAACTTTCTTCGAGTTCATAATCCACAACATCACCTACAGCTATAGGATTTGTACTTTTAATACCTTTAATCCTAAACTTCCCTTTCATTCTACACTCGATAAAATCTCCTTTTTCAGATTTTACGGTGTACCAACTTCCTGTAGATTTGTAAACGGTTCCTGTCATGCTGCAAAGATAAAATTTTGTTTCAGCTTTAAAGTTTAAAGTTCAAAGTTTTTGACATTCAGCATAAATTAAAAAATCTCCACCACTTCCTTAAAAACGGTGGAGATTCTATTTTTGAGAATTATTAACCATATAAGTAATATAAGAACATTTAAATTTAATACTTACAAACCTTTATATGACCTTATATTACTTATATGTTTAAAAAAATTATGTGTTAAGAATTTTCTCTTGGTGACCAATACTTTCCTGGTGAATAGCTTTGAACATTTTAAGTACAAATTCTTCCGACAATCCTTTTTTCTCTCCTTCAAGAATCATTTTTCCAAGAATTTCATTCCAACGGTTGTTTTGAAGAATAGCAACGTTTGCGTCTTTTTTCACCTGACCAATTTCGTCAGCAACCTTCATACGTTTTCCTAATAAGTCTAATAAATTAGCATCAAGAACGTCGATATTAGCTCTTAATTTAGACATTTTTTGGCTGAATTCATCCGTTTTATCATCTGTCTTTCTTACTTTCAGGTCTTTGAAAATTTGTTTCAAAGCATCTGGAGTAACTTGTTGTGCAGCATCACTCCAAGCATTATCAGGATCTGTATGAGTTTCGATAATCATACCATCGTAATTTAAGTCCAAAGCCTCTTGCGTTACTTCAAGAATCATTTTACGATCACCAGTAATATGAGATGGGTCAATGATTAAAGGTAAATCAGGGAATTTATTTTGTAGTTCGATAGCAATTTGCCATTCTGGAATGTTTCTGTATTTTGTTTTTTCGTAAGTCGAAAATCCTCTGTGTATTACACCTAGTTTTTCGATTCCCGCCATATGTAAACGTTCAACACCACCTAACCACAAAGATAAATCTGGGTTAACAGGATTTTTAATCAAAACGATTTTATCTGTTCCTTTTAGCGTATCAGCAATTTCCTGAACCGCAAATGGGTTTGCAGTAGTACGAGCACCAATCCATAAAACATCAATATCATGCTCCAAAGCCAGTTTACAATGAGCAGCAGTCGCAACTTCTGTTCCCATTAACAAACCAGTTTCTTTTTTAGCTTTTTGTAACCATTTCAAACCAATTTCTCCTACACCTTCAAATCCTCCCGGACGCGTTCTTGGTTTCCAGATTCCAGCTCTGAATATACTTACATCAGAATCTTTCAATTCATGAGCTATTTTCAATACTTGTTCTTCAGTTTCAGCACTACAAGGTCCTGCAATTACAAGGGGATGAGTTAAATTGAAGTCATTTAACCAATTTCTCATTTCTTTCTTGTTTTCCATTTTTTAAATTATTTTTTTATTGTTATTCCGTTTAAGATTTCTTTTATTTTATTCACACTTTCCATTTCCTCATAAATGGCATTATAATCATCCGCAACCAGCAAATCTTTAAACTGGGTAAGATTTGATATATATTCTTCCAGAGTTTCAATTACCTGTTTTTTATTCTGTTTAAAAATCGGAGTCCACATTGCGGGAGAACTTTTTGCCAAACGAACGGTGCTTTCAAAACCACTTCCCGCCATGTCAAAAATATCCTGTTCGTCTTTCTCCTTATTTATAACCGTTTTCCCAAGCATAAAGGAACTTATGTGTGACAAATGTGATACATAAGCAATATGTTTATCATGCGAAATCGGATCCATATATCTTATGCGCATTCCGATTGCTGTAAAAAGTTGCAAAGCCTTTTCCTGCAATTTAAAAGTGGTTTTTTCTACCTCACAAATAATATTCGTTTTCCCTTTAAAAAGTCCTTTTATCGCCGCCGAAGGTCCCGAGAATTCCGTTCCCGCAATGGGATGCGTTGCAATAAAATTTCTTCTTCTCGGATGATTGGCAACCGCTTCGCAAATTGGCTTTTTAGTAGAACCTACTTCAAAAACTATTGTACTTTCACCAATCACATCCAATACTTTAGGCAAAACAGTAAGCGCAACATCTACAGGAACCGAAACAATCACAAAATCGGCAGTTACCAAATCATCAAAAGTCGAGGCTTTATCAACAACTCCCAACGCAATTGCTTCTTCCAAATGTGCTTCGTTATTATCAATTCCATAAATAGTAGCATCCGGATATATTTCTTTGATATCTAAAACCATTGAACCCCCTATTAACCCTATTCCTATTACGTGTATGTTCATTTTTAATTTTTATTTGAAGCTAATCCTGCTGTCCGCTGTATCTTTTTCTTTCTAAAGAAGCAAGAAAAAGGATGCCGCTTCCATCAGGGCTAAACTTTTCGTTTTTTCAAGATCTTCGTCATTGCGAGGAACGAAGCAAATCACACTAACAATTGACTCAGCAGCTGAGATTGCTTAGTTCCTCGCAATGACATTTAAAACCTCTCTATTGCCTCTTGTATTTTTTCTTCTTTTACACAAAGTGCAAACCTGATGTATCCTTCGCCATTACTTCCAAAAATAGTTCCTGGTGTAATAAAAATATGTTTCTCATATAATATCTGGTCGATGAACTTTTCTGCCGATGCGATACCTTCCGGTAATTTTGCCCAAACAAATAATCCAACTCCCTCAGCATATACTTTACAACCTAGTTTTTCGGCTAGCTTATTAGTAAGTTCACGACGGCGTCTGTAAATTACATTTTGCTCCTCAAACCATGATTTATCACAATTTAATGCGGCAACAGCACCTTTTTGTATTCCGTAGAACATACCGCTGTCCATATTACTTTTTACTTTCAAGACAGCATCTATAATTTCAGCATTTCCCAAAACCATTCCAACTCTCCATCCTGCCATGTTAAAAGTCTTACTTAATGAATTAAGCTCCAATGCTACATCCTTTGCCCCTTCAACTTGTAATAAACTCATTGGTTTATCATTCAAAACAAAACTATACGGATTATCATTAATCAATAAAATGTTATGTTTTTTAGCAAAAGCAACCAGTTTTTCAAATAACTCCAAACTACCTCTCGCTCCCGTTGGCATATGCGGATAACCCAACCACATAATCTTTACTTTCGAAAGATCTAATTTTTCTAAAGCTTCAAAATCCGGCTCCCAATTATTATCCTCTTTCAAGTCATAATAAACTGGAACTGCTCCAACCAAATTTGTAACCGAAGTATACGTTGGATATCCTGGATTCGGAATTAAAACATGATCACCTTCATTTAGAAAAGCCAACGAAATATGCATAATTCCTTCTTTTGATCCCATTAATGGCAAAATCTCATTAGCTGGATTTAAAGCAACACCATAATTATGCTGATAAAAATCGGCCATTCCTTTTCTCAATTCTGGCAACCCTTGATAACTTTGATATTGATGTGCATTTTCATCCTGCATTGCCGAAACTACTGCTTCGACAACCGCTTTCGAAGGTTTTAAATCTGGACTTCCAATCCCCATATTGATGATTGGTTTTCCTTCAGATTGTAATTGTCTTACTTCTCTAAGTTTCGAAGAAAAGTAGTATTCCTCTACGACATCTAATCTTTTTGCTGTTGTAATCATGGTTCTATTTTATATTTTCAGCTTTCGGCGCTCGGCTTTCGGCTTTATGACTTTTAAACTTTAAACCTCATTTAAAGGTTTCGTGTTTTTATACTCCCCTAAAACTTTAAAATATTCCGCCATAATTGCTATTAACGTTTTGGCTTTTGCATAATCTTCATAATCTTCAAAAGTTACATCTACGAAAAACGAATATTTCCAAGGTGTCTCTATTTTTGGCAACGATTGAATTTTTGTTAAATTCAGTTTGCAATCGCTCATTACATTCAAAACTGCTGCCAAACTTCCTCTTTTATGATTTAGTTCGAATTTAATCGACGCTCTGTTAATCTCTTTTTCAGGCAAAAAAGAATTCTCTTTCTTAATAATCACAAAACGGGTCATATTGTTTTTGATCGTTTGAATTTCTGGTGCAATAATTTCCAGATCATACATCATCGAAGCCGTTTTACTTGCAATTGCCGCAATTCCTTTTAATTGCTTCTCTTGGATTCTTCTTGCCGTTTCGGCAGTATCTTTATCCTCTACCAATTTTATATTTGGATATTTTTTTAAGAAATCCATACACTGCAATAATGCCATTGGATGCGAATGAACCTCTGTAATATCTTCCATTTTCTGACCTTTCAGCGCCATTAAGTTCTGACAGATATTTAAATAATGCTCTCCAATTATGTGCAAATTATTCTTATCTATCAACGCATAATTGGGAATAATTGGTCCCGCAATTGAATTTTCTATAGCCATTACAGCCTGATCCGATTTTCCAGAAAGAACGCTATCAATTAATTCTTCAAATGATAAACACTCGTCAATATCCACATTTTCAGAGAAATACTCATTCACTACCTGATGATGAAATGAGCCTTTAATACCTTGTATTGCAATTTTTGTTGTCATATACTCAAAAAAAAATCCTGATTTGCATCAGGATTGTATATTAGTTTTATTTGTCTTTTAATTTTCTCAAATAACCATAGCACAATCCTCACTTCTACTAAAGAAGAAATAAAAAGAGTTGCTAAAATAAAAACGGTTGCTTGACATTTTGTTTGTGTTTTTCAATAAATTCTCTGCGAATGTATAAATTATTTTTACTGCACCAAAAAAAATAATGCATTTTATGAAACAAAAAAGGATTTCTTAACAAATAAGCTCAATTTTGTAAGATATTTAAATAAATCGGCTTTAAAATGCGATTTAACCAATTGTAAATTAGTGATTATAGATGTCTCCAAATTTCTCTTCCAAGAATATTATATGAAAAACATTATGATTTCTCAAACCAAGAAAAGGTCTATTATCTCCATTTGCTCTAAAAACCGTTAAATCTGTCACATCTGGTGAAACAAATTTAGGCAAGTCTGGCTTTATTTGTCCAACGGGTATTTTTTCGGTTCCAAACCCATGTATATAATTCTGCTTTACCTTCCTCTAAATTTTGTATCCTACTATCTAATTCTCTTTTAACTTCTTCAGAAATTTCTAAATCTTTTTTAGAAATACTATCCCATAATTGCTCCGCTAAAACAATATTTTCAGCATTGCTGTACTTAGATAAATTTTTAATTTCCATATTCTTAGTATTACTAATATTTTCAGCATTACAAATTTAATCAAAAATTAGTATGATTTGTATTTAATAGAAATACAGATTTCTTTCGCCATCAATTCACGAATAAGCACAAATTATTAGGGCTAAAATTCAATTTCTCAAATTTCTAATCAATTTAATCAAAAGTTGCTATATCTACTTTTAAAACAATCCAGCAACAGGTCTGTTATTTATTCCTATTTTAGAATAATCAAAACTCATTTTTTCTTTTAATAAAGATGCATATACACCTCTAAAATCAATCTCATATTTTAAATCGCCATTATCCAAGTTAGACAAATCGGGATTTTTTCCTAAAATTGCTCCTTTGTTACTTCCTCCTATTATAAACATTGGCGCGGCTGTTCCGTGATCTGTTCCATTTCCGTTGTCTTTTACTCTCCTGCCAAATTCCGAAAACACAACAACTGTAACATTTTGAAGTAATTGAGATTGTTTTAAATCCTGATAAAAACTATACAAGGCATCATTTAAATCGGTTAATTTTTTCTCATGAATCGCGAGTTGATTATCATGTGTATCAAATCCACCAAGAGATGTATAATATACTTTCGAATTTAGATTCCCTTTTATTAATCGACCAATCCATTCCAGATTTTTAGATAGTTCGGTTTTAGGATAACTTATTTCCGTTTTAGATTTTGCCAATGCTTTCTGAATTTCGTCGGATCCTTCGGTAACTGAATTGGCTATTTTTCGAACAAAATCCAACTGAGGATTATTCGACAATGTTACATTTTCTTCCTTATCCGATTTTACTTTAAATCGGTTTGGATCTTTTACCGTGATTGAATTTGGCTCAATTCCTTTTAAAGCCAAATTATCTATTGTGTCTATATTTATTCCAGCCGTAGCCTGATGTCCTTTACATTGCAAGTCCAAATATCGTCCGAGCCAGCCTTCATTTATATATTTATTCGAATCTGTTGCCGTTTGCCAAATCTCCTGACTGCGAAAATGTGACCGAATCGGCTCTGGATAACCTACATTTTGAATTACGGTTAAATCTCCATTTTGCTGCATTTGGGCAAAATCTTTTAAAGAAGGATGAAATGCCATTCCTTTATTTTTCCCTATCACAACATCTTTACCCAAAGCGATTTTTGTCCTCAAATCATAATACAAAGGATTATCATAAGGGATAAAAGTATTCAACCCATCATTACCTCCATTAAGCTGGACAAATACAACACATTGCTCGCCAATTACCAAACTATTTTGAGAACCATAAGCATGCAAAAAATCAGGAAGCAAAAGCATTCCGCCAGTAAATGTTCCTGTTATCGATATAAAATTCCTTCTGTTCATAACTTTAAACTTCTAGATTAATTGGTATTCGGGTAACTTGGTAATGTAATTAAACAGTCTGATTACTGCAAAATTGGCGTGAGCTTCTTTCGGGTCAAAATCATATTTAAGCAAATTCTCCATGTCTTTTTGCATCGCGTCATTAACATTAAACAATAGTCTGTTTGACAATTCGGCAATAATTGTTTTATTACTCCCATTAGAATCAAAATCTATTTTTACATCAATTTTTTCGAATTCAGTCTTTGGCTTCTCATTTTCATCACTCATTGTGTTTAGTACCTTTCTTGTAATACTTCTTCCACTGCAAAGCAAATCTGATGTATTGTTACGTTGTAAATAAATCTGAGAAGTCAGCCATGAATTTCCACCATCCCAACCTTTCACATTTACCTGATTGTATAAATCCATTCCTTGTTGTTTCAAAAAAAACACAACCATCCCATCATCGAGATCATCAATATGCAATTCATCCAAAAGCTGTAAAATATAAACCAACGGATCTTTTATTTTTGTTCCAGAAACATCTTTGGCATATTCTTCGGTAAATATTTTAGTTAGTAATGGTTGTATTTCAAACTTTATTTTCCTGAAATAATCACCATAATAAATTACCAAATCTTCTGAAGGATTATCGTAAATAAACCATTTCAGAATTTTTCGGGTAATTAAATACGGAATGCTTTTCTGCTCAAAAATAATATCTACGAGATCATCTACTTTCCAATTTCCAGTTTTCCCAAAATAGGTTTTATCACTATCGTCTTCGGCAAAGCGCCTGTAAACTGCTCCATCATCTCCCAGATTTAATCCTGCTAAAGCTCTTGCTCCATTTTTAATATCATTTTCGGTATAATTCCCGATTCCGATTGTGAACAACTCGAGTAATTCACGGCTTAGATTTTCGTTATACTTTCCTTTTTTATTATCGACATTGTCCAGGTATTTTACCATTGCATTCGATTTTAGGATTTGCTTGGTGAGTTCTTTGAAGTTTCCAAAAGCATGCTCTCGCAAAATCATATTGTGCTGATAAATCCAATAATTGACTTTTACTTTCTGGGAAGTCGAAACGAAATGATTGTGCCAGAAGCAAACCATGTTTTCGCGTAGCGGAAATTCATCATTTCTCATTTTGGCTATCCACCATTTTTTTAATTCGACTGATGAATAAATTTCTTGCTTGAGAATTTTCTTTTTAGCTTCTGAATCAGCTGTTTTTATAGATTCACGTAGTTCTTTAAGTTCAATAAGTGTTTTGGGATCATCATCTAAAAAAGCAGGAAGTTGTTTGTCAAACTTTGAATCATAGGAATGTTTTAGAAATTTTTCTAATCCTAATTTTTCAATCTTATCGGATTCTTTACCAGAGAAACCCAATCGTAACGACCAAACATTGCTTTTTTTCATAACGCAGGAATTATTTAAGAATAAGACTTTGTTTTTTTTAAAAGGTTTAAAAGGGAGGTTCTGAGTTTCTTAGATACTAAGACGCTAAGATTTTTTTTAATTAGGTAGTATAATTAGAACGCTTTTTATTGGCTTGATATTGTCTTTTTAGAGAAATTGAGTATTTACTCTATATTTATTGATATGTTTTACAAGTTTGTCTTTCTTCTGGCATGCGAGCTATTTCGCGAAGAAGAGCCGCAAAAATTTCTCCCAATCTTGTCCTTCTGAGGAACGAAGACACGAGCGATAGCGAACTGGCGAAGCAATCACCGTTAGTAGCTCGACAATCTAAAAATACTTTGTGTTAGTTTCTTGTGGAGATTCTTCCTGCGTCAGAAAGACAAGATTGGTAAAGTCATGTGAAGTAAAATTGACAATACCAAAACTACCTTAGGATCTCAATTCCTAGCCCCAATTGCAGTGGAAATCCTTTTTATTTTTCCTTTAAAAATAAAAAGATTGTAACGAAAAGCGGGAAGAAGCTCCTAAAAAATAAAAGCAGCTATCATAACGATAACTGCTTTCTATTTCTTGAATTAATTTTAAATCTAAAATCTTTTCTCTTTATTCTATTTTCTTTCTTCTAAAAAAAATTAAGAACCACACATTTCACAATCATCTGGATCTCCTGCTTGTGCTTTTAAAAGCATCGCTTTATAATCCTCAATGCTGATTTCTTCGGTTTCTGGAACTAAAGCTGCTGCTGGCGCATCTTCTTCTTTTTTATCGTTGTTTAATGTGAATTTAATCGCGTCAACTGCCGATTTTGTTCTTAGGTAATACATTCCTGTTTTTAAACCCGATTGCCAAGCATAGAAATGCATTGACGTAAGTTTAGAATAGTTTGCATCTTGCATAAACAAGTTTAATGATTGCGATTGATCTATAAAGTAACCTCTTTGGCGTGACATATCGATAATATCTTTCATCGACATTTCCCAAACAGTTTTATACAAATCTTTTAAGTCTTGCGGGATAATATCAATGTTCTGAACAGATCCGTTATGACGCATGATTTCTTGCTTCAATGTTTCGTTCCACAATCCTAGTTTTACTAAATCTTCTAGTAAATGTTTGTTTACAACAATGAATTCTCCAGACAATACACGACGTGTATAAATGTTTGATGTATAAGGCTCGAAAGCTTCGTTGTTTCCTAAGATTTGTGAAGTAGAAGCTGTAGGCATTGGCGCAACTAATAATGAGTTACGAACTCCATGTTCCATTACTTCTTTACGCAACGAAGCCCAGTCCCAACGTCCTGATAATTCTTCGTCTTTCATTCCCCACATATTGTATTGGAATTCTCCTTGTGACATTGGAGATCCTGCAAATGTAGAATATGGTCCTTCTTCTTGAGCCATTTCCATAGATGCGGTTACAGCTGCAAAGTATAATGTTTCGAAAATTTCTTGGTTTAATTTCTTAGCCTCATCACTTGTAAAAGGCATACGCAACAAGATAAAAGCATCTGCTAATCCTTGTACTCCAAGACCTACCGGACGGTGGCGCATGTTAGAATTCTCAGCTTCTTTTACTGGATAGTAATTTCTGTCGATTACTTTGTTCAGGTTACGAGTTACACGTTTTGTAACGTTGTAAAGCGCTTCGTGATCAAATTTCCCGTTCTCGATAAACATTGGTAACGAAATAGAAGCTAAGTTACAAACTGCGATTTCATCTTTAGAGGTAAACTCCATAATCTCTGTACACAAGTTAGAGGAACGAATTGTCCCTAAATTCTTGTGGTTCGATTTACGGTTTGCTGCATCTTTGTACAACATATATGGTGTTCCTGTCTCGATTTGTGATTCAAGGATTTTCTCCCATAATTCACGAGCACGGATTGTTTTTCTTCCTTTTCCTCTAAATTCATAGTCAAGGTACATTGTTTCGAATTCTTCTCCGTAAACATCGTATAATCCAGGACATTCGTTAGGACACATTAATGTCCAAGATGCATCTTCCTGAACACGTCTCATGAATAAATCAGAAGTCCACATGGCGAAGAATAAATCTCTCGCACGCATTTCTTCTTTTCCTGTATTTTTCTTTAAATCTAAAAATTCGAAGATATCAGCATGCCAAGTTTCGATGTAAATTGCAAAACTTCCTTTACGTTTTCCTCCTCCTTGATCTACATAACGTGCCGTATCGTTAAATACTCTCAACATAGGAACAATTCCGTTTGAAGTTCCGTTAGTTCCACGAATGTAAGAACCTGTTGCACGTACGTTATGAATAGAAAGTCCGATTCCTCCAGCCGATTGTGAAATTTTTGCCGTTTGTTTCAACGTATCGTAAATTCCATCGATACTATCGTCTTGCATAGCAAGAAGGAAACAAGATGACATTTGCGGTTTTGGTGTTCCTGCATTAAACAATGTAGGCGTAGCATGGGTAAAGAATTTCTTCGACATTAAGTCGTATGTTTCCATTACCGATTTTAAATCATCAAGGTGAATACCTACTGACACACGCATTAACATATGTTGTGGTCTCTCGACAATTTTACCATTTATTTTAAGCAAATACGAACGCTCTAGGGTTTTAAAACCAAAGTAATCGTAATTAAAATCTCTTGTGTATATGATATGCGAATCCAAAAATTCTGCATTTTCCTGAATTACGTTGTATACTTCGTCCGAAAGAAGTGGTGCTTCTTGCCCATTTCTTGGATTTACGTAGTTATACATATCCTTCATCGTTTCTGAGAACGATTTTTTAGTATTAGAGTGTAAGTTTGAAATTGCAATCCTAGCAGCCAGTTGAGCATAATCTGGGTGTGCAATTGTCATTGAAGCCGCAGTCTCGGCAGCCAGATTATCTAGTTCCGAAGTCGAAACACCATCATACAATCCTTCGATAACACGCATAGCTACCTTAACAGGATCTACGAGTTCATTTAACCCGTAACACAATTTTTTGATTCTTTCTGTAATCTTATCAAACATTACTGGCTCTTTGTGGCCATCTCTTTTTACTACATACATAAGCTTACCTTTATAATTGTTATTGAAAAAATGAAAGCATGGAAATTAAATTTCCATACTTAAACATTGCGTGTTTTTTTATTAATTTGAGAACTAGTAGATTCCCAATAGTTACCTACTCCCCAATCTGATATACAGATTGGAAATTAGTCAGTAATACTATTGAATCTGCGATTTGGGGAAAGAGATTCAATCTTTAAGTGTCTAGTTATAGAAACTTTCGTTTCTTAATTTTATTGTCTTTTAGTGCTCGTGGTAATCACTAAAATTTAACTTTGTTGTCTAAAAATCTGCATCAAATGAAATTTTTTGAGCATCTCCATCGGTATTCATTACACCTGATTTTTGATACTCTGCAACACGTTTTTCAAAGAAATTGGTTTTTCCCTGAAGTGAAATCATATCCATAAAGTCAAACGGATTTGCTGAACCATAAACGCGGTCACATCCTAATTCGACAAGTAATCTATCGGCAACAAATTCTAAATATTGCGTCATTAAAACGGCGTTCATACCGATTAAACTTACCGGAAGAGATTCTGTAACAAACTCTCTTTCGATGTTTAAAGCATCAACGATAATTTCTTTAATTCTATCTTTTGGAACTTTGTTTATTAAATGGTGGTTGTGTAAATGCACTGCAAAATCGCAATGAACTCCTTCGTCACGAGAAATTAACTCGTTTGAGAAAGTTAAACCTGGCATTAACCCACGTTTTTTCAACCAATAAATAGAACAAAATGCTCCCGAGAAGAAAATTCCTTCTACTGCTGCAAAAGCAATCAAACGCTCTGCAAATGAATCTGATTCAATCCATTTTAAAGCCCATTTTGCTTTCTTGGCAATTGCTGGAAAAACTTCCAAAGCATTAAACAATTCATCTTTCTCTGCTTCATCTTTTACATAAGTATCAATTAATAGTGAATAGGTTTCACTATGAATATTTTCCATCATGATTTGGAATCCGTAGAAAAATTTTGCTTCTGCATATTGTACTTCATTTACAAAGTTTTCGGCAAGATTTTCGTTTACAATTCCGTCTGATGCTGCAAAGAATGCTAATATGTGTTTAATGAAGTATCTTTCATCCTCCGACAACTTATTATTCCAGTCATTCAAGTCTTGATGCAAATCAATTTCCTCGGCAGTCCAAAAACTAGCTTCCATCTTTTTGTACCATTCCCAAATATCATGATGTTTGATAGGAAAAATTACGAAACGGTTCTTATTTTCTTGTAAAATTGGTTCGACTTGTGACATTATTGTTGTGTTTTATTTTAAAATTTTTCAATGAATTTTCATCCATTTCTGTAGACTACAAAGATTGTCATTTGTTGGCTAAAATAAAAGCCAAACTTATTCACAATCGGCTCTAGTTTTTAACAACGAGAGAAAAAAGAGATAATTTTCATACAATTATTAACTTATTGAAAATGAATTAATTAAAACCATTCAAATTACTACTAACAGCAGTAAAATATAGGATTTAAAAAATAAAAAGCAAGGAATTTTTATAAATTTTAAAAATCTTTTTTTGATTGATTTTTAAAAATTTTTATTAAAATATCGGCTTCTTTTAATTGTAGAAAACACGGTTGTTTTTAGGAGCGTTTCATGTCTTGTGCAACTTTATCAAGTTCCATATACCAATCTTCTCCAAACTTGCGAATTAAGGCTTCTTTCACAAATTTATACACAGGAACTTCAAGCTCCTGACCTAAAGAACAGGCTGCATCGCAGATATCCCATTTATCATAGTTAACTGCTGCAAACTCTGTAAAATCTTTTACACGAATTGGGTATAAATGACATGAAACTGGCTTTTTCCAGCTCACAATTCCTTGATTGTACGCTTGCTCGATACCACAAAGTGCAGTTTTACCGTCAAAAATTACATACGCACAATCTTTATTATCAATTAATGGTGTTTCCAAATCCCCATCAGTCCCTTTTACCCAGGTCCCTTGCGCTTCGATAACAGCAATTCCTTCTTTTCTTAAAAAGGGCTTAACTTTAGGATAAATTTCTTCCAGAATCTTTGTTTCCTCTTCACTCAACGGAGCTCCGGCATCGCCATCAACACAGCAAGCACCTTTACAAGCTGATAAATTGCAAACAAATTCTTTTTCAAGAATATCTTCTGAAACGATCGTTTTTCCTAATTGAAACATGATAATAAAATACTGAAATTTATAAAGTGCAAAGATAGGCAAAGAAAACAGATATATTTTTATTCTTTTTTCACGCAGATTTAGGAGGTAAAATATATTGAATTTTACAGCAAAGTGCCACAAAGTTTCCCCGCAAAGATTCTCAAAGCTAAATTTGATTAAGAATACTTAAAAAACATTTGTGCCACTTTGCGCAAAACTTTGCGAATCTTTGTGGCAAAAACAAATATTTGTTATAAAAATCTCTATCTTAACCACAAAGACGTGTTTTTATAACAAAAATACACTGATTTAATTATCTAATAAAAAAGCCCTAACTTTATTATCTACATTTGCACATTTTTAAACCCTAAATTAAAAATTATGTTAGAAATTGATTTTAAGGAAATTATCACCGTTGGAATGGTGCTTTTTGCAGTAATTGATATCGTGGGATCAATCCCGATCATTGTCAATTTAAGATCTAAGGTTGGACATATAGAATCCGAAAAAGCATCTGTGGTTGCTGGTTTAATAATGATCATTTTTCTTTTTATAGGCGAGGGCTTCCTTAAAATAATCGGAATCGACGTTCATTCATTTGCAGTAGCAGGATCTTTCGTTTTATTCTTTCTTGCATTAGAAATGATTTTGGGCATTCATATATATCGCAACGAAGAGGCTAGTTCAGCATCAATCGTTCCATTAGCCTTCCCATTAATTGCCGGAGCAGGAACCATGACAACTTTACTATCTTTGCGCTCACAATTTCACACTATTAATATAGTAATTGCAATTATCCTTAATATTATCTTAGTTTATATCGTCTTAAAATCATCTTCAAAAATAGAAAAAATGCTTGGCGAGAACGGACTGGGCGTGGTTCGCAAGACATTTGGAGTGGTACTTTTGGCCATTGCTGTTAAATTATTTGCAGCTAATGTTAAAGGTTTGTTTGTCTAAAATAAATTTTCATAAATTTACCCCCTCAGAAATACTTAAAAATCAAAATACTCGTTATTGGAAATCTCCAAAACAGTATTTCTTTTTTATATATTTCTTTTAATAGTTAGAAATAAATAGTTGTCTTATGAAAATTTTCACTTCCATATTAGTGCTTTTAGCAATCGCTTTAATCGTTTTCAATATTACATTGCTTGATTTTCAAAATCCCTTACAAGGAGATAGCGTTGTAGCTTTTATTGGAATCGCAGCTTCATTTTGCGCCGTACTAATTCTTTTAATTTTTAGAATTTCTAGAAAAATAGAAGAAAAAATGAACGATCAATAATAATATGTTTGACGTTTTAATTATTGGCGGAGGAGTATCAAGCGTATCCTGTGCACTTGTTTTAGGATCTGCACAAGGCAAACCTTTTGCAATCGATAAAAAAATTGGGGTTTTTACCCATCAAAAAAATTCTTCTCTCCAAGAAGCTCTTTTCAACAATGCTTATGGCATTGCACCTGGTAAATTAGGTTCTGAATTATTATCGGAAAGTACCGAACATTTAAGTCAGGAATATCCTCATATCGCTCAAATACCGAATGAGAAAGTAATAAAAATAGAAGGACAATACCCTGAATTTTTAATTACTACTAACAAAAGTACTTATAAGTCCAAAATGATTGTTGTAGGGATTGGATCTGCAAATACGTTTGCGATCGAAGGGTTAATGGAATATATTGAACCTCACAAAAAAGCACTTCCCGAGAAACAACGCATTCAACTAAAAAATATAGATCACAAAGTAACCGAGGGCATTTATGTTATTGGTACTCTTGCAGGATGGAGAAGCCAACTGGCAATTGCCGCAGGAAGTGGAGCAGCTGTTGCAACAGATATTTTAACGGTTTGGAATAATGGCGTACAAACTCATGCTCACGATAGTATTCGATAGTTACATCATATCAATAAAACATTTAAACCATTAAGAGATTAAGTTTATTAAGCGCCAAAGCTTATTTTTCTTAATCTCTTAATGGTTCATCTTTTTAAATCAGTTTCGCTCTACTTAACCGAAACTATTTCTTTTACTTTCAGATGTTTTTCGGTGTCAGCTTTCCAGATTTCTCCTTTTAAGGAAACTACATCACCTTCTTTCAATTTTTTATAGTTTTCTGGTCCGCCAAGGTTTACAATACTAATTGTCGCAAAATAAATTTCGTTTTTCTCTGTTTTTATCCTTGCTGTATATCCGTCTTTACCAAGTTCGATAGACTCAACTTTTCCTGAAATCGTATTTTTATCTTTCATACATACACAAGAAACCACAAAAGCCATTAACACTAATAGGAAACTTATCCTTTTTAAATTTTTCATATTTATTATTTAACTGCAAAGCTCACAATCCCGTAACGACGTTTCGGGATTGGAATACGCAAAATTCGCTAAGTCTTATTTAATTTTGTTAATTCTATTTCAATTGTGTACAACTTCCAGCAATGATTTTTAAATTCTCCTCAAATTGTTTCCAAACTCTAATATATCGAAAAACTCCATCTAAGAAATCATTACCATACTCTCCTTTTAATAAAATCGTAACACCTACAACTGCCGTATCACCAATTATATTAATAATTTGATCTGAAGCTTCTAATACATCGATTTTTATTTTACCGGAACGATACGAATCCAAATCGATTTCCTTTGTAATAGTTTGTCCATCGGGTAAATTAAACAACAAATCATCATGAAGGGATTTTTCCAGAGCTAAAACATCAGCATTTTTAATTGCTGTTAAAAACTCAATTTCGGCATTTACAATAGTCTTTACTTCCATTTGAAAAAAATTAGGGTTATTTTTTCTGATTTAGAACTGCTTTGATCATAGCATCGTTTTTCAAAATCACATCATAATAGTAAATTTCACCATATAACTGTCTGGCAAATTCGGCTGTGATATAACGGCTAACAATTGCTTTATTTTTATCCAATTTTAAATCTAATCCATTCTGGAAAAGATACTTCTGAAAGGTATTAAAATAATCATCTGTTGCTCGCATTTTTGACACAAACTCTTGATAATTTAATCCTGTAAATACTTTTCGGTTTTTATCCAATTGCTCAAAAACAAAATGACCTACAATGCCTGTTTGCAATAAATAAGCCGAACCTTCACTTCCGTGCTCTATTTCTATAGGCACAAAAACATCTGGCACGATTCCGCCGCCGCCATAAACAATTTTACCTTTGGGTGTTTTATATTTTAATGTATCAACTACTTTAATACTGTCTTTATTATATAATTCTCCATTTTTAAAACGGGAATCCGATTCTTTAAAATAATCTTCATTTCCATGACTATATGGCTTCTGGATAGATCGTCCTGTGGGCGTGTAATATCTCGCAACGGTTAATCGAACAGCAGATCCATCATTAAAATCCATTTCGCGCTGCACCAATCCTTTCCCAAACGAACGGCGACCAATTATAATTCCACGATCATTATCTTGTATTGCTCCAGCCAAGATCTCACTTGCCGAAGCACTGTTTTCATTAATTAGTATAGATACTTTCCCGTTCTCAAAACTTCCCTCTCCTGTTGCGTATGTTTTTTCGGTTTGCCCATTTTTATTTTTAGTAAAAACGATAAGTTGTTTGTCTTTTAAGAATTCATCGGCAATAGCAACGGCTTCTTCCATATAACCTCCTCCATTATCCCGAAGATCGATAATAAGTGATTGGATTCCTTTTTGCTTTAGCTTAGTTAAACCAGCCTTGAATTCGCCAAAAGTTGTTTCGGCAAAACGATTGATCTTTATATATCCGGTGTTTTTATCCAATAACATCGAAACATCGACGCTTTTTATCGGAATAACATCTCTCTTTATCTTAACCTTTAATTTCTTTTGTTCTGATTTTCGGTAAACGGTCAGTTCAATCTCTGTTCCCTTTTCTCCTTTTAATTTGGCAAATAAACTATCCGATGGAAGTCTTCTTCCAAACAATTTTGTCTTTCCTACATACAAAATCCTATCTCCTGCCTGAATACCTGCTTTTGCCGAAGGGCCATTTTCTACAGGTTTTATTATCGCAACTGAATCTTTATACATATAAAAATTCACTCCGATACCTACAAAATCACCTTTCATACTTTCGGCAACTTCTACTTGTTCGCTTGGCGGAATATAAACTGAATGTGGATCTAATTTAGACAAAATATTATCCACTGTAAGATTAACTATAGAATCGGTATTTACACTATCTACATACTCATTATTAATAAAATCAATTAGTTTATTGAGTTTATTTTTAGAGTTATTTTTGGCTAGGAATTGATCCTGTGCCGGAGTACTTAAGAAACTCCCAAGAACCGTCCCCAGAGCTAAAGTTACTCCAATAACTATTGGCAAATATTTCGGATTGAATTTCATATGAAGATACTATTTGTTCTTTACTGGAATGTGCTATCGCTATTCTTCATAAATATTGGTCTCGAATCAAAATGTTTTTTTACTCCTCCAGCACTGGAATATGCTCGACTTCTATACCTGCTTTTATCAAAAACTGAATCCCCGAATCATCGCGATATCCATTATGATACACCACTCTTTTTATTCCCGATTGGTGAATTAACTTACTACATTCTTTGCACGGAGAAAGCGTTATATACAACGTTGCTCCTTCGCAAGACTGGGTAGATCTTGCTACCTTTAAAATTGCATTTGCTTCGGCATGCAAAACATCCCAACGCGTTAATCCATCTTCATCTTCGCAGCAATTTTCAAAACCGGATGGTGTACCATTATAACCATCAGAAATAATCATACGATCTTTTACGATAATTGCACCAACTTGTTTTCTTTTACAATACGATAATAAGCTCCATTCTTTTGCAATACGCAAATAGGCTTTATCGTATCTATTTAATTTTTTATTTTCCATATTCTATCTCTTCCATATTTCGCTCTCAATAACCATAGGAATAACAACTCCTATTATAAATGCCGACATCGCCAAAGTCCAATCGCGTTTTGAAAAACGAAAAATAGTCTGTACAATATAAGAGAGAATTAAAACTATAAAAACCACAATAATCTGAGCCGCTTCAATCCCTAATGCAAATTCTCCCAAGGGAATTAATTTTGAACTTGCTGTACCTCCTAATATTGTTTTAAAATAATTAGAAAATCCCAGTCCGTGAATAATCCCAAAGAAAAGCGCTATAAAAAATACCAGATTAATACTTTCTGTTTTAGATGATTTTCCTGCTGTAAAAAAATTAAAAAATGCTGTTATTAAAATCGTTATCGGAATTAAAAATTCGACAATATTTACTTTAATAGCAACGATTCCATAAACCGAAAGCAATAATGCCAATGTGTGTCCAACAGTGAATACGGTTACAAGAAGCAAAATTCTTTTCCAATCCTTAAATGCATAAGGAATAGTTAGTGCTATTAAAAACAATACGTGATCGTAAGCATGAATATCTAGAACGTGTTTTAATCCTATTTGAAAATAAATCCAAAAATCTGACATGGGTAATTTTTATTTAAATTGATAAAGGGTGTGTAAACTTACGATTAATTTTGAAAATGGTAGATTGCTATTCTAAAATCATTAAATAAAAATACGTTAAAATTGCTGTTCTTCAAATTATAAAAATTATGAGAAAATTAAAATTAATAATTTAAAAATAGAATTATCTTTGTAGGACAAAAACCAATTAATTATGTCATTTTCAGATTTATTTGATAGCGAATTTAAACTAAGAAATAAAGGTCATTTTTCAGCTATTGTTCGTGTAGCTCTTGCAGATGGAAAAACAAATCAAGAAGAAAAAGCTTTTTTAGACAAGTTGGCTTCTCGATTAGAAATTTCGGACGAAGAGTATAAAGAGATTCTTGCAGATCCTTTTAATTACCCTATAAATGCTCCTTATTTGTATTCACAACGTCTAGAACGTTTGTTCGATTTGGCTCGTATGGTACACACAGACCACCACTTAGGAGATACTCAAGAACTTATGTTAAGAAAACTTGGATTAGCTCTTGGATTCACTCCAGGAAACGTAAACTACATTATTGCAAAAGCACTTTCATTAGTAGATAAAAAAGTAGATTTAGATACTTTTACTTTCGAAATGCAAAATATGAATAAATAGAAAGTATTCAGTATTTAGTCGCAGTATTCAGTTTACAAACGGGTACTAAAAGCTGAGACAATACTAGAACTGGTACTAAAAACAAAACCCGACTTAGTAAAAGTCGGGTTTTGTTTTTTATACTACTTCGCTTTACGCATAAACTCTTCGGCTTTTTCTACCATATTATAGCTTCCGCAAAAGAAAGGAACACGCTGGTGTAATTCTGTTGGATTGATCTCCATAATTCTATCAAATCCATCAGATGCTTTTCCTCCTGCTTGCTCTGCGATAAATGCCATCGGATTACATTCGTATAATAAACGTAGCTTTCCTTTTGGTGCTTTGCTACTTGTAGGATATAAATAAATTCCACCTTTAATCATATTTCGATGAAAATCGGAAACTAAACTTCCTATATATCTCGAAGTATAAGGTCTGTCTTCTTCTTCATGCTGGCAATATTTAATATAATCTTTTACTCCTTGTGGAAAATGAACATAATTTCCCTCATTCACAGAATAAATATGTCCATCTTTTGAATATTTCATATTGGGGTGTGACAAATAAAATGTCCCAATTGCCGGGTTTAAAGTAAATCCATTTACACCATAACCTGTTGTATAAACCAACATTGTCGAAGTTCCATAAATTACATATCCTGCTGCAACCTGATTAATTCCTGGTTGCAAAAAATCTTCGAGCATAACTGGAGTTCCTATTGGTGTAATCCTTCTATAAACCGAAAAAATTGTCCCCACAGAAACATTTACATCAATATTCGACGAACCATCAAGTGGATCCATCAAAACAACGTACTTATTATTATGACTGTTATCACTTCCCTGAACTGTGATAAATTCATCATTTTCTTCAGAGGCAATTCCGCATACAATCTCACGATTGATTAATGTTTGAATAAAAACCTCATTAGCGTAGACATCTAATTTTTGTTGATCTTCTCCTTGTATGTTTTGCTCACCAGCTGCACCAACGATGTCGACCAAGCCGGCTTTGTTTACTTTATAATTAACGACTTTGGCCGCCAATCGTATAGAGTTGATAATTCGAGAAAGCTCTCCCGACGAATACTGAAATGCTTTTTGGTTCTCAATAATAAACTCTCCTAGTGTTTTATTGCGTTCTTCCATTATACTATATCGTTGTAGATTTTTTTTTGAAGTCACAAATATCGCCTTTTTTGTGAAATTGATTTAAAAATTATTTAGTTAGTTTGTCCGTATTGTATATTTGTTAATCAAAAGTAAAAATTGAGTTCAAAAAAATCATTATTTTAGCTATAAACACATTAATAATAAGAATTTATGAATATTAGAAAAGGAAATCCTGAAGATATGAAAGCTGTTTTAGGCTTGATTCAGGAGCTGGCCATATTCGAAAAAGAACCAGATGCAGTTTTGGTAACCGAAAGCGACTTGATTCGTGACGGCTTTGGAGAAACTCCTCTTTTTCATGTATTTGTGGCCGAAGTCGATGCCGAAATAGTGGGTATTGCCTTATACTATTACCGATTCTCGACCTGGAAAGGCAAAACAATACACTTGGAGGATTTAATTGTAAAAGATAAGATGCGCGGATCTGGTTTGGGATTTGCTTTATACTCTGAAATTATGAAACAAGCCAAGAAGGATAAGGTAAGAAGAGTTGAATGGAATGTACTTGACTGGAATACTCCTGCGGTTAAATTCTATGAAAATTCTGGCGCTAAAATTCTCGAAGAATGGCGTGTTGTACAAATGGATGAAGCCGGAGTCGATACTTTCCTGGAAAGAAATAAAAATTAAAACACAATATATAATTAAGATATAATAAATAATAATGAGAGTATTCAAATTTGGTGGTGCCTCAGTGAAAGATGCTGAAGGAATTAGAAACGTGTATGACGTTTTGCAAAAAGTAGGTTATGAAGATGTATTGCTTGTAGTTTCGGCTATGGGAAAAACCACAAACGCTCTTGAGGTTGTAATAAAGAATTATTTTGAGAAATCGACCGAATTAAACTCATCGGTTCAAGAAGTAAAAAAATACCATAATCAGATATTATTAGATTTATTCGAAAATGAAAAACAGGAAGTTTTTACTGCTGTAAACGCACTTTTTTCTGAGTTAGAGTACTTCCTTGCACATAATAAATCTCCTAATTACAATTTTGTTTATGACCAAATCGTAAGCTTTGGAGAATTAATTTCGACTACAATTTTAAGTCATTTTATGAATTTTATGGGTATCCAAACACAATGGATTGATGTTCGTAATTTCATAAAAACCAATGCCAATTACAGAGATGCTGAAGTAGATTGGGAATTGACTCAAAAAAATATTGGTAAAAATGTAAAGCGAAAAATGCTAAACATTACTCAAGGATTCTTAGGTGCCGATGAAAACAATTTTACAACTACTTTGGGTCGAGAAGGTTCGGATTATACTGCTGCAATTTTTGCTTATTGCCTAAATGCCGAAAGTGTTACTATCTGGAAAGATGTTCCAGGTGTAATGAATGCCGATCCACGTTATTTTGAAAATGCAAGTTTGCTTAATCAAATTTCATATCGTGAAGCTATCGAATTGGCATTTTACGGAGCAACTGTTATTCATCCAAAGACATTACAACCTTTACAGAAAAAAGAAATTCCATTGTATGTAAAATCGTTTATAAATCCATTACTTAAAGGGACAAGCGTTTCCAAAGGTGTAGATTTAGAACCTTATTTACCTTGTTTTATCGTAAAAAGAAACCAGCTTTTGATTTCTCTTTCATCGATAGATTTTTCTTTTATCATGGAAGAAAACATCAGTGAGATTTTTGCTTTATTCCATGAATTTAAAATTAAAGTAAATTTAATTCAGAATTCGGCGATTAGTTTTTCTGTATGTGTAGAGGATAAATTTGAGAATTTCAATGAATTGAATGCTATTCTTTCTAAGAAATTCAAAGTTGATTACAGCGAAAATGTTACTTTATATACAATTCGTCATTTTGATGATAAAGCTGCCCAAGCTGTTGAAGGAAACAAAGTTGTTTTACTAAAACAAGTAAGCCGCGAAACCATGCAAGTGGTAACGAAAGAATTGGATTAATTTTTCATTAAAAAGTTAATCACATAATTGTCAATCCCCAAAAGGTTTCATCTAAAAAATGAAGCCTTTTTTTTTGTTTTATAAAGAAATCTCTGCTTATAAGTTTAATTATTAAATACTACTTTTGACGTTTTGGAGTTAAAGTATTTATGTTTAAAAAATTACTCTTTTGGATTGTAATTATTTTTTGTTCTGGACTTCATGCTCAGGAAATAAACTCGTACTATAAAACCAAAAAAATTGGTACTTCCCGAGATACTATTCATTTGGAGAACTTTAGTATTAACTCTAATTTTTTTCAACTTTTAGACATTAACAAGCAACCTATAGACAGCACTTTATATAAAGTAAATTTCCAGAAAGGAACATTACTCTTAAGTGATAGAATAGTGTCGGATTCCTTAACGGTTGAATACTTAAAACTTCCCGACATCCTAACCAAGGAGTATAAAATTTATGATTCTAGCAGGATTGTAAGCAACGGTGTAACTTCTGAATCTTTATATCAGATACAACCAAAAAATGTTAAAACAGCTACTCCTTTTGATGGATTAAATACTTCGGGAAGTATTACTCGCGGAATCACTATTGGGAATAATCAGAATACGGTATTAAATTCAAATCTGGATCTTCAGATTACCGGAAAAATTTCCGAAAAAGTAAATATCCGTGCTTCATTACAAGACAATAATATTCCGCTACAAGATGGTGGGTATTCCCAAAAACTAGATCAATTTGATAATATATTTATTGAATTATTTAGTAATGACTGGGCATTACGAGCCGGAGATATCTTTCTTGAAAACAAAAAAACGCAATTCCTTAATTTTGATAAAAAGGTTCAGGGCCTTGCTGTAAACTTAAATTTTGGTGACGAAGACAATAAAACAAATGTATTTGCATCGGCAGCAATAGTAAAAGGACAATATGCCAAAAGTAATATTACCGGAAAAGAAGGAAATCAAGGTCCTTATAAACTAACTGGTCAAAACGGTGAGTTATATATACTGGTAATTTCGGGTTCTGAAAGAGTATATGTAAATGGTGTTTTATTAAAACGAGGCGAAAACAAAGATTACACTATCGATTATAATGCGGGAGAAATTACCTTTACCTCTCTTTTCACGATAACTTCAGAGATGCGAATAAGCATCGAATATCAATATTCCAATCAAAACTATACGCGATTTGTTACTTATGCCGGAGTTACACATGAAAGTAAAAAATGGAGTCTTAGCGGTTATTTATATTCCGAAAATGACTTAAAAAATCAGCCATTACAGCAAAACCTAACAAAGGAACAAGTCGAAATACTAAGCAATGCCGGAGATGATACAAATGCTATGATTGCGCCTTCTGCTTACGCAGATACCTATTCTGCAAATAAAATTCTCTATAGAAAAATAATTCTCAATGGAGCGGAAGTCTATGAATTCTCCAATGATCCAAAAGACGAATTATATAATGTGAAATTTAATCTGGTTGGTGCGCTAGCTGGGAATTACATCCTTAAAAACGTAAATACTATAGATAGAATCTACGAATATGTTGCTCCTGTAAATGGTATTCCGCAGGGAAATTATGCTCCTATTATTAAACTGGTTGCTCCTATAAAATTGCAAGTTGCTACCTTTTTAGGAAAATATAATCCAACCGAAAAGACTGCTTTCGATTTTGAGATAGGCGTTAGCAACCATGACGAGAATTTATTTTCCAATTTGCAAGACGCAAATAATAAAGGGATTGCTGCCAAAATAAATACAAAACAACGTTTATTTACAAAAAGCTGGAATCTTGATGCATTCGTAAATTATCAATTTATTCAGGAGAATTTTAAATCTGTTGAGCGACTTTATAATATTGAGTTTAATCGTGATTGGAATTTACCGGCAACTCAATTTGGCAATCAGAGTTTATTGATTTCCGGATTAAATTTTGATTTATTCCCTCAAAAAAAGACTTCGGATATAGGATTGGCAACTTATCAATTTGAAAATTTAGATTTTACCGAAAACTACTCCGGAAGCCGACATACTCTTAATGGTCTTTTTAAACTAAAAAATTGGGTTATTCAAAATCAAGGAAGCTTATTAAATAGTAACAGCACTGTATCTACATCTACATTTTTAAGAAATCAATCGCAAGCTCGTTATCATTTTAATAAAAATTGGATTGGAGGAACTATACAACTCGAGGACAATCAGGAAAAGAGTAAAGAAACAAATCAATTTTCGGCTTTAAGCCAAAGATTCAATGAATACGGTTTATTTATAGGTCGTGGTGACAGTACTAAAGTATTTGTTGAATTAGGCTTCTTAAGACGAAGCAATGATAGTTTACAAAATGGATTATTACAACATGTAAACAACTCCCAAACATATTATTTTAGGTCTAAGCTAATACAAACTGCCAAAAGCGATTTATCCGTATTTGCAAGTTATAGAGTACTGGAATTTGAAGATGCATCCAAAAAAAGAGAACCTTCCTTAAATTCAAGAATTCTATATAACGACCGTTTTTTCAATCAATTTATCCTAACTACCACAGCATATGAAACCAGCTCTGGGACTATTCCTCAACAAGATTATACTTATCTGGAAGTTCCTGCAGGAAAGGGTGTCTATACCTGGAATGATTATAATAATAACGGAATTCAGGAATTACAGGAATTTGAAGTTGCAGCATTTATAGATCAAGCCAAATATATTAGGATATTTTTACCTAATCGAATTTACATTAAAACAAATCAAAATAAGTTTTCGCAATCTGTAACATTAAACCCAAATCAATGGTTAAATGAAACTGGAATAAAAAAAATAATTTCCTATTTCTATAATCAAACCTCATTTATATTAGATAGAAAAGTAAAGAGTAATGGAGATCGTTTTGAGCTCAATCCTTTTAGTTCATCAGAAGAAAATGTTCTGGGTTTAAATTCCAGTTTTAGGAACAGCTTATTCTATAATCGAGGCAAGCAAAAACATTCAACAACCTATACTTATTTGCAAAACAAAAGCAAAAACTTACTTACAATAGGATCTCAACAAGCCACAAATAGTTCACATCAATTGCAATATTCTCATTTATATCAAAAAAGCTGGTTATTTGGATTTTTTACTAAAACCATACAAACAGATCTTATTTCGGAAAGCTTTCCTGAAAAAAACTATAGGTTAACAGGATATCAGTTGGCTCCAAAAATTAGTTACCTGTTTTCTAAAAATACAAGTTTGGATTTCTTTTATGAGATTCAGAATAAAAATAATCAAATCGGTGAAGAAGAAACTTTGAAACAAACCCGCTTAGGAACATCATTTTCCTATGCCGGTGATAAAAAAGTGACCTTAAATGGGGAATTCTCTTTTTACCAAAATAAATTTACAGGAAACGAATTCTCATCTGTAGGATTTCAAATGCTAGAAGGACTACAAACTGGACAAAATCTGGTATGGAGATTACTGTTACAGAAAAATATAACACAATTTTTGGATGTTAATGTTAACTATCAAGGTCGAAAAGGCGAGACTGGATCAACTATTCACACAGGAAATATTCAACTAAGAGCTTATTTTTAACACATTTTAGAAAATATTAAAATAAATTCATTAATTTTATTATGAATTTTAATACTTAAACAACATGAAAAAACTATTATTACTTTGTTTTATCTTCATTTTCTCAGGTAATTTTTACGCACAAGAAACAGCTACAAAAACTACTAAAGCCAAAGCTAAAACAGAAACGGCAAAACAAAAGAAGGCAGCTACTACTAAAGCTGATCCTAAAGAAAAGAAAGCTGCTACTACTAAAGCAGCAACAGACTCTAAAACAGCTGTAGAGAAAAAAGCAACTAAAGAAACTTCTGCAGCAACAAAAACTGTAAAGGATAAAGCTGCTGATACTAAAGCTAAAGCTGACAAAACAGGAGATGCTGCTACAAAAAAAGTAACAAAAGCTAAAGATGACACTAAAGCAGCTACAAAAACTGTAGACAAAGCTAAATCTGACACTAAAGCGACAACATCAAAAACACTTAAAGAAACCAACGAAAAAGCTCCAAAAGTTGCCGATAAAGTTACGGGAGAATATAATGGTAAAAAAGTATACACTGGTCCAAAAGGCGGAAAATACTACATTAATTCTAACGGAAATAAGACTTATATCCAACAATAAAAAGCTTTTTTTCAACAAACTTAAAAAGGTTAGACTTGTTATTTGTCTAACCTTTTTTATTTTTACTAAAATAATAACTTAATATTTTAGTAAACATTTACAAATAAGGAAAACACTTACTATTTGTACCTTTCGCAGGGTTAACTTAACATAACCCAATCTTATATGACTTTAGATTCAACCAATAAAACTATTCTAATTGCTCCATTAAATTGGGGTTTAGGTCACGCAACAAGATGCATCCCTATAATTAAGGCGCTACAGGAAAACAACTATATCCCAATAATTGCTTCGGATGGAATTGCTTTGGAATTATTAAAAAAAGAGTTTCCATATATCCAGACGCTAGAATTGCCTTCTTACCAAATAGAATACGCAAAAAACGGTAAAAACTTCAAGTGGAAATTAATCAAAAATTGTCCTAAAATGATTGAAGCTGTTTTGGACGAAAAAAAAATGGTAAAATCCTGGATAAAAAAATATGGTATTGATGGTATTATTTCAGATAATCGCCTAGGTGTTTACAGCAAGAAAGTACCTTCGGTTTTCATCACACATCAATTAAATGTAATGACTGGGAGTACTACTTGGTTTACAAGTAAATGCCATCAATATATTATAAAAAAATATACCGAATGTTGGGTTCCCGACATGAAAAAGAAGCCTAATCTAACTGGAGAATTAGGACATTTAAAAAGTAAAAAATTCAAACTAAAATACATAGGTCCTTTGAGTAGAATGCGCAAAAAAGAAACGCCTAAAGTATATGACCTAATGGTGATCTTATCCGGACCTGAACCTCAACGAGGCTACTTGGAAGAGAAGTTAAAAAAAGAAGTTGCCCGCTACAATGGCAAAGTTGTTTTTGTGAAAGGTATTGTCGAAAAAGATCAGAAAAAAGAACAGGTAGAAAATGTTACGTATTATAACTTTATGAATACACGACAGCTTGAACAAACTTTTAATGAAAGTGAACAAATCTTATGTCGTTCAGGATATACAACCGTTATGGACTTGGTAAAACTAGAAAAGAAAGCTTTCTTTATACCAACTCCCGGGCAATATGAACAAATATATCTAGCCAAAAAACTACAAGAAGAAGGCCTTGTTCCTTATGCGTTACAGGATGATTTTAAAATCGAAGATCTTGCAAAAATTCAAGAATATGATGGATTGCCTCAATATAAAGGAAAAATAAAATGGAGCTCATTATTTTCTGTTTTTGAAAAATAAAGAACTCCATTTGTATCAGTTTTTCTACACACATAGTTCTCATCTATTGTAAAATGCTAACTCTATCTCTTAAACCATATAAGTCATTTAAGAAAATATAAGTTTTAGATACCACCTTAAATGAACTTATATCACTTATATGGTGAGGTATTTTGCTTTATATAGATAGGGAAAAATCAAGTTGTATCGTTAATATTTTTAGCCCATATTATCTAGTTAAGAACTGAATATTTTTCATGTTTTAGAAATTAAATTGAGCTTGTATTCTCAACAAATTTCCTTGTTGCCGATTGTTAGGTAATGCGCTATCCTCGAACCTTCTGTCGGCAATAACATATTCTGCTGTTAATTCTAATGCTTTGATAGGTTGCCATTCTACACCAATTTCGTAGTCTCTTACAACATAACTTCTAGAATCTTTTTCGTATTTTTTTCCTCCATCATAATATTGAAATTTTGCAAAAGGATATAATAGTTGCTTACCTAAATCCCATTTATAGTTTAATAAAACGTAACCTCCATTTAAACTTGTTATATCAACACTATTAGTTTCTTTATTATAACGAGGTCCTTTACCAATATTATACTCTGTTTGAATCCCAAAAGGTCTCGGGTACAAAACAAAAGTTGCCCCTATTCTTTGATCTTTAACATATTGTTTATTTTCTATCGAAACTTCAGGTGAAATCTCGCTCGTGAATGCCCATTTTCCAGTATAAGCCTGAATTCCGGGTTCTATTATTTGGCTTCCTATTACAAAAGGATAGGTTACTCTCGCAACAACATTTAAATCTCTGTTAGCATCAAGTTTATTTGCAATTTGTCCGTTGTAAACTCCAAAAGCAAAAACACCATAATCTCCTGAGCCTTTATAACCATCTTTTACCAACATGGCAAAACGTTCTCTGATTTCGCTTGGTGCCCAATAAAAAAACACTCCTAAATCACGTTCATTTAATATAGCACTATTCATAGCATCGTTTCTATCCAAAGCAAGCCGAACAGAACTAGATTGCATATTTTCAAAACCATAAGGAATCTTACTTTGCCCTACACGAACACGATATTCTCTTTTTGAATCAAAAGAAACATCAAAATAAATATCTCTAATCTGAACGAAATTATTTATTCCAGTACTTGGAGAACTAGCAAAGTCTGGCTGAAAATAAAAATATACATTGGGATGAATTTGCCCTGAAAAAACTAATCGGGCACGTCTTATAAAAAGACCATTATTAGATTTTGCATCTGGCTCGGTCGAAGTAGTTCCCCAAGATCTATCACACTGTTCGCAGGAAACTTTATCATTGGTAGAAAACAAGCCATTATATCTTATTTGTGCATAACCTCGCAGAGAAATCTTATCGTACCAATGTTCATTGTTACTAACTCCAGATTTTGTCTCAACAAGTTTTACTTTATTTATAGAGTCTAAAATACGAATTACTTCTTTCTTTATTTCATCCTTATTTACATCTTGTGCATGGACAAAACCCGTCATTAAAGACAAAACCACAATTAAAATTTTTCTCATCTCTTTTTTTTAAACTCCTCGTTCAGCGTACAAAATTCACCTATCAAGGTTAACATAACGTTACCAAGATGTTATTATAATGAGAATTTAATATTAAGCGGTAATACAATTGTTTAAGTCAGTGTTAAAGCGTAAGAATTACATGAAAATTCTCTCCTTTATACTTACAATTATTTAACCTCGACACTAGTAGATTTATGAGCTTTTTCGAGTGTAAATGAGAACTCCGAACCAATACCAAATTCACTTTCCACATAAACTTTTTCTTTATGAGCTTCGATAATGTGTTTTACTATTGCAAGTCCTAAACCTGAGCCACCCTCAGATCGGGCTCCACTTTTATCAACTCTGTAAAAACGTTCAAAAAGTCTTGGTATATTTTGTTTCTCTACTCCTTCTCCATTATCACTAATACGAACAAGTACTTTTTTCTTTGTAAGATTTACCACTCCAACCTCTGTAGTTCCTCCTTGTTTACCATATTTAATGGAATTTACAATCAGGTTTTCCAGTATTTGCTGAATTCTGTCTTTATCACCTTTTACCAAAATAGGCTGAAGAAACTTCTTCTCGAAAGTTAATTTCACCTTCTTTTTATCGGCTTTCATTTCCAATAAATCAAAAACATTCTGGATAAGTTCGATAATATCAAAATCGGTGATTATCAAGTTTAAGTCACCTGTTTCCAATTTAGTTATCATATCTAAATCTTCAACTATGTAGATTAACCTTTCCACACCTTTTTCGGCACGTTTAAGATATTTTTTACGAATGGTTTTATCTTCCATCGCCCCATCCAATAATGTCGAGATATATCCCTGAACCGTAAATAATGGTGTTTTAAGCTCATGCGAAACATTCCCTAGAAATTCTCGACGGTATTCTTCACGAATTTCGAGCATTTCTATTTCTAGCTTCTTATCGGTAGCAAATTTTTTGACTTCACGCGAAAGCGTTTCCATGTCGGTAGTAATCGGCTGGTTTATGAGCGTACTGGATTCTAATAATGAAACATCATCGTATATTTTCTTTACTCTTCGGTAAATAAATCGTTCTACACGATATTGAATAACTACAAATGAGAATGCATATACTGATACAATAAACACCAGCCCAAATAATATTAGGTGTTCTGATTTATTTTTGAAAAATAACAAAATCAAAATCATTACAAATCCTGTAGCAAAGAGGCTTATATATAGCGCTGACTTAACAGCAAACTTATAGGTTTTTTTAAAACTTATTTTCATTTAATTCATGCATAGCTTGATACAAAGATAATTTTCATTTCTTTGCATTAAGCTGTTTGTTTTGGAATTCTTATTTAAACCTCAAACTTGTAACCTACTCCTTTGATTGTTTTAAACAAATCTTCTCCAATTTTTTCTCTCAATTTTCGAATGTGAACATCAATCGTTCTTCCTCCTACTACTACTTCATTACCCCAAACTTTATCAAGAATTTCATCACGTTTGAATACTTTTCCAGGTTTTGAAGCCAATAAATAAAATAATTCGAATTCTTTTCGGGGCAAAGCGATCTCAACGTTATCTTTCACGATTTTATATTCTTCGCGATTAATTTCGATTCCACCTACATTTAAAGTATCACTACTAACTTCTTGTTCTTTTAAACGTCTTAGCAATGCTTTTACTTTACTTACCAATAACTTTGGTTTTATTGGTTTGGTAATATAATCATCTGCACCAGCATCAAAACCAGCAACTTGAGAGTAATCCTCACTCCTTGCGGTTAAAAAGGTAATGATTACATTATTCAACTCAGGAATTTTCCGGATATGTTCACAAGCTTCCATACCATCCATTTCGGCCATCATCACATCCATTATTATAAGATCTGGTAATTCCTTTTGAGCCTTCGCAATTGCGTCTTTTCCGTTTGATGCTGTAATTATTTGATATCCTTCCTGAGATAGGTTATATCCAACAATTTCTAAAATATCCGGTTCATCATCTACTAGTAAAATCTTAGTTTGTGTTTTTTTCATAAAAAGCAAAAAAATTGGGTTATCTCACTGATACTTATACTATATAACATTCAATGATTCTCGTTGCGAGTGTAAAGATAATAATAAATCGACTGTTAAAAAGTAGTGTTAACCGTAATTTAATCTCATAACAATTTAATAATATAACAGAGACGGAAGGATAACCAGTAGCTAACATGAACTTTACAAAGCAGTCTTTTATTTGCACAAAAATAAACAACCAACAAAACGAAAATGAAATTCAACTTTAAATTTCTATTTATTACATTATTCATTTGTACCATTTCAATAGCACAAACCAAAGGTACAATTTCTGGAGTTTTAACCGACAAACAGATGAATAATGAAGCATTACCATTTGCGAATGTACTTATCAAAGGAACCAACAACAGTGCAAATACCGACATCGATGGTAAATATTCAATAAATATAGCTCCTGGTAGCTATACTGTAATTTATAGTTTCTTGGGGTATGAAACTGTAGAAGCACTTGTAATTGTTAAAGCAAACGAAACTATAACGATTAACAGAGCTTTGTCCTCAGGAAGTTATACTCTTAAAGATGTGGTTGTAAAAGCTTCATCTGTAAATAAAGAAAAAGAAACAGCTTTATTATTAGATCAAAAAAATGCTGTTGTTATTAAACAAAGCATTGGAGCTCAGGAAATGTCACGAAAAGGAGTTAGTGATGTAGAAGAGGGCTTAACAAAGATTACTGGAATTACCAAAGTAGACGGAAGGGGTCTATTCGTAAGAGGTTTAGAGGATCGTTACAACAGCCTTTTGCTTAATGATTTGGCTATTCCATCAAACAATCCATTTAAAAAAATCATTCCTTTGGATATTTTTCCAACCGATATTGTAAGTATTTTAGAAACATACAAAACTTTCAATCCTAATTTATACGGTGATTTTGCAGGAGCTACTTTTAATATCGTAACAACTGCTACTGGAAAAAGTCAAACGAAAATTAATTTTGGAGCTGGTTACACTATTAATAACAACCTGCAAAAGTTCCTTATTTCTCAAGATGCAACTTCAACATCTGATTTTTTCGGATTTTCAGGTAACGAAAGAGATTTACCATCTGCATTGACTAAAACTCCTAGTAACCAAACATTAACTGCAGACCAATCTGCAAACGGATTTGGTTCAGGATTTGATGTTAAAAGCAGTGTATCTCCTCTAAATACAAGTTTTGGAGTTCTTCATTCAGAAAAATTCAACGTAGGCAAAAAACAAAACGTATTTCAATATTTGATATCACTTAACTATGATAATAAATATCAAATTAGAAGCGGAGCCGATAGAATTTTTAATACGGCACAAGGAAATTATGACAATGATTTAACTACAACCCAGTATAAATTTATTACAAATTCATCTGCACTAGTTGGTTTAACTTATAAAACAAAAAGACTTTCTCTTACGTCAAACACGATCTATCTAAAATCGACTGAAAATTTAATACAAGATCAGGTAGGTTATACAAATTCTAATGCAGCTCAAACAAATGGTTTCATAAGAATGAATCAATTGCAAGAGTCTACTTTATTTAACACACAATTGTTTGGTAACTATAAAATAACTGAAGATGAAAGACACACTGTTAAAGCTGGTGTCTCATTCTCTACAACACAGTACGAACTTCCTGACAGAAAATCTTTCAAGGGTATTAAGATGGACGACAATACAACTTCAATATCCTATACTGGTAACAGTATAACCAGACAATATCTTGATTTTAAAGGTGACCAACATATCTCTGGTTTATTAGAATACGGTTGGAAATTTGGAAATGAAGACATAAGCAAATCAAACAAGCTTACAGCAGGATATAGCGGCTATATGAATAAAATGGGATCTGAATTTAGATTTCTAGTATCCCAAAATCTAGACTCAAATAGTGCTACTTTCCCAACCAATACTCCTGATGCTACTTTAAGAAACGAAATTTCAAACGGCAATTTCACTTACAGAGAAGGTACAAACTCAACTTACAAAGCAATGCTAGAAGAGTTTGTTAACGCTGGATACTTAGATTTAGCTTTAAAATTTTCTGAAAAATTTGAGTTAAATGTAGGCGCAAGAGTTGAACAAACTCATAGAGAAACAAAATACAAGTCAACAGGAAGTTTTGAAGATCCATATCAAATAATAACTACTGATAAAACAGATATTTTGCCATCTGTAAACACAAAATACATTGTAAATGAGAATTCAAACTTAAGATTTGCAGCCTCAAAAACAATTACGAGGCCTGTAATTATGGAGTCTTATCCTCTTGAGTTTGTAAACCCAGATGGTACTATAGAAAGAGGTAATGAATTTTTGACTAATAGTGCTAATTATAATTTTGATTTAAAATACGAATTGTTCCCAACTGCTAAGGAATTAATTTCTGCTACAATTTTTACTAAAATGATAGATAATCCTATCGAAAGATTATTTACAAACTCAGCAGGAAGTGGTGGACAAATTATAACATACGGTAATTCCAATAAAGCTTTACTATATGGTGCTGAATTTGAATTCTTATTTCAATTAGAAAGAATTTCAAAATCATTATCTAATTTCTCTTTAGGTGCTAATGCAGCATTAATGGATACGAAAGTAACGATTCAAAAAACTTTTGAAAATGGAGTTAACAATCCTGAAACTATTGCAGTTGATGATAATCCATCTCGAAAATTACAGGGAGCCTCTCCTTGGATCGTAAATGCTGATCTTAGATACGATTCTGAGTTTAGTGAAAAATGGAAAAGCTCGATGACTATGGTTTACAATGTATATAGCAAACGTATATATGCCGTAGGTACAAATGGACTAGATAATTATTATGAAATGCCATTTGGTAAACTTGATTTTATCTGGCAAAACAAAATTTCAGAGAAATTTGATATTAAACTTTCTGTAGATAACCTATTAAACCCGTCTTATAAAATACAAATGGGTGAGAATAGCAGAATTCCAATAACTGAAAGCGATTTAACTGTAAGAGAATACAAAAAAGGAGTTGGTTTCTCTATGAACATATCTTACACATTTTAAGAAACACTTAACAATTACCAAACACAAAGTTAAATAACGAGTGTTGATTTGATAACATTCTCTTAAATAGATTAAAAGAGACTCGAGTTAAATTTGTTGAAGATTAAAACAAAACAAAACACAAAACTTATGAAAAAATTAGTAATCTGCTTAGCAGTTTTAGGAAGTATCTTTACAGGATGTTCGAGTGACAACAATAATGGAGACACCCCTGCAAAAACACCAGTAACAGGAGAAATATCTTCGAATATTACAGCAAACAAAACTTATGCTTACGGTAACTATACATTAAAAGGGATGATAAAAGTTAGCAGTGGTGTAACACTTACTTTTGAGCCTGGCTGTACAATTACTTGCGATAAATCTACTGGAGAAAATGGTCTTATTGTATTAAATGGAGGAAAACTAATTGCTAACGGTACAGCAGACTCTCCAATCGTTTTTACTGAGAAATCAAAAATAGGAGGTTCTTGGGCTGGTATTATCATGTACGGAGATGCTCCAATTGTAAACTCAGCAACTGCTCCTGCTCCACAAACAGCAGTATCAGAAGATGGTTTAAACTTAACATACGGAGGTTCAAATGCAGCACACAATGGAGGTTCATTGAAATATGTAAGAGTTGAATATGCTGGACAAGTAATCACAACTAACAGTAAAGAAAATAACGGATTCTCATTCTACTCTGTTGGAACAGGAACTGTATTAGATCACTTAGTTTCATACAAAGGTAATGATGACGGTTTTGAATTTTACGGAGGAACAGTAAGTTTAACAAACGCAATTTCTTACGGTAATAGTGATGACTCTTTTGACTGGCAAGATGGATGGAGAGGTCAAGACAATACAAACTGGTATGCATACCAAGTAGGTGTTGCTAACTACGGTATAGAAGTAGAATCTAAAAGTGTTGACAATGCATTCTGGCCAAAAGTTACTAACATCACTCTTAGAAGAGCTGCTGGTACAACTACAGAAGCACAAAGCGAAATTCAGTTGGATGCTATCCAATTTAAAAAAGAAGGAAATGGTGATTACAGCAACATCGTAATTGATGGTTTTATTAGCCAAACTACTCCAACTCCTTACAACGGTGGTGCAATTCAAATATTAGACAAAGCTACATATGATCACCAAGTTGCTGCAGGAAAAATCAAATTAAACAACGTAAAAATCACTAATACTCCTATTACTTTCATTTCAGGAGTTCCTACTGCATTCACAGTAACTGCTGCTAGTTTTGTTCCGGCATCAAACTGGACAGTTAGTACTACTGCTACAGGAGCTACTTTAACTGGTGGTGCATGGGCTACAGTTGATGGCGTAAACTTATTAGCGAAGCTATAAGTTCTTCACCTATAAAATGTTAAAAACATCCTAAATTCTTAGGATGTTTTTTTTTTGGCGTAGTTTTTGAAAACTTTTTTGTATATTTACTATACGAAATTTAAGCGATGGCAAAAAACTACTTTTATATTACATTCTTATTGGCTTTTTTATTTACTCTAAGTGCTTCTGCACAAGATAGTAAACAACTGCCAAAAACACAAGACGCCACTGTTATAGAGGGCTTAAGTTTGTACCCAAACCCTGTGAGCAATGGTAAAGTGTATATTTCATCCAAAAATGATTTAGAAAAAGAAATAATTATTTTTGATATACTTGGAAAAAAAGTATTACAGACACAATTAAGTTCTAGAGAACTAAATGTTTCTACTCTTTCTCCTGGCGTTTATATTATAAAAATCAATGAAGAAAATGCAACAGCAACCAGAAAATTAATTGTCAGATAAATTTTCAGAATAAAATACAAACAAAGCTCCATAGTAATATTGGAGCTTTTTTCTTTTAAATAATTACCTTTGCAAAAAAAAGATCTTGATTACAACAACCGATATATTTACAATTTCCAGTCAAAAGCAATTTGAAAAAATGGCATTGAAAGTATTCCGCTTTCAGTACGAAAACAACGAAGTATATCGAACATTCTGTGATTATCTTAATACAGATCCACAAAAAGTAAAATCGCTGGAACAAATTCCGTTTCTGCCAATCCAGTTTTTCAAGAGTCATACAGTCGTTTCAAATTCTAATCCTGCGCAAGTGACTTTTACTAGTAGTGGTACGACAGGAATGATTACCAGTAAACATATTGTAACTGATGTTTCTTTATATGAAGAAAGCTATCGCAAAGGGTTTTCGCAATTTTATGGCAACATCGAAGACTATGCTGTATTAGCACTTCTACCATCTTATTTGGAACGTGACGGATCTTCATTAATCTATATGGTCGAAGATTTAATTAAATTATCAAATCATCCAGAAAGTGGGTTTTATTTACACAACCACGGAGAACTTACCCAGAAGCTAATCGAATTAGACCAATCGGGACAAAATACCATCTTAATCGGTGTAACATATGCTTTGCTAGATTTAATCGAAAAAAACTCGTTTAAATTGCAAAATACCATCATAATGGAAACTGGTGGTATGAAAGGAAAACGCAAAGAAATGATTCGTGAAGAATTACACAAACAACTCTGCGAAGGTTTTGGTGTAACGGCAATACATTCTGAATATGGTATGACCGAATTATTATCACAAGCTTATTCTCTAGGCGAAGGAATATTCGAATGCCCATCATGGATACAAATCCTTGTTCGCGATACCGAAGATGCTTTAACTTACGTAAAAGAAGGAAAAACTGGCGGTATAAATGTAATCGACCTAGCCAATATTAATTCTTGCTCCTTTATCGCTACGCAAGATTTGGGCAAAAAATATCCCAACAACTCTTTCGAGGTATTGGGACGTTTTGATAACTCGGATATTCGAGGTTGTAATTTAATGGTTTTATAGAAAAAAATCATTTTCTACATTTATTATGAAGTACTTTTTCTTTTTACCAAATTGTACTAAAATATACTTATCAAAAAATACATCGTTCAAAGTCAACAAAGTTTCAACTTGAATTTTCTCTTTATTAACAGATACTGCATTACTTGCAAGAGCTTTCCTAGCTTCCCCTCTAGAAGGGAAAATATTCGTTAAATCAGACAATCCTAGAACAGCGTCAATTCCATTTGCTAAATCTGATTTCTTGATGACCGGTTGATCAAATTCAGAGAATATGTCAATAAAGAATTCTTCTCCTTCTTCTTTTAAGCTCTCAATTGTGAAGTTTGAAAAAACAAATTCAGATTTTTTAATTGAATCTTCCAATGCCTCTTTTCCATGCACGAAAATCGTAATTTCTTCAGCTAATTTCTTTTGTAAAACTCTTAAATGCGGAGCCGCTTTATGCTCTTCGATCAAAGCATCAATATTTTTTTTATCTAAAAAAGTAAAGATTTTAATATATTTTTCAGCATCAACATCGGTGGTATTTACCCAAAACTGGTAAAATTTATATACTGAAGTTTTATCAGCATCCAGCCAAACATTTCCTCCCTCAGATTTTCCGAATTTAGAACCATCAGCTTTTGTAATTAAAGGTGTTGTTAAAGCAAAAGCTTTCGCATTTTCTCCTCCCATTCTACGAACCAATTCTGTACCTGTTGTAATATTACCCCATTGGTCAGACCCTCCCATTTGTAAAACACAATTATTGTTTTTATATAAATGATAAAAATCGTAACCTTGAATCAATTGATATGTAAATTCTGTAAAAGACATCCCTTCTCCTTCGCCTGCAAATCTCTTTTTAACAGAATCTTTCGCCATCATATAATTCACCGTGATACGCTTTCCAACTTCACGTGCAAAATCAATAAACGAGAATTCTTTCATCCAATCGTAGTTATTAACCATAACTGGAGCATTTGCATCAGTCGAGTTAAAGTCTAGAAAACGAGACAAAACGCTTTTGATTCCCGCAACGTTTTTAGCAAGGGTTTCTTCATTTAGCAAATTTCTTTCATCAGATTTTCCAGATGGATCACCAATCATTCCAGTTGCCCCTCCAACCAAAGCTATGGCTTTATGTCCAGTTCTATTTAAATGAACCAATAATATAATCTGAACCATACTACCAATATGTAGCGAATCTGCTGTTGGATCAAAACCTATATAAGCTGTTGTTACCTCTTTCAGTAATTGTTCTTCCGTTCCAGGCATACTGTCATGATATAACCCACGCCATTTTAATTCTTCAACTAGATTCTTCATTTTTAAAATAATTTGTGCAAATATAACGATTGTGAATTGAAAGCTAAAAAATGAATTGAAAAGCTTAATCATTATTTTCAGAATCTGTAATCCATTTTTAGAATCACATATCTAGGAAGTATCCTATATTCTGTTTTTGAAGTAACGATATCACTTATAAATGATTGTCGAAAAGTCTGAGTATTAAATAAATTCTTCGCAGAGAGAGAGAAAGACAACTTGTTATTATTAATAATATAGTTCGCATTTAAATCAAGAAAATAATATTTTGCATTTTCTTTATCTAAATTTCCAAAGTAATATCTCTCTGTCTGGATTTGTGCATTTAGCTTTTTGTTTATCACAAATAAAAAATCAAGAAAAGAAATATTGTCTGTATTTTTATTGATTACGGTAGTTCTAAATTCAGTCATAGTCCATTTAGAACCTAAATTGTAATTAAAAAAACCTTTAAAATTAGACTTTAATTCAGGTCCTAAAACAGTAGATTGAGAATGCACTTCTCTCAAACTACTATTATTTACAATATTTTTATAATTGGATGAAGAATAGTTTAGATCCAATTTTACTATTGATGAAATTGAACTAAATAGAAATCCTAAATAGGCATTGACATTCAACATCGACCGGTCTTTGATTATAATTTTTTCGATTTGAGAATAATTAGGTTGGACAACAGAATTTGTAGAATAAAAATCATGATTTTGATAATAATTGACATTAGTATTTAAAGAGAATCTACTATCCCAATCACCTAATTTATAACTAAAAAACAAAGAATTAGACTGAAGTTGATTTATTTCTCCTGTTCCTTTTTCAAAACTTCTATAACTTGTTAATACAAAACCATCGTATACATCAAGAATTTTCGCACTTGTGGTATTATATGAATATGAGGTGCTAATTCTATTCTTCTTATTAATCTCCCAAACTAAAAATATAGATGGATTCACAAAAAACGGATTTTCATGTTGCTCTTTATTACTTGTTTCAAGACTTGTAATCAATTGATGAAACTCTAAATTACCTCCTATCCCAAACTTTCCCTTAACATAATTGTATTTTGATTTAAAATAAGCATCCGCAGCAGTATATTTAACATCATTACTATATTTTTCGGGAGCATTCCTAATAACATCACTCTCATAAAACTGTAATTTAGAGCCAAATACATCATACCTGTTTTTATACCCCACCTTTACTTCAAGCAAATTCTTACTTTCTTTTTTATCTAACAATTGACTTTCAAAACCAATAAATCGCATCCTGTTTTCACTCAGTTGCATAACATCATTTGCTGTTATACCTATTGGCAATAAATCCTGAAATAAAAAAACGTTATTATAATAGTGTTGTGGTGTTTTTTCGTTAATAAATCTGCCTGAAAAAATTAAAACTTTGTTGTCTTTGAATCGGTTTGTATAAACTACTTTTTGATCAAGTAATTGATTATTTTCATGAAGTTTTTCGTTTGTATGCTCATTGTTAAAAATCAAATTTGTTTTAGTATTATCCTCTTCATAATTAAACTTACCAACATATTCAAACATTTGATTTTTTGAAATATCATAATTAAAATCAATCTTACCAAAACCAATAGTTTTCTTTTTATTTAAAATATAGTTTTCAAAATTTGTAAAAGATATGCCTCCTGCATTATAAGCATCGATTCCTTTTCGATAGAAATCATTACCATCAGAATTAAAAAATCCCATTACTTTCAATTTAACCTTTGAAGAAAGTGTGATAATAGAATTTAAAGAAACTAATTCAGCATTATTAAAATTGGTTCTTTCCTCCTTTAAATTTGGCTTAAAACCATTTAAGTTAAGTAATTTACCCGCATTTTGATCATCACCAATATTACTTATATCATCTGTACTACTTGGCCTAATAATATAATCAACATCTCCTACAGCATCAACCCCTACATTATTAAGGTTTCCTATTCCGTAGTATTTAACCTTTTGCTTAAATGACATTAAATTAGTCCTGACATCATAACGATTTTCAGATGCTACCCCATAGCCTAAACTCATATTACCAAACCATTGCGTTTTAATATTTTTTTTTAAGGTAAGATTCAAAGCTACTTTGTCACTGTTTTCGATTCCTTTTAGCAAACGATTGTTAGAATATCGCTTATAAACCTCGACCTTATCTATGACTGATGCATTGAGATTTTTAGTCAATAACTTATATCCGTGCTCAAAAAAATCATCTCCTTCTACCATGACTTTTTCCACTTCTTTATTACCAACTTTTATAGTCCCGTTTTTACTAACAATAAGCCCGGGTATTCTCCTCAATAAATCTTCTACAACTATCTCATTTCCCTTTGCAAAAGCTTTTCCATCAAATATTATAGTATCTTTCTTAAAAATTACAGGTTTTTCAGTTTTAATAATAACTTCATTAAGAGTTGTAACATCATCTTCTAAAACTGCATTTTGTATATATTTTTTAGCTGTTTCGATGACTATTGAAGCAGTATTAATCTTATAAGACATAGCCGTGAAACTAATTTCAAAATTTCCTGTCTCAGATAATTCTAAAATATATTTCCCTTCAATATCCGTACGTGTAAAAACTATAATTGATTGATTTTCTTGCAACTTTACAAATACATTAGCAAAAGAAATTGGATTTCCTTTTTTGTCTAAAACAGCACCTGATATTATAGATTGAGCCTGTAAAAAACCAGGCAACATAAAAAATATAAAGAGTAAAACCGGAGTGTGATAAATCTTCAAAAAAAGCTACTGTATTAATTATTGACAAACCCAAATATTATGATCAAAAAAACTGGAAATTTTAATCTCCCAGATATCATATCCTATTTTTCTCTATTAACTTCCCAATCATATATCAACTCAACACCCGTTCTTACATCATTACCTGAATCCATAGTTGCACCTCTAGGCATCGCTTTCATAATACGAGCAAACATTAATTGCTTCTGCTTTTCAATTTCTTCTACAAAACCAATCAAACTAGTTTCTTTTAAATTCTGTTTCTCAAAAACTTCTAGATCAAATTGCTCTTTAGACGGATATATTATTTTAGTTGCAGTCCAATGGTAATTATTTTCTGTATCATATAATTCCAAAATTAAACCTGGCAATCCATAAAACTTCCAAGGTCCAAAAGATAAAGGTATATAAGGTGTATACCATGCGGTATAACTACGCCCTCTAAAATTTAACATAGCTTTATTACAAATAAACATATCTATTTTTTTTGTATCAGTATCTTTTGAAAGCTTCCAATTCATTACTGGCAGCACCTCATTAATTTTGTAATTAACACCTTTTATATTATCAATGGAGATAATTGTTTTTTTTGTCAAATCAACTAATTCATAAGTATCTAATTCTTTTTCATAAACCGCTATTGAGTTTGTATTTTCATCAATTTTAACTCCCGAACGAGAATTATTAGCCAATGTTTTTGAAACTGATTTACTTTTAGAACATTTTGTTGTGACAATTTTTTGCTGGTAACCATCACTCGATATTTGCAAACTATACTCGATCAAGGCAACTTTTTCATCGCGTATTTGAGCAATACTTATTGTTGAAATAAATAAAATTAATATTAAAATTTTCTTTTCCATCTAACCATTGTTATTAAAAACACAATTTAAAATTGCTTCTAAATTGTGTTTTTCATTTAATTTATCAATAAAACCCCATCTCTCCTTCGTCTACAGGAAAAAACGGCAAAAGCCCTCCATCAATAGGGGAATCATATCCTATTATTATCTCTTCAGGAGTTACTATAGCTGGCAAAAGTTCTTCGTCATTGAGAGGAGCATACATTACTGGCTGCATAAGAACAGCTATTAATTCATCCTTCATTTGATTACAACCACTTTGACTATTTACATTTGGAAAACTCCACGTATTAGAATAACTCCCATGACTATCATGCCAAGCAATATACACTGAGCATCCATAAATCACAGCAAAACCATTTTCAAAATATTCAGTTTTTACTAAATTATACTTTTCAAAATTGACTGATGCAGAAAACTCTTTTGCAGAAACTCCAGAAGCAAACAACATAAAACACAATCCCAATACTAATCTTTTCATGTTTAATTTTTTTTTAAAATTGATAGTTATCACCCTATATCATCTTTTTAAATTCAAAAGCGCTTTTTAATTTAAAAAGATGAATAATTATTTCCCATCAAAAAACAACAATTTATTTATCTTAGAAAATGGCAGAAACACATTTTAAATGTGAATTTAACATGTAATTCTTGTGCATTTATCCTCCGTAAAATGTTAAAAAATAAATTTAACGAGTATATTTTCAAAAAAATGTCCTCTATAGCTATACTTACTAGTTATTAACTAATTACGCCAATAATTAAAAACCATGAAATTATATCAAAAAGTAAAAGCAATCAGAGAGTACAAAAGGCTTTCACAAAATTATATTGCTCACGAACTAGGACTAGATCAGTCACAATATAGTAGGAGAGAAAAAGGAGAAATACAATTCATACCCGAAGAGATCATTAAATTAACACATCTATTAGATACCAACGTTTCAAATTTATTTGGTGAACAAGAAAAGTCACAGCCAACAGAAGTACGAACTACGACGAATATTGTCTTAATTTCAGATAAACTAATTGAACAATATGAATTCCGTTTAAAAGAAAAAGATGAACTTATTAATACATTACACAAAAAAATAAAAACTATAAAAGCTTAGTAATTCACATCTTGACAGCAAAAAACTTCACAACTTTATCCCTTTGTCCCTTTGCCTCTTCAATCAAAAAGTTATCTTTACAAAATGGTTTTAATAACAGGAGGAACAGGTTTAGTCGGAGCACATTTATTACTTCATTTAATAGAAAATGGAGATAACGTTCGGGCAATTTACCGAAACGCCGAAAAAATAGAACGAACAAAATCAGTTTTTGATTTATACAAAAAATCCCATTTATTTGAATCTATACAATGGATAGAAGCCGATATCCTGGATGTTCCATCACTAGAAGTTGCTTTTATCGATATCGAATATGTATATCACTGTGCCGCTTTAATCTCTTTTGATCCAAAAGATGAAGATTTAGTTCGAAAAACCAATATCGAAGGCACAGCAAACATTGTGAATTTTTGCATAGCCAAACAAATAAAAAAATTATGCTTCGTAAGTTCAATTGCGGCACTTGGTGATCTTGCTGCTCATGAAACTATTATAACTGAAGAAACGGAATGGAATCCCGAAAAACCACATAGCGATTACGCAATTTCTAAATATGGTGCCGAAATGGAAGTTTGGCGCGGTATACAAGAAGGATTAAATATTGTTATCATAAATCCCGGGGTTATTTTAGGCCCTATTCCTAAATCTAAAAATACAGAACAAGGAAGCGCAGAGCTTTATACAAAAGTAGCCAACGGACTTCCGTTCTATACTCTGGGAAGTACTGGATTTGTTACTGTAGATGACGTAGTGCGAATTGCTGCAACATTAATAAAAAGCGAAATAAAAAACGAGCGTTTCACCTTAATTTCAGAAAATGTCGTTTTCCGTGATATTCTAAACACTATTGCCGATGCATTAAAAGTAAAAAGACCTTCTAAACATGCAAGTCCATTACTAATGAAAATTGTATGGCGTATCGATTGGTTCCTGGCAACTTTTTTCCTGAAGAAAAGACAGATTACAAAAGCGACCGCAAAATCATCTTATACAAAAGATCTATATTCGAATGAAAAAATAAAAACCGCTTTAAATATTGATTTCAGGAATATCCATCAATACATTAAAGAGGTTTCTACCTTATAAAAACTTATTGTTTTAACTTTTGTGTTCTTTTAAGCAAATCAGAATTCGTTTTTTTCAAATCTTTATTTACCTTAATCGAATCCTTTTTTATCTTAATTGAGTCCTTTTTAGTGGATTTAGCCTTTTTTTCAAGCGCTTTTTTCTCCAGCGCCTTTTTCTTATTCTCAATTTTGACAATCGAATCTATCTTCTTCTTATTTTTCTCTAAGCGCACGCTAATCTGATCAAACATGTCTTTATAATCATTGTAATTTGCTGCGTAATACATATTACTCTTAACAAACTGCACGCTATCCACTTTATACTTTTTGAGTACAAATCTGGTCGGATTAGTATCGCATGAATCTAACGATAATGGATTTTGATACTTAATAGCTTCCAATAAAGACAGATCATATATAATATCCATCATCTTATCTCTATCAACAAGTCGTTCTGGTTTTTTGACCAATTCTTTCTTACATCCGACTGCAAGAATTAACACCGAAACAATCATGATTATTTTTCTCATATCTTATCTATCAAATAATAATCTTTTTCCAGCGTGAACATTTTTCACTTTAAAAGCATTATAAACCAATTGTCCATTTACAAAAGTATGTGTAATACGAGACTTAAATGCAAATCCTTCGAACGGAGACCAATTACATTTTGATAAAATATTACTGGAATTTACACTCCAGGGCAAACCAGGATTTACAATTACTAAATCGGCATAATACCCTTCTCTAATAAATCCTCTTTTTTCGATTTTGAAAATTTTAGCTGGATTATGACACATTTTTTCAATGATTTTCTCCACACTAATTTTTCCTTGATGATGCGCTTCAAACATAGCAACAACAGCATGCTGAACTAATGGACCTCCAGAAGGTGCTTTTAAATAAGATTGCTTCTTTTCTTCTTTGGTATGCGGTGCGTGATCTGTAGCAATTACATCGATTCGCCCATCAAGTAAAGCTTCCCAAAGTGCTTTTCGGTCATCGGCTGTTTTTACAGCAGGATTCCATTTTATAAAATTACCTTTGGTTGCATAATCATCATTGGTAAACCACAAATGATGAATACAAACTTCAGCAGTAATTTTCTTTTCTTCTAAAGGGATTTTATTCGTAAACAATTCCATTTCTTTGGCAGTCGAAAGATGAAAAATATGCAAACGAGCTCCTGTTTTCTTAGCCAAAGCAATAGCCTTAGATGAAGAAATATAACATGCCTCGGCACTACGAATTAAATGATGCACCGTTACAGGAACATCTTCGCCATACTCTGCTTTATATTTTTCCAGATTATTCTGGATTGTTGTTTCGTCTTCACAATGAACCGCGATAAGCATTGAAGTACTTGAGAAGATTTTCTCAAGCGTTGTTTCATTATCAACCAACATATTACCGGTTGATGATCCTAAAAATATTTTTATACCAGCAACATTCTTCGGATTTGTTTTTAAAACTTCATCCAAATTATCATTGGTAGCACCCATCATAAACGAATAATTCGCATGTGATTTCTTTGATGCTATCTGGTATTTCTCTTCTAAAATTTCCTGAGTTACAGCATTTGGTACCGTATTAGGCTGCTCGATAAAAGAAGTAATTCCACCGGCAACTGCTGCTCTAGATTCTGATTCGATATCGCCTTTATGCGTTAATCCCGGTTCTCTAAAATGAACCTGGTCATCTATTGCACCCGGCATTAAGTAACTTCCTTCGGCATCAATAACGACACAATTAGATGATTTCAAACTTATACTGTCTGAAATCTCTACTATTAAATCGTTTTCAATTAATAAATCCCCTTCAAAAATTGATCCTTCGTTTACAATTTTAGCATTTTTGATTAAAATCCTATTCATCGTTTATAGTTTATAATGAATTGACTAATTTTTTTAGTCTAAGTGAAATAACTCCAAAGATTGCCTCTTTAATAATCGCATTGCTCATCTTAGAAACTCCTTTTGTTCTATCTGTAAAAATAATAGGAACTTCTACAATTCCAAACTTCTTACAGTAAGTCCTATATTTCATCTCAATCTGAAAAGCATAACCAACAAATTTTATTTTGTTAAGATTAATTGATTCCAAAACCTCTCTTTTATAACACACAAATCCAGCTGTGGCGTCATGGATTTTCATTCCGGTGATAAATTTCACATATACCGATGCAAAATAAGACATCAATACACGGCTTAATGGCCAGTTTACAACGTTTACACCTGTTACATATCTAGATCCAATTGCCAAATCGGCACCGCCAAAATGACAAGCATCAAAAAGTTTTTCAAGATCATTTGGATTATGTGAAAAATCGGCATCCATTTCGAATATATAATTATATTTCCGATCCAAAGCCCATTTAAAACCATGAACATAAGCTGTTCCTAATCCTGCTTTTTTAGCCCTGTTTTCTAAAAACAACTTCCCTTCAAACTCTTCTTGAAGCATAACAACCTTATCTGCTGTATGATCTGGTGAATTATCATCGACAATAAGAAGATGAAAAGATTTATGTTGCGAAAGCACAGCTCTAATAATGCTCTCAATGTTTTCAATTTCGTTGTAAGTGGGAATTATGACAATACAATCGTTCATTTTTCTGAGTAATTTCAACGCAAAAGTAAACTTTTTATAGCATTTCATTCATAATAAAGTTATAATAAAAGTATTGATATAAAAAATTACTAATTTTGCATTGCTATGATTGAACAACTTCATCCAAGGATCACCGAAAATAAAGACTGGGCAACACTTTTGTTTGTGTTATGCTTTGCTGTTATTGCTATTACAAAGACCATTTACGATCATCGTTTTGGCGACTTCACAAAATTGCTTTTCTCCGATAAATATGCCAAAATATATAGAGATAGCAGCCATATAAAAAGCGGCTTTACAATTGCCTTATTCTTTGTGCAAATTATTTCTTTTGCCTTTTTTATTCAACTTACACTTAGCAGTCTCAAACTCGGGAATGCATCAAAAACCGATTGGGCACTTTATATTCAAATTGCAACTTTCTTATCTTTCTTTATTTTATCAAAATATTTAATTGAGAAAATTGTTGCCACTTCATTCAATATCGAAGAATTTGTCGAACACTTTAACTTACAAAAAGTAACTTATAGGGCTTATATTGGTATTTTAATACTCCCAGTCAATGCAATTTTGTTCTATTATGATGATATTTCTAAAAATGTTCCGTTAACAATATTAGCTATTTCATTATGTATCAGCCTATTTTCTTATTTTATTTCAATAAAAAACTATCAAAACGTAATATTGAGTAAGTTATTTTATTTTATTTTATATCTTTGCGCTCTTGAAATAGCCCCTTATTATTTTATGTATTATTGGTTTACAAAAGGGAGTGCTTAGAAAATATTACAACTTATGAAAGTGAAAACAATTTTGGTGTCACAGCCTGAACCTAAAGTGGAAAACTCCCCTTATTTTGAGCTCCAACAGAAACACAAAATAAAAATTGATTTCAGACCTTTCATTCACGTGGAGGGAGTTAACGCTAAAGAGATTCGATTACAAAAAATCGATCTTAATCATTACACTGCAATTATATTAACTAGCAGAAATGCAGTTGATCATTTTTTTAGAGTTGCAGAAGAAATGCGTTATAAAGTTCCTGAAGGATTAAAATATTTTTGTCAATCGGAAGCCGTTGCTTTTTACCTACAAAAATATGTAGTGTATAGAAAACGTAAAATTTATGTTGGTGCAAAAGATTTTGCAGATTTATCTCCATTAATCAAAAAGTACAAAGACGAAAAATTCTTATTACCAGCTTCAGATCAATTAAATGCTGATGCTCCAATTACTTTAAACAACTTAAAAGTAGACTGGACTCAAGCAATTTTTTACAAGACTGTAATGAGCGATTTATCCGATTTGGCCGATGTTTATTACGACATCTTGGCTTTCTTTAGTCCTACTGGAATAAAATCATTATTTAAAAACTTTCCTGACTTCAAACAAAATGAGACCAGGATAGCTGTTTTTGGAAGCACAACTCAAAAAGAAGCTCTAGATTACGGTTTAAGAATAGATATTCTTGCTCCTACCCCAGAAACTCCTTCAATGACAATGGCTCTAGAAAAATATATTGCCGAAGCAAATAAAGGAAAATAATCCTTTAACCTGAATAATAAAAAAGCTGCGAAATTCGCAGCTTTTTTTATGCCCAAACTTTTATAAATTTAATTTTCAATGAACTAAAAAAGATCTTTACATTCCAACCTATCTTTGTCAAAATTTTAAACTCTGACAAAGATTCCAGATCTAACGCTTGTTTTAAAGTTTTATCGTTAAATTTGATTTCTATTTTAAACCAAATTACTAAAATTAGTTTCAAATCACAACACATGAAAATCAACTCACTCGTTATAGAAATAGACGGTATCGATAAAGAAATCCTACGACACCTAATGGAGGATGCCCGAAAGCCAATATTACAAATTGCAAATAAAATAGGAATTTCTGGAGCAGCTATCCATCAGCGATTACGTAAACTGGAGCAATCTGGCGTAATATCAGGCTCTAAATTCACTGTTAACAATAAAGTTTTAGGATATAACACAATGGCTTTTGTAGGCGTCTATTTGGATAAAGCCGCAAGAAACCCAGAAGCCGTAAGAGAATTAAAGAAAATCCCCGAAGTTCTCGAGTGCCATTACACGACAGGAAACTGGTCGATCCTAATAAAGATTATCTGCCGCGACAACGAACATTTAATGCAACTATTAAACACCAAAATTCAGGCAATTGAAGGCGTTTCAAGAACAGAAACCTTCATTTCTCTAGACCAACAAATCGACAGACAAATTCAGCTATAACTTCCTGAAATATTTATAAAAAAAAGGAGAGATTAAATCTCTCCTTCAATACTATCTTCTTTTTTTGCTTTTTTCTTTTCGAATGTCAAAACCAATGCTGGTAAGACTAATAAGTTTGCAAACATAGCAAATAACAGCGTACAAGATATCAATCCTCCAAGTGCAATCGTACCACTAAAACTAGACAACGTAAAAGTTGCAAATCCAAAGATTAATACAATCGAAGTATAAAATGTACTAATCCCCGTTTCTCGTAAAGCACTAAATACTGATTTTTTAACCTTCCCATTACTTTGCAATAAATCATGACGGTATTTTGCCATAAACTGTATCGCATTATCCACCGAAATTCCAAAAGCAATACTAAACACTAATATTGTTGATGGCTTAAGCGGAATACCAAAATACCCCATCAATCCAGAAGTAATACAAAGAGGTAAAATATTCGTTATTACCGATGCCAGTACCATTTTTCCGGATCTAAACAAATAAGTCATAAGCCCCGCAATTACTAAAATCGCAAAAATCAATGATTCTATAAGATTATCAACCAAATAAGAAGTTCCTTTTTGGAACACCAAAGCTTTCCCTGTCAAGATAACCTCATAGCGATCTTTTGGAAAAATCTCTTCTATTCTCTTTTTCAGCTTCCCTTCTACTCTTGCCATTTCCTTGGTACCAATATCTTTCATGAAAGTTGTGATTCGCGCATATTGCCCTGTTGAATCAACATAACTTTTCATCAAGTTATCCTTGCTGTTTTTAGTAGCATTTTTGGCATAAGCCAAAATAAATGTTTGCTCTTGAGAAGTTGGCAATTCATAATATTCAGGTTTCCCATTATAAAATGCCTGTTTGGAGTATTTAACTAAGTTCACTACCGAAACTGGTTTTGACAATTCTGGAATAGTCGCAATTGTTTCTTGTAGTTCATCCATTTTTTTCATGGTCGACAATTTCATAACACCCTTTTTATGCTTAGTGTTAATCATAATCTCCAATGGCATTACTCCATTGAACTCTTTTTCATAAAAAAGAATATCTTTAAAAAATGAAGCACTCTTTGGCATTTCACCAATTAAGCTGCCCGAAACTTTAATTTGAGAAACTCCTATTATACTAAAAAGAAGCACCAAACCGTAAATTGTATAAATTACTTTTCGTTTATTTTTTACAACATTTTCAACCCAATCCAATAGAGATGAAATATAGTTTTTACTTAAGTGATATAAGTGCTTTTCTTTTGGCAAAGGCATGAAACTATACACAATAGGCACAATCACCAGTGTAAGCAAGTAAACCGAAATAACGTTGATAGAAGTTACCAATCCGAACTCAAAAAGCAAATCATTCCCTGTAATCATAAACGTAGCAAAACCTACAGCAGTTGTTAAATTCGTCATTAAAGTCGAAACTCCAATTTTCGAAATAATACGCTGTAAAGCTTTGGCCTGATTATTATGTAATTTTATCTCTTGCTGGTATTTATTAATAAGGAAAATACAATTTGTGATTCCGATTACGATAATCAATGGCGGAATTACAGCCGTAAGAATTGTGATTTTATAATGAAACAACCCTAATGTTCCAAACGACCACATTACTCCAATTACCAAAATACAAATTGATATAAATGTAGCTCTGAACGAACGGAAAAATAAAAAGAAAATCAATGAAGTTACAAGCAATGCCGCACCGATGAAAAGTCCGATTTCACCTTTCATATTCTCCGCATTAATTGTTCGGATATATGGCATTCCTGAAACGCGAAGATCTATGCCTGTAGTTTTTTCAAACTTCTCTATTCTAGGAACCAATTCTTCCAGAATAAATGTTTTTCGAGCTGCAGTATTAACTATTTTCTTATTCAGATAAATAGCCGAACGAATACTTCCTGTTTGTTTATTAAACAATAAACCTTCATAAAAAGGCAAATTATTAAACAAATCGTATTTTATTTTTTTAAGATAATCAGGATTTACCGTTTGATTCTGATCAATAAAAGGAACAAGCACGAATTTTTCGGCAACTGTATCTTTTTCTAGCTTTTTCAAGTCATTTAAAGAAACTACTAAATCTACAGCTTTTGTGTTTTTTAATCCTGTCATTAACTCATTCCAGGCAGCATAGTTTTTTGGTGTAAAAAAAGTTTCGTCTTTAAAACCTATAACGATAAGATTCCCTTCTTCGCCAAACTTACTAAGAAAGTCTTGGTACTGTTGATTTACAATGTGTTTTTTAGGAAGCAAATTAGCTTCTGTATATGTCATCCCAAGGTTTTTCCATTGTAATCCAAGAAAAATAGTTATTACAGCAATAACTCCTAGTATTATGACTCTATTTTTAAGTATAATTCTGGCTATTAATTCCCAGAATCCTACATTCGTTTTCTTTCTCATAAAAGTATTAAAAATGGCTGCAAATGTAATGAAAAACGCAGCAAAGCATAAATTTTAATATCTTTTTTTACAGAACAACTTGTATAAAATACGGTTATTTTTCACAATAACTTAATCGAAATTCATACAATTTCTTAGCTTTCGTTTCTCATATTTGTATTATTTTTGAGAAAATAATTACATTATTTAAAACAAGTATGAAAAACTACAAGAACGCTTTGTTCTACATAGGAGTAACAGGAGGTTTTACAGCATTAATTTACTGGATTATAACTAAAGGTAAGCACTTAGAAATAAATAAAACAATTGAAATTGTAGGAACCGGAAAGGGTTCCTGGCAAGATTTCATCACTTCGATGCAATCAAATTTCCAAGACCCATTAGCTATTTTATTAGCACAAATTATAACAATTATTTTTGTAGCCCGTTTCTTCGGATGGATTTTTAAACGCATCGGACAACCATCGGTAATAGGTGAAATCATTGCTGGTATTGTTCTTGGACCTTCCTTATTAGGATTGTACTTTCCTGAATTTTCGATGGCGTTATTTCCGGTTGAATCACTAGGAAATTTAAAGTTTCTAAGCCAGATCGGTCTTATTCTTTTCATGTTCGTAATTGGAATGGAACTCGACTTAAAAGCATTAAAAAACAAAGCAAATGAAGCCGTTGTAATAAGTCATGCCAGTATAGTAATTCCTTTTGCGCTAGGTATTGGATTGTCTTATTTTGTTTATAACCGATTTGCACCCGAAGGTGTAAAATTCCTATCATTCAGTCTATTCATGGGAATTGCTATGAGTATTACAGCATTTCCCGTTTTGGCACGAATTGTCCAGGAACGAGGCATTCATAAAACCCGATTAGGTACTATCGTTATTACTTGTGCCGCTGCCGACGACATCACTGCCTGGTGTTTACTTGCAGTGGTAATTGCCATTGTAAAAGCAGGAACCTTTGTAAGCGCCTTATACATTATACTCTTAGCATTTATTTATGTTTTGGCAATGTTATACATTGTGAAACCATTCTTAAAAAGAATTGGTGATTTATATGGAACCAAATCCAGTATCGACAAACCTGTAGTAGCAATTTTTGTACTTACCCTTATTGTTTCTTCTTATGCAACCGAAGTAATTGGTATTCATGCGCTTTTTGGTGCTTTTATGACAGGTGCAATCATGCCGGATGTACCTAAATTCCGAACCATGTTTATTGAGAAAGTCGAAGATGTATCGGTAATTTTATTACTACCTCTATTTTTCGTTTTTACTGGTTTAAAAACAGAAATCGGACTTATAAACGATCCTTATTTATGGACTGTAACCGGAATGATTATTTTGGTAGCTGTTGTCGGGAAATTCTTCGGAAGCGCCTTGGCTGCTAAGTTTGTAGGACAAAGCTGGAAAGACAGTTTAACTATCGGAGCCTTGATGAATACAAGGGGTTTGATGGAATTAGTTGTACTAAACATTGGACTGGAACTTAAAGTCTTAACTCCCGAAGTTTTCACAATGATGGTAATCATGGCGTTAGTAACCACCTTTATGACTGGCCCTGCATTGGATTTAATCGATTTTGTGTTTAAAACCAAAGAAGCCCCCATTCTCGAAGCACCATCAATTAGTAATAAATATCGAATTTTGATTTCGTTTGGAAACAACGAAAGAGGAAAGTCTCTTTTGCGATTAGCACATAGCATGGTCAAGAAACAACAAGACAGCTCCCAAGTCACGGCGATGCACCTATCCTTAAGCGACGAAATGCATGCTTTTAATATCGAAGACAAAGAGAAGAATAGCTTTATTCCGATTGTCGAAGAGTCAAAAATTCTGAAACAAGAAATTACCACTATTTTTAAAGCAACTATAGATATTGAAAGCGATATCGCCGACATTGCCAATCAAGGTAATTATGACTTATTGTTAGTTGGTTTAGGACAATCTATTTTTGAAGGAACATTATTAGGAAAAGTAATTGGTTTCACAACCCGAATCATCAACCCCGATCGATTGATTGATAAGTTCATAGGAAAAGAAGGTTTATTCCAGAATTCTCCTTTTGACGAAAGAACTCGATTAATAGTTTCTAAGACCAAAATGCCTTTAGGTATCCTAATCGACAAAGAATTACAAAATGTAAATCAAGTATTTATACCGATATTTAGCATCGAAGACACCTTCCTGATTGATTATGCACAAAAATTAATATTTAATAATAATTCACACATCATGATTCTTGATGTAAATGAAAACATCGAGACGAATTTTGTAATCAAAAGTGCAATTAGTACCTTAGAGCAAAAATTTCCTGAAAACATATCAATGATGAGCGACCGCATCATTAAGAAAGAATTTCTGGACAAACAAGACTTAATGATAATTAGTCTTGAAAGCTGGAAAGCATTGGTCGATTCCAGAAGTACCTGGTTAAGCAACGTGCCTTCTGTATTAATTATTAAACCCTAAAAAATGAATTGGATTTTACTTATAATAGCTGGTCTATTCGAAGTAGGTTTTGCATCTTGCCTAGGCAAAGCCAAAGAAACATCTGGAATGATATCAACCTATTGGATGATTGGATTTTTTGTATGCCTTACAATAAGTATGGCTTTATTATACAAAGCAACTCAGGTTTTACCTATTGGAACAGCTTATGCTGTCTGGACAGGAATTGGAGCAGTAGGAACCGTTTTGGTTGGGATTCTTATCTTTAAAGAACCAGCAACATTTTGGAGAATATTCTTTTTATCAACTTTAATCGCTTCAATTATTGGATTAAAGTTTGTTTCTAGTCATTAATAACATGCAAACAAGCAACACTATAACCAATTTTCTACTAGCAATAATTCTTTTGCTAGTCGCTATAATTGGTTATATCGTTTATCAATTGGTACAATCCAGAAAAGCGAAAGAATTAGCCGAAAAGAATTTTTACCTGCTAGAAATGAAAGTGAATGATTTACAATTGGAAACATTGGAATCTAAACTGAATCCGCATCTTTTCAAGAATATTCTTAATTCGATTCAATCGCATGCATATCAAACTTATTTTGCTCTGGATAAATTGGCAAATGTGCTGGATTATATTCTTTATGAAAGCAAAAAAAAGTTGGTAACGCCTAAAGAAGAAATCGAGTTTGCACTGAATCTTATCGAAATAAACAAAATAAAAATCAGTCCACTTTTTGAATTAAAGGTAAAGACCATTATCGGCGAAGACGAAAAGTTATATGACCAACCATTACTCGCGCCATTAATTTCTATCGATTTAATCGAAAATGCCTTTAAACATGCCGATATTCAAAACGCCGATGCTTTTATTTCGGTAATATTTGAATTCAAAGACAATCATTTTTCTCTGACTGTTTCAAATAAAATATCAGATAAAAAAGTATTAAAAAAAGAACGAAGCGGTATCGGAAACACCACATTAGAACAACGTTTAAAAATAATCTACAAAAATCAGTTCAAACTTGATAAATTTGTAGAGAACGATATTTACATTGCTCATTTAAAAATTAATCTACTTGAATACAAAACTCAAATGCTTACTACTGGATGATGAGTTACCTGGATTAACGTATCTAAAAATGCTTTGTGAACAAATCCCAACATTAGAGATTGTAAAAACTTTTAATAATCCAGAGAAATTATTGACTGAAATTCCTAATCTAGATTTTGATCTATTAATATCAGATATCGAAATGCCTGGAATTGATGGATTAAGTTTAGCCAGTTTACTTCAGGACAAATTAGTGATTTTTTGCACTGCTTACAAAGAATATGCTGCCGAAGCATTTAATATAGATGCCGTCGATTACATTACGAAGCCTGTAAAAATAGAACGTTTGCAAAAAGCAATTTCCAAAGCGCTTGAACAGTTCAACAAACCCGAAGCTGCAAAAAAATTCATTCAATTAAACACAAACAAAGGCAAAACTCTATTGTATTTTAATCAAATTCAATACATAAAAACAGCCACAACAGATAGTCGGGATAAAACTGTACTCCTTACGGATGGAAGTTCGCTTACCTTAAAAAACATTAACTTTGATACACTTTTAAAACAATTACCAGACACCTATTTTTGTCGGGTTAACAAAAAGGAAATCATTGCGATGAGTGCCATTCAGTTTTTTAATCATAACGAAATTGTACTACATCATCAGAAAAAAAATGGAGAAAACATTACCCTTTCTTTAAGCGAAACGTACCGATCGGACTTTTTACTTAAAGTAAAAATATAACTTATTACAAAGTTTTTCCATCTTATTACATCAGAAGAGAATTAGCTCTTGATTTTCTTTTTTCCTTAAAAGTCACTTCTCATATTTGCACAATAAATCAAAATGACGTGATATGAAAAACATCAAAAACTCATTATTTTATCTAATAATTATTGGAGGATTTTCGACTTTAATCTATTTGGTAATCTCAAAAGGAAAAGCATTAGAAATAGGAAGAGAAATCGTTGTAAAAAAAACAGAGAGTAGTCATTGGAATGATTTCCTTTCGGCAATGATTGAAAATCTACAACATCCATTAGCAATTTTGCTTGCTCAGATTATTACGATTATTTTGGTAGCACGCTTTTTTGGATGGGTCTTTAGAAAAATCGGTCAACCTTCGGTAATTGGAGAAATGGTTGCTGGTATTGTTTTAGGACCATCTCTGGTTGGAATGTATTTCCCTGAATTTTCAGCCACTTTATTCCCAAAAGAATCTTTAGGAAACCTGCAATTTTTAAGTCAGATTGGTTTAATACTTTTCATGTTTGTAATTGGTATGGAACTAGACTTAAAAGTGCTAAAAAACAAAGCGCATGAATCTGTTGTGATTAGTCATGCGAGTATTGTTATCCCTTTTGCATTAGGATTAACTTTAGCTTATTTCATCTACCATACTTTTGCACCTATTGGAGTCGAATTTTCATCTTTCGGGCTCTTTATGGGAATCGCCATGAGTATTACAGCATTTCCCGTTTTGGCGCGAATTGTTCAGGAACGAGGCTTGCAGAAAACCAAACTCGGAACCATTGCCATAACGTGTGCCGCTGCCGATGATATCACGGCCTGGTGTATTCTAGCTGTAGTAATTGCGATTGTAAAAGCAGGTTCTTTTACAAGCTCATTATATGTAATTGGATTAGCTATTTTGTATGTAATTATAATGCTAAAAATAGTTCGCCCATTTTTAAAACGTGTAGGAGATTTAAACTCAACTCGTGAAAGCTTAAATAAACCTGTTGTTGCTATTTTCTTTTTAACGCTTTTATTCTCTTCTTACGCTTCAGAGTTAATAGGAATTCACGCTTTATTTGGTGCATTTTTAGCAGGAGCGATTATGCCCGAAAACAATAAATTCCGTAATATATTTATCGAAAAAGTAGAAGATGTATCAGTTATACTTCTACTTCCTTTATTCTTCGTTTTTACAGGATTACGTACACAAATAGGTTTATTAAACGATCCTTATTTATGGAAAGTTACAGGAGTAATTATTGCTGTAGCAGTCATTGGGAAATTCTTTGGTAGTGCCTTAGCAGCCAAATTTGTGGGACAAAACTGGAAAGATAGTTTAGCGATCGGTGCCCTAATGAATACTCGTGGTTTAATGGAACTAGTAGTACTGAATATAGGATATGATCTAGGTGTTTTATCTACCGAAATTTTTACCATGATGGTAATTATGGCTTTGGTTACCACCTTTATGACTGGTCCAGCTTTGGACTTTATTAATTTTATATTTAAAGATAAAAAGACAATTATTCCAGAAGAAATAGGCAACAAAAGCAAATACAAAATTCTATTTTCATTTGATACTCCCGAAAAAGGAAAAACATTGTTGCGAATTGCAAATAGTCTGACTAAAAAACAACCGGACAATACCATTGTAACGGCAATGCATTTATCATTAAGTTCCGAATTACATTCATTTGATGTAAAAGATTATGAAAGAGAAATGCTTTTACCTGTTATCTCAGAATCCGAAGTTTTAAACCAAAACATGATTAGCCTTTTTAAAGTATCCAATGATATTGATGCCGATATAATCGAAACGGCGAATCAAGGTGAATACGATTTATTATTGGTAAGTTTAGGACAGTCCATTTTCGACGGAACGTTATTGGGTAAAATACTTGGTTTCACAACCCGAATCGTAAATCCGGATCGTCTAATCGATAAATTCACAGGAAAGGAAGGCTTGTTCGAAAACTCTCCTTTTGATGAGAGAACGAGACATATTATCGCTAAAAGCAAAATGCCTGTCGGGATTTTCATTGATAAAGAGTTAGAAGAAATAAATCAGGTTTTCATACCTATTTTTAGCAAAGAAGACGGCTTCCTTATCGAATATGCCAAGAAATTAATTAGTAACAATGGTTCCCAAATTACTATTCTGGATGCAAGTGGAGAATTAAAAAGTACCCGTGACATGCAGGAATCCATTCGATCTATTGAACAAATTGCCCCAAATCATATCATGCTAATGAATGACAGAACTATTAAAAAGGAATTTTTAGAGAACCAAGATTTAATGATTATTAGTTTAGACAGCTGGAAAAAACTAATCGAATCTCAAAGTACATGGCTTAATAATACACCATCGGTTTTAATTCTTAAACCATAATAGTTTTAAAAACATTAAAAGGGAACAGAAGTTAATTCTGTTCCCTTTTATTTTATCCATTCTGTATATTAAAGAATCAGCCTTTTTGTAATTCTTTAATTCTTCTATATTTTGATATTTACCTCACTTAAAATATATTTTTAATCAATCGGCATAGTTAAAAAATATAGACATCTTACCTTTTCCCCTTTAAACTCGCTGGGAATCCATTTTGGAGATAATTTCAAAATTCGAATCGCTTCCAATCCTGTACCATAACCAATGTCCCTAAGACATTTAATATTTGTAAGGGAGCCATCTTTCTATTACAAAAGAAAGATGAATTTTTCCTTTTAATTCTACTTCACTGGGTTTTACAAAGTTTTTATCACAAAAATTATAGAAAGCATTAATACCATTTGGAAAATCGGATTTCACATCAACCTCTTCTATTTTATATGTTTTATTTTCGGCATTCTCATAATTTACTTCTTTCTCTTGCATATCATCAGCCATCTTAATTATTCCTCCAGGTATTTCTTTTATTAAAACTCCATGTTCAGTATATTGTTTTAATTTCCCATCCTTAGAATTAATTTGTAGTATTTTCCCACTTGGATAATAATCGGTCTCTATTTTATAGCTTTTACTTTTATGAGCTGAGTTATTTGTTTTCTTATTTCTAGTTATCTTTCCATCTGCATTCCAAATTTTATTTTCATCAAAAACTATAATTTTCCATTTGAGTTTTGCATTTTCATAATATAAGGTTTGTATCTCTTTTGTTATCCAATTATAATCAACTTGCCTAGTTAGCCCCCCTAAACTATCATAATCTTTCTCATAATAAAAATTGATTACATCTGTCATTATTTTTCCATTTTTATAATAGGTTATTGCTTTAATATCATCTTTATTTCTTCCATACGATTCCATATATACAGTGCCATTTTCATAAAAGCTATAATTTGAATAAACTAATGATGTTTTCATTGTCCATTTTTTAAGAGTATTGTCATATCTCTCAATATCCTTATTTACAATTTTTAAACTATCTGTAGTTCTTCCAACGGAATCTAAATATATTACTTTTTCCAACATTCCTTCTTTCAATACTGTTTTACACTTCAATAATCCATCAGAATCATACTCCTTAAAAACCCCATCGACATTTCCTTTTTCACTAATATAAAATTTGATACCATTTTTTTTAATAATCATTTCATAAAAACCTTTTGAAAGTTTTGATTTATTAATGTTTGTAATAACAATACTATTTGTAGAAAACATGCTATTCCTTTCATATGAAACAGTTGAATAATTTATTTTTTTATATTCCTGAGCATTACAAACTTGAATTACAATTAGGAGTAGAATGATTTGTATTTTTTTCATGATTTTTTATTTGTTCAACTGATAAAATCGATTGTGGATTCTAATATTATTCACACTTTGCAATAAACAAAGGCTTCTCCATTGTTTTATTTAATTCTATTTTTTCAACTTTTATGGGATCTAATCTTTCAACTTCAACTCCTTTTCGGGTAAGGTCATTAATTTGCCAGGGAATTAAAGCTCCTTTTATTTTTTCTAGCATCTTCTCTGTTATGTCATTCCTTTCTGTTACAAGAGGTTTATGAGCATGGATATCTTGAATTATATAGTCTTTATTTTGTTTTATAATTTCAATTTTAAAAGGTATTTTTACGTTCCCATCAATAAATACTCTGTAATTAGAAAATTTCTCTGATAATTGAAAAGTATAAACATTTGAGGCAACAGGATATTTTATGTCATCTGAAAAATCGACTTCTTTCTCTGGAGAAACTAACTTTAGTTCAGCATTTTTATCGGGAATATTTGTTTCGAAATTTCGATCTAAACAACTCCATTTTTCATCAAATAATGGTCGATAAATTGGTTGTTTTAATTCCTTTTTTGAAAAAGAAACATACAGATTTATTTTATCGTTAGGACTAAACTGCACATTTTTTTTTGTTGAATTACCCTTTATTCCATAAACGCTAAAAATTGATTTGTTCTCAGTATTAATTTCTAATTTTATTTTATCCTTTGTCTCTTCAATCCAATTGCCTTGCAGCGGAGTTCCACCTGCATAAAATACGATAAACGTATGGTCAGGTAAAACAAATAAACTCGAACTCTGAATATCTACTCCTCCATCTTTAAGAGAATAACTACCCACAAATTGAGCTTTTATAGTTGTAAAGCTTGTAATAAATAAGATAAATGCACTTGTAAATAATTTCATGTTTTTATTTTTTTGATTTAATTCTTATACATCTTTACCACCGTTTTTTTCCAAAGGAATTTCTTCTTTACACTTAACCGTAAAAACCGTTTTTTCATTTATCATATACTAATTGATAATTAACAAGCTAATCTTAATAACTATTAAATACAGAAACATTGCTGCTAATAATAATATAAAGTTTGTAGTTCGTAAAAGGTAGTTTTTTTTCATTTGAAACATTATCAATTCAAAAATTATAAACAAAAACCATATAACTTGTAGAAATACAACTAAAAGCAAATAACCATATCCCGTTTGAACTCCTACAATGTTTGATTCGCTAAAAATTAAAGAGGTAATAATCAAAACAAACAAAACAAAAAAACGTGTTAAAAAATGTCTTCCTGCGCTTGAATCTTTTATAATTATTTCTTCCGGATTTTCTTTAAGCTCTAAAAGCTTATTTAAATTTTCATTCATACTTATGTTTTTTACTTATTGCTTCTTATACAGTTTAATAAAAAAAGGTAACAACCCTACATATGCGAAAACTTTTAAAAACTCAAAAATATTTCCAACAGTAAAAACAAAATATCTAAGAACCACATTTAACAAACTAATAAATACAAGTGCACAAACTGATATAATTGCTAGTAACGTTACTTCTTTCATTCCTCTTTTATTTAATTATAAATTTTAGTCATTATTAATTCTTCCACATTTTTACTACCGTTTTTTCCAACGGAATTTCTTCTCCTTCGCATTTTACTGTAAAGGTTGTGGTTTTGTACATAAAAGCAACTTTCGCTTCAATGTCTATGCTTTTATCAGGATGAACAGCAGTTAGTTTTTTGAAAGCATTTAGTATTTCTTCGTCGTCAAACTGTACTTCTGCATTATGCTGACTAAAGAAAAACCTACCGTAAGATGGTAAAGCCTTATTTTGATAGGAATTGATATCCTTAACTTCTATTATTTCTTCTTCACCATTTACATATTTTAAACGTCTATCAGAGCTTTCCTTATCTGCCTTATAAAAATGAATATTAAAACGATAATTATATTTTGTTCTATAATCTTTCCATAAATCTACAGGAACTCCTTTCTCTTTTATGTATGCCTGACTTTCCCTAGGCAAATATGATTTAAAACGAAAATTATAAAATTCATCCTGTGTATATTCATGAGGGTTTCTATAGAATTCATCTACACTCACAAAAGTTTCTTTAGCCTGAAAATGAGCTATTTCAACAGAACGATTTAATCCTGTAAGCCAAACTACAACCAGTCCACCAGGAGCTAATCCAACTGTGATATCCTTATAGGTAACATGAGACCAAACACCTTTTCGATCTTTATTCATATAACCTTCTTGAAAAAATTTGAATATTTTTTCTTTTGGCAAAGTAGCTTCTATTTTCCAGAACTTTTTATCTGCAAAACTAATCCAAGTCAGTGATAAATTGGTCGGGATAGAATTACCTCCAGCATAAGCATTATTACCGTAACCCCAGTCACCAGTACTAATACCCGTATTCATATATGCAGTAATCATTTTTTTATCGTCCGCGAGATAACCTTTATGAATTTCAATAGGATACATATGTGGTGCTGTTATAGTCGAGCCCCAACTAAAACTTTCGTTATTTTCCATCTTCTGTTTATTTGTATTGTTACAACAAACAAGGAATAGACAACTTGTAATTATGATAAAATACTTTTTCATTATACTTTATTCTTCCACATCCTAACTGTTGTCTTTTCTAATGGAATTTCTTCGTTTTCGCATTTCACAGTAAAACTCATTGATTTGTACATTAAAATGGGTCTTAATTCTATCTCTATAGTTGCATCAGGATGATTTTTACTTATTTTTTTGAAAGCTGTAACAATTTCTTCCTCATCAAAAGTTCCTTCACCTCCATAAACACTAAAATAAAACCGAACCCACAAAGGCAATGCTTTTTTTCTGTAAAGATCAATTTCACCTTCTTTCAATATTTCCGATTCTCCATTTACGTACGTTAAATCCCTATCAAACTGCTCTTTATCTGCTTTATAAAAATGAATATTAAAACGATAATTGTATTTTGTTCTATATTCCTCCCATAACTTTACAGGAACTCCTTTCTCTTTGATCAAAGCTTGTGTTTCTTTTGGAATGTAAGCATTATAGAAATAATCGTAAAATTCTTGCTGCGTATCTTCATCAGGGTTTCTATAAAATTCATCTACACTTACAAAAGTTTCTTTAGCTTGATAATGAGCTACTTCTACCCTTCTATTTTTACCTGTAACCCATAATACTACTGTGCCACCAGGCGCCAGACCAACAGTAATATTTTTATAAGTTATACGAGACCATATCCCTGCTCTATCCTTATCCATATAGCCTTCCTTAAATAATGTAAATATCTTGTTTTGAGCAGATTGATCTATTTAAGTTTCTATTTTCCAGAACTTTTTTTCGGCATAACTTATCCAAACAAGAGATAATAAAGTTGGCATAGTATTTCCTCCCGACATAGCATTCCCATCATAACTCCATCCGCTTTGATTAACTCCTGTACTTACAAATGCGGCAATCATCTTTTTATCATTACTTAAATACCCTTTATGTATATCAATTGGATAATGAAAAGGAGCTGTTACAGTAACAGCCCAATTAAAATCGGTTTTATTACTCATATCTTCTTTTTTATTACAAGAAATAAAAAAGAATAAACTACAGATACTTACAATACCATATTTTATCATTATGCTTTATTCTTCCACATTCTCACAGTTACTTTTTCTAAAGGAATTTCTTCTCCCCCACATTTAACTGTAAATACTACTGTTTTGTACATAAAAGCAACTCTTGCTTCTATCTCTATAGTTGCATCGGGATGATTCTTGCTTATTTTTTTAAAAGCAGCTAATATTTCTTCTCCGTCAAACTCCGCTTCTGCATTATACTGATTGAAATAAAATCTAACATACTCAGGCAAAGCTTTACTTTTATCCAAAACTATTTCTTCTACTTTTTCTTTTTCCTCTTCACCATTTACATACTTAGTATATCTTTCTAAATTTTCCTTATCAGCTTTATAGAAATGTAAGTTAAAATGATATTTATATTTTGTTCTGTAATTGTTCCATAAATTTACAGGAACCCCTTTCTCTTTTATGTAAGCTTGAGTTTCTTTTGGAACATAAGATTTAAAGCAAAAATCATAAAACCCTTGTTGTGTATGCTCATGTGGGTTTCTATAAAATTCATCTACACTTACAAAAGTTTCTTTAGCTTGATAATGAGCTACTTCTACCCGTCTGTTTTTACCTGTAAGCCATAAAACCACTGTACCACCAGGCGCCAGACCAACAGTAATATTTTTATAAGTAAGATGAGACCATATTCCTTCTCGATCTTTATTCATATAACCTTCCTTAAACAATGCGATCATCTTATTTTGAACAGCTTGATCTATTGAAGTTTCTATTTTCCAAAACTTTTTTTCGGCATAACTTATCCAAGTAAGTGATAATAAAGTTGGAAGCGTATTACCTCCTGACAAAGCATCTCCATCATAATTCCATCCATTTTCATTTAAACCTGTACTTATAAATGCTGCAATCATTTTTTTATCGTTACCTAAATAACCTTTATGTATTTCTATAGGATAATTAAATGGAGCAGTTACAGTAACCGCCCAGCTAAAATCTTTTTTATCTTCCATTTTTTTATACTTCTCGCAAGAAATAAAAAAGAGTAAACTACAGATAATTACAATGCCACATTTTTTCATTATTAATTCTTCCACATTTTTACTACTGTTTTTTCCAAAGGAATTTCCTCATCTTCACATTTTACAGTAAATGTTGTCGTTTTATACATAAAAGCAACTTTCGCTTCAATCTCTATACTTTTATCAGGATGATTTTTGCTTATCTTTTTGAAAGCATTTAATACTTCCTCTCCGTCAAACTGTACTTCTGCATTATACTGACTAAAGAAAAACCTGCCATAAGATGGTAAAGCTCTATTTTGATAGGAACCAGCATTCTTAACTTCTATTACTTCTTCTTCACCATTTACATATCTTAAACGTCTATCAGAACTTTCCTTATCTACCTTATAAAAATGAATATTAAAACGATAATTATATTTGGTTCTGTAATTGTTCCATAAATTCACAGGAATTCCATTTTCTTTTATATATGCTTGAGTCTCTTTAGGAACTTCACTTTTGAATGACCAATCGTAAAATTCTTCCTGGGTATCTTCGTGAGGGTTTCTATAAAACTCGTTTGCACTTACAAAAGTCTCTACAGCCTGATAGTGTGCGATTTCTACCGAACGTTTTTTTCCAGTAAGCCATACCACAACTAAGCCACCTGGTGCTAAACCTACTGTAATATCATTATAGGTAATATGAGACCATTCTCCTTTTCGGTCTTTATCCATATACCCTTCTTTAAATAATGCTAGTATTTTATCATGAGGCAATACTGCTTCTATTTTCCAAAACTTTTTTTCAGCATAACTTATCCAGGTAAGTGATAAGTTAGTAGGAATTGTTTTCCCTCCTACATAAGCATTATTACCATATCCCCAATCCCCTGTACTTGTTCCTGTGCTAATGTATCCAGTAATCATCTCTTTATCATTGGCCAAATACCCTTTATGAATTTCAATTGGGTACATATGTGGTGCTGTTATAGTAGAACCCCAGCTAAAACTTTCGTTATTTTCCATGTTTTTTTTATTTGAATTATTGCAGGATAGTAACATTATCATTCCTAAGCCCAATACTTGATATATTATTCTCATATTTTTTATCCGTTTACTTTTCTTTTTCGCTTACCATCTTCAAAATTGGGTTTGTTGGGCTGTACCAAAGTATTTACTACGCCTTCTCCGTAAACTGCATTCCAATGCAGATAATCATGACGCAGTCGTTTGATATCGGCATTCAATTGATCTTCTTCTTCTTTTCGTCTCTCTTCTTCTTTTAAAACAGCTGTAGAATCATCTGAACTGTAAACAATGGTTCGCATAGGTACCGATTCATATACGAAAGGCTGACCATCCTTAAAAGCATATTTTTCCAATCTGACTTTTATTTTTTCTAAAAAAGAAATATTTGAGAATTTAGTATTTTTGAAATCATAATTATTTTTCAATTTTGTTTCATTTATTAATAATTCTTTGTCTAAACAAAATTTAACCATCAAATGCAACGGAATATAACTATACTGATTGCTTATAGCTTCTCTATTAGAGGATAATACTCGTGCCACTCCATTTAAAATAGTTCGCTGTGTATTATCCCAATGAATTGCTAGCTCCTTCTTTTTAAACCAGCCCTCGGCAATCAAGCGTTCTTGCTCTTTTTCGAGATCTGCCCCCCACATTACAGGACTTACCATCATTCGCCCGTTTATTTCGCTTCTTCCTTCTACATAACTACCACCAACATCACAATGCACCCCTGGTAGATACAGCTCTATACCACGATCTGTTTTTCCTCCTCCTTTTTTACCCGTTATACACGAAATATCTACCAGATTAAAATTAGCTCGATGTTCATCTGCCGCTACCATGTGTACTGTATATTTAGCTTTACTTATAGAATTAAGACCTAAATCTTTAACATCATTCCATTGTGCAAAGCCATGGTGTGGGACAGTATCATATAAACCCGCAAATCGAATAATTAATTGATCAAAAGTAATAGGATCTTTCACTTCTGTAAGGTGATATCCTAATCTTCCGTTACTAGGAAGCTTTTTATTGTTGTATTCACTACTTACCTCATGACCATTTGCATCTCTAAAATACTTTACCCCTTTATAATAAGTACCTGTAGCCATATATGATTGTCTGGTTATCTCATGAACAAAACAGCGGGCTGATGCAGCACCACGGCTAAAACCAAAGACATCGACTGTAATAGTGCCCACCTCACTTTCATTCATAGCAATAATTTTGTCAGCCATCAATTTTACGGCTCTTTCTACACGGTCTATAATTCCTGCATTACCCTGTCCAAATCCAGTACCTTGTACCACATCATCTTTTTCATAATTTTCCAAAGGTAAAGTTTCAACTTTCTGTTCAATACTCTTTTCATCTGCTAAAGTATTTGTTCCCATCCCTTCGGTGTAAATTTTGAATCTAGGATTTGATGTATTAGTAGGATCATCCAGATAGTTTTTAAACAATATTGCAGGGTTACTTAAATCATTTTCATAACTGTTATCTTCGTCATATTTATATTTACTCTCTCTTGCTTTTCCTATTTGATCCTGGCTTGATGCTGCTACTTTTAATCGTTCTTCAGGATTCTTTCCGTAACGCTGCTGTTCTTCATAAGAAAGACTTGCATATTTTTTCTTAATCTGATCATCTTCCCAACTTTGTCTAGAAATAGTATTGTACATATTATTTAATGTACCATCTATAAACACCCCAAACGTAAAATTAATTTTCTTTTTGTCTTCGGGAGCACCATCTTTTTCAGCTTCACCTTGCAGCATTGGGTTATTTCCCGTTAATTCACCTTTTTTAAGAACTCCATCTTTAGAAACTTTTAGGACACAATCGTCTAGATCTATTTTTGTCTTTTTTATTTTTGGGTGATATACAATAGGATTTATTTCTAATTTTTCTCCTCCCTGAAACAGCCACGCCTGCTCTACAAATACAGGAAAAACACACTTTTGTACATTGGCACTGGATATTTGCTCCTCTCCTTTGTCGGTAATCAAGGCATCGGTAATTGTTCCTGTTGGTGGTTGAGTAGTTGTATCGTATTTGTGTGCACCTACAGAACGCGTAAATCGTGTTAATGGTTTAGCTTCGAGTTTTTGTATAGGATCACCGTCGGCATCACTTGGTGTAGGAGTTAAATCGGCATTTATATATTTTGTATCTCTTAATTGTATTTCTATCTTCTCCTCATACAAAGCTTCGGTATAAATATGCAGATAAACAGTAGAACCGTATGCAATTACTTCGGTTATTAGTTTACCTGTATGATCACGCCATTCGGCTGCAATAACCCTAGGTATACCCACTGCACGTATGTACATGCCATGTGGCGGCATGCCTAATGGAGGATTTTTTGCACTAAATATTTCCAACCAGGTCAAACCTCCGCCTTCTAATAGTTTTGGAAATAGAATTTTTTTTGCGTTTGTATCCGAGATTCCTAAACTAAGGGTATTATTGTGTGAAATTCTATCTGCTTTAATTCCTTTGCCTACTACCTGCCAAGCCCAATGTATATGTGCCCGCTCAGCAGCAATATTCTTATCGTAAGTTTCTTTAGCTTTATTATACTCTTCAAATTTGCGTTTATATTCGGTTTTACTATCCCATGACATCTTATTATAAACTTCTTCTTTTACAGCAGCAAAACGTTTTGGTTTAGAATAGATTGCATCGATATAATTCTCTATATCGGCAATCGTAACCGTAAATGCTCCAGCCTTAGAAAGTGTTAGGCAATTTATTCCTGCATTCCATTTTTGACCTGCTTCCAGAGGTGCTTTTGGAGAAATATGTAAATCCTTACTCATCTTATTTGTTATTAATCATTAGGACATTATCTTCTAACTCGCTAAAATTTACTCCCGGTAGTATTTCATAGAGTACTTCGGGTGAGCTACTTTCTGTATTTTTCTTAGATAGATCGGCTGTTTGTCCGTGGTCTTTAATGATTATACAATCTGGTGCTCCCATTGGGCAAGTAGCTTTGCTATCTTCTAGCAAGGGATTGCCTTTATTGGATAAAGTTATTTTATCATAAAAACCGCTCCACTTGGTAATTTTGGTTTGGCATGGCAAATAATCCGAGCCCGAAGGTTGCTTCTTACACTTTCCAAAGGTGTTTTTTTTCATCGTTTGCCCAATATCCTTATGACTAGCGATTAATTTTTCTTCCCCCTCATCATTGGCATAATGCTTAGTTTGCGTTTTTACCTGTAATATATCCGTTTCGGGTGCGACACTAAACTTACATTGGCAAGTTGCTCCCTGTACTACATAATGTTTTTCGGCCATTGGTGTTTTTATTTATAAATTGACTTATTTACTTTTTACTAAAAATGGATTTTATTTTACCCAAAAAACTAATTTCATCTTTCACCACAGGTTCTTCATGGATATAAAGCTCTATTTTCTCTCTCGGTGGTCCCAGTATTTTTTCTGGCTTAGGTAATAATGCATGTTGTTTCCTCGATATTGCTACATAATCAATAAAATCATCTTCTTCTTTGGTTTGGTAAGAATCAAATATTCTTTGACTTTCTTTTTTCTTAAAATCACTCCAAGGTCGGAATGAACTGGTTTCTGGAAAATGATATAATTCTAGCTGAATTTTTCGTTGCGTATTTTCATCTATTTTGGTTTCAAAAGTTCCTATAACCGAAAAAATACTTCGATCCTCGGCATATAGTTTATAATCTACATTCATAGTAGATTCTACCGGTTCCTCGTCTCCTCCGGCCAGTTTGTTTTTTGGAAAATCATAACCTGTCCTAATTTCTTCGAGAGTTCTTTCGTCTATAGCAATCCCATCGCCATTTATATTTATTTTATCATCGGTATCATAATGCTCTGCTACAGTATGGACTACTCCGTATTTAATAAATTGGCTGCCAAATACTGGAGAATCCCAAATAAACTTACATCTTAATTTTTCGCCGTACGCTACATACAACGGTTTAAAATACAAGTGAAAAAACCAGTTTTGACTGATGGATTCTAGTAGCAAATCTTCATCTAATAAAACCGCATCTATCTTATCAATGACCTTAAAGGCTATCTCCCCTGTATAATATTTGGAAAGTCCCTCTTTAATAGCTAGCCAACGTTTTCCTATAACGTCGCTGTTAAGTATTTCTTCTATCTCACCGTTCTTTTTTACTTTTATGCGAAGAGGATACATAGCCTGAGCAGCTTTATCTACAATCTGCTCCATCTTTGAATCCGGAGCCTTATTGTCTATAAAAATTTGCTTTCTATTAATTTCAAAAACACAATTATTAGCATATCGATCTTGCATGAAATTAATTTCCATCTCATAATGCATTTGCTTTTTTAGGATATCATTCTCGAAATTTTCATACGTAAATCCATAAACTCTTTTTTGATTTGATGAACCAAAACTTAAGCTGAATCCCTTATCAAATGCTACTTTCTTTAAATCCATACTAATCATTTAAATTTTTCATAGTCTCTTGAGCATGTCAATACTGTTTATACTATGGTTATCAAAGCAATAAAAAAAATAAAAATATTCTTCCAAAACTCAAATATAAATTATTTTCTTACAAAAACAATAGTGAAAAGACAAAAAATTTCCCAAAAAAATAAATTTAACAAGACGGTCTCTTGGTAAACCAAAAACAAACATTATCCGAAAATGGAATACAAAAGATAGGATTAAACGGAGTTTTTATTTTTTTAGCCTTAATGGTTCCGAGACATCGCGAGGTATCCTTTTATCGCAATCCCGAAACCACGGGAGTCATAAAAGATAAAGCGTACAGCAGGTCCCGACGCTTTAGGAGCGCCTTATTGTAATGCTTAATTATTAATGGTTAATTAACAACGAACAAAAAGCTAGTAATATAGAGATAAAGTGAAAGTAAATTTCACTACGAGAAAGAGTAATTTTTTAAATACCTAAATTAAGTACAAAACTCAATTTAACGGCTATATTATCTTCAAATCTAGGTAATTGATTTGGCCCATAACGATAGAAACCACTTAAACCCAAACCACTAAAAATCTGATTGATCTCAAGTCCGGATTCAAAAAAACCTTTATTTAAGGTCTTATAATCAATCCCCACGTGTTGTTCTGGATTTTTCATATTTCCCCACGCCATACGCGAAACCAATACCAATGATGGTCTTACTTTCTTGATGATTTTAAATCGGTTAAAACCATGCTTAACCTGAAAAATAGCATATTCACTAGAGAAAAATTCGTTAAAGTACATGGTTTCAAAACTGTTTCTTCCGGCAAATGTTATCCTCTGAATCATTGTTTCTTTGGTAATATTATTAGGAGAGGTATTATACAAATGTGTAATAGGCACGTCGCCCATTGCATATCCGGCTTGCAAGAGCAAACTTGTTTTTTGCCCGTTCAGAAACTTTTTCTCGTATTCGGTTTTAAAATCTATTTTGGAGAAATTAAAATCATTTTGCATTACTTTAGGTAATGACTGCGTGAATTGTACAGTGAATTTCGGGAATCTTTTTTCGATTTCGATTCGTCCGTTTGGCGTTTGCATATAATCACTAAATGGATTCCAAGCCAATGAAAGCATCGCCGTGGTCATAACATAACTGGTATACAATTTCCCATTTAAATTATAGGCATAATCAAATTGTGGTGCGATAAAGGAACGCGAAAGCTCAAAAATACTTTCTGTCTTAGGCACAATGCGTGTACTTAAATAAGTTGTCCAGCTAACATAATTATAAAAAGTACTAATATTTATAGGTCTGGGATCATATAGTTTAAATACCCTTTTATCAATTGCAAAGACAGTACTTGCAATCTCTCGTACATCATTGGTATAGGATGCACCAACCCAAGTGTTGGAAAATCTCTCAACCCGGGTTCCTAAATCCAAATTATACTTAAAATTACCGTCTTTTGTACCATAACCTGTATAACCACCTATCTTATATTTTTTTGAAAAAAGTTCATTGGTAACTCCTCCTAATCCAAATCGAAATCCTTCGTAATTATTATAACTAAAAACTTTTCTTAGGTCTAGATCAACAACACTTATAGGCAGGTAACCATTAATGATTTTTCGCCCAAACCTGATTCTGCTTTCAACCCTTTTCTTTAAAGAAATACTATCCAATAGCATATAGGTTTTTTGAGACCGTATATCCAGACTATCTTTTCGATATTTATTCCAGAAACTTTCAGGTTTTTTTATAGCATCATCCTTGATCTCGATGTAGAGAGATGGATTTTTTATTTCTATAGGAGTATTATAGTGAACATCAAAATTGTTACTCTCGGACATTAAATAGGTATAATCCGAAGCTCCTTTTTTCCTATGATTATCTTCTTGCTCGGCATCACCATCAAACTGAATCGTTCCACCAAGAATTTTAATATCATCATCATTTTTCCCTTTCACAATTTTGAAAATTGTACTGCTTGGAAACCATATTTTCTCCTCGGGAATGTAATCAAACTCATGAGTTCCGCTAATATCAAGTACGCCTTTTATACGCATTACAGCTTTTGCAATAGCATAATTATCCAGATCTATATAAAGAACGCCTTCCAACCCTAATTCGGTTTTCTTCATTCGGTTTTTGAAATAAATCATGTAGGTTTCCCTACCTTTTATTAAAACCGTATCCAGTAATTTGTAGTTGTAATCCTTTAAAGCATCTTTGGCAATCGGGCTATTATATTTAGTTTCAAAAAGCTCATAATTGGAATCATATATAGAAATCGATTGCAAATTAAATGCAATAATTTCATAAATAGGCTGCTTGAAACCTGCCATCTTTGTCCCCAGGATCGTTTCTTTTAGTTTTTTATTACCGAATTGATATTGGGATACTTTTTCGGTTTGAAACAAATGCTGTTTATTGGCAATTTCTTTAAACTTATAATTAGCCGAATCTATCTTAATAAATCTCCTGCCTATGGATTCTTCCACAAAAATAGAATCTAGCCTAGAGTTTATAGAATCGGGATTGGCAGTTACAATTAATTTATTATAGGTTTTATACTCAAAATTATCAAACTTCTTTTGTGGATTATTCTTGTTCTTATTCTCAATTACCTTTTTTATAATTGCAAGAGCAGGATTTTCGTTTGAGACAACAACTTCTTTTAAAACATCTGTAGATTCTACAAGAGCAATTTTATAGAACTTTTTGCTGCTTGATGTATAAATCGTAGCAGAAATGTAACCTATATAGGAAACTGTGAAGCTCTCAATACTAGAAGTTGATTGGAGCGTGAATTTGCCATCTACATCTGTGATGGTATTCATACCATCATCGGTAGTTATTGTTGCAAAGGGAAGTGGTTTATTGGTAGCATTTTCCGTTACAATTCCGTTTATATGAAATTGCGCTTGTATAGACAGCGTGAAAAATAATGTCAAGAAACACAATAACTTCATACAGAAAACAATATTATAAATTAGGCTTTGGTATGACAAAAGTAAGAATAAAAAAATCCGTCTCGTATAAAATTAACAAGACGGATTTCTTTATTGTTATAAAAATATTAAACCTTCATGATCTCAGCCTCTTTATTAGCTAATAATTCATCAATCAATTTAATATATTTGTTAGTCAAGTTTTGCACTTCTTCTTCTGCACTTTTACAAGCATCTTCTGAAGTTCCCTCTTTTTCTAATTTTTTAATATCTGTGTTAGCGTCTTTACGAACGTTTCTTACACCGATTTTAGCATCTTCTGCTTCCGATTTTGCTTGTTTTGCCAAATCTCTACGACGTTCCTCTGTTAATGGCGGAACGCTTATAATAATTACGTCACCATTATTCATTGGGTTAAAACCAATGTTGGCTACCATAATTGCTTTTTCAATTACTTGCAACATATTTTTCTCAAAAGGCTGTAAAGTAATTGTTCTGGCATCCGGAACACTAATTTTTGCTACTTGCGAAAGCGGTGTTGCCGAACCATAATAATCTACAAAAACACTTCCCAACATTGCTGGAGATGCTTTTCCTGCACGAATATTTAGAAATTCTTTTTCTAAATGCGCAATAGAATTTGCCATTGATTCTTGAGTACTATCTAAGATAAATTCGATTTCTTCAGTCATATTTTTTTAGATTTTTAGATTTTTAGACGATTCGCTTTTTAGATTTCTAAAAAATGATTCGCTTAATTTACTAACTAATATAATTTTATTTTTTTTATGATTACTCTATAAAGATTATGAAAATTTAGAAAAATCTAATGATCTAAATTCTAACAATCTATGTAGTCTAGATATTTACTACAGTTCCTATATTCTCGCCTTCACAAATTTTCAATAAATTTCCGATTTTGTTCATATCAAAAACTACAATTGGTAATTTATTTTCCTGACTTAACGTAAAAGCTGTTGTATCCATTACGTTTAATCCTTTTTTAAGCACATCCTCAAAAGAGATAAAATCAAACTTCACAGCTGCTGCATTCTTCTCTGGATCTGAGTCGTAAACACCATCTACACGAGTCCCTTTTAAGATAACATCAGCGTTAATTTCGATTCCTCTTAAAACAGCTGCAGTATCTGTTGTAAAGTAAGGATTTCCTGTACCTGCACCAAAAATTACAATTCTGTTCTTCTCAAGGTGGCGTACTGCTCTTCTCTTGATATAAGGTTCTGCAATAGACTCAATTTTTAAAGCTGTTTGTAAACGTGTAAGCATTCCTTTATTTTCCAAAGCGCCTTGCAATGCCATCCCATTAATTACGGTAGCTAGCATTCCCATATAATCCCCTTGAACTCTATCCATTCCTGAACTTACCCCAGAAACTCCTCTAAAAATATTTCCTCCTCCAATTACAATGGCTATTTCTACTCCCTTTGCATGAATTTGCTTAATTTCTTCGGCATATTCGTCCAATCTTTTTGGGTCAATTCCGTATTGTAAATCTCCCATTAAAGCTTCTCCACTTAATTTAAGAAGAATTCTTTTGTATTTCATTTCTATGTTGCGTTGGTTTGTGCAAATATAGACATATTCTCATTTTTAAAAATAGTGTTTTAAAAAAATTAATTTATCTTCTCTTTTTAGCTTAAAAAGTACAATTTCCATGATTTATTTAGCACTCAACATGACAAAAATCAGCATCCTTTTCTTTTAAAGCTGTAAATTTGTATTTCATAAAAAAAGGAAATACATGCAGAAAAGTATCACCAATGCCTTGACCAACAGTTATTCATACCACGAATACCGAAAACTTGTTTCTGATTTATTAGCACAAGGAAAATCGACAGGCGCAGAACAATCCGAAGACTTAACTCATTATAGTAGCCTGAATGAAACTCGAATGAATCGGCTGGAAAAGACAATAAAAATTACCGAAGAAACAATTTCAAAGCTGCAAAACATTCGTGAAGACTATATTTGGCTTGTTATTTCTGAAGGATGGTGCGGTGATGCAGCACAATTATTGCCTATTATTTATAAAATGGCTACAGAATCCAAAGACAAAATTGAACTTAAAATTGTGCTTCGTGATGAGAATCCAGATTTAATGAATTTGTTTTTAACAAATGGAGGAAAAGCCATTCCGAAACTTATTATAATCCATAAAGAAAAGCTCGAAGTTATTGCCGATTGGGGACCTCGCCCAAAAGGAGCAACCGATTTGGTAAACAACTACAAAAAAGAATTTGGGGCTTTTGATGAAACTATCAAAACCAATTTACAATTGTGGTATTTACATGATAAAGGAGTTTCTACACAGGATGAAATTATCGAAATCATGAAAAAACAAGAAGCATAACCGATTGTATTTTTAACTATAAATTTAAAAAAACTACAGAATACAAACTAACATATTGAAAACAAGGAATATACAGCTGAAAAATATTTATTTTTAATTTATTTTTTGTAACTTGCTGCTATAATCCCAATTTCTATCATTTACTTTTTGACTTGCTCTTTTTATTGGTGTTCACTTAATGTTTAACAATTTAAAAATGCACTATTATGAAAAAGTTATTCAACAGGTTTTACGATTTTTTTTCAAAATTCTTGTTCGGAGGGAAAAATGTTCCGCATTATTAATTCCAAAAGACAAGATATGGAATAACAATACTTTAAATTTATGACCAGCACATTACTAATATTTTATTTGTAGTGTGCTTTTTTATTTTTATAAAATGATTATTTAAGAGTTTGAAATTCTATATCAACTTAATCAATAGTAATTTTTCTAATTTTTCCAGTAGTCTTAGGAGAACGACTTCCATTAAAAACTCTTAAAACTTCAATTCTATTAGGTCTTATACGATAAATAATTAAATAAGAACCTAAGATAATATTTCGATATTTCTTGGTTTTAGTTTTAAGATGATGGCATTCTGGATGAATTAAGTAATCTTTAGATAAATTACCTAAATAAGAATATATTTCTTCAATAAAATAATCTGCATGTTTTAAACCGAAAGTTTCGGTTCCATATTCACGAATTGAAGGAAGATCAACAAAATCAAAAAGTGCTGAAGTAACTACTTCTTACTTTGGGATTTCCATTCTTGAAAATGTTTTTTAGACTCTTCTAATGAATAAAAAGCTCCGCCTTCTGCTTCTTTAATCATTGAAGCAAATTTTTTTTGAGACATTGGTTTACCAGGTATCGCAAGATTATCGGAATTATTTTTCTTGATTTTCATAATAGTAAAGTTAACTAAAAAATTTAAAACAAATTTCTTTTGAAATAGTTTATTCTTTGTTCAACTCCAAAGAAGCTTCAAATAAAGCAACATCTGTTGCATTTTTCACATCGTAGTCGCCTATTTTAGTTCTTCTTAAAGCAGTTAAATGCGATCCGGAATTCATTGCTTTTCCAAAATCAAAGGCTAGTGAGCGAATATAAGTTCCTTTACTGCAAACCACTCTAAAATCGATCTCAGGAAGCGCAATTCTTGTAATTTCAAATTCGTGAATTGTAGTTTTTCGGCTTGCGATCTCGATAGTTTCTCCTGCTCGTGCATGTTCATATAAACGAACACCATCTTTTTTTATAGCTGAATAAATAGGCGGTTTTTGATCTATTTCGCCCAAAAACTGTTTTACTGTTTCATGAATAAGCACCTCATCGATATGTTCTGTTGGAAAAGTTTGATCGATTTCGGTTTCTAAATCATACGAAGGAGTAGTAGCACCTATAAAAAAAGTTCCCGTATATTCTTTGGCCTGACCTTGTAATTCGGTAATTCTTTTGGTAAATTTTCCTGTACAAACAAGCAACAATCCTGTTGCTAAAGGATCTAACGTTCCTGCATGCCCAATTTTAAATTTCTTAGGAAGTCCAAGCTTATTTATAAGTGCATATTTAAGTTTATTCACTGCCTGAAAAGAACTCCAGTGTAAAGGTTTATCTATCAATAAAACTTGTCCGTTTAAAAAATCTTCGGGAGTAATCATTATATAATGGTAAGCGGATGAATAAAGAAATGGATTAGCAGCAATACAATTCCTGCAATAATTCGGTAATATCCAAATACTTTGAATCCGTTTTTAGTCAAAAATCCTATGAAGGTTTTAATAGCCAAAAGCGCTACTATAAAGGCTACAATGTTACCAATAATCAATAAATTAACCTGATCATGTGATAATTCGAATCCTGCTTTATAATAATCGTAGCATTTTTTGGCAGTAGCTCCAAACATCGTAGGAACAGCCAAGAAGAATGAAAACTCCGCAGCTGTAGTTCTTGACAATTTTTGCGACATACCTCCTACTATACTTGCTCCACTTCTAGAAACTCCAGGAATCATTGCCAAACACTGGAACATTCCAATTTTAAAAGCTTGCAAATAAGTTATCTCTTGTGCTGTTTCTGATGCATTTGGCTTATTAAACCACTCATCAACTTTTAATAAAATAAGTCCTCCTATTAAAAGTGAAACTGCAACTGTAACCGGATTTTCCAATAAACCATCTATAAAATCGCTTAGTAACAATCCTAAAACTACAGCAGGAATAAAGGCAACCAATAGTTTAAAGTAAAAATCAAGTGTTTGAAAAAAACGTTTGAAATACAAAACCACAACCGAAAGGATAGCACCTAGCTGAATTACAATTGTAAAAAGTTTTGTAAAATCATCATGGGCAATCCTAAAAAATGATGAGGCAATAATCATGTGACCCGTTGAAGAAACAGGTAAAAATTCTGTAATTCCTTCGATAATGGCTAAAACAATAGCTTGTAAAGTATTCATTTATTAGATTGTTAGATTGTTTAGAATATTAGACTACTTAGATTTTTCAGAAAAGATTAATCTAATAATCTAAAGATCTAAAATGTCTAAGGAGTCTAATTAGTCTGTTTTAGGGTTTTTAAGAATAGCATAAATTGTGATTCCAAAACCTATCAAAACTGTTGTTGGAGCCAAACGAATACGTCTGAAATTAAAAATAGCTTCATTAAAAACATTTGGATCATCACTTCCACCACCAGACATCAAGATAAAACCTAATGCGATTACTCCGATTCCAATTAATAAAATTTTATAGTTCACTTTATCAAAAAGGAATTCCTGTTTTTTTTGTTCTTCTTTATTTTTCATTTTGTCATTGCGAGGAACGAAGCAATCTCATCCTCTATTTTATAAAGTTTATGTTGTAAATCTAAATTCTAGAATCATTACCAAAACCTAAAATACAAACAGGCTAAGTAATCTGCAATCTAAAATTAATAAAGATCGTCGGTTCTTAAATTCAAGAAACGTTGTGTAGCAAAGTGTGTGCTTAACCAAGTAATTAAAACTCCGATTCCTAAAACAGCCAATAATACTAACCCGATAAGAGCTTTATCATCTAATATTCCAAGTCCTGGATAGTTTGTATCTACATATATTAAAAGTCCGATTAAAGCAACAATTGCCAAACCAGCACCAATTAATCCTAATTTAATGCTTCGCATTACAAATGGTTTACGAATAAACGATTTTGTAGCACCAACCATTTGCATCGTTTTAATAATAAATCGATTAGAATGTATTGATAAACGTAATGAACTATTGATAAGCAAAACTGCAATTACAGTTAAAAATCCGCTAACAATCAAAATCCACATACTTACTTTTTTGATGTTATCATTTACCAGATTCACCAATTGTTTGTCATAAACAATATCCGAAACCATAGTGTTTTTGCGTAAGCTAGTTTCTATTTTAGTAATACTATCTTTAACTACATAATCTGCTTTTAAGTGAATATCGTAAGAATTCAACAATGGATTCTCTCCTAAAAACGTCAGGAAATCTTCGCCAATAATATCAGTGTGTTCTTTGGCTGCTTTTTCTTTGGAAACATAAACAAACGATTTTGCAAAAGGAGCTCTTTTCAATTCAGTGCTGAATGCCTTTATTACACTATCATTGGCTTCATTTTTAAAGAAAACTGTCATTGCAATTTTTTCTTTAAAATCATCTGCCAGTTTCTTAGAATTAATAATGAATAATCCCAGTACTCCCAAAAGGAATAAAACCAAGAATACACTTAATACAACCGAAAAATAAGAGGAAATTAACCTGCGTTTTTGAAATTTATCAAAGTTAGAACTCATAGTTTGCTTAAATTATGTGGTAAAAATAATAAAGAATTTCATTATTTACAGCTAATAACGAACTTTTATACTTTAATTATACAATTAGTCATCGAATAAAAAGTTGATTTAACCGCAAAGTACGCCAAGTTTTTTTAAATGTTTGGTTTTATATAGACATAAAGTACGCAAAGCTTTGCGAACTTTGCGTACCTCTTTGTGCACTTTGAGGTTAGATCTTAGAAAAACCTTTGCAACTCAGAACCTTAGTAACTCAGAACCTAAAAAAACCTTTACTTAACTTTATAAACTTCGATACTTTTAAGCCAGGAAACATGGCGTGGCCCCGTTTTTATGTCATTTTTACAAATCGTAATCATTTCTCCATTTTTTACAGGTTTACCATTTTCTTCAAAAAGAACATAGGCGTTTTCTCCTGTTGGATTATTAAAAATTTCTGCCCACGAGAACGTTGCCATATACCCATCTGAAGCTCTTGCTACAATATAAAAATTGCGGTCTTCATGTCCGCTTTGTTTAATTTTAGCTTTCTCTAAGATATCTTTTAGCAAAACTCCTTTACAGGTTTTATCATCTTTTTTAACTTCTCCGCTTTGGCAAACTACTTTAAAATCAGTTATTGTTGCCACTTTCATTTTACGTAACGAATCCACCGTTAATTGCAACGGAAATTCAACTTCGCCCTTTACTTCAATTTGATGATTTACTAATTTTAAACTATCTGCTGGTGTAAGAACAGGATGTTTATCGTTATCTGTTTTTGAAACTTTTTCAGTTGAAATAGCATCTTCTTTTTCTTTTTTAGAAGAATTACACATCGTGCATGAAAATGCGATTAATAGAATGAGAATGTAATTTTGAGTTTTCATATAAATTTAGTTTTGATTTAGTTATTAAAAAATCGAAGTGTCACAAAAAAGTTGCGTCCTTCCTCAGGATATCCTTCTACAAGACTGTAGTTCTTATCAAATATGTTATTTACTCCAGCGTCGATGCTAAAGTTTTTAGCAATTTTACACGAACCATAAAGATTTAAAAGGGTGTAATCTGGAACTCTCGCACCATAACTTGTACTAATTCTGGACGAATTAAACTCAGAGTTAGCTATTAATCTCAGTAGTTTTATTGGCTCGTATTCTACCGTTCCCATAACTTTAGTATTTGGCACATCGGTAAAATGAATCGTAGGATCCGTCAGGTTATTTCTTTCTACGTAAGTGTAATTAACATTAAAAGCTAAATTCTGCAAAAGCGAATAATTCAGTTGCGCTTCAATTCCCATATATTCGGCTTCGCCAAAGTTTTGCATTTGCGATTTCCCCGGCGCAACATTACTTACATTTAAAATCGCATCGGTAAGCGAACTATAAAAAACAGCTGTTTGAAAAGTAATTTTACTAAAAAGATTTGCGGTATAATTTATTTCATAGTTTACCGCTTTTTCTGGTTTCAGGTCAGGATTAGGAATTGCTGTTCCCATTCGGTACGAATATCGGTCTTTGATTGTTGCAAATCGTGTTTTCTGCGAAACGGTTGCTCCCAGTTTTTGATTCTCATTTAGCTGATAAAAAAATCCTATTTGCGCATTAAAAGCATCACTTGCATCTGCCGCAGGATAATCAGAAATTACTTTTGTCGTACTATTATAATCTTCGGCTTCTTTGTTTTTCCTGATGTTGTAACTCACTCCGGGAACCAAAGTAAATTTGTTCGAAATTTTATAAACATCTTCAATCCCAATCAATACCGTATTGTCTACAAAATTACGCACAGGTTCACCAAGGTTATTTTCCCGATGTACATCTTCTTTAAAATGAAATGCGATTTTAAGGTCGTTTTTCGGAATTATTTGCGTGTCGTATTCCAGATTCCCTCCATACGTATAATCGTTATAATTGCTCTGAAAAGCGTACGGTTTAGTTTGGGTCGAATAGGTGTTATCATCATAACTATCTAATGTGTTTTTAAATCTATCGTAGTATATTCTAGTTTTAAAACTGTTCTTATCATCCAAATTTGAATTGGAGATAAAATAATAACTCTCCTTATCCCAATTAGGCCATTGCCAATATCGAGGTTTTGCATAAAGCGAATTCAATACATCATCGCCCGCATAAACAGGATTCCCTTTCTCGCCTTGCTGATTGATATACCCTATTGCATATTCGCTCTTTTCAGTTGGAGTCCATCCAACTTTAAAACTAATTTTCTGGTCCGTGCGATAGGAATTATCTCTTTCGCCTCCATCTTCGTTTTTAGAAGGAACATAATTAGACGACATTCTAAAAGAATTGCGATGCAAATACGAATACCCTCCCTGAACATAAAATTTACCCAGATTAGAACCTATATTAATATTCCCTTTATATCCATTGGAATTAATCATCCCAAACGAACCATCATATTCTAATATTCTCGAAGGTTTTCTGGAGATAAGATTAATAGCTCCTCCGAGCGAATTAGGGCCATAAAGTACTGACGAAAATCCTTTAGAAACATCTATCGCAGCAAGATCAAAAGTTGTAAATCGAGCCAAATCAACATAACCATCATAAGGAACATAAACCGGAATTCCGTCCATGTAAACTGGAACTTGCCTTAAATCAAACCCACGGATCGAAACCATAGATTCATTTCTTGGTCCCGAAGCGGTTAAACTCACACCCGGAAGCATGTTTAATGCCTGAGAAACATCCATTTTATTTTGCGACTCCATTTTTTTGGTCGTCACCCTGTTTAGTGTATCCTTGCTTTTATTATTTTTTATAATAACTTCTCCAAGCATAAACATATTGGTAGGTTTTACCGAATCTATCGCGACCGAATTATTTTGTTGGCATAAGCCAATGAGCGGAAATAATAAAAATGTTATAATTTTTAGCTTCATAATTTTCAATAATTTTTTCAGTATGTTTTTAAAAGAATACTGATGATTAGCATTTATATTTTTGATTACAATTAGTCAACCTCTTCAGTATGTTTTAAAATGAATACTGATTATTAAAAAAATTTAGAATTTTAAATTCTGAACCTCTTTTTGAGCAAAATCTTTAATTCTTTTTTCAATTTCATAAAATACTGTAATTGCATTTTCGCCAGCTTCTGTCAATCGTGCTCCACCACCACCTTTACCTCCCAGAAGTTTTTCTACCAAAGGAGATTCGGCACGTAGATTCATCTCTTCTACCAATTGCCAAGCTTGTCTGTACGCCATTTTCATCTCTTTGGCAGCATTGGTAATAGAACCTGTTTTTCTTATATTCTCTAATAACCAAATCTTACCAATACCTAAAAAAGGACCTTCGGCTTCTTCAATCCAAAGTCGAACTTCGATAGAATATTTTTTACTATTGCCCATTTTATTCTTTTAAAATCGATACTAAAATAATCAATTTTTAAGTAAACCTATTCTTTCAAATCCTTAAATACTTGAAAACAAAAAAAACTCTTTCTTGCATACAGAAACGCAAATCTAAATATTCAAACTTATTTAAATACTGATTTTTATCATTCTATGATATCTAAAAAAAATAACTTTGGTACAATCCACAATAAACGTAAATTTGCGAACTTATAATGAATCGTGAGAAAGCCTTTGAAACTTTATCACTTTGAACCTTTGAACCTTTAAAATGAAATACAATCCGATTGAAATAGACGCCAAATGGCAAAAATATTGGGCAGACAATAAAACTTTTGCAGCCGAAAATAATTCCGAAAAGCCGAAACATTACGTACTCGATATGTTTCCTTATCCATCTGGAGCGGGATTACACGTTGGGCATCCGCTAGGTTATATTGCATCAGATGTATATTCTCGTTTTAAAAGACACCAAGGATTTAATGTTTTGCACCCAATGGGTTACGATAGTTTCGGATTACCTGCAGAGCAATATGCTATACAAACAGGTCAACGTCCGGAAGATACTACTCGTGTAAATATTGATGGTGGTGTAGATAAAGAAGGAAAGCAAATTGCTGGATACAGAAAACAATTAGATAAAATAGGATTCTCATTTGATTGGGACAGAGAAGTTCGTACTTCTAATCCTGATTATTATAAGCATACACAATGGATTTTTATCCAATTGTTCAATTCTTGGTACAATAAAAATGCTGATAAAGCCGAAGACATTTCGACTTTGGTTTCTATTTTCGAAAAAGAAGGAAATGCAACTGTAAATGCAGTTTGCGATGATAATATAGTAGGTTTTTCGTCAAGCGAATGGACATCATTTTCGGCAGATGAGCAACAAAAAATTCTATTACAATACAGATTAACTTATTTGGCAGAAACCGAAGTAAACTGGTGTCCTGGTTTAGGAACTGTTTTGGCAAATGACGAAATCGTAAACGGAGTTTCTGAGCGTGGTGGTTATCCTGTAATCCGTAAAAAGATGACACAATGGAGCATGCGTATCTCTGCTTATGCAGAACGTTTGTTGCAAGGTCTTAACGATATCGACTGGAGCGAAAGCATCAAAGAAAGCCAACGTAACTGGATCGGGAAATCGGTTGGAGCAATGGTTACATTCCCCATCCTATCCTTCCCCGAAGGGGAAGAGACAGATAGCGCTGAACAAAAATCGGGCTATATGACAGGAGGAAACAATTCTCATTTATTACTTGAAAGAGCTAAAGAAATGAGAAACAATCCTACTGAAGCAGAGAAAATTTTATGGCTTAATTTAAAGTCAAAAGCTCTAGATTATAAATTTAGACAACAACATTTAATAGATGATTTCATAGTAGATTTTGTGTGCTTATCTAAAAAATTAATTATTGAAGTTGATGGAGGAATCCATGATTCACAGCAAGAAGCAGATGCAAAAAGAACTGAAATTCTTAATGAAAAAGGCTTCAAAGTAATCCGTTTTAATAATAAAGAAATATTTAATAATATCGATAGTGTCTTAACAGTTATTAAACATGAATTACTAAATGCAGTAGATGTTCCCCCTTCGGGGGCTAGGGGGATTGCAGTTTTCACAACTCGTCCTGACACTATCTTCGGGGTTACGTTTATGACATTGGCTCCAGAACATCCTTTGGTTACTGAGATTACAACTCCAGAACAAAAAGCAGCGATTGAAGCGTATATCGAAAAAACGGCAAAACGTTCTGAGCGTGAGCGTATGGCCGATGTAAAAACTATTTCGGGAGTATTTACAGGTGCTTATGCAGAACATCCTTTTACAAAAGAACCAATTCCGGTTTGGATTGGCGATTATGTTTTGGCAGGATACGGAACAGGTGCAGTAATGGCGGTTCCTTGTGGAGACGAAAGAGATTATGCTTTTGCAAATTTCTTTAAAGGTCAAAACGGAATGCCAGAAATCAAGAATATTTTTGCTAATGTTGATATTTCTGAAGCTGCTTATGGCTCAAAAGACAATGTAGAAATTGCAAATTCTGATTTCTTAAACGGATTAAATTATAAAAAGGCAACTCAAAAAGCGATTGCCGAATTAGAGAAACTAAATCAAGGAACAGGAAAAACCAATTACCGTTTGCGTGATGCAGTATTTTCACGTCAGCGTTATTGGGGAGAACCATTCCCGGTATATTATGTAAATGGATTGCCACAAATGATTGAGGCGCAACATTTACCAATTATTTTGCCTGAAGTAGAGAAATACTTACCTACCGAAGACGGATTGCCTCCTTTAGGAAATGCAGCTGTTTGGGCTTGGGATACTAAAACTAATACAGTTATAAATACTGATTTGGTTGATAATGTGACGATTTTTCCTCTTGAACTAAACACTATGCCAGGTTGGGCAGGAAGTTCATGGTACTGGATGCGTTATATGGATGCTCATAACGAAAACGAATTTGCAAGCAAAGAAGCTATAGCATATTGGGAAAGTGTCGATTTGTATATTGGCGGAAGCGAACATGCAACTGGACATTTATTATATTCTCGTTTTTGGAATAAATTCTTAAAAGACAAAGGTTTTGCTCCAACAGAAGAGCCATTCAAAAAACTGATTAATCAGGGAATGATTTTGGGAACTACCGCTTATGTTTACAGACTTGAAGGAACAAATACATTTATTTCTAAAAATAAAATTGAAGGTCAAAATGTACAACCAATTCGCGTTGATGTGCATTTCGTAAACTCTTCTGATGAATTAGAGATTGAAAAATTTAAAGCTTGGAGAGAAGACTTTAATACTGCTGAATTTATTTTTGATGAAAACGGTAAATACATTGTAGGTCGTGAGGTCGAAAAAATGTCGAAATCATATTATAATGTAGTTACACCAGATGATATTTGTAATGAATATGGTGCTGATACATTACGTTTATACGAAATGTTCTTAGGACCATTAGAGCAAGCTAAACCTTGGAACACTGCTGGAATTTCGGGAGTATTTGGTTTCTTAAAAAAACTATGCCGCTTGTATTTTGATGATAATGGTTTAATTATTACCAATGATGAACCAACAAAGGACAACTTAAAATCATTACATAAAACCATTAAAAAAGTAGCAGAAGATATTGAGAGTTTTTCTTTTAACACTTCAGTTTCTCAGTTTATGATTTGTGTAAACGAATTGTCTACACAAAACTGTCATTCTCGTGCTATACTTGAGCCTTTAGCAATTGTAATTTCGCCTTATGCACCACATATCGCTGAGGAATTATGGTCGTTATTAGGTCATACAACATCTATTGCAGCTGTTGCCTTCCCTACTTTTGAACCTAAGTATTTAGTAGAAAGCAGCAAAGAATATCCAGTTTCGTTTAACGGAAAAATGCGTTTTACAATCGAATTGCCTTTGGATTTAACTGCAGCGCAAATCGAAGAAATCATTATGAAAGACGAAAGAACCTTAAAACAATTGGATGGTAGAACGCCAAACAAAGTAATTATCGTTCCTGGAAAAATCATCAATTTGGTTGGATAAATAGTTCAATTTACAATATTTTATAAATTCCAAATTCCAACTTTTGTTGGGGTTTGGAATTTTTTTTGCGCATAGTTTGTCCTCCTCAACAAAGTCAAAGGACTACGCAAGAAACCCCACAAAGAGAATCGCCAATATTTACCCACGTATTATTGTAGAGATGTAAAGCAGTGCGTCTTACGTTTGTGTGTGTGTGTGTGTTTTAGGAAACGATTATGCATGCGAAGATGCACTGCGGTGCGCCTCTACAAGATATAGAAAACAAAAAAAGCAAGTTCTGTGAAATTACAGACCTTGCTTTTTTATTTACAAACCATTCTTAGAATCTTATCTTGGAAAAATATAAGTCTTTGTATGTACAACAATAATCCCGTCGCTATTTGCCGTTCCTGTTAATTCAGAAACAACTTTACCTCCAACATAAATTTTAGCAGTCACCTTTTGCCCTGCAACACCTCCGAGCCCACCTGTGTGTACTAAAGCTCCATCGCTTTTGGCATCAGCAGTAAATTCTTTTACCCAAGGTAATGATGGAACATCTTCAATAAGTGGTGCACCACTTTTTTCCATATAAGTCACATCTAGTTCTCCAGTAAAATTTCCTGTTATTTCATATTTTACATCTCTAGATACTTTAACTGGTTCTGGCTCATTATTGTCGTCGCTACTACTACATGATGCAGCTACAAAAACCAAGGTTAGCAAGAACATAATTTTTTTTAAAGTCGTTTTCATGATTGAATTCTTTGGGTTTATTTACGTTTAATAATCATTTTAACAAATATAAACCTGAACAAAAAATAGGACAATACCTGATAAAGTGTAATTTATTCTACCTGATATCAGGTAAAAAGAAGGATTTTTTTTTGAATCTTTTTTTAATTTAATAAATTTGATAAAACACCCCTTTATGACCAGAATCTACTTTTGCATACTATTTCTATCTATATCAGCAGTTACAAATTCTCAAGTTATTCTTTCCTTAGAGGATCATTCTGGTTATATAGACAGTATTGCCAAAGTCACTAAAAACATAAAATCAGATAGTTTAAAAAGCCTTTATAGTTTCAGATTATCAAAAATGTATTTGATTGTTCAGGATCTTGAAAAATCTAAAGAATATCTCGCTCAGGCAAATAGACTCAAAACTAAATTTCCGTACTTAAATGATCTATCTCTCTATTATAACTCTTTTAGCCTTATGGATAAAGGTGATGCTGCTGGATTTGAGAAAATGCTTCTTGAGGCCAATAAAAGACTAAAAAAATATAATACTACCGAAGCTTACAGATTTCGCGCTAGTATTCTTCACAATTACGGAATCTTGCAGCAGCAAAAAAATAATGAAAAGGGTTACATGAAACTGATGATAAATGAAGCTATCCCTATTGCAAAAAAAAGCCGCGATTATGAACTTATAAGCGGTTTACATAAAGCGGTTGCTATTATTTTTATGAATAATGGCGAACGCGAAAAAGCAAGTGAATATTTAAGTGAAGCACAAAATTATATTGAAAGAGCAATAAAGAAAACACCTACTGTCGCTGAGTCTAAAATGGAGACTTATCTTATGAATGCTGAAAATCTCGTAGAACTCAAGCGTTTTTATGATGCTAAAAAAGTATTGGACAAAGCCTTTTCTATCCTAAAAAAATTCCCAGAATCTAACTTAAACGATTCTTACTTTTATTCTGAAGGATTCTATTATGCAAAGCAAAATAAAAACGCTGATGCTTTAGAAAGTTATAAAAAGGGAATGAAATCTGCAGAAAAACATGAAAACCGCATTGTTTTAAACCGATTAAAATTTGCAGAATATCAAGTTCTTTTTAAATTAAAAACCTATTCTAAAGCCAAAAGCAATTTAGATTATCTTATAAAACACACCCCCTTCATTCTTGATAAAAAGAATTATTATAACGAATTGGCAAAAGTATATAATGCAACAAATGAATATGATAAAGCTTATTTCTATTCTAACAAATACAATAACATAAATGACAGTATAAACAATACAAATTTTCAGAATGAAATCGTAGAACTTGAAGCGAAATATAAAAAAGCCGAAAGCGAGAGAAAAATCAATTTACTACTATCCCAAAATGAAAAGGCGGTTTTAATGGTAAATAATACACGTTTGAATACCATTTTGTTTGCAGTACTTTCTTTTCTATTATTTCTTACCGTATTGTTTTTGTGGATTTTCAATAAAAATCAAAAGAAATTAAGTGCTCAAAAAGAAATTAATTTAAAGCAGGATTTGATGGCTTTTGAAAATCGTCATAAACTTTCGGTTTCTAAAGCTTTGATTCAAGGGGAGGAAATTGAGAGAAAAAGAATTGCCAGAGATTTACACGATGGACTGGGAAGTATGCTCTCTGGATTAAAAATTCATTTAAATCTTGCTAAAAAAGAAAAAGGCGAAGTTATACATGGAGCGGATACTTTGCTGGATAATTCTATTAAAGAACTTCGTAACATATCGCAGAATCTAATGCCTGAAAGTTTATTAGAATTAAGCTTAGAACATGCTTTAAGGGATTTATGCGCTGCAAACTCAAACGCTATTACTAAAATTGAATTTCAATATTTAATAAAGAAATCAAAACTGCCCAAAAATTACGAAATCAGGATTTACAGGATTATTCAAGAACTGTTGAATAATGCATTAAAATATGCAAAAGCCTCTCAGGTCTTGGTTTCTTGTTCCCAAAATCAGGATGTTTTCTTTATAACTGTTGAGGACAACGGTATTGGCTTTGACATTTTAGATACAAAGAATAAAAACGGTATGGGATTGAAAAACATTAAGAATCGAGTAGAATTCTTAAATGGAAAACTGGAAATCGAAAGCAAAATAAATCAAGGGACTTCTGTTTATATTGAGTTGAATGTTATAAATGAAAATTAGGAAAATGAGTAAAAAATATAAAATGGTGATTGTAGACGACCATCCTATTGTAATTTCAGGAATTTCGGGATTGTTGTCTGATTTAGATACTGTCGAAATTGTTGAGAAAATGCAATCTGGAGTCACGCTATTGGATTACATCATAAATAATAAAGTAGATTTAATTTTAATGGACATCTTTCTGCCTGTTATGACCGGCATTGATTTATGTAAAAAGATTAAGCAAAAATATCCGCAGATTATAATTATTGGTATGAGTAGTCAATCTGAAAGAAGTCTGGTCATGCAGTTTATCCAAAACGGAGGAAATGGCTATATCCTTAAAAGTGCTTCTTTTGAAGAGTTTAAACGTTGCATTTATAAAGCTATCTATGGTGAAATTGTATTTAGTGATGAAGTAAAAACAATTATTAGTCAACCATTATCCGAAGATTTAGAACAAGTTCCAAGTCTTAGTCGCCGAGAAAAAGATATTGCAGTATTACTCTCTAAAGGAAAATCGACTCAGGAAATTGCCGATGAATTATTTTTAAGTTTTTTGACTGTGCAAACCCATAGACGAAATATTCTGCAAAAATATAAAATGAAAAATGTTGCCGAATTAATGACGCATCTTCTTAAAAACAACCTTTTAAACTAAACAAAGTTTAAAATGACAAAATGACATTTTTTTAATTTGGTTCAGAAATTGCTATTTATCTAGTAACTTTAAATAATAAACTAAAAAACAAAAGATATGGGAATGAGTTATTTAATTCTTGCTGGAGCGATTATGTTATTTAGCTGGTTAGTTAGTTCAAGACTAAAGAGTAAATTCGAACAATATTCGAAATTGCAATTACAAAACGGAATGAGTGGTGCTGAGATTGCCGAAAAAATGCTTGCCGATAATGGTATCCGTGATGTTAGAGTAATTTCGACTCCTGGTCAGCTAACAGACCACTATAATCCAGTAGATAAAACAGTAAATTTAAGTGAGGCCGTTTACAACCAACGTAATGCGGCTGCGGCTGCCGTTGCAGCGCACGAATGTGGACACGCTGTACAACATGCCGTAGGATACCAATGGTTAACAATGCGTTCTAAATTGGTACCAATCGTAAGTGTTGCTTCAACTTATATGCAATGGATTTTGCTTGCAGGTATCCTAATGCTTCGTAGCTTTCCGCAATTATTACTAATTGGGATTATCATTTTTGCAGCAACAACAATATTTTCGATTGTGACTTTGCCTGTAGAATATGATGCTAGTAACCGTGCTCTTGCTTGGCTAGAAAACAAAAGAATGCTTACGCAACAAGAACAAGCTGGTGCAAAAGATGCTTTAAAATGGGCCGCAAGAACATATGTAGTAGCCGCCATTGGTTCGATTGCTACTTTATTATATTATGTCTCAATTTATATGGGAGGAAGAAGAAATTAATTAGTTCTAAGATTCTATCCCGAAGCTTCGGGACTAAGGTTCTATAAAAAAATCCGTTTTGTAAAAAACGGATTTTTTTATTTATCTGATTTCGGTTTTTATAATCCTGCAAGGTTTCTAAAACCTTGTTAGTATCTTAATCAATGCAAAATACCTAACAGGTTTTAAAAACCTGTTAGGATAACAACTAAATTAATCCTGCAAGGTTCCTTTTAGCTTTGTAGGATTTGTACATTTTCTAATTATCTCATTGACACACTATCTCATTATCTAATTTACTCTCAATTCTAGCCCTGATAGTAGCGGCATCCTTTATGTTTTTTCTTTAAAAACATAAAGATATAGCGTCCCGAAGTTTCGGGAGCGGGAAATAGCTCCTTACTTCGCAACTCCTTATGGCAATTACAAACATTTCGATTATATTTGCATTTCGATTGAAAGACAATTTTTAATATCAATTCTAAAATTAAAATGAGACACACAAAAGTTAAAGACTTATTAAACAGTACTACGACGCTTCAGGAGGTTAATGCAAAAGGATGGGTAAGAACTTTTAGAAATAATCAGTTCATCGCTCTTAATGACGGTTCTACCATTAATAATATACAATGTGTTGTTGATTTTGAAAATACACCAGATGAAACTTTAAAGAGAATTACTACTGGTGCTGCGGTTTCGGTTACTGGAACTTTGATTGAGAGTAAAGGTGCTGGTCAGAAATATGAAATTCAGGTAAACAAATTGGAGATTTTAGGAGATTCTGATGCAGAAAAATTCCCGATACAACCAAAAAACAAACCTAGTTTGGATTTCTTGCGTGAAAATGCGCATTTACGTGTACGTACGAATATGTTTGGTGCAATTATGCGTGTGCGTTCAGTTTTATCGTATGCTGTTCATAGTTATTTTCAACAAAAGGGTTTTGTATATGTAAATACGCCAATTATTACTGGTTCTGATGCTGAAGGTGCTGGAGAAATGTTTAAAGTTACGGCTTTACCTTTTGACAATACGCCAAGAACAGAAGATGGGAAAGTAAACTATAAAGAAGATTTCTTCGAAAAAGAAACAAACTTAACGGTTTCGGGACAATTAGAAGGAGAAACTTACGCAATGGCATTGGGTCAGATTTATACTTTTGGACCAACTTTTAGAGCAGAGAATTCTAATACTTCTCGTCACCTTGCAGAATTTTGGATGATTGAACCAGAAGTTGCTTTCAATGATCTTGATGACAATATGGATTTGGCTGAAGATTTTATCCAATATGTAATCAAATATGCTTTGGATAATTGTCAGGATGATTTGAAATTCTTGGAAGGAAGACTTTTAGACGAAGAAAAATCAAAACCTCAAGCAGACAGAAGCGAAATGGCTTTGTTAGAGAAATTGAATTTCGTTTTGGAGAATAACTTCAAACGTGTTTCTTACACTGAAGCTATTGATATCTTAAGAGATTCAACTCCTAATAAAAAGAAAAAATTTCAATATATCATCAACGAATGGGGAGCTGATTTACAATCGGAACACGAGCGTTATTTGGTGGAAAAACATTTTAAATGTCCAGTAATTTTGTTTGATTACCCAGCAAATATTAAAGCGTTTTACATGCGTTTGAATGACAATACAGAACCAGGAAGAGAAACAGTTCGTGCAATGGATATCCTTTTCCCTGGAATTGGAGAAATTGTAGGAGGTTCTGAAAGAGAAGAGCGTTACGACGTTTTAATCGAAAAAATGAAAGCTTTAGAGATTGACGAAGAAGAATTATCTTGGTATTTAGACACCAGAAGATTTGGATCTGCAACTCACGCTGGTTTCGGACTTGGATTTGAAAGATTAGTTCTTTTTGTAACAGGAATGACAAACATTAGAGACGTAATTCCTTTTCCTAGAACTCCTGGAAATGCAGAGTTTTAGTCTAAGACTCTAAGTTACTGAGGCACTAAGGTTCTAAGTTTTTAAAATATTAAATAAAAAAATAATCAACACGAATTTAATTCGTCAACATAAGATACTTAGCGCCTCAGTGCCTTAATATCTTAGCAACTTTTTATATGCTAAAGCAATTTTTAAATTTAAAATTATCTCAGAAATTATCTCCTCAGCAAATTCAGTTGATGAAGTTAATTCAATTGCCTACGCAAGCTTTTGAACAACGTTTATTAGAAGAAATGAACGAAAATCCGGCTCTAGAAGCTGGAAAAGAAGAGGAATACGAAGCGGATGAGTTTGCTAATGAAGAATATGATGATTATGATGATGCAGAATCTGACAGAATTGAAGCCGATGATATTAACATCGACGAATACTTAAGCGACGACGATACTCCGGATTATAAAACTCAAGCTAATAATTATAGTGATGATGATCAGGAACGTGAAACTCCGTTTGCATCGCCAGTTAGTTTTCATCAGGACTTAATTAATCAGTTAAATACTTTTATCTTAAATGATGAAGAGCGCGAAATTGCCGAATTTCTTGTAGGAAGTATCGATGATATGGGATACATACGAAGAAGTATTCCCGATATTGTAGATGATATGGCATTTACACAAGGTATTTATACGGATGAGGCAACAGTCGAAAAAATGCTTCATGTAATTCATGAACTAGAACCTTCGGGCGTTGGTGCACGGGATTTACAGGAATGTTTATTACTACAATTAAAACATAGAACTCCAACAGAATATGTAGAATTAGCAATTGATATTATCGAAAACCAATTTGACGCTTTTACTAAAAAGCACTACGATAAACTGTTACAAAAATACAATGTTTCGAATGAGCAACTTAAAAAAGCTGTTCACGAAATAGAAAAGTTAAATCCTAAACCAGGTGGTGCATTTACAGGAAACAATAAAGTTACCGAGAATGTGGTTCCTGATTTTGCCATACGTATTATAGACGGTGAGCTTGAATTGACCTTAAACGGAAGAAATGCTCCTTCGCTGCATGTTTCTAAAGATTACCAGGAAATGATGCAAACGTATAAGGATTCCAGAGATAAATCGACAGCACAAAAAGATGCCGTACAATTTATAAAACAAAAACTGGATTCGGCTAAATGGTTTATCGATGCTATACGCCAGCGTCAGGAAACTTTATTTGTAACCATGGATGCGATTATGCATTATCAGGAAGAATACTTCCTGGATGGTGATGAAACCAAACTAAAACCGATGATTCTTAAAGATATCGCCGATATGGTTGGGTTGGATATTTCGACAATTTCACGTGTTGCAAACAGTAAATATGTAGAAACTCCTTATGGAACAAAACTGATAAAAGAATTCTTCTCGGAAGCGATGAAAAATGATCAGGGTGAAGATGTTTCGACTTTGGAAATCAAGAAAATTTTACAAAATACAATCGAAGAAGAAGATAAAAAGAAACCACTTCCAGATGATCAACTTGCAGAAATCCTGAAAGAAAAAGGATATCCTATTGCTCGAAGAACTATTGCAAAATATCGTGAGCAACTTGATATTCCTGTAGCAAGAATGCGTAAAAAAATGTAATTGTTTTTTACTATTCATTTTACCACTAAGGAATTAAAAGAATTTAAGCATTGACTCTTTATGAGTTATATATAAAAAGAAACCCGACAACTATATAATTGTCGGGTTTCTTTTTATGCTCTAATTCTGTTATTTGTACTGTTCAGGTATAATTTTAATCTTAAATAAAAACTCATTCTTTTTATCGTTATAACTATAAATCAGAGTGAAATTATTATCTCTAAAATCCTTAAGTCCCGGATTTGCTTTGGCAGTGCTTAGCAAACTTTCCTCAATGTTCTTGCTTAATGCGCCAACATCTGTAGTTTCTTTGTCATTATTTACCAAGGTTAAATTGTATTGAGCAACTTTTTCCTGAATTAAACTAACACTGTCTAAACGAATTCCTTCCTGAATCGTTAAAGGACAATTTTTATTATACTTCGTAACTAATTCTGTCATATGTTTATCGACAGCAGATGGTCCTTTAAAAAAATAATACTGAATTAAATTTGCAGAAATTGCCAGAATCGCCACAACTACAACAGCTATTATTACTTGCGTAATTACTTTTCTTTTCTTGCTTTTTTCCTGCATTATTATTTTGTTTAGTTATTGTTCTAAAAAGATATAAAAAAAATCTATTTCTCCTGATTCTTTTTCATGGCATTATAATAAGCAGCACGACTTAACGGCTCATATTCTTCGGTTTCCCCCAACATGACTAATTTATCATTATCGGTCTTACGGAAACTATAATTTGCCAAATTCCCTGTTCTTGTACAAACTGCATGTACTTTGGTTACATATTCAGCTGTTGCCATAAGTCCCGGCATAGGACCAAATGGATTTCCTTTAAAATCCATATCCAATCCTGCAACAATTACGCGAATTCCCTGATTAGCGAGATCATTACATACGGTAATAATTTCGTCATCAAAAAACTGTGCTTCATCAATCCCTACAACATCACAACCTTGTGCCAAAATTGCAATATTAGCCGCAGCAGGAACTGGTGTTGAGCGAATTTCGTTGGCATCATGAGACACAACCATTTCGTCATGATAACGGGTATCAATAGCGGGTTTAAAAATTTCGACCTTCTGTTTGGCAAATTGAGCTCTTTTTAATCTGCGAATTAACTCTTCGGTTTTACCCGAAAACATTGACCCACAAATAACTTCAATCCAACCAAATTGTTCTTTGTGATTTACTGTATTTTCGAGAAACATTTTGTATTTTTCTGCCTTTAAAGATGAATAGTTTTTATTACTTTGTACTGGTAATAAATCAACATAAAAATTCGATACTTTTACGTTTTTCAAAAGTAGAAAATTTTTATCAAATCGAAGATTCAAGAGCGTTTATTTAAAGAAATAAAAAGAATATTGCGCAATGTTTCCTTCATTTTTTGATTTTATCAAAAAGAAAACACATTTATAAATACGCCTAACTCATTATAATTTTTAAACGTCATGAAAAAAAAATTGGAAGCCGATTTAATCAGCATTGCACATCGAATTTTAAAACTTAAGAACAAGTCCGATATCAATCAATTATATCTTGAAACGCAGAAATTATATGAAAAGCTGGCTGTTTTAAAGTTTATTGATGAGAATTTTGAAGATGCGAAGCCCACTATTGGACGCCGAGAGATAGATTCTACGATTGAAACTTCATTTAAAAAAGAGGAAGTAATTCAACCTGAAAAAGCTCTTGCAATCGAAGAACCAATTGTAAAAGCAGCAATCATTGTAAATGAAGTTGTAGAAACTCCAGCTGAAGAAATTCCTGAGCCAATAGCTGAAATAGAAAGTAAACCCGAAGAGGTTTCTGAGCCTATTATAGAAATTCCTGAACCAGAAATTGAACCAACTGAGCCAAATGAACCAGAAGTTGAAGAAATAAAAGCAGAAGAACCTGTTAAAGAGGAAAAAGTTGAAGAAGTAGCAGAAACTCCAATTCCAGATTTCATTCCTTCATTTGAACTAAAAGAAGAGGCTAAAGATGAAACTCCAGAGAAATCGGATGTTGTTCATATTTCGTTCGAAGATTTAATGGGAATCGATTATAGCAATGCACAATTTGTAAAAGTAGATAGCTTTGAAGCAGTTTCGCCTACTCCAACTCCGCCTGCTCCAACTGAATTGAAAGAAAAGAAAAAAGAAGTTGCTGCAACAGCAGTTCTTGAAGAACCAAAACCAGTTTCTTTAAACGAAAAACTTTCAAAAGGATTTCATGTTGATCTTAACGACCGTATCGCATTCACAAAACATCTTTTCGGAAACAGTCCCGAAGATTACAATCGTGTTTTAAATCAATTAATCACATTTGATAGTTTTAGCGAAGCCAATGAATTCCTTGAAAGCATGGTAAAACCAGATTACAACAACTGGGAAGGAAAAGACGAATATGCAGAGCGTTTCGTAGGTATTATTGAGAAGAAATTTTCATAAACAGATTTTTACCAATTTATTTTCGTGAAATTTTTAGCACTTTAAGCATTCGTGCTAATTCTTGACCCGAGCGAAAGCGAACAGACGAAGTAAATCTGTGTTTAAATATTAAAACTTATTATGTCTAAATTATATATTGTTCCCACGCCTATTGGCAACCTAGAAGACATGACTTTTCGAGCCATTCGCATTCTAAAAGAAGTAGATTTAATTTTAGCCGAAGATACTCGTACAAGTGGTAAACTCTTAAAACATTTTGAGATTGGCACGCATATGTACAGCCATCATATGCATAACGAACACAAAACTACCGAGAATTTAATCTCAAGATTAAAAGCCGGAGAAACCATCGCCTTGATTTCGGATGCGGGAACTCCTGCGATATCCGATCCTGGTTTCTTACTTACGCGTGCATGTGTCGAAAATAAAATCGAAGTAGAATGTTTGCCTGGTGCAACTGCTTTTGTCCCTGCATTAGTAAATAGCGGATTACCAAACGATAAGTTTGTTTTTGAAGGTTTCCTTCCTGACAAAAAAGGAAGACAAACCCGTTATTTAGTTCTTGCCGAAGAAACCCGAACCATGATTTTATATGTTTCTCCTCATAAACTAGTAAAAACACTTGCTGAATTTATCACTTATTTTGGCGAAGACAGACAAATTTGTGTATGCAGAGAATTATCAAAATTGCACGAAGAAAATGTTCGTGGAACTGCCCAAGAAGTATTAGCACATTTTGAAAAAACAGCACCACGCGGAGAAATTGTTGTGGTTGTTGCTGGAAAAACAATAATAAAAGAGCCTAAGAAAAGTAAATTTTCTAAGGATGAGGCAGAAGAAGAAGATTAACACGATGTTGGTTCAAATACCATTTTGTCAGTTCGAGCGGAGTCGAGATGCAGCAATTAGTTCTCGACTCCGCTCGAACTGACAATTAAGATCATTTTAAAGATATTAATAAAACATAATATGAGCATTCAAGCCTTTTTAGAAAAACTAAAACAAACTCCAAACGAAATAACATTCCCGGAAACTATTGCAGTAATTGAGGAAAACTACAACTTTACTCCAACTGCTTTCCAGAACGGAACTCAACACAATGCTGCTGGCGAAAACTCAGGTTCTTGTAAATTATTTGCTTTCGCGAAATTGCAGAACCTATCGCAAGAAGAAACTTTAGCTTGTTTTGGTGCTTATTATTTCGAAGAAGTTTTAGGAGGTCCAAACGGAACCAATCACCAAAACATACGTAATTTCATAAACACTGGTTGGGATGGAATTCAGTTTGAAGGTGAAGCTTTGGAATTAAAGTAAAAAATTAAATATTCCCTTTTCTCAGGTTGAGCGGAGTCGAAACCACTCTCGTATAACAAAGAATCTCGACTCCGCTCGATTTGACAAAGTTAAAAATAAATGTTCTTTTCCACAGATTAAACGATTTTCGATTTCTAAAAATCTAAAATCTACACTCTAAAATCAAAAATAAAAATGCGTTGGACATTAAAACCAAAACCTTCTGAAGATAAAATCAGCCATTTAGCACAATCCTTAAATGTAGAAGATTTTGTAGCAACACTTTTAATCCAACGCGGCATCGAAACTTTTGAAGATGCTAAGAATTTCTTTCGTCCGTCGTTAGAACATCTTCATGATCCGTATCTGATGAAAGATATGGACAAAGCCGTTTCCCGAATAGAGGAAGCAATTGCTAATCAGGAAAATATTCTTGTTTTTGGCGATTATGATGTCGATGGTACAACGGCCGTTTCCTTAGTTTCTTCTTACTTAAAATCATATTACCCGAATGTAGCAACTTATATTCCGGATCGTTATGCCGAAGGTTATGGAGTTTCTTTTAAAGGAATTGACTTTGCCGACGATAATGGATTCTCCCTAATTATCGCGCTGGATTGTGGTATAAAATCTATCGATCATGTAGCTTACGCCAAAGAACGAAATATCGATTTTATCATTTGTGACCACCACCGTCCTGGAGAATTTCTTCCCGATGCTGTTGCCGTTTTAGACCCAAAAAGAGAAGATTGTTTTTATCCTTATGATGAATTATGTGGTTGTGGTGTAGGCTTTAAATTAATTCAGGCTTTAGGAACAAATCGCAATGAAACCATTGATGATTTATTTCCTTACTTAGATTTGGTTGCAACTGCAATTGCGGCAGATATTGTACCCATGACGGGCGAAAACAGAGTTTTGGCTTATTACGGCTTACAAGTTATTAATAGCAATCCAAGACCTGGAATTAAGGCTTTGGTTCACCAAGTAAAGAAAAAAGTCCTCGACATTACCGATGTTGTTTTTATCATAGCCCCAAGAATTAATGCCGCCGGTCGTATTAAGCACGGTAATCATGCTGTGGAATTATTAACAGAATTCGACTTTGAGCAAGCACAACAATTTGCATCAGAAATAGAAAAATACAATGCCGACCGTAAAGATCTCGACAAACAAATTACCAAAGAAGCTTTTCAGCAAATAGAAAAAAACCAAGAGCAAGAACGCTTTTCTACTGTTGTTTTTCAAGAAGACTGGCACAAAGGCGTTATTGGTATTGTAGCTTCGAGATTAATAGAAACTTACTATCGACCTACGCTTGTTTTTACAAAAAGCGGTGACAAATATGCTGCTTCTGCCCGTTCTGTAAAAGGCTTTGATGTTTATAACGCTCTCGATGCCTGTTCTTCCCATTTGGAACAATTTGGAGGACATATGTACGCAGCTGGAATGACTTTAAAGGAAGAAAATTATCCTGCTTTTAAAGAAGCTTTTGAAAAACAAGTAGAAAAAACTATTCTCCCAGAAATGCTAACTCCAGAAATTGAAGTTGATGCCGAGATTAATTTTACAGATATTACTCCAAAGCTCGTTAGAATTCTAAAACAATTTGAACCTTTTGGTCCTCTAAACATGACTCCGGTTTTTATGACCAAAAACGTAAAAGATACTGGCCATGCTAAAACCTTGGGTGCAGACGAAGAACATTTAAGACTTTTTGTTAAACAAAATAATTCGGAAGGAATTGCCGCAATAGGTTTTGGGCTAGGTAAGAAAATAGATATCACAAAAAATCAAAATACATTTCAGCTAACTTATTGTTTATCCGAAAATGAATGGAATGGAAACATTTCAACCCAACTTATGCTAAAAGATATTAGAGCAAATGAAAACTAAAACAAACAAAACCGATCCTTACCAAGCGTTACGCTACAGAGAATTCAATGTGTTTTTATTATTGCGTTTTGCTATGGTTTTTGCCTGGTCAATGCAATTTATCGTTATCGAATGGGAAGTTTACAGTTTAACCAAAAATCCACTTTCTTTAGGATTAATTGGCTTAATGGAAGTAATTCCTGCCGTTTCGATGGCATTATTTGCCGGACACATGGTCGATCAACGAGAGAAAAAAGGGTTATTAGTAAAATGTATTCTTGGATTTTCTGTAATCAGTTTTGGATTATTTTTATTGACGTGGCCAAAAGTTGTGGGCGGATGGTCTACAGATGCAATTCTATATTCGATTTACTTTTTGGTTTTTCTAGGCGGATTGGTTCGTGCTTTCTTGGGACCAACTATCTTTTCACTTTTATCTTTAATTGTACCTAAAAAAGCATATCCAAATGCTGCAACCTGGAGTAGTTCGGTTTGGCAAATAGGCGCAGTTTTAGGACCGGCTATTGCAGGATTTTCAATTAACTTTATTGGTGTTCATTGGTCGATGTGTTCCGTTTTTGGGTGTTCGCTTTTTGCTTTAATAGCATTATCACAAATTAGCAAGAAACCTATTCTAAACCCTAAAATTGGCGAACCAGTAATGGAAAGCCTAAAAGAAGGATTAAAATTTGTATTCAATAATAAAACCATTTTAGGAGTACTTTCTCTTGATATGGTTGCTGTTCTTTTTGGTGGAGCAGTTGCTTTATTACCAGTTTTTGCCCAGGATATTTTAAAAGTTGGTCCAGAAGGTTTTGGAGTACTAAGAGCCGCTCCGGCTGTTGGAGCCTTTATTACTATGCTTGTATCCGCTTACGTTCCTTTATACAAAAAAGCAGGAATGAAACTTTTAGGAGCCATTTTTGTCTTCGGATTATCTATCATTCTATTCGGGGTTTCAACTATTTTCTGGGTTTCCGTGGTAGCATTATTCCTGAGTGGTCTTGCCGATGGAATTTCGGTAGTAATTCGTCAAACAATTTTACAACTTAAGACTCCTGATCATATGCGTGGTCGCGTAGCTGCTGTAAATTCAATGTTTGTAGGTTCTTCAAACGAATTAGGTGCTTTTGAAAGTGGTTTAACAGCCAAATTAATGGGAACTGTCGTTTCTGTAGTTTTTGGCGGAAGCATGACATTATTAACTGTTTTAGGTTTTGGAATAAAATCACCAACGTTTAGAAATCTGGACTTGCAAAAAGACATGGAAGATCATCAAAATATGAACTAACAAATGAAAATAACATTCTTATTCTCGCTTCTTTTCCTAACATTCTTCGTTAACGGTCAGACACTATATATAAAAGCTTACGGAAACAAAACTGATACTCCGATTATATTCATCCATGGTGGACCAAGTGGTAATGCAACACTTTTTGAAGGTACTAATACTGCCGAAGAGCTCTCGAAAAGAGGATTCTATGTAATTGCTTATGATCGTAGAGGCGAAGGAAGATCTACCGACCCCAATGCAACATTTACTTATAATGAAGCTTTCAACGATTTAAATGCAATTATTAAAACATACAATCTAAAAAAAGCAACACTACTTTCTCATAGTTTTGGAGGTTTGGTTGCCACACTTTATGCCGAAAAATATCCTCAGCATATTAATGCACTAGTTCTTGCTGGTGCTTTGTTTTCTCAACAAGAAACATACAATCATATTCTGGATTCAGTCAGAAAAATATACGTCAAAAAGAATGATTCAGTTATGCTTGATAAAGTTTCTCAGGTAGAAAAACTTAATAAAAATTCTGCCGAATATAGAAAAGAATGCTTTGAACTGGCTGGAGAAAACAATTTCTTTAAAATACCAAAACCTACAACTGAATCTAAAGCTTTATATCATCAATATGAAATAAGTGATTTTTACAAAACGAATATTCGAAATAAAAATGCTCCTTTGTTATTTTATAAAAATGAAAAGCAAAACAATATCGACACAAAACCTATTCTACAGCAATTAAAAAAGAAAGGAATGCCTATTTATGCCATATATGGAAAGCAAGACGGTATTTTTTCTGTTTCGGAAATCGATGCATTAAAGAATATTGTAGGAAAACAAAATTTCGTATCTATCGAAAACTGTTCGCATTACCTATTTGTAGACCAGCAAAAAGATTTTCTAGACAGCATTGATAAATGGCTTAAATAAATCAAGCAATTTTTAAATCATTTAGCTCTGTTATATAAAACCATATAAGTGCTATAAGTTCATCTAGCTTTACGCAAATAAGTTTCGCCTTATATTTACTTATATGATCCATTTTTCATCGATCCATAAAGCAATTATTAAAAATATTGATCAAAACTAACCTAATTTTAGGCTATTTATTTCGTTAACAAAAATTAACCTATTTTATGATTTTTTTATTTAGAATTAATATAAATAATAATTATATTTGTTTCTATAATTGAAGAACATGAGAGAAATAGAACAAATATATCATAACGACTTCGGAATTGCCTTTTATTGGAAAAACCATAATGAAACACTTTTTGATAAAATACAATTGGTATTTAAAGAAACCGGTTTTTGTTTTTCAATATCCGAATTAAAAGATTTTGATGATCTAATTGAAGATAGCATGATTGCAAATGAATGTTGTGACGAGTGTGCTTTAAAAAATAAATGCCATAAGTTTTTATTAAAAACTCCTTGCTCTCAAATAGATTTAGCAGTTTCTATGGATGAATTAAAAGCTATTGAAGATTTGGTAAAAGGATCATTATTTAAAATCACATTAGAAGAATATGTTTACGGAGTTGGCATGAATTAAGTCATATTCTTATCTTTTTAACACCTACAATTCATAATTTAAATATATTTTGATTTTACACAAAAAAAAGTATATTTACAATAATGAAAAATACAGGTGCGCATTTTATTCTTTTACTTCTTACGGTCTTTTTTTCAAGCTGTGCTAATAAATCCGATGAATATATAGATCCACGCGGAACCGATTATGCAGGATCCGAAAGCTGCATTCAATGCCATCAGGCAACTTATCAGATGGCTTTAAAAAGTGCACACTATAAAGCAACTGCTCCTGGCACTAGAGAAAACATCTTGGGCGATTTTGACTCTGCCAAACATATCTTTATTTATGATGCCGATACTAAGCTGGTGATGGAAAAGCGCAACGATAGCTTATATCAGGTGCTTTACAAAAATGGAAAAGAAGTTGAAGCACATCGATTTGACATTATTTTTGGAATCAAACATGCACAAACTGCCGCTTATTGGGACAGCAATTATCCCTACGAATTACCAATATCCTATTACAAATCAATTAATAATTGGGCAACAAGCCCCGGATTTTCAGAAAAAGAAGCTTCATTTAGCCGAAAAATAGGAAAGGAATGTTTCGCTTGCCATAGTTCAAACATTGGCAGTCGATTTATTACTACAAATTCCGACAGTATCAATTTTCTATCGATGGATGTTGAAGATTTCATGAATGAAAAAACATTGGTTTATGGCATTGATTGTGAGCGCTGTCATGGTCCAGCCAAAAAACACGTAAATTATCATTTGAAATTCCCTAATGTCAAAACTGCCTATGCTATGGTTTTATACGATACTTTAAAAAGACAACAAAAACTAGATGCTTGCGCCCTTTGTCATTCTGGGAACGACAAACTAAAAGTAAAGTCCCGATTTGAGTTTAGACCAGGTGATAATCTTTTGGACTATTTTAGAGGTGTTCCAAAATCAAACGATACAACAAATTATGATGTACATGGAAATCAGTTTCTACTATTATCTCAGAGTAAATGCTTTACAAAAAGTGAGGCCATAGATTGCATGACTTGTCATAATCCACATGAAAATGCGGCTAAAAGTATGGCTTCCTATTCCAAAATATGTATGAGCTGTCATAGCATTGTGAAACATAACTCCGCAACAACAAAATCAATTTCGGATAATTTACTAAAAAACAATTGCATCGAATGTCATATGCCAAAGCAACCTTCTAAATCTATTAAATTCCAGCAATCAGGTCACCAAACTATTTCAAATTATAGTTTGAGAACTCATAGAATAGCTACTTATCCGATTAGGACGAAATAATTATTTCTCGAATTTCTTAAGTTCAAAAGTCTCACCGTCAAAAACTCCGTAGGTAAAATACCCGATCCAATCACCAAGGTTTACATAGTTCGAATCCTCTCCAACCGAAATAATCATTGGTAAATGACGATGACCAAAAACAAAGTAATTATAGTGTTTCGTTTCTAGTTTTCGTTTAGCATATAATACCAACCACTCGTTTTCTTCGCCTAAGAACTTTACATCCTCATCGCCAGAAATAAGCTTATTTTTTACTGATAAATATTGTGCCAATTTCACTCCAACATCAGGATGAAGCCAACGAAAAATCCATTTTGAAAATGGGTTTGTAAAGACTTTTTTCATTCTTTTATACCCTTTATCTCCAGGTCCTTTTCCGTCACCGTGACCAATTAAAAAAGTTTTATCCCCAAAAGTAAATTCTTTATTATCGTGATAAACGGGAATATTAAGTTCCGTTTCAAAATAATCATCCATCCACAAATCATGATTCCCCACAAAGAAATATACAGGGATTCCGCTATCTCGAATTTCTGCCAGTTTACCCAGAACACGAATAAATCCTTTTGGGACAACAGTTTTATATTCGAACCAAAAATCAAATAAATCACCTAATAAAAAAATTGCTTCTGCATCTTTTTTTACCTCATCAAGCCATGCTACAAATTTTTGTTCGCGCGGAAAACTTAACTCGGGTGTTGGTGCTCCAAAATGTTGATCGGAAGCAAAATAAACTTTTTTATTGTTGGGTAATTGCATGAAAATAGATTTCGATTACAAATTATCACTTGCATACCATTCAGCAAATGATGATTCAGTTTCTTGAAGTTTTAAAGAGAAAAGAGAAATATTTTTTGGTAATCTTTTGATTATTCTTTCAGAAAAATCAACAACCATATTTTCACTTGTTGGCTGATAATCAACCAAAATCACATGATGCCCACGATTTTTTAGTTCATTTGCCAATTCTATATGTGGTGTAGTTTCATTAAAAACTGTAGCGTGATCAAACTGATCTACGATTTCTTCTTTTACAATTTTTTTTAGATCCGAAAAATCAATCACCATTCCATACTTTACATTATCACGGTCAGTAATTGGAGAACCAATAACTGTTACAGACAGTTTATAACTATGCCCGTGGACATTTTTACATTTTCCGTCGTAACCATAAAGTGCATGTCCGGTTTCGAAACTAAATTGTTTTGTAATTCTGATATTACTCATCGAGTTGTATTTTAGATTGCAAATTTACAAAATTAAAAACCGTTTTTATCTCTTTTTTTGGCTCTGTTATACATCCAATAGGCAATTCCGACCAAAACTATGAAGGGAATAAAAGAACCTATAAGTACACCTAATTGATAACTACTATCTGGAGCCGTTTTTATTTTCTCGGCAACATCAACTTGTTGAAGGAATAAAACAATACTCATATTTATTATTTTTTAAATTGTAATAAGGCATTTTTGGTAAAATCCGATAAAACCAATTTTCCCGAAATCTGAGCTCGTTCATAAAGTAACGAACTCCAATGATCTGTACCTTCCCAAATTACTTTTTTCATTTCTGCTAATGCTTCCGGATTATAACTAGCCAACCTTGATGTAAAATGAGATAATTCCTCATCCAATTGCTCTATATTTTCCAGCACTTTTGCATAAAGACCTTTTTGATTTGCCCAAGCTGCCGATTTCCATTCATGAGCCGCAAGCGTCATTTCGGCCATCGCTGTTTTTCCAATTTTTTTAGAAACTACAGGTTCTATTACAAATGGACCAATTCCTATAGCTAGTTCAGAGAGTTTTACGGCGCTATCCTGTATTGCAAAAGCATAATCACATGCCGCAGCAATACCAACTCCCCCTCCTACTGCTTTACCCTGAATACGTCCTACGATTAATTTAGAGCAATTGCGCATAGCATTGATAAGATTTGCAAATCCAGAGAAAAATTCGGTTCCTTGCTCTTCATTCGTAACTGCAAGAAAATCATCAAAAGAACCTCCAGCACAAAAAACACCACTTCCCTTGCTTTTTAAAATGATAACCGTAACAGCATCATTTTTACTCAAATTATCTATTTCAACAGTTAATTTATGAAGTAATGTTCCAGGAAAAGAATTGCTAGCAGGATGACCAAACTCAACCGTTGCTATATTATTTTGGATAATAGTATGAAGTGAACCATTTAGAATTTCTGAACTCATATTCTTATTTTTATTGTAAAGTTACGGTTTTGACAACTATTTTCATTCGATACGATTTGAAATTTGTTTTTTGAGAATTAATTGACTTTATTTGCAATCACTTTGGGGGATTAGCTCATTTGGCTAGAGTGCTTGCCTGGCAGGCAAGAGGTGATCGGTTCGAATCCGATATTCTCCACAATACAAAATAACAAACCCTTGTAAATTAGTTTTTACAAGGGTTTTCTTTTTTCTTGTCTACATATTTACAAAGCTATCGC
>NZ_JAOZEW010000019.1 GCF_025847235.1 Flavobacterium shii
CTTACGCAAAGTTCGCAAAGCTTTATAAAAAAAGCCACAAATTATAATGACTCGTACAGATTTTAAATCCATTTAATCATTATAATCTGTGGCTAAATATATTTCTAGCTACAAATAATGTAAAGCTTAGCTTTTTATTCTAGTTCTAATACTATTGCAGATTTTGGTTCTAAAGTAATTTCAGATGTTAAATCGAATGTTTTTCCTGTAAGGATGTCTTTGCCTGATTTAAAGTTTTTGATGTTTTCTTTAAAACGATTTGTTTTAAGCGATTGCTCTTTTGCATTATTATTAAAAACTACCATCACTGTTTTTGCATCTGTATATCTAAAATAAACATAGGTGTTGTTTTCGGGAATATAATGTGTCATTTTCCCGAAATGAACTGCTTCATTTGATTTTCTCCATTTGAATAATTTTGAAGTAAAATCGAAATATTTAGCTTGTTCAGTAGTTCTTCCTGCTGCGGTAAAAGCATTGTTTTTATCGCCATTCCATCCGCCAGGGAAATCTTGTCGAATATCGGCATCGCCTTTACCTTTATCGCCACCCATTCCGATTTCTGAGCCATAATACAATTGTGGGATTCCACGAACGGTTGCCATTAAAGTCATTGCCAATTTGTATTTAGCGAAATCGTATTTATAAACATCATTGATTCTGTTTGTGTCGTGATTTTCGGCAAAGACCAAAATATTGTCTGGGTTCGGGTATAAATAATCTAAAGCAAAATTATTGTAGAATTTAATCATACCATTGTCCCAAGTTGCTTCACTTTCGTTAAAAGCAGACCCAATTTGATTATGTAATGTAAAATCCATTACACTTGGCAAATTCGAATTGTAGTTTTCGATTGCGCCTATTTTACTGTCTTTTTGCCAGAATGCTAAATTAGCCTGATTGTGCATCCAGATTTCTCCAACTATATTAAAGTTTGGATATTCATTGGTAATCGCTTTTGCCCAATTTGCCATTGCAGCAGGGTCTGAATAGTTGTAAGTGTCTACTCTAAATCCGTCAAGATCTGCATATTCAATCCACCAAATTGCGTTTTGAGTTAGGTATTTTGCTACTAAAGGATTTCTTAGGTTTAAATCTGGCATTGAAGGTACAAACCAACCATCAATACAAACTTCCTGATCTAATTTTGAAGCGTGAATATCTGTAATTACTTCGCGACGGTGGTGTGTTTGTGTGAAGGTTTCAAACTGATTAAACCAAGTTTTTGTTGGCATATCTTTTATCATCCAATGTGTGATTCCCCAGTGATTGGTTACATAATCCATAACCAGTTTCATGTCTTTTTTATGCATTTCGGCAGCCAAGCGCACGTAATCTTCGTTTGTTCCGTAACGAGGATCTATTTTATACACATCCGATTGGGCGTAGCCGTGATACGAATGTTGTTTGTCATTGTCTTCGTTTAAAGGCGTATTCCAAATAGTTGTTGCGCCTAGAGATGAAATATAATCTAAGTTTTTGATGATTCCTTCGATATCACCGCCATGACGTCCGCTTGGATCTTGACGGTTTCCTTTTTCTGTTGAAGAAGCATCGCTATCGTTTTTAGGATTACCATTTGCAAAACGATCTGGCATGATTAAATACATCACATCGGAGGCATCAAAACTTTTGCGTTGAGCAGAATTTTCTCTTCTTTTTTTTAAAGAGTATTTTTGTGTAAATGCAACTTTGTTTTTGTTTTTAAATGAAAAAACTAACTCAGATGCAGGAATGTCTTTAGTGTCAATTGTTACGAAAATGTAGTTAGGATTTTCGGTTTTTTTAATGTCTTTAATAGTTATATTATTAGAAACAGTAGGTTCGTATTGGGAAATGTTTTTCCCGTAGAACATAATCTGTAGTTCTGGATTGTTCATGCCAGCATACCAAAAAGGTGGCTCTGTTTTTTGTACTTGCGCTTTCGCGGAAGCAGAAAACAATAAAACTAATAGGATTATTTTATAGATTGAATGGTTGAGTGTTGTTGCATTCATAATTTTAAATGTAATTATTCTCGATGTGACAAAAGAGAGTTATGAAAAAAAGACAAGTAATTCTGAGGGAATCACTTGTCTTTAAAAAATTATTTAGTTTCGATTATACTAATTGCATAACCACCACCTGGAACAGATAACTGTGATAATTTAGATTTATTTGTTACTACTATTTTCTTGATAGTGTAAGCTTGTGGGTTTGTTTTGTAGTGTGCATCTTTTGCATCAGCATAAATTGTTGCTGTGTATTTTTTTCCTTTTTCAAGGAAATCAAAGTTGATGTTTGATGTACGACTAACATCTCCGTTTACATTACCTACAAACCAGTTGTTAGTGCCTTTTGCTTTACGAGCTACAGTAATATAATCACCTGGTTCTGCTTCAATATATTTACTTTCATCCCAATCGATAGCAACATCTTTGATGAATTGGAAAGCATCTGCAAATTTGTTATAGTGCTCAGGAAGATCGGCTGCCATTTGTAATGGGCTGTACATAGTAACGTATAATGCTAATTGATTAGCAATTGTACTGTTTACATGTGACTTGTTATCTGGATTAAGTTTGCTAATATCCATTTCGAAAATACCAGGGGTATAATCCATTGGTCCACCAATTAATCTTGTAAATGGTAAGATTGTTACGTGATTTGCTTTAGAACCACCAAATGCTTGGTATTCTGTTCCTCTTGCAGATTCGTTACCGATTAAGTTAGGATATGTTCTGCTAATACCTGTTGGGCGTACTGCTTCGTGCGCATTAACCATAATTTTATATTCAGCAGCTTTCTCTAAAGCATATTGATAATGGTTTACAATCCATTGGTCATAATGGTTTTCTCCTCTAGGCAAGATGTCACCTACATAACCACTTTTTACAGCATCGTATCCATTGTCTTTCATGAATTGGTATGCTTTATCCATATGGCGTTCGTAGTTACGAACTGAACCTGAAGTTTCGTGGTGCATGATGATTTTTACACCTTTAGATTTTGCGTAAGCGTGCAATCCTTTTACATCAAAATCTGGGTAAGGAGTTACGAAATCAAAAACGTAATCTTTTGAATGTCCGAACCAGTCTTCCCAGCCTTCATTCCAACCTTCTACAAGTACGGCATCAAAACCATTTTGAGCAGCAAAGTCTATGTATTTTTTTACGTTAGCATTAGTTGCTCCGTGTGTTCCGTTTGGTTTTGCTTTAGCGTAATCAGATACTCCAAGTTGTACTGTTGGGAAATCGTTAGTGTATGACCAAGAGCTTTTTCCTGTAATCATTTCCCACCAAACACCTACATACTTAACTGGTTTTATCCAAGATGTATCTTCAATTTTACAAGGGTCGTTTAGGTTTAATGTCATTTTTGAATTAAGAATTTCTCTTGCATCATCGCTAACAATAATTGTTCTCCAAGGAGAGTGACTTGGTGCTTGCATGTATCCTTTATCACCTTTTGCATCTGGAGTTAACCAAGATTCAAAAACCATGTTTTTATCATCAAGGTTTAAGTGCATACATGAATAATTGATTAATGCAGCTTCGTGAAGATTGATATATACACCTTCGGCAGTTTTTAGCATAAGCGAAGTCTGAACTCCTGTAGGAGAAAAAGACTTTTGAGATACGTTTGCAGTATATGCTTTTTCTGATAATCCGCGAATTTCAGATAGTTTCGATTTTGTATAATCGTATTCTTGTGTATCGTAATCACCAGGAATCCAAAATGCAGTATGGTCGCCCGTCATTGCAAATTGCGTTCTTTCTTCTTTGATTACAAAATACGTAAGGTTTTTTTGAGTAGGGAATTCATAACGGAATCCAAGTCCATCATCAAACAAACGAAAACGGATTAACAATTGTCTGTCTGTTCCTTTTTGGTTTAAGGTTACTGCAAGTTCATTGTAATGATTGCGTATAGAAGCTACTTCTCCCCAAACTGGTTTCCAGTTTTCGTCAAAAGTTGTAGTTTTTGTATCAATAACCGTAAAGTCATTTAGTAACGATTTTTTATCGTTTTTAAGCTCAAGTCCCAACTTACTAGATTTTACAACCTCTTTGTTTTTGTATTTAAGATTGTAAGTTGGAGTTCCATCGCTTTGTAGCGAAAACTCCATGACAAATTTTCCTTCTGGCGATTTTAGTTGTTGTGCTTTTGTAATGTTACAAAATGCAACCAGAATGAAGGCTGTGAAAATGAAATTCTTCATGTTGTTTAATTAAAAAATGTTATAAAAATATATTAGGAACTACTATTTATGCCAAAGCATATTTAGTAGCAACTACGGTTTGGCCATTAACGATAATGGCTAAGTCGGCATCTCCATCTACAGAAAACGTAGTTTCGTCATGGTTTATTGATACTTTTAGAATTTGATTTCTAAAATTGATTTTAAATGAATATCCAGTCCATTCTTTCGGAATTTTTGGAGAGAAATGTAAGGTGTCATCTTTTACACGCATTCCTCCAAAACCTTCTACAATACTCATCCAGGTTCCTGCCATAGATGTAATATGACAACCTTCTTCCACTTCTTTATTGTAATCGTCTAAGTCTAAACGAGAAGTTCTTAGGTAGAATGTATATGCCATATCCATTTTGTCCAGAGCTGCTGCCTGAATGGAGTGTACGCAAGGTGAAAGTGAACTTTCGTGTACGGTAAAAGATTCATAAAACTCAAAATTACGCAATAGTTCATCTTTTGAAAAGTGCTCTTCAAAAAAGTAAAAACATTGCAATACATCGGCTTGCTTAATATATGGCGAACGTAATACGCGATCCCAAGACCATTTTTGGTTTATTGGACGTTGCGAACGGTCTAAATCTTTTACAGGAACTAAATCTTTATCTAAAAATCCGTCTTGTTGTAAGTAAACATTATGTTCTTCTGAAAATGGGAAGTACATATTATTAGCTACTTTTTTCCATTCCTGAATTTCGTTTTCAGTAAGTTGTACTTTCTCGATAATTCTTTTGTGGTCAGCAGGATATTCGGCTGTGACTTTTGTAATTTGTTCTTCGGCATAATCTATACACCATTTAGCAACATAATTGGTATAGAAATTATTGTTGATGTTGTTTTCGTATTCGTTAGGACCTGTAACTCCTAAAATCACATATTGATTTTTGGCTGTAGAGAATGAAGCTCTTTGGTGCCAAAAACGGGCAATACCAATTAATACTTCTAATCCTTTTTCTGGAATATAAGAGTAATCTCCTGTGTAACGGTTATAGTTGAAAATGGCAAAAGCTATCGCACCGTTTCTGTGGATTTCTTCATGCGTGATTTCCCATTCGTTATGGCATTCTTCACCATTCATGGTTACCATTGGGTATAAAGCAGCTCCATCTTTGAAACCCAAATTATCTTTGGCATTTTCAATAGCTTTATCCAACTGGTTGTAACGATAAGTTAATAAATTTCGGGCAACTTGTTGGTCTTTGGTAGCCATGTAAAACGGAATACAATAGGCTTCGGTATCCCAATAGGTAGATCCGCCGTATTTTTCTCCAGTAAAACCTTTTGGTCCAATATTTAATCGGTTGTCCTTTCCTGAATAGGTTTGGTTTAACTGAAAGATATTGAAACGAATTCCTTGTTGTGCTTTTACATCTCCATCGATGGTAATGTCTGACATTTCCCAAATTTTTGCCCAAGCTTCGATTTGCTCTTGCAATAATTGGTCATATCCTTTGCTTAATGCTTCTTTAATTGCTTTTTCGGCTGCAGCAAGTGTGTTGGTGTGGTTTAATGAAACCGTATAACCACCAATTTTTTGTATAGATGAGGTTTGTCCTTTTGCAATGATTACACCATAAGTATATTCTACTTTATCTGATGAAGAATCTATTGTAGAAGGCGAAATGTTTATATTTTCGTTATTAGCAAAAATACTATTGTGCATAAAAGTCGTAACCTTAAAGTGCGTTTTGTAAGTTTGAGCTGTTACATAAGCTTCGTTTGTTCCTTTTTTTACTTCAAGTGGTTCCCAGAATTTTTCTTCCCAGTTGGCATCTTCATTGGTAACACCAGCATCCAAATAAGGTTTATAAAGAATTTTTGCATCTTTGTTTAATGGGGTAATTTCGTATTTGATAATACCAACTTCATCCAGGTTTAAAGAAAGAAAACGACGTACGTTAACAGCAATTTCAGTTCCGTTTTTTAATGTTGCTTCAAATGAACGATTGTACCAACCTTCTTTCATGTTTAATTCTCTGCGAAAGTTTTTTACTTCAGTACAAGAATTTAAATCGAAAGCTTCTTCGTTAATTTCAATATTGATACCAATCCAGTTTGGAGCATTAAGTACTTTGGCAAAATATTTTGGGTATCCGTTTTTCCACCATCCTACTTTGGTTTTGTCTGGATAATAGATTCCGGCAATATAACTTCCCTGGAAAGTTTCTCCGGAGTATTTTTCTTCAAAATTGGCGCGTTGTCCCATAGCACCGTTTCCGATACTAAAAAGACTTTCAGATGATTTAACTCTTTCGACATCAAAGCCTTCTTCTATTATTGACCAATTGTCTGGTTTTATATAATCTTGATTCATTTCTTCTTTAATTAGATAATTAGGCAATTAAGGGTAATTAGATAATGTGTCAATCAGATAATTTGATATCTGATAATTATTGTTTGACGTTTCTAATTTGATTTTATCTTTAATTGCTGATTGTTTTACTGTTTTGTTGATTAGATGATTTGTAATGATTTTTTAATTAGATGATATTGATTTTAAGAATTATCTAATTATCAAATTTTCTCATTGACTAATTAAGTCGTTAATAAAGCTTTCGTCTATTAAGGTAAAATCCTCAAAGATGTATTTTGCTTCATGCAAGACCGTTTTAGAACCAATCCCAACACTTGTCATCTTTCCGATATTGGCTGCTTGAACTCCTGCAACTGAATCTTCAAAAACGATAGCGTCTTCTGGGTTTATGTTTAATAATCGAGCTGCCTTTAAGAAAACTTCTGGATCTGGTTTGGCATTTGTAACGTCATTACCGTCTACAATAACATCAAAATAGGATATGATTCCTGTTTTTTCTAGAATCGGACGGGCATTTTTACTAGCTGAACCTAATGCAATAGCTTGATTTTTTTCTTTTAAAAATTGTAGAATAGTTAAGACTCCAGGAAGGATTTCGCTTTGATCCATATCTACTAAATAAGTAAGATAGTCTTCATTTTTTTGGATGAGCCATTTATCTTTATCTTCTTGTGAAGCTTGAATGTTTCCTAATTCCAGAATAATATCTAGAGAACGTACACGACTCACTCCTTTTAAGAGTTCGTTGTGTTCGTGTGTAAAGTCAATGTTTAATGCATTTGCAATTTTTTGCCACGCTAAATAATGATATTTAGCCGTGTCAACAATTACGCCGTCTAGGTCGAATATAAACGCTTTTGTATTCATTTAATAATATGCTTATTTTGTATTTCTTTCGAAAAAGTATTTAAATTTTGATTGTCAGGAAATCACTTCTATTTCATCAGAAGGAGAAAGTTCTTAGATGAGATTTTTAGATTTTAACGTCATCTACATCTTTTACTTTGTACACTAAAACTGCGGCTATCAAAAAGCTGACTCCACTCGTGATTAAGGCGTACATAGCATCACCGTTATAAAGATATTTTACGATTGGTCCTCCGATTATTGCGTTTATTATTTGTGGAATTACAATAAAGAAGTTGAATATCCCCATGTAAACTCCCATTTTTTTAGGCGCAATAGATCCAGCCAGAATAGCGTATGGCATTGCCAGAATACTAGCCCAAGCCACACCAATTAATACCATCGAGAGGATAACCCAGTTTTCATCGGGCATGAAATAAATAGAGATTAAACCTATTCCGCCAATCACTAATGAAAGGGCGTGAGTAGATTTTCGTCCTATTTTTTTTGCAATCATCGGAAGAAAAAATAAGGCTATAATTGCCGAAACAAGATTGTAAACTCCAAAAAGAATTCCAACCCAATCCCCAGCATCTTGATAGGTTTGACTTGAATTGTCGTTTAATGGTAATCCGTAAATATGATGTGCAATTGCAGGGGTACTAAATACCCACATACCGAAAAGCCCGAACCAAGAGAAAAATTGCACCCAACTAAGTTGGCGCATAGTGGTTGGCATTTTTGCAAAGTCGGTAAAAATGTCTGTAAGTTTTGATTTTTCTTCAGAAGGAATATCAACTTCACTTTGAGGATCTTCAAAAAGTTCTAGTTCTTCGGGAGAATATTCTTTGGTTGTAAATAAAGTTACCAGAATAGATCCAATTAAAACAACAGCTCCCAAAACAAAGGAAAGTGTAAGATTTAAAGGGACACTACCAGGAACGGTACTGTTAGAAACCCCAAACCATTTGGTTAATACATACGGTAATGCCGAACCAATTACGGCTCCAAAACCAATAAGAGCTGTCTGGATACTAAATCCTGCTGTACGCTGATCTGTTCTTAAGTTGTCACCAACTAAAGCACGAAATGGCTCCATGGCAATATTAAATGAAGCATCCATAATCATAAGCATTCCGGCTCCAACCCATAATGCAGGTAAAACAGAAATAAATATGTTTGCTTGTGGCATTAATATTAATCCAACCGAAGCTAGAATAGCGCCTACTAGAAAAAATGGTTTTCTTCGACCAAATTTTCCCCAGGTTTTATCACTATAATGTCCAATGATAGGTTGAACAATTAATCCCATTAAAGGAGCAATTATCCAAAACCATGAAAGTTCGTGTACGTCGGCACCAAAAATTTGAAGAATTCTACTGGCATTTGCATTTTGTAAAGCAAACCCCATTTGTATTCCTAAGAAACCGAAACTCATGTTCCAGATTTCCCAAAAACTTAATTTACGCTTTTCCATTATCGTAATTTAATGAATGTACGATAAGCGCTTTGCTTATCAAAACTTAACTTATTTTTCGAAGTAAAAGTAAAAGTTTTGAGCTGGCGTAAATTTATAAATTATTTTTCTAAAGAAACAAATAAAAACACATTAAAATTAATTAATGTGTTTTAGTGCCTAAATATATAAGAGTATTAATGTTATCTAACTCTTTGTCAAAGGGACGCAGATGACGCGGATTAAAAACGGATTTTTAATAACAATAGAGAGAAAATCCATATTATCTGCGTTCTTTTTATAGACAGTTTTTAAGTTAGGAACTCTTTTTTGGATGTTTTATAAAAGCTTTTTTAGTCGGTAGATTCTCTTTCTATAAGGTGGGTTTCAATGACTTCTGTTTTGTAGTTCTCTTCTTCTTCCTCGCCTTCTTCGGTTTCTGATTCCAGGCGATCTATTAACATTTTTGCAGCTTTATTCCCCATTTTGTTCCCACTCTGGCTTACAGTAGTAATAGTTGGAGTCGAATATTTGGATATAATTCCATCTGTAAATGCGATAACAGCTACATCTTCAGGAACTCTAAGTCCCATTTTGTTTGCTGTTTTAATTATAGTTACGGCAAAAAGTTCATTAACAGCAAAAACGGCATCTATAGCGCGATCTTCTAATAACCGACTAATGATTATTTCGCAAGTATCTACATCTTCTATTTTAATAATAAGGTCTTCGTTAAAAGGTATGTCGTTGTCTAATAATGCTTTTGTGTATCCATCTGTTCTGAGTTTTCCAACACTTACATAATCCACTGTTGTAACTAAGGCGATTTTTTTGCGCCCTTTATCAATTAAACTTTGAACGGCTTCATAGGCTGCCGCTTTATCATCGATGATTACTTTGTCACATAAAATTTCATTTGTAACGCGGTCGAACATGACAACTGGCATTCCTTGATTTATAACTTCGGTTATATGATGAAAATCGCCTTTAAATTGCGTTTCTTTGGATAAAGACATGATGAATCCATCGATACTTCCGTTGGCTAGCATTTCCATGTTAAGTACTTCTTTATCAAATGAATCATCAGATAGACATATGATAACACTGTAGCCATTTTCGTTGGCTACTTGTTCTACTCCATTAATGACTGTTGAGAAAAAATGGTGTACAATTTCGGGAATAATAATACCAATTGTTTTGGTTTTACGATTCTTTAAACTGAGTGCAATATTGTTGGGTTTGTAATTGTAGAATTTGGCGAAAGCCTGCACTTTTAATCGGGTATCTTCTCCGATTTCCAGACTGTTTCGAAGTGATTTTGAGACGGTAGAAATAGATACATCAAGCTCCTTCGCAATTTGTTTAAGGGTTATTTTGCGTTTCATACTGTTGATATGGAAAAAATTGTTTTGTTAATAAAGATATGGTTTATTTTTAAAAATGACAGTATTATGCCTAAAAACTTATATAATATAGAAAGTTTTCAACACTATCACGTTTTCGTAAACCAATAAAAATTGCCATGTGTCGGGCACGTTAATAAATCCTTAATTTTGAAATTCGAAGTAAAAATAAAAGTAAAATAATAAACCAAAACTCAATTTTAATTTAAACAAAAAGTATGAAAACAATTTATAAAAAGTTGTTATTTTTATTGTTACTCTTGCCTTTTAGTGTACTTGCTCAGAGTACATTAGACGGGATTGTTCTGGACAAAGCAACAGCTCAGCCAATACCAGGAGTAAATGTAAATGTACAAGGGGGTGCCAATGGTACTTCGACAGATTTTGATGGAAAGTTTAAGCTTGGAAATGTAAAGAATGGTGATAAAATCATTGTTTCTTTTATTGGATATGCTAGTTCTACTATCACTTTCGCAGGCCAAAAAAATGTAAGTATTTCTTTAGAAGAGGATGCAAATCAGCTTAAGGAAATTGTAATACAAGTAGGTTACGGTACTGTTAAGAAAAAAGATGCAACAGGTTCTGTATCACAAATCTCGGCGAAAGAATTTAACAAAGGTATTAACGTAACTCCAGAAAGTTTAATTAGCGGTCGTATTTCGGGTGTTAATGTAACAGGTGGAGGTGCACCGGGTGCAAAAGCAGATATTAGAATTCGTGGAGGATCTTCACTAACAGCTTCTAATGAGCCATTAATCGTTTTGGACGGTCTTCCTTTAAGTAATGCCGTTCCTAGTGGATCTACGAGTATATTATCTACTATTGACCCTAATGATATAGAGTCGTTTACGATTTTAAAAGACGCATCTGCAGCAGCGATTTACGGATCCAGAGCAGCAAATGGTGTAATTGTTATTACTACTAAAAAAGGTACTAAAGGTGGTGTGAAAGTTAATTTTAGTTCTCAGGTGGGAGTTAACACTGTCGCTAATACAGTTGATGTATTAAGCGGAGACCAGTTTCGTGAATTGGTAAATACAAAAGGTACTCCTGCGCAAAAAGCGTTATTAGGAACTGCAAACACAAATTGGCAAGATGAAATTTTCCATACTGCTTTAACAACCAACAATAATATATCTGTAAGTGGTGCTTTATTCAATAAATTGCCAGTAAGATTATCTGTTGGAAATGTTAATAATCCAGGAATCCTAAGAAACACTTCTTTTGAAAGAACTACGACATCGATATCGTTAAATCCGGTTTTATTTGATAATCATTTAAAAATTGATATTAACGGTAATTTATCTTTTGGTAAAAACCAATTTCAAGATGAAGGAGCAGTTATAGGTGGAGCACTTAGTTTTGATCCTACGCAATCTGTTTATCAGGCAGGTTCTCGTTATGGAGGATATTTTGAATGGTTGGATCCTACAGGGAATTTACCATTATTGCCAGCGAGAAATCCTGTGGCGAGATTAAATCAAGAAGATAAAAGAGCTACTTCTACCAGAAAATGGGGTAACGTTAGAATAGATTATAAATTCCATTTCCTTGAAGATTTGAGAGCTGTTGTAGAAGCGGGTATTGATAGATTTGATAGCAGCGGATATAATGAACAAAGTACACTAAGTGCTTTAGGATACCAGCCAAAAGCTTTTAATGAGGTAGGTTATGCAAATTTTGGAAACTATAATAGTTATACAAATGCGCTTCAGAATAAAAACTTAAATGCGTATTTTAATTATACTAAGGATTTAGGAAAATTTAAACTTGATGCAACTGCAGGTTATAACTACCAGATGTTTCAAAAAGAAAAATACGAATCGGGAGAGACTAGACAGCCAACTCCTAATGAGTTAACTACTATTGATCCGGATGTTAACTTACAATCTTATTTTGGTCGTTTGATCTTAAATTATGACAGTCGTTATTTAGTAACATTGAATTATAGAAGAGATGGTACTTCACGTTTTTCTAAAGAAAACAGATGGGGTAACTTTGGAGGTGTTGCTCTAGCTTGGAACGTAGCCGAAGAATCTTTCTTAAAAGGGAATGAAACAATGTCAAGTTTAAAATTAAGATTCGGATATGGTACAACCGGACAACAAGATATTCCAGCTCAATATGATTACTTAAGAAGGGTAACTCTTGGTACGATTAATTCTCAATATCTTTTTGGAAATACTGTTTATAGAACGGCGAGACCAGAAGGGTATAATGAAAACATTAAGTGGGAAGAATTGACAGAGATGAATTTAGGTGTTGATTATGGTTTCTTTAATGATAGAATTACAGGAACAATCAACTACTTTGATAAAAAATCAAGTGATTTATTGGCAGAGGTTGTAGTTCCGGACGGAGCAAACATAAGAAATTCTGGGATATATAATGTTGGTAGCGTTAGAACCAAAGGGGTTGAATTTAGTATTCAATCAGATATTATTAAAAATGATATCCTAACTTGGAATGTTGCCTTTAATGCGACTTATATAGACCAAAAAATCACTAATCTAGGAACGACTGTTGATGGTTTTCAAGGATATTTAGCAGGAGATAATATTGCTGGAGGTGGGCAAAATAAAATCCAAATTAATTCGGTAGGATATGCGCCAAATTCATTTTTAGTATATGAGCAATTATATGATGCTAATAATAAACCAGTTGCAGGAGCTTACGTAGATAGAAATGGTGATGGAAAAATTGATGATGGAGATCGTTACAGAGCTCATAAACCTACACCAGATTACACTTTTGGTTTCTTCACTACTTTGAACTATAAAAAGTTTGATTTTACAATGAACTGGAGAGCAAGTTTAGGGAATTATATTTTTGATAACGTAAATTCAAATTTAGGATACTCGGATGCAGGTTTAAGAAGACAAAGCGATTTGTCCAATGTAAGTTCAGATTATCTTAACACTGGTTTTACTTATGAAGATAATGGTACAATGCGTTATTTATCTGATTATTATATAAAAGATGCTTCTTTTATAAAATTAGATAATGTTACCCTTGGTTATACTTTCGATAAATCAATAATAAAAGCTGCTTCTTTGAGATTTACATTAGGAGTTCAAAATGTTTTTGTTCTTACGAAATATGATGGTTTAGATCCTGAGAAATTCAATGGAATCGATAATAATGTTTATCCAAGAGCCAGAACTTTCTTGTTTGGAGTAAATGCAAATTTCTAGTAGTACACTGAAAAACAAAATTTTAAAATATACAAAATGAAAATATCATTTAAACATATATCTTATTTTCTCCTATTCATTTTAGGATTAAATATGACACTTACTTCGTGTACGAGCGACCTTGATGTGACTCCGCGTGATAAAAATGAATTTTTATCGGAGGACTTTTTTAAAGATCCAACTTCGTACAAACAAGTATTAGCAAAATTATACGCAGGTTTATATGTGGGAGGTAATGACGGAGATGGTAAACCGGATATTAGCGGACTTGGGGGAGACTTTAGTAGTTACTTAAGATTACTTTTTGTAACACAAGAGCTTCCTACAGATGAAGCAATCATCGGTTGGGCCGATGGTACTTTGCCTACATTGAACACACAGAGCTGGGCACCTGATAATGCATTTTTATCAGGAACTTTTTCAAGAGCATTCTACGAAATTAGTATTGCTAATGAGTTTTTGAGACAAACTTCAGATGAAAAGTTAACCGCAAGAGGTGTTGATGCTAACTTGAAAACTGAGATTGCTGCTTTTAGAGCAGAAGCTCGTTTCCTAAGAGCATTTTCATACTATAATTTAATGGATTTGTTCGGGAATGTGCCAATTACGACTGAAGCGGATCCAGTTGGATTGTTTTATCCGGTGCAAAGAACAAGAGCAGAAGTTTTTGCTTTTATTGAATCGGAGTTAAAAGATTTAGACAAGAGCATGGTTGCTTCGAAAGCAAATGAATATGGTAGAGTTGATAAAACGGCAGCCAAATTTTTATTGGCTCAGATTTATTTGAATTCCAAAGTATATACAGGAGTAGACAGAAATAATGAAGCTGCAACATTGTGTAGTGAGGTTATTAATTCAGGATACACATTTGCAAATATTCCTTACAGTTATTTATTCTCTGCAGATAATGATAGAAATGGTGCTCAAAGTGAATTTATTTTCCCAATTATAAGCGATGGTAATGCTATTAGAGCTGCAGGTGGAGGAATGAGTTTTATTATTCACGCTGCTATTGGTGGTAGTATGGATGCTCCTTATCTGGGTTTAACAGGTGGATGGGAAGGTACAAGAACCCGAAAAGAGTTTGTAGCTAGTTTTGGTACACCTTCAGGTCAATTTGAATTTTACCAAAGTAAGGGTAAAAGCAATGTTACTAAAACAGGAATTCTGGTTAATAAAGACGGTTTGATTTTTGATTCAAATGATAAAAATGAGAAAGAACCTGGATTTAATCCTAATAGTACTTATTTATTTAGTTTAACAGATGGTACAATAACTTTAAACGGTTTGCCAGTTGCAGTTCCAAACGGAAATAATAAACCAGTTTCATTAGGAAAACAAGTTACCTGGACTGATAAAAGAATTTCTTCTTACACACCAGGTCAATCTTTGGATATTAATAATATTGGAGTTTTTAAAGATGGATATGCTATAACAAAATTTGTTAATGTTAATTCTGATGGATCTGCAGCACAAAGAAGTGATATCCCAGATACTGATTTTCCTATGTTTAGATTATCAGATGCTTATTTAATGTATGCTGAAGCAACTGTAAGAGGAGCATCAACAGGAAATATAGCAACTGCTTTGGGTTATGTAAACCAGATTAGAGCCAGAGCAAATGCGGCACCTATTGGAACAGCAGGATTAACTCTTGATTTTCTTTTGGATGAAAGAGGAAGAGAGTTGTATTGGGAATGTCACAGAAGAACTGATTTAATCCGTTTTGGAAAATTTACAGGTAGTTCTAAAAATTGGCAATGGAAAGGTGGAACGCAAAATGGTGGTACAACGGCATCATTTAGAGACTTAATGCCTATTCCATCAACAAATATTCAGGCAAATCCAACATTGAAGCAAAATCCAGGATACTAACACCTTTATAAAACAGTAAAATGAAAAATATATATAAAATTTTAATCGCATTTATTGGTGTATTGGCGGTGTCATGTAATGCTGATGCTGTAGATAATAGAACAATTTTAGAGACTGTTTCAGCACCAGAAATAACGGCACCTGCAACAGGTAAAGTATTTGTTCTCGAAGAAGACAAAGGTTCAGAAGAAGCTGCGAAATTCACATGGTCGGCTGCAAAATATTCTATTGCTGTAGCGCCAAAATATACTTTGTTAATTGATAAAAAAGGTGGCGATTTTGCAAAAGCAATAACTCTTGCGACAACTAGTAATATTCTAGAAGCTTCAATTCTTGTTAAAGATTTAAATCAGGCAGCAATTGATCTTGGAGGACCAACAGGAATAGCTTCAGAGTTTGATGTGAAAATTGCTTCTAATGTTTCAGGAGGATTCCCTCAGCTGTCCAAAACATTAATTACAATTAGTGTAACTCCTTATTCAGGAAGAGTAGCTTATGATTTTATAGATTGGTATTTAATAGGTGCTGCTGTAGCCGGTGAGTGGGAAAATAATGCCGACACTAAGCATCAACCAATGTTTAGAGACGGAAAAGATGCAAGTCAATATAAATTTGTTGGGTATTTTAAAGCAGGTAATTTTAAATTGATCTCTGTAAAAGGGAGCTGGGTCTCTCAATTAGGTAATGCTGGGGGTGGAGCTATCGAAATAAATAATAATGCAGGTGAATTTACAATTCCTACAGACGGATATTATACTTTTCAATTTAATACTCAGACTTTAAAATATACATTAGCGATTTACGATGCATCTGCAGCAAAAACTAATGGAACAGTTGGTATTATTGGAGACAGTACAGGTAGTTGGGATGTTTCAACAGCTATGAATAAATCTTCTTTTAATGCACATGCCTGGAGTCTAGGTGTAACTGCTTTGAAAGATGGTGGACTTAAATTTAGAGCAAATGATACTTGGGATGTTTCTTGGGGAGGAAATACTGCTTTCTCAGGAGGTGGTAATGGTGATAATATTCCTGTTGCAAAATCTAAATATGTAATTTACTTCAATGATTTAGACGGAAGCTACTTAATGATTCCAAATCAAGAGTAATTTTTCTTGAAATAAAATAAAGGGCTATCTATGAGGTAGCCCTTTTTTAATGCAAACTAACCAACCAACCATATTATGAAAAAAACTTTACTATTATTTTTATTTCTACTGTTTATTGCTGTCAGTGCTCAGCAAATAACAGTATCACCAGCAGTATTTCAGGTTAATGAATCTATAACTATTACTGCTTCATTTACATCACCAACTTGTAATGAAATGGGTGCAAACCCCGCGAAAGTATATATGCATTCCGGAATTGGTACTGAAGCAAATCCTTGGGCAAGCGCAAAAGGAAATTGGGGCGCAGATGACAATGTTGGTTTAATGACCAATAATGGAAATGGTACATGGAGTATTACTATTACACCAAGTACTTATTTTGGTTTGACAATTACACAACAAGAAGAGGCTACAAAAATGGGTCTGGTATTTAGGAATGCAAATGGTTCGCAAACATTAAAACTAGCGCCATCTTGTTCGGACTTCTTTATTAAGGTGGGAGCTTTTCAAGCTACTTTAACTTCTCCGGTAGAAAACAGTAATACAATTGTTACTAGTGGCGGAAGCTTAAATATTACTGCTACAAATACAAATGGAGTTGCAAGTTATAGCTTGAAATCAAATGGGGTTGTGATTGATGCAAATACAAGTTCAACAAGTTATGTGTTTAATCACACTAATATTACTGGTAACCAAAGTTATGAATTGAGTATAGCTCAGGGTGGGACAACTGTTGTTAAGAAATTTACAGCAGTAGTTAATCCCGGAACCGTATTGGCAGCAATGCCTACAGGTTTAGTAGATGGAATTAATTATAATACGACAGATGTTACAAAAGCAACATTGGTTCTTGATGCTCCATTAAAAGATTTTGTTTACGTTGCTGGAAGCTTCAATAATTGGGCGCCTACAAGTTCTTATGCAATGATGAAAGATCCTGCTTCGGGTAAGTTTTGGCTAGAGTTAACAGGATTAGTTTCAGGTGTAAATAATACCTATCAATATTGGGTTGTTGCAAATTCGCCAATTGCTAACTCACCATCATTGGTAAAAACCGCCGATCCTTATTCTACGTTGGTTTTATCTCCTTTTGACGATCCGGGAATTCCATCGACAAGTTACCCTAATATGCCCATTTATCCAGCAGGGCAAGAACGAGAAGTAACGGTTTTAAAAACGGGACAAACGCCATACCCTTGGCAAGTAACAAACTTTGTTAAACCCGAAAAAGAGAAATTGGTTGTTTATGAAGTTTTGGTTCGTGATTTTGATGCAAGCCGAAGTTATCAGAGTTTGATCGATAAGATTGATTATTTCAAAAACTTAAAAATAAATGCTATTGAGTTAATGCCCGTAATGGAGTTTGAAGGAAATGAAAGTTGGGGATATAATACTTCTTTTCATATGGCCTTGGATAAATTTTATGGTACTTCGGATAAACTTAAAGAATTTATCGATTTATGTCACCAAAACGGAATTGCCGTTATTCTTGATGTGGCTTTAAATCATGCTTTTGGACGCAATCCTATGGTGAGAATGTGGATGAACGATCCGGATAATGATGGTTGGGGATCGCCATCGGCAGAGAATCCTTATTTTAATACCGTTGCCAAACATAGTTATAGTGTGGGAGAAGATTTTAACCATCAGCAAGCCAGAACTCAGAATTATGTAAAACGAGTAATTAAACAATGGATTGAAGAGTATAAAATAGATGGTTTCCGTTGGGATTTAACCAAAGGCTTTACGCAAAATTGTACCGCCGGCGATGAATCGTGCACAAATAGTTTGCAGCAAGACAGGGTAGATGTATTAAAAACGTATGCCGATTATTCCTGGAGTATTGATCCTACGCATTATACAATTTTTGAACATTTAGGCAGTGATGCCGAAGAGCAACTCTGGGCTAATTATAAAATAAATGAAAGTCCTAGTAAAGGTATTATGATGTGGGGGAAAATGACCAATGAATACAATCAGTTGTCAATGGGATATACTACAGATAATAATATTTATAGAATGAATAGTTCCAGCAGAGGTTTTACTAAAAATCGATTAATGGGTTATGCCGAAAGTCATGATGAGGAGCGATTGATGTATAAAAATATCAAATATGGTAATAGTGACAATGCTGCACATGATGTAAAAAACTTAAATATTGCATTGTCTAGAATGTCGGCTATTGGAGCAGTATCTTTATTGGTTCCGGGACCAAAAATGATTTGGCATTTTGGAGAGCTTGGATGGGATTCGTCTATTTTTACTTGTAACAACGGAACCGTAAATGATGAATCAGGAACAATTCCGGGTGATTGTAAGCTAGATACAAAGCAGCAGCCACAATGGACTGGTAATTGGTTAGGGAATTCAAGCCGCAGTAAAATTTACAATGATTGGGCAAAAATGATTACCATGAAAATCGTAGAGCCTATTTTTTCTGGAACGGCTACCTTGTCGAATACGAATTCATTATTTCCAAATATAAAAATTACCAATGGAGCCTTGCAAGTAACACAATTAAAGGATGTATTGGTTTTGGCTAATTTTGATGTAACTACTCAAAGTGTTGCTACAGGTTTTCCTTATGCAGGAGTTTGGTATAATTTAATGGATAATACACCTATTGTTGTTGCAAATGTAAATGCTCCGATAAGCATTCCTGCGGGAGAATTTCGAATTTACGGAAATCAACAAGCACTATTAGCTATAGAAAATTTTGAGAAACCCAGTAGGATTACTTTGTATCCTAATCCAGTTTCGGATTATTTTACTTTAAATACTCAGGTTTCAAGAGTAGAGATTTATTCTTTGACTGGACAGTTCGTGAAAAGCTTTAGCGGAAGCGGAAAAATAACTTATGAATTCTCAGTGAGTGAATTAAATACAGGATTGTATATCGTTAAGGCAATAGATGAAAATAACAAGATTCAAGTAATGAAGTTCTTGAAAAAATAATTTTGGTTAGTTAGTTAAAAGCTGTCTATGAGTTATTCGTCATAGGCAGCTTTTTTTGTGATTATATTTTAACAGTTTTTTTATCAGGATAGTTTGGTAAATGATACAATAGTTAGAACCATTTTGCTTTATTTTTTTAGAGATTTAATCATTCTTTTTGATCATAAAGCAACATTACCTTAACAGTTGAATTTATATTCATAGGTTTTTTATTATAAAAATAACTATTTAGAGTTTGTAAGCCTTTTTTCCTTAATAATTATATAATATTATTGCGGCTTTTTAGTAACAATAGATTTGTCTTGGTCTTTTAATTATGAATTTATTTTACAAAAAAAACAAGGCTATGTTAAAAGTTATTTCAACGGGAATTCTCTTACTTGTATTTGGTGCATTATCTGCGCAAATTACAACTTCTTCAGTCTCAGGTAAAATATCAGATGGGTCGAGGCCTTTATCTGATGCAATTGTTAAAATGAGACACGTACCAACTAATACAGTTTACGAAACTACTACAGATGCAAAGGGTCAGTATAGTATCGAAAACATGGATGTTGGTGGACCTTATACTATCTCAATATCTAGTTTGGGAGTAAAGGATTATTCGGCTTCATCAATTCAATTGGCATTAGGGACTAATGATTTGCCACTTATTTCGGTTCAAACCCTTGAAATCGCCCTTGGAGAGGTTACTATTATAGGAAAAAAATCTTCAGGAAAAGGAGGGTCTACCAATATTAACGAGAAGCAAATAAATGATCTACCTATTATAAATAGAGGGATTCAGGATGTTACAAAATTAGTTCCACAGAGTTCTAATAATTCATTTGCAGGAACAAATTTCAGATACAACAACGTTACTATCGATGGATCTATTAATAATGATGCAATAGGATTTAGTCCTTCATTAGGTGGGCAATCAGGAACATCGGGAATGCCGGGAAGTAGTACGCGTTCTAACTCTATTAGCTTAGATGCTATACAGGATGTTCAGGTTTATATTGCTCCTTATGATGTAAAATTGGGTAATTTCTTAGGCGGAAGTATAAATGCAGTTACTCGTAGCGGATCTAACAGAGTTACAGGTTCTGTTTACAGTTATGGTCGTAATGCCGATATGACTGGTAGGAATACGGCAGGTGATAATGCTAAAATGCCAAATGCGTTTCAAGATTATCAATCAGGTTTTAGAGTAGGATTTCCTATTATCAAGGATAAATTATTCTTCTTTACAAATGCAGAATATGCAGAAAGAACAGATCCTATTTTTTACAATGCAGGCGATAAAGATGCAAATGGTAATTTAGGAGCTTTAGTAGATGCCACAACAGCACAATCAATAGCTAGCTTTGTGAAAAACAAATACGGCTTTGATGCCGGTAGCTTTGACTCTTTTAATAATTATGCAAAAAGTAAAAAGTTTTTCAATAAAGTAGATTGGAAAATAAATGCTAACAATTCGATTTCATTAAGAAATAACTCAGTTTTTTCTGAAGCTTCAAACTTAGAAAGAGATGCTGCAAACTTTAGGTTTTCTAGCATGAACTTTATCCAGAAAAATAATTCTATTAGTACGGTTCTTGAGTTTAAGACTCGTTTTAATAATAATTTGTCTAACTCATTTATTGCAGGATATTCTACTATAAAAGATTACCGTGAGCCTACTTCTAATAATTATATGTTTCCACAAGTTGAAATAGGATATAATGGAGGAACAATATTTTTAGGAAATGATAGAGAGGCTACTGTTTTCAATATGAAGCAAAACACAATAGAGTTTACAGATAATCTTACCTATAAAGTAAATAATCATACTTTCTTAATAGGAACTCATAATGAGATATATGATATTAATTATGGTTTTGTAAATTCATTAAATGGAAGGGTTTCTTATAAATCGCTTGCCGATTTCTATAACGCATTACCTTCAAGAGTTCGGGGAACATATCCTTTTGATAATTCCTCAAGAGATGATTTGTTTAATAATCCTTATGCAAAGTTTAAGATTGGTCTTCATAGTTTGTATTTGCAAGATGAAATTAAAGTAGGAACAAAGCTTAAAATAACTCCGGGAATAAGATTAGATTATGCCAATTTGCCTAATAAACCAACTTTAAGCGATAAAGTACAAAACTCCCCTGCCGATCCTAATTACGGTACAACATATACTTATACGCCACTAAGCGAAATAAAAAATAACTATTTCAGCACAGTATCATTTTCTCCTAGATTTGGATTTACTTACAATGTATTTGATGATAAATCACTTGTTATTAGAGGTGGATCTGGAGTGTTTACAGGAAGAATTCCTTTTGCATGGTTAGGTTATGCTTATTATAATGATGGAGTAGGTTTTGGAAGTTATGACAAAAATAATTTAACTCCTGCCCAAGTAGGTACTTTAGGAGATCCATTGGCAACAAATGGATTAAATAATTATCATGATGCTACGCCAAAAGTACAGGCGGATCTTATCGATAATAAATTTAAAATGCCACAAATTTGGAGGAATTCATTGGCATTTGATTACACAGTATCTGGATATAAATTTACAGTAGAAGGAATTTATACTAAAGTAATTCAGGATTTATTATTCCAACAAGTGAATAAGACAGATAATCCTACTTATTTTTCTTATGATGTAAATCATCAAATGCCTATTTACTCGGCTAATATAAATAGTGCTTTCTCTAATGCTTATATGTTATCAAACACAAATAAAGGATACCGTTATAGTTTAACAGCGCAAATTTCTAAGACGTATGACTTTGGTTTAAATTTCTTTGCTGCATATACTTATGGAGAAGCAAAAGATATTACAAACGGAATTAGAAACTCTATGGAAAGTAACTGGCAAATGAATCAGTCTTTGACTCCGAATGATCCACAGCTTGCAACATCGAATTTTAATATAAAACATCGAATTGTATCGAATGTTGGGTATTCTTTTAACCTTGCCAAAAATAATAGACTAACAACCAGTTTGTATTTTAATGCACAATCGGGTAATCCATTTACTTGGGGATTTGTAAATTCTACAATTGCTGGAACAGGTCAGGCAGCAGGGTTGGCTTATGTATTTAAAGATGCAGCCGAAGCAGCAAAATATATCGGTGTAAGCAATGCAGGAGTTCCAAGCGCAACGGCAGGACAACAAGTAGCAGATTATGAGAGTTTCGTAAACGGTAATCCATATTTAAAAAGTAGAAGAGGTCAGTTTACAGAAAGAAATGGAGCAGAAACTCCTTGGAATATCCAAGCAGATTTTAGAATAATGGATGAGTTTAATATTCGTGATAAAAGAGATTTTAATCACAATTTACAATTCTCATTAAGTATTATTAATGTTGGAAATGCGATTAATAAAAACTGGGGAAGAAGTTATTTTGTACCAAATACATTTAACTCAACTTCAAGTGTAGGTCTTACAAAATCTGGGAATATTGGAGGAGCAGCAACAGGAGATCCAACTTACACATTTAGTAAACCAACAACAACACCATATACAATTGATCAATTTGCTTCAAGATTTCAAGCGCAGTTTGGTGTGAGATATACATTCATATAGTTCCAAGTACTTTAGAGTACATTGAACAGAAAATAGATTACATAAAATGTTTTGTTAATTAGCTCAAAGCTGTCTATAAGTAATTATAGGCAGCTTTTTGTTTTGTTATAATAAAGTATTCTTTATTCCTTTTTATCATATTCTCCAATCAAAGAAAAATAACCAAAAGTACCAAGCCCCAGAACAATTAATGGGGTAAGAATGAAAAGAATTATAATTCCGAAAACCAAATCATCTTGTTTTTCTGAGAACAGTTTAGGTAATCCAAATTCAAAAACACAAAAATAAGCTGCTGCGATAGATAGCATAATCCAAAGCATTCCTAATATACGTTTTAGTAGATTCATTTTGTGAAGATTAAATGTGAGTATTTTTGTTACTGTTGTCAATGTAAATCATTCCGATAATAAAACATACCGAAGCGATAATAATGGGATACCAAAGACCATCGAGATAAAAATCGGTTTTGCCTGCTTGTTTCGAATGAGTAACGAAATAGGTTGATATTGCGGGAAGTAAACCGCCAAAAATTCCATTGCCAACGTGATAGGGTAAAGACATGGATGTATATCTAATTTTTGCCGGAAACATTTCTACTAAAAATGCTGCAATAGGACCATAAACCATAGTAACAAAAATAACCTGAACGAATACAAGAAATACCAATATCCATTTGTCGTGGGAGTTAATAGTAATCGTTAGCTGAGTTTCGAGATCTGTTTTTTTAGTTTCAATATGGCTTATCAGTTTTTCTGTTGAGATTGTGCCGTCTGAGTATTCATTGTTTGTAATAACATAGAATTCTTTCTTGTCGGTGTTCGTAGATTCGTTTTTAGATGTTTTCGAGATAACTTTATTTTTCAGATTTACTGTTTCATACATTTGTTTGTAAATAGGTCTGTAGAGTAAAATTGCTAATAGCATTCCGCCCATCATAATGTATTTTCGCCCTATTTTGTCACTCAGCCATCCGAAAACTATAAAAAACGGAGTTCCGAGTAATAATGCAATTCCTAGTAGTTCATCTACCTGAGAAGATTCAATGCTCATTACTGTTTTCATAAAACTCATGGCATAAAACTGACCAGTATACCAAACAACACCTTGACCCATTGTTGCGCCAAATAGAGCAAGTAATACAAACTTTAAGTTATATCTGTTTCCGAAACTTTCTTTTAATGGATTTACACTTATACTTCCTTCTTTTTTCGCTTTAGCAAAAACAGGAGATTCATCCATATTTTTTCGAATTAAATAGGAAACACCAACCATAATAATAGAGACCCAAAAAGGAACACGCCATCCCCAAGTATCAAATGCTTCTGACGAAAGGGTATTTTTTGTGATTAAAATAACCATCAAAGAAATAAAAAGCCCAACAGTTGCAGTAGTCTGAATCCAGGAAGTCCAATAACCACGTTGACCTACAGGGGCATGTTCGGCAACATAAGTAGCTGCGCCACCATATTCTCCACCAAGCGCAAGACCTTGAAGTAAACGTAAAATCAAAACTAATAATGGTGCCATGAAACCAATAGTTTCATAACTCGGAATACATCCAATTAAGAAAGTAGAACAGCCCATTAATAATAAGGTTGCCATAAAAGTATATTTTCTTCCGATTAAGTCTCCAAGGCGTCCAAAGAATAGAGCGCCAAAAGGGCGAACAACAAATCCTGCTGCAAATGTGGCTAAAGTGGCCAAAAAAGATGCTGTTGGATTGTCGGAAGGAAAGAATTTAGTCGAGATAACTACCGCTAAACTCCCAAAAATATAAAAATCATACCATTCAATCATTGTGCCCATAGAAGAGGCAGAGATAACTTTCCAGATTCCTTTTGTAGATGTATTACTCATGTATTAGTATTAAAGTGTCTGTTGATTTGTGCTTTAAAAATCAATATGATTATTATTTTACTAAAATAGAATATAAAAAGATTATTATTCGGCACTTTTTTAACAAAAAGTAATTAATTTATTGCTTTTGATTTTTTGTGGTAAATGTGCTGGGAAATATGGGGATTACAGATAGTTTAATCGTGAAGTTTATTTTTTCCTGAACCTTAAGTTTTTGAGGTACGAGGAATTTTTTCAAGAAACCTATATACGGTATTCTTAAATTGTCAAGTTATTAGTGGAAATTCTTTGACTCTGCTTAGAAAGACAATATTGTGGCTGTATTGTGGGGAGGTTTTGGACTCAGTTCTGGTTTTAGTTCTTATCTGTTATCTTTTTTATCTTAGAACTTAAGAGACTTTGTGTATTAAAATATTAAAGAAGTAATTCGGAAATAAATAAAAACACAAAAACCACTCGAGTTGAGTGGTTTTTGTGGTACCTCCAGTCCCGAGGCTTCGGGAGAGCCAGGGATAAATTATGATTTTCTTTTAGATAGGATATCTTTTAAAATAGATGGGTCAGCAATTATTTTATTGTTAAATACTTTGCTTTTCATTCTTTTAATAAATTGTTCTAAATAAATAGCTTCTTTTTTATCAACGCAATTAAAAGTTAAAACAATTTTCCAGTCATCAGCTACTTTAGTAAATGAATTTGAATAGAAATGTTTTTGATGTTTTGAAATTCTATTGTCTATATCATTAGTTTCTCCAATATAGAATTTCTGACATGAATCGGAGTAAATGATGTATAAATAATGCATTTTTGAAAAGTATATAAAACAAAAAAACCACTCGAGTTGAGTGGTTTTTGTGGTACCTCCAGGGATCGAACCAGGGACACATGGATTTTCAGTCCATTGCTCTACCATCTGAGCTAAGGTACCTTGCTTGTTGCGGGTGCAAATATAGCATGTTTTTTTAGTTTATAAGCAGGTTACCATAATAAAATTAGCTAATTGTTTGGGAAGAGTTCGGGTATCGTACTTTAAAAACTTTAATATCATTAAGTTGGATTGATAATTAGTTTTAAATTATTTTGATAATAAAAGTGTTAATCTCTCAGATAGGTGCTTTTAATGTTGAAATAAAAGTTTTTAAAAGTCAGTTTAGAGACATGAGAAAGCTAAGATTGATCTCCTACGAAAGTAAATGATACCTTTTTTAGGACTTCTAAATTCTGAAATTAGAATTTTCTAGTTTAAATAAAGTATTTAACTTATATCAAAATGATAAAATGGTATCATTTTGATAGGTATATAAATAGGTTATGAATATTCTGTTGTTGTTGCAAATCGTGGATAAACAGGTTGCAGGAATTAAAGGTTGACTGCAATGTTGATATTGGTATATGATTTGGATATAATATTTTGTATTTCCAGTCCATTAGATATTTAGCATTATTAATAAAATAGGAAATGCGTTAAATCAAATATGAGAACCCAACAAAGTACCATAGATTTTTCAGGTAAAGATTTTTTGTTGCCTGAGCCATTTCCAGACCCATTGCCTGGAAAAATAAGCGTATTACTCAATAGTCAAAAGACAGAGGAATTACCGGATTTTATAATTGAAGTCGCCAACGCCGAGCATGTTCTTTGGGTAAAAGAAATTTGCGATGTAACCTTATCATCTGCTTTAGCCCGAGGAACAGGTATCGCTGGGCGCTCTCCTGAATCGCTAGAGGGAAAAATGAAAAAAGGCGAAGCGGTTATTGCTTTTGCATCAGATGGGAGATGGGCAGGTTTTGCTTTTCTCTCTTCTTGGGGTAATGGTCGTTATGTTTCTAATTCGGGATTAATAGTCGCACCAGAATTCAGACATACTGGTCTTGCGAAAAGGATTAAAACAAAAATTTTCAGGTTGAGCTGTCAAAAATACCCTGAGGCAAGCATATTTAGTCTAACTACTGGATTGGCTGTAATGAAGATGAACCATGAACTCGGTTTTGAGCCAGTCACTTATTCAGAGTTAACAACCGATGGGGTTTTTTGGGAGAGTTGTAAGTCCTGTGTTAATTGCCCAATATTAATGAGTAAAGAAAGAAAAAACTGTTTATGTACAGCGATGCTGTATAACCCAAAACAGAAGAGATCCAGGATTTAACCGCAAAGAATCGAAAAGTTTAAAAAAAAACAAGGTCCGCAAAGCTTAATAATCAAGCTTTGCGGACTTTGTGTAAATCTTAGTGATCTTTACAGTAAAATAGTTCAAACAAAAAACCCACTCGTTTGAGTGGGTTTCGTGGTACCTCCAGGGATCGAACCAGGGACACATGGATTTTCAGTCCATTGCTCTACCATCTGAGCTAAGGTACCGTGCTTGTTGCGGGTGCAAATATAGAATGTTTTTTAGTTTATCCAAAACAATTTTTAAAAAAAATCAATTCGTATCTTCGCAGCAGTAAATAAGGAGTTATGGTTTTAACAATCGATATTGGGAATACGCGCATTAAAGGTGCTGTATTTGAGAAGAATACTGTTTTGGAATTTTTTGTTTTTGACAAAAAGGATCTCGAAAAAAAAATTGAAAAAATTTTAGAAAAATTTGAAAAAGTAACTGATCTGGTTGTTGCGTCAGTCGGAAATGTCGGAAAAGAGGCGTTTTTAAATTTTAATAATGACGTAAAAGTTTGTTTCTTGTCAAATGAAGACCATTTTCCGTTTAAAAATAATTATGCCACACCAAAAACTTTAGGCATCGACCGGATGGTACTTGCAAGTGGAGCTACTTTACAATATCCAAACCAAAATAGATTGGTTGTCGATGCCGGAACTTGTATTACATATGATTTTGTCGACGAAAATGATAATTATTTGGGTGGAGCTATCTCGCCAGGGTTGAGATTGCGTTATGAGGCGTTACACAATTATACTGCAAAACTTCCGTTATTGATGTTTGAAGAGCCTAAATCATATATTGGTAATTCTACTCCCGAATCGATGCATTCTGGAGTTGTAAATGGATTCGTCTATGAAATAGACGGTTTTATCGATCAATACAGAGCACACTACTCAAACTTTATAATAATTTTAACGGGTGGGGATGCACTTTTTTTGGCTAAACGATTAAAAAATACCATATTTGCCAATTCAAATTTCTTATTAGAAAGTTTGAACCAAACATTTCAATATAAAATCAACAATGATTAAAAAAATTATAATAAGCGCTTGCTTACTTTTATCATTCGTTTCCTTTGCTCAGCAAGGAACATCTTCTCCTTATTCTTTTTACGGAATTGGAGATGTAAGATTTAAAGGAACTATAGATAGTCGATCTATGGCCGGTGTTGTAGTTGAGCAAGATAGTATCCATATTAATTTGGAAAATCCAGCGAGTTACTCAAATTTAAAGCTTACTGCCTTCTCATTAGGAGGGACTTATAATTCGAGTACATTGAAAACGGATACACAATCGGCTACTGCAAAGAGAACTGCCTTGGATTACCTAGCTGTAGGAATGCCTATAGGGAAAAGTTTTGGTTTTGGTTTTGGATTAATTCCATATTCATCTGTTGGGTATCAAATCGAATCACTTGCTGCAACTACAGGAGATAATAATAAAAGATTTGATGGTACTGGAGGATTGAATAAAGTGTATTTAGGGTTCTCATATAAAATTAAACCTAACTTTAGTATTGGGGCAGATGTTCATTATAATTTTGGTAAAGTTGAAACTACTAGTTTAGAGTTTATAACAGATGTGCCAATTGGTACAAGAGAATTAAATACGACACACTTATCAGGAGTTAATTTTAATTTTGGTGCGATGTATCAATATAAAATTGACAAAAAACTGTCTATCTTTACTAGTGCGACATATACTTTACAGAGTAAATTAAATTCTGATAATACACAGAATATATCTACTGGGTTACTTGGTGGAGGACTTAATTTTAATGTTTTGGACACCTTTGGAGATGTAACGACAACTGGTAAAGTAAATATGCCATATAAACTGGCTTTAAGTGCTGGTATTGGAGAAGCTAGAAAATGGCTTGTAGGTGGTAAAATTTCGTATCAAAATTCTGTTGATCAGTCAAATTTGTATAATGCAGCATCAAATGTTAGTTATGGTAGATACGGAAGTGTGAGTTTAGGAGGTTATTATGTTCCTAATCATAGCTCTTTTTCCGGTTACTTTAATAGAGTTACTTATAGAGCAGGTCTTAAATACGAGAAAACTGGTTTAATAATTAATTCAGAACGTATAAATGATATGGGGATTACTTTGGGAGCTGGATTTCCAATTACCGGAAGTTTTTCTAATATCAATTTTGGGATGGAGTTTGGAAAAAAAGGAACTACATCAGCAGGTTTAGTTCAGGAGAATTATGCTAATTTTAGTATTGGTTTCTCATTAAACGATAGATGGTTCGAAAGAAGCAAGTTTAATTAATCCAAATTAAGTGAGCTCGTAATTAGAGTTCGATTTATCTTGTTTAGCGAATGAATTTACTCAAAAAATATAGTGCAATTCCTGTAGTCATAATTGTTGTTGCAATGTCTTTGTTAGGATGCGAAAGTAATTTTAAAGATGTGCAAAGAAGTAATTTTACGGAGTTTATTCCAGCCAGTGATGCCGACAATGTTAATATAAAATATACTGACTCAGGACGTATTTCGGGGATTTTAATAAGTCCTAAAATGTTAGATTATTCTAATGTTGCGTTTCCTTTTACCGATTTTCCAAAAGGAATAGATGTTACGATGTATGATAAAAATCGAAAACGTACATTTATAAAATCAAATTACGCCATTTCTTATAAGCAAACCGGGATCATTGATTTGCAGGGAAGAGTGAAAATCACCACTGATGACGGGCAGATGCTGGAAACAGAACAGTTGTACTTTGATCAAAAAAATGATTGGTTTTATACAGAGAGGAAGTTTAAATTTACAGATGTAAAAGGAGTTTCTAATGGTCAGGGAATTGATTTTAGTAAAGATTTTAAAATAATAAACTCTCAGCGAATAACGGGAGAGATAGAAACCAAAGAATAAAAAAATTATGGGTTACTTGAAATATACGCAATACGCTTATTTAGTAATTGCAGTTCTGTTTATTTATGATGCAATAATGAAAATGAATGCTGGAGGAGAAACTCCCTGGCTAAGTTTTTTGATAGCAGGAGTAGGAGTCTTTATGTTTTTTTTTAGAAGAAAGTTTTCAAGGAAGTTTGACAATCATAATAAAAAATAATAAAAAATGGAGATTAGTATTATAATAGTTTGCTTAATACTATCAGCCTTCTTCTCGGGTATGGAAATAGCATTCATATCTTCAAATAAAATTTATCTTGAGATTGAAAAAAAACAAGATAATTTCCTTTCTAAAATACTTACCAAGCTTACCGAAAAACCATCAAAATTTATAGCTGCTATGCTTATTGGGAACAATATGGCATTGGTTGTTTATAGTTTTTTTATGGGTGATATGCTTTTAAAAGTACTGGTTAGGTTTGGGTATCATTTCTCGGATGTTACCAGTTTACTTATTCAAACAGTGCTTTCTACTTTTTTTGTTTTAATCACAGCAGAGTTTTTTCCGAAAGTTTTCTTTCAGATATATGCCAATTCGTTGATTAAATTTTTTGCAATTCCAGCTTATTTCTTCTATTGGTTTTTTTATTATATCTCTACTTTTTTTATCTGGATTTCCGATTTTATTCTTCGTAGATTTTTTAAGACAGAAGGAGATCAGATACAGCTTTTTTTTAGTAAAATCGAGTTAGGTAATTATATTACTGAGCAAATGAGTACCGTAGAGGATGATGAAGAAGTTGATTCGGAGATTCAAATATTTCAGAATGCTTTGGAATTTTCTGGTGTAAAAGCAAGAGATATCATGACGCCACGTACCGAAATTGATGCTGTGGAATTATTTGATACTGTAGCAGAGCTGAAAGCCTTGTTTGTAGAAACCGGGTATTCTAAGATTTTGGTATATCAAAATTCTTTAGATGATATTTTAGGATATGTTCACTCTTTTGATTTATTCAAAAAGCCTGAAACTATAAAATCGGTATTGATTCCTGTGGAGTTTGTTCCAGAAACAATGTACATTAAAGATGTCTTGAATTTGCTTACTAAAAAGCGAAAGAGTGTTGCAGTTGTGTTGGATGAATATGGAGGAACGTCTGGAATAATTACTACTGAGGATATTGTAGAAGAACTCTTTGGTGAGATTGAAGACGAGCATGATGATCTGGACGAAGAATTGATAGAAAAAGAATTGGGAGATGGTAAATATCTTTTTTCGACACGATTGGATGTTGAGTATCTAAATGAAACATATAAGTTGGATATTCCCGAAAGTGATTCCTATGGAACATTGGGCGGTTTTATTGTAGATCACACAAAAGAGATCCCTCAGATAGGCGAAGAAATAAATATAAGTAACTATCATTTTGTGATAGAAGAGGCGACAAATAAGAAAATAGAATTGGTAAAATTGACTATTAAAGAGTGATTTTTTTTAGAAATATGAAAATTCTTGGAAAATAAATTGCTAGTAGTATTATTATTAACTAGATAATTGTATTTTCGCAAACTGAATATAAAATTAACAACAATAAAAATGGCAGTTTTAGCAAAAATTAGACAACGTTCCGCTTTATTGATAGGCGCTATTGCACTTGCATTATTTGCATTTATCATACAAGATCTTTTTAGTAAAGGGGGAATGGGTGAGAGTTCAAAAGATGTAGGAAGCATCAATGGGAAAGATATTTCATTTGAAGATTTTAGAATCAAAGTTAGTAGTGTTGAAAAAAGTGGACAAGGAATAACTTCCACTGAAGCTGCAAACAGAGTTTGGGATCAAGAGGTTTCTATCGCTTTGTTATCATCAGAGTTTGATAAATTAGGATTAAGAGTAGGTGAAAAACATTTACTTGAAGTTTTGAAAGCTGACCAAAATATCGGAAAAAATCCAATGTTCTTAAATGCAGCTGGAATTTTTGACGTAGCAAAATTTAAAGAATATTTTAAAGCAAATCCAGAGCAAGCCCAATATTTAAAAGATAGAGAAAAAGATGCAGATTTGAATGCAAAATATCAAATATACAATACATTGATTAAAGCTGGGCTTTATACAACTGTAGCAGAAGGTAAATTGAAATATGAAATGGAAGCAAACAAAGTTAATTTTGCTTATGCTGCCGGTTTATATTCTTCTATTAAAGACAGTGATGTAAAAGTAACTGATGCTGAAATCGTTGATTTCATGAAAAAAGATGAAAAGAAATTTAAAGCAGATGAAACTCGTGAAGTTCAGTATGTTTTAATTGAAGATAAAGCATCTAAAGAAGATGAAGCTGAAATCAAAGCAAAAATAACTGCTCTATTATCTGGAAGTGTTGTTTACAACCAAAAAACGGGTAAGAATGATACTTTGGCAGGATTTAAATCGGCTAAAAATGTTGCTGACTTTGTAAATTCAAATTCAGATGTTCCTTATGATTCTACTTATGTAGCTAAAAAAGATTTACCGGCTGTTGATGCTGATAAATTGTTTAGCCTTGCACCAGGTGAAATTTATGGACCTTATGTTTTTGGAAAATACTACTGTATCTCTAAATCTTTAGGATTTAAAGCAGGAGTTAATGCTAAAGCAAGTCATATCTTAATTAGCTATGAAGGAACTCAGGTTCCAAACCAAAAAGAAAGAAGAACTAAAGAACAAGCTAAAGCTAAAGCAGAAGAAATTTTGGCTCAGGTTAATGCTAATCCAGATAGTTTCTTAATGTTAGCTTTTACAGCTTCGGATGATTCATCTGCACAACAAGGTGGTGATTTAGGTTATTTTGGTCCAAACCAAATGGTAAAACCATTTAATGATTTTGTTTTTAATAACCCAATTGGAAAAGTTGGATTGGTAGAAACTCCTTTTGGTTTCCACATCATTAAAATTACAGATAAACAAGATGGAATTCGTTTGGCTACAATTGCTCAAAAAATCGAAGCTTCAGAAGCTACATCTGATAGAGTATTTACTCAAGCAACTAAATTTGAAATGGATGCTGCTGATAAAGACTTTAATAAAGTTGCAAAAGATATGAAATTGACTGTAGCTGCTCCAGTTACTGCAAAAGCTATGGACGAAAATTTCGGACCATTAGGAAACCAAAGAACTATTGTAAGATGGGCTTTTGATAAAGAAACAAGTAAAGGTGATGTAAAACGTTTTGAAGTTGCTAATATCGGTCACGTTATTGCACAACTTAAAAGCATCAACAAAACAGGTTTAGTATCTGTAGATGTTGCAAGACCTTATGTTGAGCCAATTCTTAAAAACAAGAAAAAAGCGGAAATACTTAAAGCTAAAATGACTGGTACAACTATAGAAGCAATTGCTAAAAATGCTGGAGTAACTGTACAACAAGCAGCAGATGTAACTATGGATAACCCAACTTTACCAGGTGGTGTTGGTCAAGAGCCAAAAGTTGTAGGTAATGCATTCGCTTTGGCTGCAGGTAAACTTTCTGCACCAATCGAAGGTAATACAGGAGTATATGTTGTTAAAAACATTAGTACTGTAAAAGCACCAGCCTTAACAGACCACGCTGCTTATGTTGCTAAAGTGAAAGCTCAAAGCGCACAAGATGTAAACAGAATCCTTCCTGCATTGAAAGATAATGCTAAAATCGTTGATAACAGAGCTCACTTTAGCTACTAGTCTATCAAGATTTAGATAAAAAATAAAATTTAAAAATCCCGAAATATAAATATTTCGGGATTTTTTTTGTTTTAAATTTGATTGAGATTTTATGATGGCAAGACTAAGTGAATATCATCTCATTATAGGTAAGTATTGTTTCGTATCCTTTGTTTGTGAAATATTCGGTTGGGTCATCTTTGGATATTGCCATTACAAAATCACCTCCCCAAGCGCCAAGACTTTTTATTACACCTTCAAAATCTGGAAAGAGTCTTTCTTTGATAGTTTGCATTTCGAGTATATTACTCATTTCAGCCTCATGTATGGCTAATGCTTTTGCAAATTCTTTTCCGCTTTTGGCTTGTATAACAGTTTGTGTTATCTTGTCATTGTTCGCAATTATCTTGGCAAGATTGTTATTCTTGTTGTTGTAGTAAGCAGTTATGGCAGCTTTGCTACTTTGTTTTTTATTTAAATATACAAAGTGTAAATTCTGGCTGAATTCGGGATCGAAATCTACTGTTTCGATAATAGGTAGATCCTGTTGCAGGTGATATAAAATAGGTGTATTGTTTTGTGCGCAGGCAATATCGTATCCGCTACCTCCAAAACTGTTTTTAAGCAACGTAAAAGCATCAATCTTTGTCCATTGGGCTATATTGTTTAATAAAGTAGATGAAGTGCCTAGGCCCCAGTTTTTAGGAAATGTAAGTTGTGTGCTTATTTGATATCCATCAGAGTCGTTTAGAAAGTCAGGATTTAATACATAAGCTTCGTGTAAGATATTTATAAGAGTGCTTTTAATCGTTTCAGTTTCAGTTTCCGGATTGTCTATGATTTCGGCAAAAGTTATTGTGTCTTCGAACCAAACAGTATCATTTGCGTCATAACTTTTCCATTCTATTTCGTTGTTTTCTCCTTTGGCCACGATTAAATTTTGCCCGAATTTAGTTGGTAATGCAAAAGCTTTTGCGCCATCTAAGACTAGATATTCTCCGGTTATTAAAAGTTTTCCGTTACTGTAAAAGGTTGTTTTCATGCATTTATTTTTAGCCCCGATGGCAGCGGTATCCTTTATGTTTTTTCTTTAAAAACATAAAGATATAGTGTACAGCGGGAGATTGCTTCCAGAAAAAATGTTCTCCCTTGAACTCCACTCAGGGTGATAGTGAATTATTTTCTTAAGTTCTCGATAAATTCTACCACGGCACTATGTGAGATGGTGTTGTTTTTAAAGTGGTTTTTGATTAAATGACGTTCGTCGTCATTGGCTGCAAACTGATTGATGATGTTATTGATGTGCATTTTCATATGTCCTTCCTGGATTCCTGTTGTGGTTAAGGAACGCAATGCGGCAAAGTTTTGTGCTAATCCTGCTACGGCAACGATTTGCATTAACTCTGGAGCTGATGGGTTTTCGAGCATTTGTAATGAAAATTTCACTAGTGGATGTAAGGATGTTAATCCGCCTACGGTTCCTATTGCAAGTGGAATGTTAAGCCAAAATGTAAAAATCCCATCTTCGATTTTGGCATGTGATAAGCTGGAATACTGTCCGTTACGGGATGCGTATGCGTGAACTCCGGCTTCGACTGCGCGGAAATCATTTCCTGTGGCTAGTATAACTGCATCTACACCATTCATGATTCCTTTATTGTGTGTTACGGCACGAAATGGTTCTACTTCGGCAATTTGAACTGCTTGAACAAATCGCTCTGCAAATTCTTGTGGATTTGGTATGTGTTTTTCGGTTAATTCTTCAACTGGACATGAAACCTCTGCTCTTACAGCACAATTTGGGACGTAATTAGATAAGATGCTCATGATGACTTTTACTTCTTCATCGGCTTCTGTAAATAATTGATATTCTTGCGATGCTTCTTTTAATGTTTTAGCAAATTGCTCTAAACAGGAGTTTATGAAATTAGCTCCCATGCTGTCTTTGGTTTCAAAAGTTGCATGAAGCTGATAGTAATTTTGTAATAAATTGGTTTTATCTTTTAATACAATATCAAGAATTCCTCCGCCACGCTGTTGCATGTTTTTGGTAATGCTTTCGGTATCGCTAAAAAACTTGCTTTTGGTTTGGGCAAAAAATAAATCCAGTTTTGATACATCTCCATTAAAGGTGAAATGTACCTGACCAATTTTTTCGGTATTTATTACTGTAGCTTTAAACCCACCGCGGGTCGACCAGAATTTTGCTGCTTTTGCTGCAGCTGCAACAACCGAACTTTCCTCGATTGCCATTGGTATCGTTGTATATTTGTCGTTAATTAAGAAGTTTGGAGCCACACCAAGAGGTATGTAAAAGTTGGTTATGGTGTTTTCGATGAATTCATCATGTAATTTCTGTATTTTTTCGTCAGAATTCCAGTAGTTTTTAAGCAAAAAAACTGCTTCTTCAGGTGTAGAAAAGTACTTTTTTGCAATCCAGTTTATTTTTTCTTCTTTGGATAATTTAGAAAATCCAGCAATCGCGTTGTTCATTCTCAATTGATTAAATGGTAGTATTGCTGCAAAGATAGGATTTTAACGGTTTTGTTTTTAATGTATTTACGGACATTAAATTATCTTCAAAACCAATTTCTTAACATTTAACACATAAAATGTATATTATGTGTATTTTTTTCACTAAAATTGGGCTCTTTTTTATATTTAACTCATTTGTATGAATACAAGCAAATTTACCGCATTACTTTTATTTCTTTGTTTTACTGTTTTTGGTCAACAAAAAATCACTGTAGATGATATCTTTAATGGGACATTTCGAGCTAAAGAGATGTTTAAACTCCAGTCACTACACAACACTAATCAATATACTGTCTTAAATTTAGACAAAGCAGGCAGGAGTATGCAGATTGATTTGTACGATTTTGCTACATTAAAAAAAGGAGCAACATTGATCGATACTAAGGATCATAAAAATTTACCGATGATCGATAGTTATACTTTCGATGCATCAGAAAAAAAGATTTTGTTGGCGTGTAATTCGACTAAAATCTTCCGACACTCGTTTACAGCAGATTATTATTTATATAATATTGAGACTAAAGAATTAACTAAGCTTTTTGATTTCCAGATTCAAGAGCCGACTTTTTCTCCTGATGGACAAAAAATAGCTTACGCAAAAGAAAATGACTTATATGTTTATGATTTAGCATCGAAGAAATCGACTCAAATTACAACCGATGGGAAGAAAAATTCGATAATCAATGGTGTTACGGATTGGGTTTATGAAGAAGAATTTGCTTTTGTCCGGGCTTTTGACTGGAGTAAAGACAGTAAAAAAGTAGCTTACATTCGTTTTGATGAAAGCATGGTTCCTGAGTTTTCAATGTCAATCTTTAAGACAGATTTGTATCCTACAATTGAGACATTCAAATATCCGAAAGCAGGAGAGAAAAATGCAGTAGTTTCATTACATATATATGATGTAGCTGCAAATGACACAAAAGAAGTTAAGTTAGGAAATTATAACGACTTCTATATCGCAAGAATGAAGTGGACAAATGATAATAATACATTATCGGCACAGGTATTAAACCGCCATCAGGATAATTTGGACTTATTGTTTATCGATGGTACTTCGGGAACTTCGAAAGTAGTTCTAAATGAAAAAGATAAAGCTTATGTAGATGTTACGGATAACCTAACATTCTTAAAAGATAATAGTTTTATCTGGACAAGTGAAAAAGATGGTTTTAATCATATTTATTTATATGATAAAACAGGAAAGCTTAAAAATCAAGTTACTAAAGGGAATTGGGAAGTAACTTCATATTACGGATTTGACGAAAAAACAAAAACTGTTTTTTATCAATCTACAGAAAATGGGTCAATCAATCGTGATATATACAGAATTGGTATTGACGGAAAAAATAAAATACGTTTATCTAAAAACGTAGGTGTAAGTAAGGCAACCTTCAGCCCGAATTTTGAACATTATATCAATACATTCTCAACAGCTTCTCAACCTACGGTGTATACTCTTAATGACGCCAAAACAGGAAAAGAATTACAGGTAATAGAAAATAATGATGCCTTAGCCACAAAACTAAAAGGATATGATTTGCCAACAAAGGAGTTTTTTGTTTTAAAAACTGCTAAAGGAAACGAATTGAATGCCTGGATTTTAAAACCTAAAAATTTCGATCCTGCTAAAAAGTATCCAGTTTTTATGATTCAGTACTCTGGTCCTGGTTCTCAGCAAGTGGTGAATCAATGGGGTAGTTCTAATGAATATTGGTTCGATATGCTAACACAACAAGGATATATTGTTGCTTGTGTCGATGGTAGAGGAACTGGTTTTAAAGGTGCTGATTTTAAGAAAGTAACTCAATTGCAATTAGGGAAATACGAAGTAGAAGATCAAATTGATGCTGCCAAAGTAATTGGTGCGTATCCTTATGTTGATGCTTCTAGAATTGGAATTTGGGGATGGAGTTACGGAGGTTTTATGGCTTCGAACTGTATTTTTCAAGGTAATGATGTTTTTAAAATGGCAATTGCAGTAGCCCCAGTTACAAACTGGCGTTTTTACGATAGTGTATATACTGAAAGATATATGCAAACTCCTCAGGAGAATCCAAGTGGTTATGATGATAACTCTCCAATTAATCATGTTGGGAAATTAAAAGGGAAATTTCTTTTGATTCATGGATCTGCGGATGATAATGTACATGTGCAAAACTCAATGCAAATGATGGAGGCTTTGATTCAGGCTGATAAGCAATTTGATTCTCAAATTTATCCAGATAAAGATCATGGTATTTATGGAGGAAAAACAAGGATTCAGCTTTATAAGAAAATGACTAACTTTATCAAAGAGAACCTATAATTAAAATCTAATTAAACCTAAATAAAATAAATGAATAATATGGAAGAAACACAAGTAAAAACGGCGCATCCAAAAGGGCTTTGGGTATTGTTTGGAACGGAGATGTGGGAGAGATTCAATTTTTATGGCATGCGTGCCTTGTTGACTTTATTTCTTGTAAATTCATTATTAATGAAGGAAGAAGATGCTTCATTAATTTATGGAGGTTTTCTAGGTCTTTGTTACCTTACACCAATGCTAGGCGGATTTATTGCAGATCGTTTTTTCGGGAACAGAAACTGTATTCTTCTTGGAGGTTTAATGATGGCAGTCGGGCAATTATTGCTTTTTACAAGTGCCAGCGTTTTTGGTTCTGATTTGAAGTTTGCTACAATTATAATGTATTGCGGATTGGGAGTTATCGTTTTTGGTAACGGTTTCTTTAAGCCAAATATTTCTAGTATGGTAGGAAGTTTGTATCCTAAACAAGAAAAAACAAAACTAGATACAGCTTTTACTATCTTTTACATGGGGATTAATATTGGGGCTTTTTTAGGTCAGTCTATTTGTCCATTATTAGGAGATGTTGTTGATAGAGGTGGTGTTAGAGATATTCATGCATTTAAATGGGGATTCTTGGCAGCTTCGGTAGCAATGCTTTTAGGAACACTTCTTTTTTATATTTTGAAAAATAAATATGTAGTGTCTCCGGAAGGAAGACCATTAGGAGGATTGCCATCTAAAAATGTAGCTGAAGATTTTGAAGAAGGAGAAGCTCAAAAAGCTAGTTTTTCTAATAAAGCTTTAATTGGTGCTGGAATTGCTTTTGTGATTTTAGGTTTCTTTTTTCACTATGTAGTGGGGCAGAATTTAATTTATACTTTGATATATTCGAGTGGATTAGCTTTGGCAGGATTAATTATATCTGATTCCTCTTTAACAAAAATCGAAAGAGATCGTATTTTTGTTATTTATATAGTTTCGTTTTTTATAATCTTCTTTTGGGCTGCTTTCGAGCAGGCTGGATCTTCATTAACTTTTATTGCTAATAATCAAACCGACAGAAATTTCTTTGGATGGCAAATGCCTCCTTCAATGGTTCAGATTTTCAACGGTTTATTTGTTGTCGTTCTAGCTGTTCCTTTTAGTGTATTGTGGGATTATTTAAGAGCAAAAAGCAAAGAACCAATATCGCCTGTGAAATTAGCCATAGGTTTAGTAATGATTACTGTGAGTTTCTTTATGATTGCTACTCAGGTTTCATATATCGGAACTTCAGGTTTATTGTTGGTTAAGTGGCTTATTTTATTGTACTTTTTAAACACTTGTGCAGAGTTGTGTTTGTCTCCAATAGGATTATCATTGGTGGGTAAATTATCTCCAAAACGTTTTGCTTCTTTATTATTTGGTGTTTTCTTTTTGTCAAATGCTTCAGGTTATGCTTTAGGTGGAACTTTGGGGTCAATTTTACCTCCTACAGGTGATAAATATAAAGCAGCCGAAAAGGTAAATATTGATCTGGAATCAATCTTGGAGAATAAAACTGTTGCAAATGGAGCAGAATTATTTGCATTGGCAAAATTGCAGATAGCAAAAATTGATAAAGAAAAATCTAAAGAATTTAATTTAGATGTAGAAAAAAAGATTGAAACTATTGCTGAGATAAAGAGTCAGAAAGAATTAGCAGCAAAAACTAATATAAAATTTGTAAATAATTTCACTGCAAAAGACACAACATTTACAGTGAAAGAGTTAGAAGTTATTAAAGAGAAGAATATTGTCACAGTTTCTTATCCTAAATTTGTAGGATTTGTAATTCATAACTTATATGAGTTTTTCATGGTCTTTGTTATATTAACTGGTTTGGCAGCATTAGTCTTGTTTGCTTTGACTCCAGTTTTAAAGAGAATGATGCATGGAGTTAGATAAAAAATAAAAAAATTACATTAAAAATTACCTACAGGTTTAGACTTGTAGGTAATTTTAATTTTAAATAGTTTGCAGTTATGTGGAAAAAACATCCGAAAGCACTTCCTTTTTTGTTTTTATCTGAAATGTGGGAGCGTTTCGGTTTTTATTTAATGATTGGGATTTTTACATTGTATTTAAAAGATGTAGAGTCTGGTTTTGCAATGACCGAAAAAGAAGCTGCCGATTTATACGGAACTTTTATCGCTTTGGTTTTTCTTACGCCTTTCATCGGTGGATTAATTGCCGATAGGTATTTGGGATATAGAAAATCTATTGTTTTTGGTGGAATTTTAATGAGTATTGGTTACTTCTTAATGGGTGTTCATGATCTTACGACGCTCTATATTGCTATGACTTTGGTAATTGTAGGTAATGGTTTTTTTAAACCGAACATTTCTACATTATTGGGTAGTTTTTATTCAGAAGAAAAGTATAAGGATAAAAAAGACGAAGGCTACAATATTTTCTATATGGGAATTAATGTAGGTGCTTTTATCTGTAATTTCTTTGGTGCTGCATTGCAAATCCTTTTAGGATGGCATTGGGCTTTTATGTCTGCAGGTGTGGGTATGCTTATAGGTGTTATTGTATTTTTACTGGGTACAAAACATTATGTAGGGTACGATCAAAAGAAGGGAGTGCAAGAAGGAGATATGCCATTTTATAAAATTGCATTGTTTATTTTATTGCCATCTTTTGTTTTTGGAGCGATTGGTTGGTTGATAAAAGGGGTAACTTCAGATGCTAATCCGGATAGTTATATTTTTGGTTCGGATAGTACAGATGCTTTTATCTTTGCTTGTATTCCGATAATTTTCTTTTATGGATCGCTTTACTTTAAGGCCAAAATAGAAGATAAACGACCAATAGGCGCTTTGTTGGCTATTTTTGGAGTAGTTATTTTATTTTGGGCAGTCTTTAAACTCAACGGCTCGGCACTTACTACATGGGCAGATCGTTATACAGATAGAGAAGTTGTCGGAACATCCGGACAGGTTGTAGGTAAATTAAAACTGGCAAAAGAAGTTGAGTATGTAAAAGGGCCGATAGAGGTTTATGATGATCAATTTCGTTTACAAAAAGTGAATGGTGTTGTAGAAAAAGAAGTTAACTATCCGTTGTATTTTAGAAACGTTGCTCCGGATAAATTACCTGCCGAAGGAGCCAAAGTACATCTTTGGGCTACAAACTTAAGTCAGTCTATTAATCCGGCCTGGGTAATTATATTAACGCCTTTAATTGTTGCTTTCTTTTCTTTTTTGCGATCGAGAAAAAAAGAACCATCAACTCCTACGAAAATAGCTTTTGGTTTATTGATTTCGGCATTGTCAGTCTTGATTATGATTGCTGCTGTGAAAATAGGAGGGAACGGTACAGAGAAAGTTAGTGCCTGGTGGCTTGTTGCAAATTACGGAATCATAACAATAGGAGAATTATTTTTAAGTCCGATGGGATTATCGGTTGTGTCCAAATTGAGTCCTGTTAATATTACTTCCTTAATGATGGGAGGTTGGTTTTTATCAACTTCGATAGGAAATAAACTTAGTGGAGTTTTGGCTAGTATGTGGGATACTTACGATAATAAAGTCAACTTTTTTTGGGTAAATTTTGCGTTGTTAATGTTTGCAACCGTATTGATGTTTGCTTTGGTAAAACAACTCAATAAAGTGATGAAAGAAAAAGGAATCAATTAATTATTTATATATAAATGGAACAGAGTATTACTTTAGATCAAATACAAAATTTTAAAGGTAAGTACCCAAAGCAATTGTGGTATTTGTTTTTAGTAGAGATGTGGGAGCGTTTTTGCTTTTACGGAATGAGAGGTGTTTTGGCATTTTTTATGGTCGACCAATTAGGACTACTGGAAGGTAAGGCCAATTTGCAATATGGAGCCATACAGGCATTTGTATATGCTTTTACCTTTATTGGAGGTATTTTTGCCGATAAAATTTTGGGATTTAAAAAATCATTACTTTTTGGAGGTATTGTCATGATCATTGGAAACCTTATAATAGCTGCTTCTCCACATGATTTTTTCTATTATGGTATTACGTTGTCTATTATTGGAACTGGTTTTTTTAAGCCAAACGTTTCTTCAATGGTTGGTGAATTATATCATGAAAATGATGGGCGTAGAGATGCTGGATACGGAATGTTTTATGCAGGTATCAATATCGGTGGAATGTTGGGTGGTGCAATTCCTATTTACTTAGGTAAAAATTATTCTTGGAGCCTGTGTTTTCTTTCGGCTGCTATAGTGATGATTATTGGTGTGATTACTTTTCTTTTAACAAAAAAACATTTAGCACCTATTGGTAATTCTCCTTTAGAAAAATATACTCCTAAAAAGCGTAATACGTATGAAATCGGAGTTTACGTAGGTTCATTATTAGCGATTCCGCTTATTTACGTAATGGTTATAAATTCTGATTTCACAGAATATTTCATGTATACAATTGGTGCAGTTGCTCTTTTGTATTTCTTATACGAGTTGTTGAGAATTAAAGATCGTAAGCAGCAGTATAAATTATTAGCTGCGTTTATATTTATCTTTGGATATTTTATGTTTATGGCTATCTCTGAGCAATCTGGTGGGTCATTGTCATTGTTTGCAAAAGATAACTTATCTAGTAATTTATTGTTCTTCAATATTGATCCTAACGTAGTTAATAATAGTATAAACTCCTTATACGTAATTATTTTTAGCCCTCTAATTGGTTTGTTGTGGATATTCCTTTATAAAAGAAAAATAGAGCCTAATACAGTTGTGAAATTTGGATTTTCATTTATTCTTCTTGCGGCAGGATTCTTTATATTTTACAGTGCTCGTTTTTTTATTGATGCAAACGGTTTGAGTTCTCTTAATGTTTTTGCTCTAGGGTATTTAGTTTACACAATTGGTGAATTATGTATTGGTCCAATCGGAATGTCGGTTATTACTAAGCTGTCTCCTAAAAGACTTTTTGGAATGATGATGGGATTGTGGTTTTTATCTAGTGCTTTTGGACAATTTGCAGCCGGTAAACTTGGGTCAGAAATGTCGAATGCAAATACAGGAACTACATTAATGTCTAAGTTAATTGCTTATACAGATGGGTATTATCAATTGGCAATTTATTCGCTTATTGCAGGTATTGTTTTAATAGTGAGCACTCCATTGATTAAAAAATTAATGCAAGAAGTAAAATAGAAAATATTTTATAGCCGTTTTTGCTTAAATTTGAAAAAAAATAAAACAAGATGAAAAAGATATTTATTACATTGTTATTAGTATTAGGTTCTTTTGCGGTTCAAGCGCAAGAGCTAAAGTGGTATACAGATGTAAAAGAAGCCATTGCTGTGAGTAATAAAGAGAAAAAGCCTATGTTGTTGTTCTTTACTGGTAGCGATTGGTGTGGATGGTGTATTCGTTTACAAAGTGAAGTTTTAAAAACACCTGAGTTTAATAAATGGGCAAAAGATAATGTTGTTTTGGTGGAGTTAGATTTTCCAAGAAGAACGCCGCAAACTCCTGAGGTAAAAGCTCAGAATAATGAGTTGCAACAGGTTTTTGGAATTCAAGGTTTTCCAACGGTTTATTTTACTAAAGCTGAAAGTAAGGATGGGAAAGTTAATTTTCAAGGACTAGGTACTACAGGTTATGTAGCAGGTGGACCATCGGCATGGCTTACAGTTGCAGACGGGATTGTTAATCCGGTTAAGAAATAATTAAATGTTTTAAATAGTTTAACTATTTACAAATAAAGAAGCTCTTTTCGTTTATACGGAAAGAGCTTCTTGTCGTTTTGGACTGCACCCAAAAGTTTGGACGAATTTATAATTAAATTTGATAATAATGAGCTCGATATTGTATCGGGCTCATTCCTTTTAGATTAAGTTTTATTCTGTCATTGTTGTAATAATTTATATATTCGATTATTTCCTGTTTTAATTGATTGATAGAGCTGTATTTTTTAAGATAAAACAGTTTTGATTTTAATATTCCAAAGAAGTTTTCAATAATAGCATTGTCTAGACAATTTCCTTTTCTAGACATACTTTGTTTAATTCCTTTCTGCTTTAGTAGATGCCGGTATTGTTTCATTTGGTATTGCCACCCTTGGTCCGAGTGCAGTATTAAATTAGTTTTATCTGGTATTTTTTCAAAAGACTTTTTAAGCATAGATAGAATTTGATTAAAGTTCGGGCTTTCTGATAAATCGTAACTGATAATTTCTCCATTGAACAAATCAATTATTGGCGACAGGTATAATTTTTTTCCTGACACCTTAAATTCGGTAACGTCTGTTGCCCATTTTTCATTAGGCATTTCAGTCTTAAAATTACGTTTTAGCACATTTGGAGCTATTTTACCTAGTTCTCCTTTGTATGATTTATATTTCTTTACCCTAATTAAACTTTTTAAACCTAAAAGTTTCATAAGACTGAACACCGTCTTATGGTTGATTAATATACCTTTATTTCTAATTTCTAAGGTAATACGCCTATAACCAAATCGACCTTTATGTCGATGATAAATCTCTTCGATAAGTAATTTAATATACTTGTATTTATCAACTACTTGATGTTTTTTCTCATAGTAATAATAACTACTTCTTGCCATATTTGTATGCTTTAGCAAACTTGCTAAAGCATATTGATGCCTTAATTCTATTATGGCTTGCGCTTTATATTCTTGATTTCTTCGGCTTGAACTAAGGCATTGAACTTTTTTAATAGAGCATTTTCGCATCGCAATGATTCTATCTCTAGTAAAAGCTCTTCTTCTCTAGACAGAGGTTTGGTGGTTTTCTTTTTGGTTCTTTTGAAGTTCATAGATCTAGGTCTTCCTTTAGGTTTAAGTTCTAAGCCCAAAGTACCCTGTTCTTTGTACTTTTTTTGCCATTGAATAATAATAGAATCACTGGGGACATTAAATTCAATACAGGCTTCTTCCAAAGATAAAGACTTATTTTTAATTGTATCTAATACATTTTGCTTAAAATCAACACTATAAGATTGATTTTTTCTAGGTAAAAGACCTTCCTTACCTAACTTTCTATAAAATGCAATCCATCTGCTCAGATTAGAAGTTCGAATATCATTCTCTTTCGCTACTAAACAAATTGACCGATTCCTTTTTAAAACTTCTTCTACACAGCGAAGTTTAAAATCATAATTGTACTTGACTTTTCTTTCCATAAAAATGCCCCCAGATAGTGTCTAACTATTTGGGGGCAGTTCATTTATAAGGTATTTCTTTTTCTTTTTTTGTATGTAAATATTTGTTTTTGCTGTATTGATAAAATATAAGTTATAAAAAAACATAAAACTTATTATAAGTTATAAAATAATTTGGATAATTAAAATTAAATGTTAATTTCGTCAGGCTATACTAACCAAAACCAAAATTAATATGATGAAAAAATTACTTGTATCTCTGTTTTTCTTAGGATTTATTTCAACGCAAGCGCAAAACTTAATTTGGAAAACAAACATAAATGATGCTATTGAAATTAGTAATCAATCGAAAAAACCAATGCTGATTATGTTTACTGCAAATAACCTGGCTGATAATCTGCAAAACGAAATAATGAAAACTTTAGATTTTGCGCTTTGGTCAAGAGATAATGTTATTTTGGTAAAATTAGATTTGTCCGATAGTCAAGCTTCAGACAGTGATAAAGAACAAAATCTGAAACTTAAAAACGCATTTGGAGTTCAGGATTTACCCGAAATATGTTTTGCAAATGCTGTAATTAGAAAAAACAAAACTACTTTTCAGGCATTGGGAAAAATGGCTTATAAATCAGGTGGAGTAAAGGCTTGGATTACCGAGTCGAATGCTATTTTACATCCGAGTGATTTTTAAGATCTGTTCTAATTTAGCTTATAAAATCCCTTTTCATTGGTCGAATGAAAAGGGATTTTTTCATTTACACATGTTTGTTTCCAATAGTGTTGAATCGATTTATAGTTTGTTCCGTCTGTTAGAACTAATTTTGGTTGAGTGTTTTTTAATAATCTTTCAAAATTTATTTTCGGAGATTGGGTTATTAGCAAAATGTCTGGTTTTACTTTCTTTGAATAAATACCCGAACTGTCTATTATCATGATTTTTTTGCCATTAAAATAGGTTAGATTCTTCAGTCTTTCTTTATTTTTTAAACTAGCAAAATTACCAACCAAGTAGGACGTCAATGCGTAGTTATTCTTTATCATGTTTGATGTTGTATCCGTTGCAAAAAGTATCACGTCTTTGCCGGAGCGTTCGGTAATCATACTATTTTTGGATACATTATAAACAATCCATTCTATTTGCTGCTCAGTATTTTTTCTGTTTGCTATAAAAGTTATTTGTAATAGCATTATTGAAATTAATGTTAAAGCTAGTTTAGTGAAATTTGGTTTTTTAAGCCATATAATTGCAGTTATTATTAATAAATAAGAACTGATTAATAAGTATGTATTGAACGAAATATCCCGAATAACAAAACTCTCAAAGGAGGCAATTGCATTTATAATTTTGTTTAAGTAGTAAATACTTATCTCTAATATTTGCACCAAAAACATTGGAACAATATCAAATGCTGCCAGAACCATTACTATAATTCCTAAGATCATGATAATACTCAAAAATGGTATGATGACTATATTGGCTACAAAGAACAATACCGGGAATTGGTGGAAATAGTATAAGCAAAGGGGTAAAGTGCCAATTTGAGCCGCAAATGACACTGTTAATGCGTTCCAAATTGCAATTGTAAACTTCTGTTTTGGAGACCACATTGCTTTTAATACTGGTTGAAGCCATATGATAAAAAATAATGCCAAATAACTTAGTTGAAATCCTACATCAAATAAAAAGGCAGGTTCAAAAAGCAGCAACAATAATATAGAAACAAGTAAAGTGTGATAAATATTTACGCTTCGTCTTAAATGATTTCCCAGCGCTACAAATGAAAACATTGTTACAGATCTCAAGACAGAAGGAGAGAATCCGGAAATTACTGCAAATGAAAATAAAGAGAGTATTATTGCAATGAGTTTTATCGTTGAGCCTCGTTTAGTGTTAGGAATTGGTTTTAGAATATATGTAATAAAGATTAATATATAACCCACATGTAATCCAGAAACCGATAGAATATGTGTTACACCGGCATATTGATAATCTTTGATAATCTCGGGAGAAATGTCTTGTTGTTGTCCTAAAATTAAAGCAAGAGCGACATTCATTTCTGTTTTGTTGAAATGATTTTGTTCTAAATTGCGTATAATCTTTGTTCGTATTCTGGCTGCATAATACCAGATACTTTTCTCAAGTTCAGGACTAATTGTTATTTGATTATTCTCCGTGTATAATTGTGCGTAGATGTGTTTGTTGTTTAAATATTTGCTGTAATCAAACTGATTGGGATTTTTGGGTGGTAAGTTCTTTATTAAAAGCCCTTTTACGCGAACGCAATTTCCTATTTCAAGATTTAATACTGTACTATCTTTTCGAACATTTACTATTATCTTACCAGATACTATTTTTTCATCGATTTGATTTATCGTGGCTATATATCGATCACTGTAATTATTAGTTTTTAATTTTTCGCTAATTATAAAATCTATTAATTGTGGTTTGTTGTAAACATTTTTGTAATTGGTATAATTATTCTTTTGAAACGATTCGGTATGGAGTGTTTGTGTTAGCATACCAATTGAGCATGCCAATAAATATGTTGTTATGCCAAAGTAGGTTGTTTTCTTCGGATTTCTTATAGCGAAATAATAAGTGCTTATAAATAAGAGTGATGTTATACCAAGGGATATAAATACAAGCTCTGCCGATAGAATGAGGTAATAAGCTAATAAAAGCCCTGCAATAAAGCCAATTGTTATTCTTACTAGAGGGAATCTTAGTACTTTCATGTAGCTAAGATATAATTATTTTGTAAGAAATAACCTTATTTATGTTTTAGTTTTAACCGTCTTAAAAGAATAAAACCTTGGAATAAAATAAAGAGAGTTCTATGTGTGGCTACCTTTGTAAAAGGTTTAAATTTTTACAAAGGTAAATGAATTTATTATTCAACTATCCGATTAATCTGTGCGTATGAATCACGGTAGTAGGGCTCTTTGGTTGAGGAGATAATTACACCTTTGGAAGTAGAGGAATGTATGAATTTTATTTCTTCATCATTTATTTCGACTATTAAGCCAACGTGATTTATTTGAGAGCTTCTGTTGGTTTTAAAAAATATTAAATCTCCTTTTTGTGCTTTATTACGATTGATAACATATCCAATTTTCGATTGCTCAAATGAGGTTCTGGGTAATTTAATATTTTCAGAATTGAATGTTGTAAATACCAAGCCAGAACAATCATAGCCATGGTTTGTGGTTCCTCCGGCTTTATAACGTACTCCAAGACTTTCGGATGCGGTGTAAATTAAATCTTTAACAACAGATTTTTTACTCTCTTCCTTTTTTGTGGTCGTAATAGAAGATGTTGATTTACAAGATGCAAATAACAATATTAGTGCTATGAAAGAGATCGTGTTTTTCAAGATAATGTTTTTTAAACCTATGAATTGTTTACTTTAAGTTGGCTACGATTAATTTTGCTGTTTTTTCGCTTGCACCAATTCCGCCTAGTTTTTCTTCCAGCAAATCATAGTTGTGTAAAAGAGTTTTGCGATAATTAGGTTCAAGGATTTTATTTAACTCTTCGGCAATTCTTTTTGGTGAACAATCATCTTGGATAAGTTCGGTAACTACTTCTTTATCCATTATTAAGTTAATCAAAGAAATATATTTAAGCGTAATAATTCGTTTTGCTATTTGATATGATGCCCAACTTCCTTTGTAGCAAACAACCTCTGGAATTTTAAAAAGTGCTGTTTCGAGAGTTGCAGTACCCGAAGTCACTAAAGCCGCTGTCGATGATTGTAGTAATGCATACGTTTTGTTCGATACAAATTTTATGTTGTCATTGGTTATGAAATGTTGATAAAAAGAATAATCCTGACTCGGTGCGCCAGCAATTACAAACTGATATTCTTTAAAATCATTTACAATACTTAACATTACCGATAACATTTTGGTAATTTCTTGTTTGCGACTACCTGGCAAGATCGCAATAATAGGTTTGTCGCTTAGGTTATTTTCTTTTCGAAAGATAGTTTCGTCAAATGGAGGTTGATTATGGATTGCATCAATAAGTGGATGTCCAACGAACTCTACAGGATAATTATGTTTGTCTTCATAGAAGCTTTTTTCAAAAGGTAATATGACAAACATTTTATCGATATCATGTTTAATATCTGTGATTCTATTTTCTTTCCAAGCCCAGATTTGAGGAGAAATATAGTAGTGTGTTTTATAGCCTAATGCTTTCGCCCATTTTGCAATACGCATATTAAAACCTGGGTAGTCTATGAAAATTAATACATCGGGTTTGAATTGTGTAATGTCTTTTTTGCAAAAAGAAATATTGCTCAGGATCGTTTTTAAGTTAAAAATAACTTCGATAAATCCCATAAAAGCCAATTCGCGATAATGTTTTACCAATGTACCGCCAGTTTTTTGCATTAAATCTCCACCCCAAAAGCGAATATCGGCTTTAGGGTCTTCTTTATATAGCGCTTTCATCAAATTTGAACCATGTAAATCGCCTGAAGCCTCTCCTGCAATGATGTAATATTTCATGTTTTTGTTTTTGAGAATGGAAATTATTTAAAGTGTCATCCAAATTTAAGAATGACAAAATTCCTTTATATCTGCAAAGATAAATTAAATAAATAAAGTAAGAATGGCTAATACAATAACTGCCAAAACAACTCCTCGAGCTCTAAATTCTTTATTTTGTTTTAAAAATATTCCAAAAGCTACCAAATCCAGAATAGATCCTAGTGTGATTATTTTTCCCAGATAACCATAATTCTTTATGATTTTTATGCTTTCTAATCCATTTGAAAGATCAAAATCAGTAAATAACCTTACGAAAAGATAGCTTCCTAATATTGAAGCCATAAGTCCGATGACAAAACCTATAAGTAAATCTTTTTTGTTTCTTGTATTATTCATTCCATTTCCAGTTGTTAAGTTGTTGCATTGTATGATGTGCAGTTAAGTCAAATTGAACTGGTACTACCGATATATAACCATTTTCCAGCGCCCATTCATCAGTGTCTTCGCCTTTATCCTGATTCACAAATTCGCCCGAAAGCCAATAGTAATCTTTTCCCGAAGGAGTTTTTCTCTTGTCAAATTTCTCAACCCATTGTGCTTTTGCTTGGCGGCAAACTTTTATTCCCTTGATTTCATCTTCTTTAAGTTTAGGAAAGTTTACGTTAAGAACGACACCTTCGGGTAATTTATTCTCTAATGTTTCAAGTGTTATTTTTTTGATAAACGATTTTATGCTTTCAAAATCTGCATTCCAATCAAAATCTAATAGAGAGAAACCTATGGCAGGGATTCCTTCGATTCCAGCTTCAACGGCTGCACTCATAGTTCCCGAATAAATAACATTTATTGATGAGTTCGAACCGTGATTTACACCCGAAACGCATAAATCTGGTTTGCGTTTTAAGATTTCGTTTACAGCAAGTTTTACGCAATCTACCGGAGTTCCCGAACAACTATATTCTGTAATTGGGTCGCCATCTTTAGATAGTTTATTTAGGTACAAAGTACTGTTTATTGTTATTGCATGTCCCATTGCGCTTTGTGGTTTATCTGGTGCAACTACCACAACTTCACCAAGTTCTGCCATTACACTAATTAAAGCTCTAATTCCAGGTGCTGAGACACCGTCGTCGTTGGTTACTAAGATCAAAGGTTTTTTTGAATTCATTTTGTTTAAAATATAATGGAAAAATCGGTATGTAGGGTTTTTATTAGCAAATGTAGTAACTGAATTTCTTAAAATAGTAACAAAAAGTCTTAAATTTGCTAACTTGCACCTTTAAATTAATCCAAAGAAAAACTATTTTATATCTTTAACAAAAAATTATGCGAGGCGCATTTTGTTGGCATAGTTTTTAACGTAAATTAGATTAAAAAATTGATGAATGCTATTATTAAATTTATGAAACGAAATTATAAAATTATCCTGGCCGTTATTTGTTTATCTGCTACATTGTTTGCATTTAAAATTAATAGCGATAAAGGAATAGACCCAGACCCGAACAAAGATAAGATGCTTTTGGAATTACTCGCTTTTGTAATCGAGAAAGGCCATTATAATCCTCCACCTATGAATGATGAGTTCTCCAAGGGGGTTTACAAAGATTATATTGAAGCACTGGATCCATCCAAAAGATTTTTTCTGCAATCGGATATTGATGAATTCGCGAGATATGAATTGCAATTAGACGATCAATTTGTAAATAAAGATTTGACTTTTTTCAATCTTACTTATGCACGTTTGATGAAAAGAATGGAAGAAGGTAAAAAGAGATATAAACTTATTTTGGCTCATCCATTTAACTATAAATTAAATGAAACTTTTAGCACGGATTATGAGCATACACCTTATGCTAAAACACCGGCTGAACTTGCTGAAAAATGGAGGAAACAAATTAAATTGTCTACTCTTTCTTCTCTTGTAACCAAAGAGAATATTGAGAAAGAAAAGAAAACAAAAGATGCTGAATATAAAGAGAAAAGTTTTGATGTTTTAGAAAAAGAAACAAGAGATAATTCCCTTAAATCATTAGATGAATATTTTGGGTTTGTTAAAGATTTAAACAGAAGTGATTGGTTTTCAGTTTATGTAAATTGTATTATGTCACGTTTTGACCCACATACAAGTTATTTTGCACCAGAAGAAAAAGAACGTTTTGATGTTAATATCAGCGGTAAACTCGAAGGTATTGGAGCACGTTTGCAAAAGAAAAGTGATTTTACTGAAATTTCTGAACTTATTTCTGGTGGACCAGCTTGGAGAGGTAAAGAGTTGGAAGCTGGAGACTTAATTATAAAAGTAGGTCAGGGAAGTGATGAGCCTGTTGATGTTGTTGGTATGCGTATCGATGATGTTGTTAAAAAGATCAAAGGACATAAAGGAACAGAAGTTCGACTTACAGTTAAAAAAGTAGACGGAACGATTAAAGTAGTTTCTATTATTAGAGATATCGTTGAGATTGAAGAAACTTACGCTAAGTCAAGTATCGTTAATAAAAACGGATTGAAATATGGAGTGATTTATTTGCCTAAATTTTATATCGATTTTGAAAATAAAGATGGTAGAGATGCAGGAAAAGATATTGCCTTAGAAGTAGAAAGACTTAAGAAAGAAAATATCAATGGTATTATCCTTGATGTTCGTGATGATGGAGGTGGATCTTTATCTACAGTTGTTGATATTGCTGGTTTATTTATTGAGCAAGGTCCTATTGTACAGATTAAATCTGCAGGTAAAAAGAAAGAAGTTCTTTTTGATCGTGATAAGAAGATCGAATGGGATGGTCCTTTAGTAATCATGGTTAACGGTTTCTCTGCTTCGGCTTCGGAAATCCTTGCAGCAGCAATTCAGGATTATAAAAGAGGTATTATCATAGGAAGTAAACAAACTTATGGAAAAGGTACTGTTCAAAATGTTATTGATTTGAATCAGTTTGTTCGTAGCAGCGATTTTGGGGATTTAGGAGCTTTGAAAATTACTACCCAAAAGTTTTATAGAATTAATGGTGGTTCTACACAATTAGAAGGTGTACGAAGTGATATTGTTGCACCAGATCGTTATGCTTATTTAAAAATGGGAGAACGTGATATCGATAACGCTATGCCTTGGGATAAGATAGATCCAGCTGACTATAGTGTTTGGAATAATAATTCTAATTTTAATCAAGCCATTTCCAACAGTAGAATGCGTATTGCACAAAATCCTCAATTTCAATTAATAGAAGATAATGCAAAATGGATTGATACTAAGAGTAAAGAGAATACGTATAGTTTGAATATTGTTGATTTCAAGAAAACTCAGACAGAGGTAGAGGCTGAGGCAAAAAAATATAAGCCAATTACTGATTATAAAAATAATTTGCAATTTAATTCATTGCCCTATGAAGTTGCAGAAATGGAGAAAGATCCTTCTTTAAAAGAGAAGAGAAAAAGTTGGCATGAAGCATTATCAAAAGATATTTATGTAGAAGAAGCTATAAATGTATTAGATGATTTACAATCAAAAAATGTTGCAGGTCAATCTCCTGTAAATAGCAAAACTAAGAAAGATAAATTAGCATCTAAATTGTAATATCTTATAAAGTTTAGTTTATTAATTAAAATGCTCCAATGATTCTTCTCGAGTCATTGGGGCATTTTTTATTGGAATCGTTTTGTTAACTTTGAAATTGAGTTTGATATAACGAATGTTAGATTTAAAGAATGATTTTATGAAGATTATAAATAAGGTTGTATTAATGTTTTTGGCTGTTTTTTCGCTTTTTTCGTGTAAAAAGGATTTAGTTGCTGTCGCGAATTCAAATGACATTGTAAATGGTATATCAACGCAATTTAGCGATGATAAAACGGAGTTTGATTACTTACCATCGTCAACTACAAATCAAATCGTGAAACATGATTATTACACGCTTTCTTATAATGAGAAGTACGAACAGGCGGAATGGGTTGCTTATGAATTGAAAAAGGATTATGTAAAGAATAATAGCTTTAAAAGACCTTATTTTATCACAGATCCTAAAGTAACTACTGGTTCTGCAGATTGGCGTAATTATAAACAATCCGGTTATGATAAAGGGCATCTTTGTCCAGCTGGTGATATGGAATTTACAAAAAGCGCTTATGATGATACTTTCTTAACTTCGAATATTTCACCACAAATCCATGATTTTAATGATGGCGTTTGGAATAGGCTTGAGCAAAAAGTGCGTTATTGGGCTGTGAAATATGATGGTCTTTATGTTGTAACTGGTGGGGTGCTTACGGATTCTAAGAAGACTATAGGTAAAGAAAAAGTATTGGTTCCAAAGTATTTCTATAAAGTATTACTTGATCAATCTAATGGGAATGGGGAATATAAAATGATCGCTTTTTTGGTTCCAAATGAAAAAAGTGATAAACCTTTGTATGAATTTGTTGTTTCTGTTGATAGCATAGAGAAATTGACCGGAATAGATTTCTTTCCTGCCTTAGACGATAAAATAGAAAATAATTTAGAAAAAAGTGCTGATTATAAATCTTGGGCTTTCTAGTTTAAACCTAATTTGGCTACCATTCGTTTACTTTATTGGCATCCATTTTTAGGAAAATAAATAACAGAATAGTGAATCCCCATAAACCGGAACCTCCATATGAAAAGAACGGAAGTGGAACTCCAATAGTTGGGAAAATACCAATAACCATTGCGATATTTACAAAAAAGTGTATAAATAAAATACCAGCAACACAATATCCATATACGCGACTGAATTTTGTTTTTTGTCTTTCTGCCAAGTATATAACTCTTAGGAATAAGCCAACAAATAAGGCAATGACAACGAGTGATCCTGCAAATCCCCATTCTTCGCCTACAGTAGTAAAGATATAATCTGTATGTTGTTCCGGTACGAATCCTCCTTTGGTTTGTGTGCCTTCAAGGAAGCCTTTCCCTATCCATCCTCCAGATCCAATAGCGATTTCAGATTGGTTGGTATTGTATCCAATACCTTTCATGTCGACTGTTTTTCCTAGTAAAATATTAAAACGATCACGGTGATGTTGCTTGAATACATTATCAAATACATAATCTACAGATAGTACAAATCCTGATATCAATACCAATAGTATACCGCTTAGGATTATATTTCGATCTACAGCTCTGCCTTTAAAATGGAGCCCTATAAGTACTAATAGTGCCAAAAGAATCACATAAACAGGCTCCAAAACTAGAGTTAGTACAAATAATAATATTGCTATAAAGCCAGTCCATATATACCAGGACGGAAGACCTTCACGATATAATACAATTAAGAAGATGCTATATATTAAGGCACTTCCGGGATCGGGTTGGGGGAGGATTAATATTACAGGTAAAAAGACAATTGCTAATGCCTGTACCTGACGATTTACATCTTTTAAGTTTATTTGTGTGTCACTTAAATATTTTGCTAATGCAAGTGCTGTGGCAGCTTTTGCAAATTCTGAAGGTTGTATCGTAAAGCTTCCTATTGCGTACCAACAACGTTGTCCTGCGATAGTTTTTCCGAATAAAAATAAACCAGCCAATAATAATAATGCTACGCCAAATATTATGCTGGCGTATTTTTCATAGAATTTACCATCAACAAATAATAGAATAAAGATTAAAGGTATTGTTAGTAAAATAAAAATGAACTGTTTCTCATATGTACCATCTGTAGAAGATAGAGAAGAAGAGTATATGTTTAACCAACCCAGTATCACTAATGTGATATAGATGATTACACTTATCCAGTCAATATTATTTTTTATACTTTGATTTTTCATTTGAAATGAATCTCTTTATTAATTTTCTTGGGTTGTATCTATTTTTACAGGTTTAATAACCTCTTTGGTTTTGATCATTTTAGCTCTCATAACAGAATCTTTAGGAGTGGTTTCGATTAAACTGGCTGCAGCCATTCCTCCTAATTTTGCATATTGATCTCTTAGGCTTGTATTTAAAATACGAATTTCTAAATCATTTCGTGTGATTTTTTTACGAAGGTATTTTTCAATCATTAAACTTGCGATTGGACCTGCAATTGTAGCTCCAAATCCCCCATTCTCAATCATTATAGCTATCGCAATTTTAGGATTGTCTTTTGGTGCAAATGCAACAAATATAGAGTGATCTTTAAGCTGTGTTCTTTTTCCGTTAATTTTAGCAAAATTCTCTGCAGTTCCCGTTTTCCCACAAATGTCGATACCCTCAACACGAAGTCTGCTGGCAGTTCCTTTGTTATAAACATCAAATAATCCGCTAATCATAGGAGGATAATATTTTTTGTCTATTGTTGTTTCGTGTTTTGTAGTGAATTTTGGGTCTATTTTTTGACCTTCAATTTTTTTAATGATATGAGGCGTGAAATAATATCCTTGGTTCGCAACAGTAGCCATCATATTCGCCAATTGGATAGGGGTCATTAAAACCTCCCCTTGTCCAATAGAGTTCGAAATAATAGTCGTACTTCTCCAGCCGCCATTTGGATATATTTTCTTGTATGTTTTAGAGTCTGGAATGTTTCCTCTTTTACCTGTAGGTAAATCATATCCCATAAATTGACCTAGTCCAAAGCTTTTTACATGTTTGCTCCATACATCAACAGCATATGCAGGATTATTATATTTGTTAATAGTCAACATGTAAACATTGGCAAAGTATGTGTTACAAGAATTGTAAATTCCGTTATGTAATTGGTGTGGTCCAAAACCGTGACATTTCATAAAGCGACCTCTACCGTAACTAAAGCCATGATGACACATGAAAGTAGTTTGCTCGTTTATAACACCTTCTTGTAATCCTACAAGTCCTGTAACGATTTTAAACGGAGATCCCGGAGGATATTCGGCCAATAAACCACGGTCATACAATGGTTTTGCAATCGAATCATGATATAATAAAGTATAGTTTTTTGAGCGTTGTCTCCCCACTAATATTCCCGGATCATAAGATGGTGCAGTTATCAAAGCAAGGATTTCCCCTGTTTTTGGCTCTAATGCAACAATACCACCTCTTTTGTTGATCATTAATTCTTCTCCGTATTTTTGGAGTTCGGCATCAATTGTTAGGTTGATGTCTTCTCCTTGTACGGCAATCGTATCGTATTTTCCGTCTTTATAAGAACCAATTTCTCTGTTGTATTTGTCTTTTTGAATGTATTTTACACCTTTTATACCGCGTAAAACATCTTCGTAGCTTTCTTCAACACCTTGTCTTCCAATTAAATCTCCGCTGTTGTAATACGGATTTTTGGCTACAAGTTTTTCATTTACCTGAGTGATGAAACCAAAAATATTAGCGCCATAATCGACTTCGTAATCACGTAATGATCTTTTTTGGAAATAGAAACCTTCGAATTTTCTGATTTTCTCCTGGAAAGCTGCAAATTCGCTTTTGTTTAATTGTGCTAAAAAAACAGATGGTAATCGAGGGCTGTATATTTTAGCCTTTTCGATTTTTTTTATAAAGTCTTCCTTAGTGACATTTAAAAGTTGGCAAAACTCTAATGTATCAATGTTTTTTATTTCTCTAGGGATTACCATGATATCATAAGAAGCCTGATTGGCAACCAATAATTTTCCATATCTATCATAAATGTAGCCTCTTTCGGGATAGTCGTATTTAACCTTGATAGCGTTATTCTCTGATTTTAATTTAAAAGAATCGTCTATAATTTGTAAATAGAATATGCGAATTACTAGCAAAGATGCTGCAATGATAATTAAAGAGGGCAGCAGAACTTTTCTCATCTTCTGTTGGGCTTAATAAGATATATTATTATGATACAGGTTATAATTGTAAATATGGTACTGAATAGTGTCCTTAGTAAAACGTCTAAAATAAAGTTAAACTGAAAAGCTTCCAGAGTAAATAGTATGATATGGTGGAGTAATACCGAAATCAATATAAATGAAAACCGTTCTGGGGTTAATGAATCATTTAGTTTTATGGTTTGGTACTCATAACTCAATCCAAATGAAAATTTGAAAATATAAGGTCTGTAATAAGCGAGAATCAAACAGGCAGTTGCATGTATTCCACCCGAATTACAAAACATGTCCATTGCAAGACCAAGTAGAAAACTCGATACCAATAGTCCGGATTTATTTCCGTTTACTGGGAATAGAATAATGTAAAGGATGTACGGAAACGGACTTATGTAGCCAAGGAAGTTCATATTATTGAATATAATAATCTGAACTGCCAATAGCAGAATAAATCGAGAGATATTGACTAACAAAGCGCTATTCATCTTTTTCTCTTTTTTCTAATTTAATAAGCTCTTCTCTATCTCTACTTTTAATTACATATACGTGACCTAGATTAGTCATGTCGTTGAATAATTTAACGTTGATTGTATAGTAATTTGTTTCTTTTGATGTAAATATTTTGTCAATTGTACCAATTCCGATATTCTCTGGGAAAATTACCGATTGGCCACCAGTTACAATTGTATCTCCTTTTCTAACGGAAGCTAGTCTAGGAACATCTATTAACTGAACAAAACCTGTGCTTTTTCCATCCCATATTAACGAACCAAAATGATTTGATTTCTTTATTTTGGCATTAATCTGTGATTTGATATTCAGTATGCTTACAACTGTTGCATATCTTGGTGAAGTGTTGTCTACAATACCTATAATCCCTAAACTATTAATTACACCCATATCAGGTTTAACCCCTTCGTTCGAACCAGAGTTTATTGTAATGTAGTTTTCATGTACGTTGTAAGAGTTGTGTATTACTTTCGAAACAATTATATCGGCAGGTTTAACGCCTTTTATAGTGTCTGGAAGAGGAAGTTTTACAGTGTCTTCAGCGTTAAATAAAAGACTTTTTAATCTTGCGTTTTCAAGTACCAATTCATCATTTTCTTTTCTTAAGTTCAAATACTCATTTACGCGGCTTATTTTTTCATAAACACCACCGCTCAAGAAATTAGCAGAACTAATAACTCTGCTTCTATGAAAAGAATGAGATTGAATGGAGAGACCTAATGAAATACCTAAAAGCAGCAAAAACAGTAGTCGATTACTGTTTCTTATAATAAAATTAAATATTTGCTGCATTTCTTGCTTGGTTATTTTGTTTCAGGATATGCTTTAAGTTTCAAAATTTCTTCAGAACTAAGTTTTGTATGTTTTAGCTCTGAAGAAATGTATTAATAAAGTATCTTATTTAATTAAGATACTTTTAAATTTTGCTATGTTTTTAAGTGCCATTCCGGTTCCGCGTACTACTGCTCTTAATGGATCTTCGGCAATGTAAACAGGTAAATCTGTTTTTTGCGAAATTCTTTTATCAAGACCTCTTAACATAGATCCTCCACCTGCAAGATAAATACCTGTATTGTAAATATCGGCTGCTAATTCTGGAGGTGTTTGAGATAATGTTTCCATTACAGCATCTTCAATACGTTGTATAGATTTATCTAATGCTTTGGCAATTTCACGGTAAGAAACATCTACTTGTTTTGGTTTTCCAGTAAGTAAATCTCTACCTTGAACAGACATATCTTCTGGAGGTCCATCTAAATCTTCTATGGCAGCTCCAATTTGAATTTTTATTTTTTCTGCAGTACTTTCTCCAACAAAAAGGTTGTGTTGTGTACGCATGTAATAAACAATATCATTTGTGAAAACGTCACCGGCAATTTTTACCGATTTATCACATACAATTCCACCTAGTGCAATTACCGCAATTTCGGTTGTACCACCACCAATGTCAACAATCATGTTTCCTTTTGGTTGCATAATGTCAATACCAATACCAATTGCAGCAGCCATTGGTTCATGAATTAAATAAACTTCTTTACCGTTTACTCTTTCGCACGATTCTTTTACTGCACGCATCTCAACTTCGGTAATTCCAGAAGGAATACATACTACCATACGCAATGCAGGAGTAAACATTCTTTTCTTTAATGCAGGAATACTTTTGATGAACATATTGATCATTTTCTCAGATGCATCAAAATCGGCTATAACCCCGTCTTTAAGTGGCCTTATGGTCTTTATGTTTTCATGGGTTTTACCTTGCATCATATTGGCTTCCTTACCAACAGCAATGATTTTGCCTGATATTCTGTCACGTGCCACTATCGAAGGACTGTCAATAACTACTTTATCATTGTGAATGATTAAAGTGTTTGCGGTACCAAGGTCTATCGCAATATCCTCGGTCATGAAATCAAAAAATCCCATAAGTTTTTTAGGGGTTTAAAAGTTATAAATTAGTAACGTACAAAGTTAAACAAATTAATGTTTAAAATGACGAGTTCCTGTAAATACCATTGCAACTTTATTTTCATTGCAATAATTTATGCTTAATTCGTCTTTTATTGAGCCACCTGGCTGAATTACAGCTGTAATTCCTGCTTTTTTGGCTAATTCTACACAATCCGGAAATGGGAAAAATGCATCGCTTGCCATTGAAGCGCCATTTAAGTCAAATCCAAATGCTTTTGCTTTGTCAATTGCTTGAACTAAAGCGTCAACTCGAGAGGTTTGTCCCGTGCCAGATGAAATTAAAGTTCCGTTTTTAGCAAATACGATTGTATTCGATTTTGTGTTCTTACAAATTTTTGAAGCAAAGATTAAATCTTCAATTTCTTGTTCTGTAGGTGTTGTAATTGTAACGGTTCTTAAATGCTCTTTATTGTCAGTGATGTTGTTTTTATCTTGAACTAAAAGTCCGTTAAGGCAAGTTCTTACTTGTCTTGTAGGTAATTCAACTTCGTTTTGAACTAGAATGATTCTGTTTTTCTTTTCTTCTAAAACTGTAATAGCTTCATTGTCATAGCTTGGAGCAATCAGAACTTCACAAAATAGTTTGTTTATTTCCTGAGCTGTAGCTAAATCAATTTTTGTATTTGAAATTAAAACTCCACCAAATGCTGATGTCGGATCACAAGCTAAAGCTGCCAAATAAGCTTCGCTGATTGTTTTTCTTGTAGCCAAACCACAAGCATTGTTATGTTTTAAAATTGCAAACGTAGGTCCGTCATTTTTAAATTCGGCAATTAAGTTCACGGCAGCATCTACGTCAAGCAAGTTGTTGTATGATAATTCTTTTCCGTGTAGTTTTTTGAACATTGCATCAAAATCACCAAAGAAGAATCCTTTTTGATGTGGGTTTTCTCCATATCTCAATATTTGTCCACCAGTAATACTTTCTTTATAGATAGTTTCGTCAGTATTGAAATAGTTAAAAATAGCACCGTCATAATGAGATGATACATGAAATGCTTTTGTAGCAAGTAATTTTCTGTTCTCTAGAGTTGTCGCTCCGTTTTGTTCTGTAATTAAATCCAGTATTAAGCTGTATTCATTTACCGATGCCACAATAACAGTGTCTTTAAAGTTTTTTGCAGCAGCACGAATTAATGAAATTCCGCCAATGTCAATTTTTTCGATAATATCTTGTTCGCTAGCTCCGGATGCAACTGTTTTTTCAAATGGGTATAAATCAACAATTACTAAATCAATTTGAGGAATATCAAATTCCTGCATTTGTTGAACATCACTTTCGTTGTCTTGACGGTTTAAAATTCCACCAAAAATTTTCGGGTGTAATGTTTTTACTCTCCCACCAAGAATTTCAGGAAAAGAAGTTACATCTTCAACAGGTACTACAGGAATTCCTAAGTTTTTAATAAAATCTTCTGTTCCTCCAGTTGAGTAAAGAGTTACTTTTTGTTCATGTAGTTTTCTTACAATTGGTTCAAGGCCTTCTTTCGAAAAGACTGAAATTAATGCAGATTGAATAGTTTTTGTTGTGCTCATTGTGTTGTTATAGTTATAAAGTGCAAAAATAGTTTTTTTTTGATTATAAAAATCATCATTTTATGTAACATTATCTTAAAAAAGCCTACCTATGCGTAAGTGAATTTTTATTAGGTTTTTGACTAAAATTTATTGAATTTTACTTTAATGTAAATTTATAATCTATGCTGCTTTATCTTCGATTATTAAAAGAAAGTTTTGGTTTTGCGATGAATGCTTTACGTAGTAACAAACTAAGAACGTTATTGTCGTTGTTGGGAGTTACAATTGGTATTTTTTCGATAATAGCAGTACTTGCAGCAGTTGATTCTTTGAATAGAAAAATTACTAAAGATTTGAGTAGCTTGGATAAAAATACAATTTATCTAATGAAGTTTTCTTTTGGACCTTCGGATATTCCACAATGGAAGAGAGAACAATTTCCAAATGTTAAATACGACGAATACACCTATCTTAAAAATTCACTTACCAATACTAATCAGGTCGGATATCAACTTTTTGTTAAACGAGAAAGTTTAAAATATGATTCCAAAACGGTAAGTGATGTAAATGTAGTTCCCGTTTCTTATGAGTTTATGGAAATTGAAGGTTTGGATTTTGAGAAAGGACGTTTCTATAATGAGTCAGAATCAAATTCGGGTACGCCAGTTATAGTTTTGGGGCATGATATTGCCGATGGGCTTTTTGGAGATGCCGAACCTATTGGTAAAAATATTCGTTTGTATGGGCAACGTTTCACTGTTATTGGTGTTGTGAAAAAACAGGGAGCTGGTTTGTTTGGAGATAGTAATGATACATCGGTATTTTTTCCGGCAAATTTTTTACGCCGTATGTATGGTGATAATAATGATGGCATAACTCCGGTTATTGTTTTAAAGCCGGAAAAAGGAATCGATATGGATGCTTATAGAGCAGAAGTATCTCAAAAATTAAGAACTTTTCGCGGATTGAAAGCTGGACAGATTGATAATTTCTTTGTTAATGTGTTTTCTGGTTTTACCGATTTTATTGATGGTATAATAGGACAGATGAATTTAATGGGGTGGGTGATAAGCGGATTTTCTCTTCTTGTAGGTGGATTCGGGATTGCCAATATTATGTTTGTTTCTGTAAAAGAACGAACTCACCTTATTGGAATACAGAAATCATTAGGTGCTAAAAATAAATTTATCTTATTTCAATTTTTGTTTGAAGCAATTATCCTTTCTGTAATAGGTGGGGCAATTGGGTTAGTCCTTGTTTGGATAATATCTGTAATTCTTACCAAGGCACTCGATTTTGAATTTGTTCTCGGAATGGGAAATATTCTTCTTGGAACAGGACTTGCTGCATTAATCGGATTGATAGCGGGTATTCTTCCTGCAATTTCAGCTTCTAAATTAGACCCTGTTGAGGCTATTAGAACGGGGATGTAGTTGTTCTTGAGGTTCTGAGATTTTCTATTTACGAAATTTAACGAATGTTGTTCGAAGTCTCCCGACTTCGAACCCATACCAATAGTTATTATGTTTTTTTTCATCTCGTTGTCGCTACGAAGTCGGGAGACTTCGCAGAGCGGGGGACTTTGCAGAGCGGGTTTCGTTTTGTCTCGAATGTTGTGCGAAGTCTCCCGACTTCGTACCCACGCCAATAGTTATTTATGATTTTTGGATCATCGTTATTGCTACGAAGTCAGGAGACTTCAGAGCCTTGTTTTAGTCTTTCATTTGGTATTTAGGAATTTTGATTTTTGTTTTGTCCTATTTTATGTCATTCGAATCATAATACTCGTTATTTTTCTTGTATGTCATTACAGTATCTTCTTCTTGCGTAGTTCTCCTGATAAGATATGCTTGTAAATGGGAGTTTTTTATGAAATTTAAAAAATAGGTATTTGTAATTGTATCATTTTGCGAAGCGATTATTAGTATTCATCTTCTTTTTTCTTTAGTCATGATATTTTCTGAAATAAAATCATTCAAACTTTTTTGTGGAATCCTTATAATATCCTTTGGTTTTAAGTTTGTAAAATGAGGTAGTGTGTCGTTCTCATTTTTGTAGTTACATAGAATTTGAATGTATTCTTTTTGGTAATAAAACAAACTTCCTTTTTTGTCTATTATGAGCTGGTTTTCGGCATAAAAACCCTTTGGCGGTGGTGGGATTTTATTTTTTTTTAATTCGTTTGAAATTTTAATATTTTCTTCTGAAATTATATAGGGAATATTTCTTGGAACGGTCTTTTCTTCTTTTTTGGCACAATTAAAAAGCAACAAACAAATAATAAGGCCAATAAATACTCTTTTCATAAACTGAAGATTTGAAATAAAGATATAAAAAAATCCCAAGAAATATTTCTTGGGATTTTTATAATATAGAGGTTGAAAACCTATCTAATCGGGTTGTTTTGAATCAAATCGATATATAAGTTTATCTTGTCTTTTAATTCTTTTCTTGGCGTGATAAAATCTAAAAAACCATGTTCTAGAAGAAATTCAGCTGTTTGAAAACCTTCCGGTAAATCTTTACCAGTCGTGTCTCTTACAACTCTCGGTCCTGCAAATCCTATTAATGCACCTGGCTCAGAGATATTAATATCTCCTAACATGGCATAAGAAGCGGTTGTTCCTCCAGTTGTTGGATCTGTACATAATGAAATGTATGGCAATCCAGCTTCGGCAAGTTGAGCTAGTTTTACAGATGTTTTTGCTAATTGCATTAATGAATAAGCAGCTTCCATCATACGTGCTCCTCCTGATTTTGAAATCATTACAAAAGGCATTTGGTTTTTGATAGCATGATTAATTCCTCTTGCTATTTTTTCGCCAACAACAGCTCCCATAGAACCACCAATAAAAGCAAAATCCATACAGCAGATTACAAGTTCTTTTCCTTTTGATTTTCCAACTCCAGTACGCACAGCGTCTTTAAGTTGAGTTTTTTCCATTACATCTTTCAATCGTTCTGCATATTTTTTTGTATCTACAAAATGCAAAGGATCTTTTGATGTCATGTTTTTATCTAATTCAACAAACTCATTGTTGTCAAATAAAATCTCAAAATAGATTGCGCTTCCAATTCTAACATGGAAATCATCTTCCGGGCTTACAAATAAGTTACGAGCCAACTCATCAGCATCAATAATTTTTCCTGTTGGAGATTTGTACCAAAGTCCTTTTGGGACATCCATCTTGTCTTCGGTAGCAGTTGTAATCCCTTTTTCGTGTCTTTTAAACCAAGCCATTTGTTTAGTATTCAGTGTTCAGTAATCAAATTTCAGTGTTCAGTTCTTTAATAGTTTAGTTTCAAGTGTTCTGTATGTTTAGAACGGAACACTTGAACTAAAAACTGAATACTTTTATAGTGTATTTACGTTATTCAAGTCAGCAAAGGCTTGTTCAAGTCTTGCGTTGAATGTAACTTCGCTTTCACGTACCCATCTTCTTGGGTCGTAATATTTTTTATTAGGAACATCAGCACCTTCTGGGTTACCAATTTGTGTTTTTAAATAATCAATATTTTTAACCATATAATCACGGATACCTTCAGTATATGCAAACTGTAAGTCAGTATCGATGTTCATTTTGATAACTCCGTATCCAATAGCTTCTCTAATTTCTTCAAGTGTAGAACCAGAACCTCCGTGGAAAACGAAATCTACTGGATTAGTACCAGTTTTAAATTTGTCTTGAACGAAATCTTGAGAGTTTTTTAAGATTTTTGGAGTTAATTTTACGTTTCCTGGTTTGTAAACACCGTGAACGTTTCCAAAAGCTGCTGCAATTGTAAATTTAGGACTTATTTTAGATAATTCTTCGTAAGCATAAGCTACCTCTTCTGGTTGTGTGTATAATTTAGAGCTATCAACATCAGAGTTGTCAACACCATCTTCTTCTCCACCTGTAATTCCAAGTTCGATTTCAAGTGTCATTCCCATTTTGCTCATTCTAGCTAAATATCCTTTACAGATCTCGATGTTTTCTTCGATTGGCTCCTCAGACAAATCGATCATATGAGAACTGAATAAAGGCTTTCCTGTTTCTGCAAAATGTTTTTCAGATGCATCTAATAGACCATCAATCCAAGGTAATAATTTTTTTGCACAGTGGTCAGTATGTAAAATTACGGTAGCACCGTAAGCTTCTGCCAAAGTATGAATGTGTTTTGCTCCAGCTATTCCACCAGCGATTGCCGATTTTTCGTTAGCATTAGATAATCCTTTTCCAGCGTTAAATTGTGCTCCACCGTTTGAAAATTGAATAATAACTGGCGCATTCAGTTTTGCTGCAGTTTCAAGAACTCCATTGATTGTGCTTGATCCAGTAACATTTACTGCAGGAAGTGCAAATCCTTTTTCTTTCGCATAATTAAAAATCTCTTGTACTTGATCCCCCGTCGCTACTCCTGCTTTAATATTGTGTGCCATTGTAATCTTTTTTTTAGTTGTTTTTTAGTTTTTAGGTTGCAAAAATAAGAATTAATTAGCATTAGAAAGGATAATTTATTCCAAAATTTAAAACCGAGTGTCCGAAATTGTATTCTTTGAACCAGCGATTGCCTAATTCATAAGCCGGATTGTAGGTTTTAAAACCTAAGTCAAAACGAATTACGAAGAAACTTAAATCGTAGCGAAAGCCTATTCCTGTTCCTAAAGCAATATCTTTAAGATCGCTAAAGTTTTTAAATGTCGCTTTATCATCGGTTACATTATCCAGGACATTCCAGATATTACCTGCATCTGCAAATATAGCTCCTTTTAATTTACCTAAAATTTTATATCTAAATTCTGCACTTAATGCGATTTTCATGTTGGCTTCATTAAAATCATTTACAGCTCCTGTACTACCAGGTCCTAATGAATAAGGCTGCCAAGCTCTGTTGTCATTGGATCCTCCAGAATAGTAACTTCTTGAAAATGGAACATAGTTTGAATTGCCAAATGGTATAGCAATACCAAAAAATGTACGTACAGCAAGTACCTTTTCTTTTGTTAAGTCCCAGTGTTTGATGTAATCAAATTCGGTTTTTATGTATTCAGAGTATTCTAAATTAAAAATTCGATAGTTGCCATTTGTGTTTTTTTGCAAATCAGCAGCTTTGGAAATTAGTGTTAATAATGATCCTGCACTTTCAATTTTAGCTTTAAAGAGATAAAATGTGTTGTCTAGTAAATCTTTCTTGGTGGTTTTAGTAAAAGTGTAGTTTGAGGCCAGAATGAAATCATTTTCGGTTAGCCTCATTCGTCTTTCTTCTATGCTTTCAACCGATTGGTAGTCGTTACTCGAAACGGGTATTGTGTTATTCAATACGTCTTGAGTAAATCCAGTTGTACCGGATTCTATTATTAAATTGTCGTTGGAGTCAACAAATCCAGGTTTTTGAGGATAATTGTACCCTTGCGAGATGCTATTTAAAGCATTGTATGATGATCGATATACTTTAAAATAATTTTGCGGATTTAAATTTCGTACATATTGTATATTCAGTAAGTCTACACGTGCGGTATTGTTCCTTTTAGGAGTCCAGTTATAGGTAAATGCACCTGTGAAATTTTCTTTGTCGAGACCTATGTTCCGCTGTTTTGCAAAACCGGCAGTCATTATTGTCGACGGAATCATGCTCTTGGGAATGATTTTTTCAGTTCCAAAAGGCATTAGGATCCTAGGTACATTTAGCTTAATATCTAGTCCGTATTCGGAGGCATTAAAGAAAGTTCCGTTTGGATTTGCTAAATCCTGTGATGAACCAACATTCACACGACCTGATATCTCTAATGTTTCGGCACCATTAAAAACATTTCTTATTGTTTCAGAAAGACTAAACCCAATTCCGAAATCCTGGATATTTGAGTGGGTAACATCTAATGTTGTTTGGAAACTATATTTTTTTCTGGGTGTTAAGTATATTTTGGCAATCAATGATTGTGCAGTTGAGTCTCTCTTGTCTAATTCATAATGTATAGACGGATAATTAAATATCTTTAAGTTGTTTAAATATCGAGTTGTAAGTGTTGTTTTAAAGTCTGCAAATAAACTTCCTTTTGTAATGAAAATTGCATCAGTTATTGCATATGGCTTATATTTTAATTTTTTGTAACTGTATAAATTGAAGTTTTTATAAGTGGTACTATCTGTAATTTGTAATTTTGCATTGGCAGCAGAATAATCGGTGTAGATATTAACGTCGCTAATTTTGTAAATCTTAAAAGGCATAGTTCTAGTGGAATCTTTATCCTGGTAGCTATAGTCTTTTATAATAAGGTCTAGATTTGCTTTGTTCTTTTTGTTTATTGTGTCGATATCGTATGTTACATTATTCGATTGGAAATAATATATACCATGATTTCTAAAATAGGTAGTAATGCGGTTTTTTTCGTCTTCAAGATCGCTAGTTCTATATTGCTTTCCGGTTTTTAATAGGGTGTTTTCAACGCTTTTGTTATATAAAGAATCCAGATCAGGGGAAGATATACTAGTGGTTATCGTATCTAAAAGGTAAGGTTGTCCTGTTGTTACTGTGTAGCGTATTTTTGCTTTTTTAGCACTTATACTATCAATAGTAAATGCGGTTTTTACATTAAAATAACCATTGTGGAAATAGTGGTATTTTAATCGCATAGACGATTTTTTTGTTTTGCTGGTATCGATAATTACGGGCGGTTCTCCCGTAGTTTTAAAAAAATCATTTATTCCTTTGTATAAAAATGATTGACCAAGACGATCTACCTGTTTTGCAGATAATAGTTTGGATAATCTTTCATATTTTTTAGGGTTGTTTTTAAATTTTGCCGCAAACGTAGAATCTGGATTTGGATTGGCTAAGTTGTATAAATTTAGGCGTAGCTTGTACCCGCCAATAAGCGTACTATTGGGTTTTTGGTATAATTGGTTAAATATATTTTCATCCTTAATAGGCTTGTCATTTACTATAATTTCATTTTTAGTAAGTAACTTTTTGCCATTAGGAACTCTTTTTACAGCATTACAAGCCGAAATAAATATTGCTATTAGAATAAATGCTGCTATTTTTGTGGAATTCTTTCTCAAGTGTTCTAAAATATTTAATTCAAAAGTACATTATTTTATGGTTAGTAAAAACCAAATCAAGCTTATATCGGGTTTAGTCCAAAAAAAACAGCGTTTTGCTAATCAATTGTTTTTTGCCGAAGGGGTAAAAGTAATTCAAGAATTGTTACAATCCAATTTTGAGTTAGAACACCTATATACTACTCAAAACGATTTTGAGTCTGTTTTAGTCTCTAAGAAAACGTTAATTAATGCTCAAGATTTAAAAAAAATCAGTGCATTGTCAACTCCTAATACTTGTTTGGCAGTTTTTAAAATTCCTGCAGATAAAGAAATCATAGAATCTGGCTTAATCCTGGCTCTCGATGATATTCGTGATCCTGGAAATCTAGGAACTATTTTAAGACTTTGTGATTGGTTTGGGATCAAACAATTACTTTGTTCCAAAGAGTCTGTTGATATTTATAATCCAAAAGTGGTTCAGGCTACAATGGGTTCAATTGCCAGAGTTAATGTAAACTATGTTGATTTAAATGTTTTTCTTGCACAAACTTCACTTCCTGTTTTTGGGACTTTTATGGATGGATCTAATATCTATAAAACCGACTTACCACAAGAAGGGATTATTATAATGGGAAATGAAGCCAATGGTATTTCCGATGAAATCGAAAAAACAATTAAAAACAGGCTTACTATCCCTAGATTTGGGGAGCTGCAAAAAACGGAAAGTTTAAATGTTGCTACCGCAACTGCTATTATACTTAGTGAATTTAAACGAAATAGTTAGGCAGTCTAGTGAAACGTGAAGTTAATTAGGATTGCTCTTGATTTTATAGATTCAATGTTGCTGGTCCATGGGCTATTTGGGTCTTTGTCTCGAATTAATTCATCATTGATTCCAAATGAACCTCTAATAGAAGGAGAGAAAATAAAATATTCTGAGAAGAAATCAATCCCAAAACCTAATTCATAATTCATAGTCCAGGGTTTTACTCTAAAGCGTTGCTCTAAATTATCATCTATGGATTTTGAATTACTGGAAAGGTTTAATGTGCTCGATACTCCACCTAATAAATAAGGACGAACATTTCCTGTTCTTAAAGAAGAGAACTTTAAGAGTAAAGGGAAGTTTATGTATGTACTATTTACTTCCCTTAGATAATCTGTCTTTGACGTAAATTCGGGATTAGGATAATACAAATCTCTCTTTGTATAATATAATCCTGGTTCAAAACGCAAGTTAATGTATTCATGCAATCTTAAATCGGCGACAACCCCAACATTAAATCCCGTTGTTTTTTTTACCTGAATATCTGGCCCAACGGTTTTGTAATCGATCTTAAAATCATAACTGTTGAATCCCAGGTAATATCCAAAATAAAGACGTTGTTTTTGCCAAGTCTCCAAATTGATTATAGGATCTTTACTAAACATGCTTTTAGTAAATTGTGAATACCCTGTTGTTGTTAAGGTAAGTAAGATTAAGATTATAGTTTTTCTCATACTATTTTTTAGAAGCTGAATAAATTGTTGCTACACCAAGTGTTTGTGGCATGGCCACCACACTTATAAACCCAATTTTTCTCAAAATATTGTTTAACGCTTCTCCATGTGGAAATGCAGCAGCAGATTCTGATAAATATCCATAAGCCGAATCGTCTTTTGAAAACATTTTTCCAATAAGTGGAAGTATGTTTTTAGTATAAAAAGTGTAACCTTGTTTGTAAGGAGTTTTTTCTGGTACAGAAGTTTCCAAAATTACAAAAACACCATTAGGTCTTAATACCCTTAAAATTTCTGATAATCCTTTCTCCAGATTTTCAAAATTCCTAACGCCAAAAGCTACAGTAATGGCATCAAAATGATTATCTTCAAATGGAATTTTTTCAGAATCACCCAAAACCATATCTATAGTTTGAGAAAGGTTTTTTGCAGCAATTTTTTTCTTTCCTACCTCAAGCATTCCAGATGATATATCCAAACCGATAATTTTTTCGGCATTGGTTTGTGCTAGTAGAATAGCTAAATCTCCGGTTCCGGTTGCAATATCAAGGATTCTTTTTGGTTTCGTGTCAGATACTATTTTTAAAACTTTTTTACGCCATTTTATATCGATACCAAATGAAATAACACGATTTAAATTGTCGTAATTTCCAGATATATTATCAAACATTTGCTCGACTTGTTCCTTCTTTCCAAGGGTCGAATTTTTATAGGGTGTTATCTTCTCTGCCATTTTTTTTATTTGTACAAATATAATACAAACTGATTAACTGTAATTCAGTTTCTTTAATTAGAAAAGGAAATAATTCCGTTTTTATTTTAATTATATACCCACTTTTAATGATTTGATAAAATCACTAAAAGTGGGTATTGCAGGAGACTTATTTATTATGGAAATTTACTTTGTAAAAATGGAAATATTTTTCCAATGATTAATAGAGAATTAATGACCCAAATCAAATGGGTGCTTCTTGCGCTTATCATCTCGTTTGTTCTAGTTAGTTGTTTTGAAAGTACTGTTTTTGAGAGCAGTATACTTTTTAAAGCGCAAAATACGTTCTTAGGATTAAATTTGTTTTTGGAAATTTTAATTTTCTTTGTCTTTAGTACCTTCGTGGTATTTGGTATTAAAGGCTTTTTTGAGATGTACTCTCAAAAAACTTCAAATATTATAATATTCTTTTCTGGTGTATTTTTAATATTTGTAATTTTTATTTTATGTTATCAAATACTCTTTCTAGAGTAGGTCATTTCTCTAATCATTGTTTACAAAAAAAAGATCCTTAATTAAGGATCTTTTTTTGTTTTATTAAAAACGGATATATGTTTCGTAAGTGTAGTCGTAAAGATGCTTCACATCTCTTTTGTTAGGCTCAGATTCTATCAACTTCCATTCTTTTTTATTAATTTCAGGAAAGTAAGTGTCGGCTTCAAAGCTATGATGAACTCTTGTAATTTCGAGAGCATCTGCAAAAGGTATTCCTAAAGTGTAAATTTCTCCACCACCAATAATAAACGAATCTTCTTCTTTGGGGCATTTCGCAATTGCCTCTTCAATACTTTTTACTATAATGCAACCTTCTGGTTGGTAATTGTCTTGGCGTGTTATTATAATGTGTGTTCTGTTTGGGAGAGGTTTAGGAAAACTTTCGAATGTTTTTCTTCCCATTATAATATGATGTCCGGTGGTAAGAGCTTTAAATCGTTTGAAATCATTAGGAAGATGCCAGACTAATTCATTGTTTTTCCCAAGGGCATTGTTTTCGGCTACTGCCGCAATCATTATTATCATTTTGTTTAGAACTAAAGTTTGTTTTCGGTATTGTCATTTAAAGATGAGTCCAATTGAGCGATCCTTTTTTGTTGTAAAGCTACAAGGCGGTCTATTTGTTCTCTTTCCCAGTTTTTATTCATAAAGCGATCAGTGATGTATACTTTTATGAAATGTAAAATAAAAATAAAACACCATGCAGTAATTATCCAAATGTACCAGTTTTGGCCATTTGAGATGTTAAAAAACCGATTGGCAATAAATAAAAACAAACTTCCCAAGAGGAATAAAACAAAATGAAAATAAAGAGCCTTTTTTTGTCTTAGTCTTCTTCTTGCGTATTCATACTGCTCGTGTAATTCCTTTTCCATGAGTTATATAATTAGATTATAAAGATAAAATTTATTTTGAAACAGGACTGTTTTGATTGTTGGTTATTTATTTTTAAAATGGATAAAGGTTTTAAATATGAAATTTATGTGATGTTAAATTATTAATTCAATTTAATTTGAGTGCTATTTTTATCATTGTGCTAAATCTTTGTTTGATATGATGTTACGTTGAATGAATTTGTTTAATTTTAGTTATAATTCTAAAAATTAAACAGTTATGTCTTTGAAAAAACAATTTGTAAAAACGAAACCAGTTTGTAAAGTGACTTTCCTTATAGATGCCAAAGATGCTAATTCGGCAGCAGTTGTTGGCGATTTCAATAATTGGAATAGTGAAGAAGGAGTTTTAAGTAAATTAAAAAATGGAACTTTTAAAGCTACGTATGATTTGGGGAAAGATGCTTCATATGAGTTTAAGTACATTGTCGATGGAACTTATATTAATGAACCTGAAGCTGATTCTTTTAAGTGGAATGATTATGCCGGAGGAGAGAATAGCGTTTTAATTGTGTAAAAAAAAAATCTGCTTGATAAAGCAGATTTTATATTCTTTAATTTATTATGTTATACGGCAACGCTTCCTTTTATACCTGCATGCGGTTCATAATCTAAAAGTGTAAAGTCATTATAATCAAAATCGAAAATGTTTTTTATTTCGGGATTCAGTACCATTTTTGGTAATGGTTTTGGTTCACGTTTTAATTGTAATTCCAGTTGTTCGAAATGATTATTGTATATATGTGCATCACCAAAAGTGTGAATGAATTCTCCAGCTTCAAGATCACATACTTGTGCAATCATCATAGTTAATAAGGCATAAGATGCAATGTTAAAGGGAACACCTAAAAATATATCGGCACTTCGTTGGTATAATTGACATGAAAGTTTTCCTTTTGTTTCCCCTTTTTCAAGGTTAGGACTTGCTACGTAGAATTGAAAAAAAGCATGACATGGAGGTAATGCAGCTTTATTATTGGCTACATTTTCTTCAAATGATTTTTTTGTATCTGGCAATACCGATGGGTTCCAAGCAGAAACCAGCATGCGTCGACTGTTTGGATTAGTTTTTAGTTCTGTAATTAGTTCCGAAATTTGGTCGATTTCTTCACTATTCCAATTACGCCATTGGTGACCGTAAATAGGACCTAGATCCCCATTACTATCTGCCCATGCATCCCAAATTTTAACCCCGTTTTCCTGAAGATATTTAATATTTGTGTCGCCTTTTAAAAACCAAAGTAATTCGTATATAATCGATTTTAAGTGTAATTTTTTGGTAGTAACCATCGGGAAACCTTCACTTAGATCAAAACGCATTTGGTATCCAAAAACACTCTTTGTTCCTGTTCCTGTTCTATCTCCTTTTTGACAACCATTCTCAAGAACGTGTTGTACTAAGTCTAAATATTGTTTCATTTTTCATTTGGCTTTATGCCTTATGCTGTAGGCTTTAAGCTTGTAGCCTAGAGCTTATTGCTTAAGATTATGCTTCTCTTTTAGAAATTTCGTCGCGAATTTTGGCGGCTTTTTCGTAATCTTCCTGTGTAACAGCTTGTTCTAATAATTCATTCAGTTCTTGAATGGTATGTTTAGAGTAGGTTTCGCCAGATTGATTGCTTTCTTCCTCACGACCAAATGTTTCAGGGTTAGAAAGAACATCATCTATTTCCTGGGAGTCTTTATCAGTTTCCATTGAATTTGATTTCAAATAGATTCCTGCTTTGTCCAGAATGTTTTTATAAGTAAATATCGGCGCATTAAAACGTAACGCCAAAGCGATGGCATCAGAAGTTCTTGCGTCGATGATTTCTTCGATTTTGTCTCTCTCGCAAATTAAGCTAGAGTAAAATACGCCATCAACCAGTTTATGAATAATAACTTGTTTTACAACGATATCAAATCGTTCTGCAAAGTTCTTGAATAAATCATGTGTTAATGGGCGAGGTGGTTTTATCTCTTTTTCTAAAGCAATAGCGATTGATTGCGCTTCAAATGCACCAATTACAATTGGTAACTTTCGTTCGCCATCAACTTCATTCAAAATCAAAGCATAGGCGCCATTTTGAGTTTGACTGTATGAAATTCCTTTTATAGATAATTTAACTAAGCTCATAAGTTGCAGACGTAAAAGGTATTACTACCTCAATTTAATTAGAATTTTGTGTAAAAAATAAAAGTGCAATTTTAATCAAAAAATATGGAACAAAAAAGCTACCTAAAGCAAAGATACGATTATCTTATTTTTAGGTAGCAATATTTGTGTATAGAATTTTTTTAATTCTATTAATGTTGTGCTTTAAAAGCCTTCAGTTTTTCAATTAATTTAGGAACAACCTCAAAGGCATCACCAACAACTCCGTAGTCTGCAACTTTAAAGAAAGGGGCTTCCGGATCATTGTTAATTACTAATTTTACTTTTGATGAGTTGATACCTGCAATGTGTTGTATTGCTCCAGAAATTCCGATTGCAATATATAAATTTGTTGCAACTGGTTTTCCTGTTTGACCTACGTGTTCGCTATGAGGTCTCCATCCTAAATCCGAAACTGGTTTAGAGCATGCAGTTGCAGCACCAAGTACAGCAGCTAAATCTTCTACTAATCCCCAGTTTTCAGGTCCCTTTAATCCACGTCCTCCAGAAACTACTATATCAGCATCGGCGATAGATACTTTACCAGTTACTTTTTCTACAGATTCTAATTTTACTCCAAAGTCATTGTCACCAATAGTTGGGTTGAAATCTTCTGGAGTTGCAGCACCTGCGCTTTCGTAAATACCATAAGAGTTTTTGGCAAGACCAAGAACTTTTACATCAGTATTGATTTCTGTAATATTGAAAGCTTTGTTTGAAAAAGCATTTCTTTTTACCTGAAAAGGAGATGTACTCACGGGTAATCCTACAACATTTGATGCAAATCCAGCTTCCAGAGCTACAGCAACCAATGGTGAAATATAAATACTGTCTGTACTTGAAGATAGTAAAACTACTTTTGTCCCTTCTTTTTGAGCCGCTTGTTTAATAACATCAGCATAAGCTTTAGCGGTAAAACCAGCTAATTTGTCGTTGGTTACTTTAAGAACTTTATCAACTCCATATTTCGATAATTCGCTTACGTCGCTTGTGTTTATTGTTAATGCGGTAACGGTTGTTCCTAATGTTTCGGCAATTTTTTTAGCGTATGAAGCCAATTCAAAAGCTACCTTTTTAAATTTTCCTTCTGCAGATTCTGCATATATTAATATTGACATAGTTTTTTGTTTTGAAGTTTAAAGTTTGCTTCGCCTGTTCGAGCGAAGCTCTCGGGTCAGGTTTAAAGTTCATAAACTGAGACTGAAAACCGAGACTGAATACTGATTACTAGATTACTAGATTACTTTCGCTTCGTTGTGTAATAAATTGATTAACTCATCTAAATTGTCTGGAGAAACTAGTTTTACTGCAGATCTTGGAGCTGGTTTTTCAAATTTAACTGCTTTAGTATTTGCAGGAGCATTAACTGGTTCAACAATTGCCAAGGCTTTTGTTCTTGCAGTCATAATTCCTCTCATGTTTGGAATACGTAAATCTTTTTCTTCAACTAATCCTTTTTGACCACCAATAATTAATGGTAAAGAAGTGCTTACAGTTTCTTTTCCTCCGTCTATCTCACGAACAGCTTTTACATTAGTTCCATCTACAGTTATGTTTGTACATGAGTTTAAAAAGTTATATCCTAAGATTCCAGAAATCATTCCAGGAACCATTCCACCATTATAGTCTAATGATTCTTTTCCTGCAATAATTAAATCGTAACCACCGTTTTTAATAACTTCTGCAAGTTGTTTTGCTACGAAGAAACCATCAGTAGGGTTTGCATTGATACGAATTGCTTCGTTTGCTCCAATTGCTAGTGCTTTACGTAAAGTTGGTTCTGTTTCCGGGCCACCAACATTTACTATAGTAACTGTAGCGCCTTGTTGCTCTTGAAACCAAATTGCACGTGTTAAACCGAATTCGTCGTTAGGATTAATTACATATTGTACGCCGTTGGTATCAAATTCTGAATCACCATTGGTAAAGTTGATTTTTGAAGTAGTATCAGGTACATGACTGATGCAAACTAATATTTTCATAAGTATAGATTTTATTATTTCTAAATACGTTTCCACAAATTTAGAAATATAATCCGAATAATTTACTATGCATGCATAATATTTTTAAAAACTATTACGTTTTCGTAATATAGGACTTAGATTTTGAAGAATGTTGGTTTTTATGGTTGAAAAAGTGGTGATTAAGCAAGTATTTATGTCTGGAAAAGAAATAATAATTAATAAAAACGGTAATTATTGGGACGGTTTATAGAATTTTAATTTCTTTAAATCAGAATTTCTAACAAAATAAAAATTAAATTAAGATCTGTATAACTATTTTACGGACTATTATATCGATTTCGTAATCGATAAGTTTCAATTGCTGAAAAGTTAAAACCCTAGTAAAACATAAATATAGAAAGGACTTCTTGTTTTTTAAACTAAATTTATGCTTTTAAGTAATTTAAAATATTTATTTTTGCTTTTCAGAAAAATACAACATACAATATAAAATATGAGAACAATACAATTTAGAGAGGCCATTTGCGAAGCGATGAGCGAAGAAATGCGTCACGATGAATCCATATATTTAATGGGCGAAGAAGTTGCAGAATACAATGGTGCGTATAAAGCATCAAAAGGAATGCTTGCTGAGTTTGGAGAAAAAAGAGTAATCGATACTCCAATTGCAGAACTTGGTTTTACTGGAATTGCAGTTGGATCTGCAATGAACGGTTGTCGTCCAATTGTAGAATATATGACTTTCAACTTCTGTTTAGTTGGTATTGATCAAATTATAAATAATGCTGCCAAAATGCGTCAGATGACAGGAGGACAATTTAATGTACCTATTGTTTTTCGTGGGCCAACTGCTTCAGCAGGACAATTGGGAGCAACTCACTCTCAAGCTTTGGAAAATTGGTTTGCAAATACACCAGGACTTAAAGTTGTAGTTCCATCTACTCCTTATGATGCCAAAGGACTTTTAAAATCAGCAATTCGTGATAATGACCCTGTAATTTTTATGGAGTCTGAGCAAATGTATGGTGATAAAGGTGAAGTTCCAGACGGAGAATATACAATTCCTCTAGGAGTTGCTGATGTAAAACGTGAAGGAACAGATGTAACCATCGTATCTTTTGGAAAAATCATCAAAGAAGCATTTATTGCTGCAGATGAATTGGCTAAAGAAGGTATCTCTTGTGAGATTATCGATTTAAGAACAGTTCGTCCAATGGATAAAGATGCAATCTTAGCTTCTGTTAAAAAAACAAACCGTTTAGTAATTCTTGAGGAAGCCTGGCCATTTGCAAGTATATCTTCGGAGATTACTTATATTGTACAAGAACAAGCTTTTGATTTTCTTGATGCGCCAATTCAACGTATTACAACAGCAGATACTCCTGCACCTTACTCTCCTGTATTGCTTAAAGACTGGTTGCCAAATTCTGGTGATGTTATAAAAGCAGTAAAGAAAGTGATGTATAAAAAATAAGAAAATTAACAATGCTAATAAAACTTCATCATTTTCTTAATTGATGAAGTTTTTTTTTGGATTATGAAAAGAATAATTGTACTCAGTCTGTTTTTCTTATTCGCATTTGTGAATAGCAATTTTGCGCAAACAAAAGTGAGTGGAATCGTCTTAGATAAATCCAATCAACCGATTCCGTTTGCAAACGTAGTTTTTAAAGGAACCAATATCGGAATAGTTTCTAATGAAGACGGACGTTTTTATCTGGAATCACCAAACACATATACTACAATTATTGTTGCATCGGCAGGTTTTTCAGAGAGAGAAATTACTTTGGAAAAATCAGTTAGTTACAATTTTAAAGTGGTCCTAAACGAAGCCGAAAGTTTAAATGAAGTAGTAATTTATACCGGTAAAACTTCCAAAAAGAATAATCCTGCACTTGACATTCTTAGAAAAATCTGGGAAAGAAAACGTAAAAATGGATTATATCAGTTCAAGCAATATCAGATGGAGAAGTACGAAAAAGTGGAATTTGATATGAATACCATTGACAGTGCTTTCATGAAAAATAAGATTTTCAAAGGAATGGAGTTCATCTTTAAACAGGTAGATACTTCTAAAATTACAGGGAAAACATATTTGCCTATTTTTATAAATGAAGCTTTGTATGATGTATATGGAGATAATAATTTAAAGAAAGTAAAAGAAATAATAAAAGGAAGTAAAACTTCTGGATTTAATAATAATCAGCAAATATTAGCTTTTGTAAAAGACTTGTATTCTGAGTATAATATTTATGATAATCACCTTACATTCTTTGATAAAAGTTTTACAAGTCCTTTATCTACAACAGGAATCGATGTCTATAATTATGTTTTAAAAGACAGTACATTTATAGATAATAAATGGTGTTATAATATTGTGTTTTATCCAAGACGTAAAAACGAATTGACTTTTAAAGGAGATTTTTGGGTAAACGATACCACATTTGCAATCAAGAAAATTAATATGGCAGTTACAAAAAGTGCCAATATTAACTGGGTGAAAGATGTTTATATCGAGCAGGAATTTGATGTAGTAAGTGATTCTGTTTTTCTTCTTACCCGAGATTATATGATGTCGGATTTTGCTTTAAATAAAAAGGAAAGTTCCAAAGGTGTTTATGGAAAACGAACCACATCCTATAGAGATCATAAGTTTAATATAACCAAGCCAGCTGCTTTTTATAAAGAAGAAGTTAATTATATAGATAACGAGGTTTATAATAGACCCGATGAATATTGGGAAGAAAACCGATTCGAGAAACTTACCAAAGATGAGCAAGGGGTTTATAAAATGCTTGATACGCTACAAACGGTCAAGAAATTTAAGCAACTGTATAACTTGGTTTCGATTCTTGGTAGTGGTTATGTAGGATTTCCAAAGTTTGATTACGGACCTATATTTTCTACATTTGGATATAATGAGGTCGAAGGAGTCCGAATTCGAGTAGGAGGAAGAACTTATTTTGGACCGAATGATCCATGGCGTTTACAAGCATATACCGCATATGGTTTTGACGATAACAAATTTAAATATGGTGTTTCTGGAAAATGGATGATCGATAAAAAGAATCGTATTATTATCTCTGGGGGAAATAGGCGAGATGTAGAACAAATTGGAGCTAGTTTAACAACTACAAATGATGTTTTAGGGCGAAGTTTTGCTTCATCGGCTTTATTTACAACGGGAAGCAATGGGAAATTAACCAATATTAATTTAACCAATGTTGCTGCCGAAATCGAACCGATAAAAAACCTGACATTTCAGGTAGGATTATCGTATCGTACATTAGAGTCGGCTTCAAGTACCTTTAGCTTGGATTATTATACTACAATGCCTACTGTTGCAAATCCTGCAGGAGTTGTTGCGGATGCAGTAAAACAATCCGAAGCAAATATCCAGATTGAATACACGCCAAATCGTAAAACAATAGGTTTTGGTGTTGAAAGAAATAATGTAGATAGTCCGTTTAGTAGGTTCTTTATTAATTATAGCCACGGATTTAAAGGCGTGCTGGATAGCGATTTTAAATACGAAAAGATTCAGTTATATTATAAGCAACCTATAATTATTGGGCCTCTGGGACGTACCAATCTTATCTTGGAAACTGGGAAAACATTCGGAACAATCCCATTAGGATTAATGAGTGTAATCCCAGGTAACCAGACTTATTTTACAATCGAGAATACATTTAGTAACTTGAATTTTTATGAGTTTGTAACCGATCAATATACTACTTTACAATGGGATCATAATTTTGGAGGGCGACTTTTTGCCCGAATTCCATTTATGCGTAAACTTAATTGGAGAGAAATTATTGGTGCAAAAGCTGTTTATGGAACAATCTCGAATGCAAATAGAGCGATCAATGCTTCGGGTTTACCATACAATGCACCCGAAAACGTATACTGGGAATATAGTGCTGGAATCGGAAATATATTCAAAGTATTCCGTATCGATTTTTCTTGGAGAGGAAGTTACTTAAATACTCTGGATGCTAATAAATTTGCAGTAAAAGGATCTTTCGGATTTTATTTTTAATCATTTAGATTCGCTACTTTCATAATTATAATTAACGAATAATAATCTATGAGTGGAAGCCAGGATGGGAATAAGATGATTTGGACAACTAATCTGAGAGTTGTCGCAACAATTAGCGTGATTTTTTTGCATGTTGCATCAGAGATTTTATACCAGTATGGCTGTGTTTCCAATTTTGTTTGGTGGACTGCAAATGTTTATGATAGCTTAGTGCGTTTTTGTGTGCCAATATTTGTAATGCTCACAGGAGTATTAATGTTAAGCAGAACGTATGAGCTAAATGATTTCTTAAAGAAAAGATTTTCACGAATAGTTTTACCTTTCTTATTTTGGAGTTTTATTTACGCAATGTTCTCATTAAATGATAAAATTTCAGGAGGTCAGGAAATGTCTTTCGGAGAAATTATTAAATGGGTATTTGATTTATTAAGAAACGGGAGCTCGTTCCACTTATGGTATATTTATATGATTATTGGCATATATCTCTTTATTCCAATTATAAGTAAATGGGCTCAGAATGCTACCGAAAAAGAAATTCTATATTTTATATTCATTTGGGGACTTACCCTACTTATTAATGAGCCAATTTTCTCTGAATTTAGAATTAGGATCGATCTAGCCTATTTTTCGGGATTTATAGGATATGTAGTCTTAGGGTATTATTTATCGATTAAATCATTTACATATAGTAAAAGAATGCTTAGAATTATTTCTGTCCTTCTTATATTTATAGGTGTTAGTGTTACAATATTTGGGACTTATTATTTAGCAATTATAGATAATAATTTTAATGAGTATTTTTATAATTATAGCACTTTAAATGTTTTGATGGTTTCTATCGGGGTATTTCTCTTTTTTAAGAACTTAGAAATCTCTAATTCAATAGTAATAAAAATCAATAATTTAATTAGTAAATATAGTTATGGGATTTATCTCGTTCATATTTTAATCTTGCGTTTTATGGAAAAAATAATGGGGATAGATTATGATTTTATACACCCTATATTTGCAATTCCTTTAGCAACTTTAGTTTGTTTATTGATTTCTACTTTGATCATATATTGGATTAATAGATTGCCTTATGGTAAATATATATCAGGATAAAGTACTTAAAAGTAAAATGTAAATTGTTTTGTTTAAGCTAAAAAAATCAGGTTATGCAGGAAGCGATCGATTATCTTTCGGAGAAAAATCCAATTTTTATGGCTATCATTAAGGAATATGGATTACCGCCAATTCCGAAACGTCCACAAGGCTTCGAAACTTTAGTATTACTTATTCTGGAGCAACAAGTATCTATAGATTCGGCGAAGGCTACATTTTTAAAAATCAAAGCACATACTATTTGCAATCCCGAAACATTAGCAGTTTTGTCTGATGAAGATTTTCGCGCATTAGGCGTAAGCCGACAAAAAACAAAATATATTAAAGTACTAGCTTTAGCAATATTAAATGATGAAATCAATATTGAGAGCCTGGCTACGAAATCGGCAAAACAAGTTAGGGAAGAACTCATAAAATTAAAAGGGATTGGGAATTGGACTATCGATATTTATTTAATGTTCTGTTTGCAAGAACCTGATTTGATCCCTTTGGGAGATATTGCAGTTGTGAATACAATCAAAGAATTACTTAATATTCACGACAAACAAGAGATGGAAATTCATACTTCACAATGGAGTCCATATCGTTCTTATGCTACATATTTGCTCTGGCATTATTATTTAAAGAAAAGAAAAAGAACTATTACATATTAATTGCTTGTTTCTTAAAACTTAATGATGATATAACAGTGTTTTTTTATTGTAAAAAGGGATTGTTTAACTACTTTTGCAATCGAAATTAAGAAAAATAATAAACAATAAAAATGACCGCAGACAAACTAACAACTTTCGATGTATTAATCGAAATACCAAGAGGAAGCAGAAATAAATACGAGTACGATTTTGAAATAAAAAGAATGCGTTTCGACAGAATGTTGTTCTCTTCAATGATGTATCCTGCCGATTACGGATTTATTCCTGAAACTTTGGCTCTTGATGGTGATCCATTGGATGTATTGGTTTTGGTAAATGAACCAACTTTTCCTGGATGTGTTATGGAAGTAAAACCAATCGGTGTTTTCCATATGGCAGATGATAAAGGACCAGATGAAAAAATTATTTGTGTACCAGTTTCTGATCCAATTTGGAATTCATTAGAAAACCTTTCGGATATTAATCCACACTTACTAAAAGAAATCGAGCATTTCTTTCAAGTTTATAAAGATTTAGAAAACAAGAAAGTAGATGTTGGTGGTTGGGGAGATGTAACAGAAGCATTTGCTATTATAGCAGAATGTACAAAACGTTTCAACGATATCGAGAATAAACCAGAAGGATTATTTAGTATTAAATAATTTTACCCTGTATATTTTATAAAAAAAGCAATATTCTGTTAAGAGTATTGCTTTTTTGTTTAAATTCGTTTTGTTACAGTATTAATATTAACCAAAATACCATTAAAAATTATGAATGCATTTATGATTTATTTGCCAATTGTTATGGCAATTATAGGATTACTTTTCATGGCAATAAAAAGGACTTGGGTGTTAAAACAAGACGCTGGTGATGGCAAGATGAAAGCCATTTCAGACTATATTTACGAAGGAGCATTAGCTTTCCTGAAAGCCGAGTATCGATTGCTTACCTTTTTTGTAATTGGAGCAAGTATTGTTTTGGCGGGAATTTCATTTATAGTTCCCACTACACATATATTAATAGTTGTAGCTTTTATTTTCGGAGCATTTTTCTCGGCATTAGCAGGAAATATGGGAATGAAAATAGCAACAAAAACAAATGTTAGAACAACGCAAGCGGCAAGAACCAGTTTGCCACAAGCATTAAAAGTATCTTTCGGCGGTGGAACCGTTATGGGATTAGGAGTAGCCGGATTAGCCGTTTTAGGGTTGACCGGTTTTTTTATAGTATTTTTTCATGTATTTATGAATGGGGTTTGGCAAGGAGCAATTATAGATGGTGTTTCTAGAACTCCATCAGAATTAATGACAATTGTTTTAGAAACTTTAGCGGGGTTTTCACTTGGCGCAGAATCAATCGCATTGTTTGCAAGAGTTGGTGGAGGTATATATACTAAAGCCGCCGATGTAGGTGCCGATTTAGTTGGTAAAGTCGAAGCAGGAATCCCAGAAGATGATCCGCGTAATCCAGCTACAATTGCCGATAATGTTGGAGATAATGTTGGAGATGTTGCGGGTATGGGAGCCGATTTATTTGGGTCGTATGTTGCAACAGTTTTGGCAGCAATGGTTCTTGGGAATTATGTTATAAAAGATATGGGTGGAAACATTCAGGATGCTTTTGGCGGAATTGGACCTATTTTGTTACCAATGGCAATTGCTGGTTTCGGAATTTTATTCTCTATTATAGGAACAACATTAGTAAAAATTTCTGATGATAATGCAAAGGAAGCACAAGTGCAAAAAGCATTGAATATAGGAAACTGGGTTTCGATTGTTTTAACAGCAATTGCATGTTTCTTTTTAGTACGTTATATGTTGCCGGAAACGATGACAATGAATTTCTTTGGAGAAGGTTCTAAGGATATTTCTTCAATCCGTGTATTTTATGCTACTATAGTTGGATTAATTGTAGGTGGAGCTATTTCTTCAGTTACCGAATATTATACAGGATTGGGAACAAAACCAGTAATGGCAATTGTACAAAAATCAAGTACTGGTGCCGGAACTAACGTGATTGCAGGATTGGCAACAGGGATGATTTCTACATTTCCAACTGTGCTTTTATTTGCTGCTGCAATTTGGATTTCTTATGCATTAGCTGGATTTTACGGAGTAGCATTGGCAGCATCGGCAATGATGGCAACAACAGCAATGCAATTGGCAATTGATGCTTTTGGACCAATATCCGATAATGCAGGTGGAATTGCCGAAATGAGCGAATTACCAAAAGAAGTTCGTACTAGAACAGATATTCTGGATTCAGTAGGAAATACTACAGCAGCTACAGGAAAAGGATTTGCGATTGCTTCGGCTGCATTAACTTCATTGGCATTGTTTGCAGCGTATGTAACCTTTACAGGAATTGACGGAATCAATATTTTTAAAGCACCGGTTTTAGCAATGCTTTTTGTGGGAGGAATGATTCCTGTAGTTTTCTCTGCCTTGGCTATGAATTCTGTAGGGAAAGCTGCGATGGATATGGTTTATGAAGTACGTCGCCAGTTTAGAGAAATTCCGGGAATTATGGAAGGAACAGGAAAGCCGGAATATGCAAAATGTGTAGATATTTCTACGAAAGCCGCTTTACGCGAAATGATGCTTCCAGGGATCTTAACCATAGGTTTTCCTATTGCTATTGTACTTCTTGGAAAATTGGTTTACGGAAGTAACAACCAGTTAATCGCCGAAATGTTGGGTGGTTATATGGCAGGAGTTACTGTTTCGGGTGTTCTTTGGGCTGTTTTCCAGAATAATGCAGGAGGAGCTTGGGACAATGCAAAAAAATCTTTTGAGGCAGGAGTGCTTATTAATGGAGAAATGACCTATAAAGGCTCAGATGCGCATAAAGCAGCGGTGACAGGAGATACGGTTGGAGATCCGTTTAAGGATACATCCGGACCATCGATGAATATTTTAATAAAACTAACTTGCTTAATTGGGTTGGTTATTGCGCCAATATTAGGCGAAGGACATTCAGCCTCGGGAGGAATGAACGAAGGTGGTTCTTGTTGTGCTAAAACCGAAATGCATGGAGGACATTCTAAATGTGATATGTCCAAAATGGCAACTATGACAAGAGAGGAATGTGCACAAATGTGTAAAGATAAAGGGTGTAGTCCAGAAGAGACCGCAAAATGTTTAGCAAATTATGATGTAAACGGGAAGTACCTTCATAAAAAAACAGATTGTTTTGATACAACCAAATATACCAAAGCAGAAGCAGTGCGTGTAGAAATTATAAACGTGAATGGTCAGGTTGTAGGAACGGTTACAACTACTACAAATGGTAAAGTAGATACCAAAATTTTTAAAGGCACAGCAGATGAGGTTAATGCTCAAATTGAAGCTTTGAAATAAGTAAATAATTTAACAACTTCACAAAGTTTTAATGATAGAAACAAAAATGCCTCTAAAATATTTAGAGGCATTTTTTTATTCGTGTAAATTTGTGGAATTCGTGTTTAAAATAATCCGTTTAGTTCGGCATCAATTCTATTAATAATCTCTCCTAAATCTTCAGGATTATCTACAAAGTTTATATTATCAACATCAATAATTAATAATTTTCCCTTCGTGTATGTTTGAACCCAAGCTTCATAACGTTCATTCAAACGGCTTAAATAATCAATAGAAATAGTGTTTTCGTATTCGCGACCGCGTTTATGGATTTGTCCTACCAAGTTTGGAATAGAACTACGTAAGTAAATTAATAAATCGGGTGGTTTTACCAATGTTTCCATTAGTTCAAATAAAGACGTGTAATTTTGGAAATCACGACTTGTCATTAAACCCATAGAATATAAGTTGGGAGCAAAAATATAAGCATCTTCATAAATGGTTCTATCCTGAATAACTTTTTTACCACTTTCGCGAATTTGTTGCACTTGACGAAACCTGCTGTTTAAGAAATAAATCTGCAAATTAAATGACCAACGTTCCATTTGATGGTAAAAATCATCCAAATATGGATTGTCGACTACATCTTCAAAATGGGGTTCCCACTTGAAATGTTTAGCCAGTAATTTGGTTAAAGTAGTTTTCCCTGCGCCTATGTTTCCTGCTATTGCTATGTGCATTACGGTATTATGATTTTATAATTTGTAATTCCTCCTGATGTAAAAATAGATAAAATTTGGTCTTTGTAATAGAAATTGGTAAACGTTTTTTCTGAAACTTCAATTTGTGATGGATCTCCCGATTCCGGTTTACTGATGTCTTTAAAAAACAACAAATTACCTTTCTTGAAAACATACATATGATTGTTAAGTAACGTTATGGTATCAAAATCCAATACTTTTCCCAGTGTACTTATTTTTCCAAAAATGTCACAAGAGAACCAGTTGTTTTTATCATCTATCCAATAAAAAACGTTGAAATTGGATTGATAGTATTTGATGTTTCCGGAAATAGGTGTTGAGACAGTTTTGTACTCATTTTTTAAGTAATCATAAAGCCCGATTTGTAGGTTTAATGTATTGTAAACCCAAAGCTGATTCTGGGAAGCAATGCCAATTCCTGATGCAAGAATCGGTGTTGTGTTTTTTGAAAAATTAATTCTGTTTACTTCATTAAATTGATTATCGAGCAGAATTACAGTATTGAAATCTTCGTAAAATAAAACAATTTTTAGAGGGTTTTCTAAGTCAACTTTTGCAATTTTTCCTAATGAGATGTTTTTATATTCATAGGCATCTTTCCCGTTTGTTTTAATGATAATGTTGTTTTTTATCAAATAGGCAAAACCAAAAGAATCGGTCCCTAAAAACTGATCGGCATCAAGAGTTATACTGTTTATCGTTGTGATTGGTAACTTATTGTTTTGAGATAAAACAGTTGAAAATGAGCTGATAATAATCAAAAATATTAATTTTTTATACATTGTTGTTTTAGTTTTAATAGCTCTGATTTTGAACTGACCAAATTACAAAAAAACTCAATTGCTATTTGCTTTAGCATAATTATTTGGATTATAAACGAATACAGAACAGGTTTTTTTAGAACTATCTTATTTAAAGACACATCTGTCTATCGATTTGAGCAGTTGATATATTAGTTTTTTTAAGCTTTGAAATTAGTAATAGTTTTGATCTAATAATCTAAAAATTAGACTGAACCATTTTAAAAATAAAGCTATGATGAATAAAATATTTTTTACGCTTATTGTGATGCTTGGATTTTATCAAGCACAAGCACAAAAAGATTTTCAGGGAATGGCAATTTATGAATCAAAAACAAAGGCGCCAAAATTTAATGGAATGCCGGGCAATCGAGATATTACTCCCGAGATGCAAAAGGATATGGAAGAGCATATGAAAAAAATGCTTGAAAAAACTTTTATACTCAATTTCGATCAGTCGGCTTCAATTTATAAAGAACAAGAAAAACTCGATATGGGAGGATCACAAAATGGCGGTTTTAGAATGGCGGATCCAATGATGGGCGGCGGTGGAACTTTCTATAAAAATGTAAAAACTAAATCCTATACTGTTGATAAAGAATTTATGGGGAAAGAGTTTCTGGTTGTTGATTCGTTACCAAAATTAAAATGGAAACTTGAGAAAGAAACCAAGAAAATAGGAAGTTATATTTGTTATAAAGCGACTATGGTTAAAATGGTTATGGAACCGGATTTTAAAAATCCGAGACCTGGAAATGATAATGGTGAGAAAGATGAAGTAAAAAAAACTGGAGATATAAATAAGGTAGCGAAAGGAATAAATTTTACAGAAAGCTTTGATATTCCTAAGGAAATAATAGTAGTTGCTTGGTACACACCAGATATTCCTATTAATCAAGGTCCCGAGAATTATTGGGGTTTGCCTGGTTTAATATTGGAGATTAATGATGGAAGAACTATTGTTTTGTGTTCCAAAATTGTTTTGAATGCCAAAGATAAAGTAACTATTAAAGCACCTACAAACGGAAAAGTAACTTCTCAAAAAGCATATGACGAAATTGTTGTGAAAAAAATGAAAGAATTACGTGAAATGCACCCTAATCGAGGTAGAGCAAATGCTGGTTCGGCAACTTTAATGGTTCGATAATCAGCTTTGAGATATTCCTTAATTGCAAACAATAATAATGAAAAATATACTTCTTTTTTTAACTCTTCTGGTTACAACTTCAGCATTTTCTCAGAGCATTAAATACGATGGGTTTATTTTGGATGGGCAAAAAAAACCTTTAGAAATGGCCAATATAATGGCTGTAAATACGGTGACAAAAGCTATGGATTCGTATGGAATTACTAATGATAAAGGAAAATTTCAGTTGAGTTTAAAGTCTAATTCATCTTATAGTATAAAGATTAGTTATCTCGGAATGAAATCCAAAGAGATAGTAGTTATAACACAAACTGTAAATATCACTGAGAATATTGTTATGGATGATGTAGGAATAGAACTCGAAGGCGTTGAGATTGTACGTGAAATGCCAGTTTCTATAAAAGGAGATACAATTGTATATAATGCGGATTCATTTAAATCAGGAACAGAAAAAAAGCTGGAAGATGTCTTGAAGAAACTACCAGGAGTTGAGGTAAATGCCGACGGACAAATAGAAGTAGAAGGAAAAAAAGTTTCTAAACTTATGGTAGAAGGAAAAGACTTTTTTGATGGAGATACAAAACTAGGAGTCAAAAATATTCCAGCCGATGCAATTGATAAAATACAAGTATTAAGAAATTATAATGAAATTGGAGCATTAAAAGGCTTGGGGAATGATCAGGATAATGTGGCAATGAATATTAAACTTAAGAAAGGAAAAAAAGATTTTTGGTTTGGTGATGTAACGGCAGGAGTAGGTGTTGGAGAACTCGACAGTCGTTATATAATTAATCCTAAAGTGTTTTATTATAGTCCAAAGTATAGTATTAATGTGATTACCAATTTTAATAATATTGGAGAATTGCCTCTTACAATTCAGGATTATTTTAAGTTTACCGGAGGGTTTAGAAATATGATGGGAAAGGGCGGGAGTAGCTTTGATGTTTCTTCTAATGATCTTGGGATTTCGCTTTTGCGAAATAACCGCGCAAAAGAAATCGAGACACAATTTGGTGCTGCCAATTTTTCTTACAATGTTACTAAAATTTGGAGTTTAAGCGGTTTTGGAATTATTTCTTCGGCCACGACCGATCTCGAAACCAAATCGCAGACAACTATACTTGAATCTGGTGATCAGCAAAAAAGCGATGAGCAGACACATCAAAAAAATAATTTAGGACTTCTTAAACTAAGTTCAACTTATAAACCAAATTCAAAATTTCAGTTTGATTACGATGTATTAACCAAGTTGTCCAAACAAGACGAGAATAGTAATCTATTACGAGAGTCGATTGTAAATAATGCAACTGCAACAGAAAATATATTTACCAATAAAAAGCAAGATCCTACTTCTATCAATCAAAATTTGAGTTTGTATTATACCAAAAATGAGAAGAATATATTTGCTTTTGAAGCCCAGTATTTATATCAGGATGAAAACCCATTTTATAATGCCAATTTACATAGTCAGCCATTCGATTTATCGGGTTATATCTCTGGGCAAGATCGAAATGATTTAAACCAGAATCGGTTTGTGAAAACGAATAAACTCGATGCCAAATTTGATTACTATTATATGCTAACGTCCAAAAGCAATATTAATGTAACAATAGGGAATACGTATTCTTATCAGAATTTTAATTCTCATATATTTCAAATTCTGGATGATGGTACAACCAATGATTTGAATGCTGCTGAAAATAATAACCAAGTAAGATATAATTTTAACGATGTGTTCCTGGGATTACATTATAAATTTTTGGCGGGTAAATTTACTTTTACTCCAGGTGTAAGTGTGCATTCTTATGCGATGGAAAATAAGCAACTGGGGTCTGGTTATGCGCAGAATTTCGTTAGAGTTTTACCTGATTTTTTTGCATTGTATCAGATAAAAAAAGCAGAGACGTTGACTTATAATTTTTCGCTAACCAATAATTTTACAGATATTAATCAGTTGGCTTCGGGTTATGTTTTGTCCAATTATAGTAATTTGTTTCAAGGAAATAGATTCTTGGAGAATGCAACATCTCAAGTTCATTCTTTGCGTTATTTTAAATACAATATGTTTAATTTCGAAAATATCTTTGCGAATGCAACGTATACGAAAAAGGTAAATGCTGTAAAAACTAAATCGGATTTTGAAGGAATAAATCAATCTTCGATGCCATACAATTCGAATCTTGCCGATGAAACTTTTTCGGCAATGGGAAATTATGGACGTTCCTTTTTAAAGAATTATAAAGCCTCGGTAAATGCCAGTTTGGATTGGTCTAAGTTTAATAATATCCAAAATGACTCACCTTTTACAACAGAGAGTTTTAGCCAAAATTATACTGTGAAAGCAGCAACAAATTATAAAAATTTGCCCAATATCGAATTTGGATATACTTTCTTGGTGAATCAATATAGTGGCTCTACCTATTATACCGATAAGCCATTTGCCAAGTTGGATTACTATTTTTTGGAGCGTTTTTCTTTTGTTGCCGATTATGAATTTTATCATTATTACAATAAGGGAAAAGTAATCGATAATGAATATGATTTTTTAAACGCGAGTTTAGTTTATCAAAAAAAAGATAGTAAATGGGAATATAGAGTATCTACTACAAATTTATTAAATACTAAATATTTAAACGATGATAGTTTCTCGCAGTTCTCTACCAGAGTATCACAATATACTGTGCAACCTCGATATATAATATTCTCGATGAAATATAATCTATAGTATTTTACGTATAAAGCGAATGTTTAATTCTTTAAAAGAAATATCTTTGTGTAGCTTATTAGTAACTAATTATAATTTGTATGCGAAATATTTTATCGAGTACTCTTGTGCTCATTTTTGTATTATCATTTTCATTTGCTCAAGCCCAAACCATCGAAAAGGGTTCTTATTTATCAAAAGATAATGATCAGGGATTAAAAATAAAATTGAATTTACTCGAAAACAACAAATATGAACTTGTGTTTCTTGAAGGTGATTATGAAATAAAAAATGATTCATTATTACTGAAAGGGAAAAATAGAGATGGAGTTGTTTTTGATGTTGATTATTCTTACGATGAACCTGCGAGTGCTGGTAAAATCAAGGTTAAATTTGCTGAATCATTATATTATGGTTTCTATATCGGGACTCAAAATGGGACTGATCCAGTACAGTATCAAAAATTGTCTGACATAGAAGTTGTTGGAGAACCAAGTGCAGACTCCGCTCTAAATTTTGAAATAGATCATGCTCAATTTTTATACCTTGTTTATGAAGGATATGATAGCAATACACCAAGTAAAGTATTGAAATACGCGATTCCAGAGAAAGCTACTGGAGTTGCGATAAAGTATCAGCCCTATTCTGATAATCCAGATTTAAAAGGTTTTTTTGATAAGAAAACAAATGAGTTAAAGATTTCTCAAATATCAGGTAAAAATCCATTGGCTTTTGAAAATGAAAAATTAGTTAGTAAATCTGCTAAAACAAAGTTGGTTCCTTTGGAAAATAAGAACATTACGAATTGGACTTATCCAGGGAAAGATGCAGGAGTTATAGATAATCGAGGTATTACTGTTGATGGTGTAGCACCAGAAGTTTATGATGTTGGACCAAGAGTAGATTTTAAACTTAAAGTAGAGAGTTCTTTAGCGGAAGCGATAAAAGTAACTAATAAAACAGCTGGTAAATATTTAATTGTTTATAATGATGCCAATAATAAATCGGCTCAAGCAGATTTTGATGCATTTATTAAAAGCCAGGAATTGAGTTTAGGATATAATTTCTATGATGTTTATGATCCTAAATACGATGTGTATAATTATTATTTGACGACTAAAAATGATAAAAGCTGGTTAAAGAAAAACAAAATTACCGATTCGCCAAGTATAATCATATTGGACGAAAATGATGCTATTTTGGCAACTGCAAAATCAAATTTAATTGATAAACAATATCAGTTTACGTATTATGATGCTCTTTATAATAAGCTAAAAAAGATTAGTGCTTTGAATAATTTCAGCAAAATAATTACAAATAAAAAGTCCAGTGATTCCGAATTGGTAAAAGCATTTAATACAGTTTCTATAGCTGTTGCTTCATTAGATTATGATTATATTAGTGATGAACCTAGTGAAGGAGATTTTAAATTTACTAAAGCTGCTTTGGATAAAAAACAAGTCGAACAAATCTGGGAAAAGATTGTTACAGCACATCAAAAAGATACCAAACCAAATATGATGTTGGTAGAATCAATTTTGGGTGAAATAAAAAATGCAGGATTTAGTAAATTGGTTTTTAATGAAGATAAAGTTTTGAATGATACCGATTTTAAATCGATTGATTATCTGATAAAACATTATGATGCTATTGAAGCGCTGCGTATAGATTATAATGCAGAAGATAATACACACGCAGTGACAATAGGTAACATAAGTACCGAAATCTCGAATGCTTTGCAAAACAATGATAGTAGTGTAGTAACAGGCATTGCTAATAACCCGAATGATAAAAGAAAAATTGATACGTATAATAAGTTAATTTCTATTGGTAAAGCTAATTTTGATGTTTATAGAAATTATTTCGATTATTTATCTGTATCTGCCGAAAAAGGAGATGCGAATAACACTTATTTAAAAGAATTTGATGCTTATTTTGATAAAACATTAGGAACTCAGGAGAACCCAATCCAGAGATTAGACGAATTGTTTATTGATTCGGATGGTTCTACGGCTTATTATGATTGGAAAGCGTTTAAAGAATATCATACCAATTTATGTAACGAATTGGCTTGGTTTACTGTATTACACTCTAATGATCCTGATTTTATAAAAAAAGCAATTAAGTGGTCGGAATATAGTTTGATAGTAACCAAAAATAATCCTTATTATTTAGACACCTTGGCACAGTTGTATTATAAAGATGGCCAAAAGCAGAAAGCAATTGAAACACAAACCTTGGCTGTAAAATATTTAAACGCTGATGTAGAAGAAGAAACTGCTACCGAAATTAAAGAGACGTTAATCAAAATGCAAAACGGAACGTATTAAATAAAAAATGCCTTTGAAGTCTTTTCTTCAAAGGCATTTTTTTAGTTTTTAACTTTGATCATTACTTTAATCTGGTAATTGTTTAAAGTTAGTTTCTGTTCTTTTTTATTCCCGTTTGCACTGAGATAAGTAAGCAAAATAGAATATTTTGGTGATTCTATTTTTTGAATAATCTTTTCTTTTGAACTTCCGTTCTTGTAGAAAAGAGGGTTATTATCTATGAAATTGGTGATTTTTAAGGGAATTATATCTTGATTGATGTTTAAATCCAAACCATATTCTTTCTCTACAGTATTAATAGAATAAGTTATGTTGTCGATTTTTATGCAACCGTCACATTTTAGTTTGTCATTGTTCCAGATTAAAAGAGACATATCATATCCGTGAATATCCTCAACAGATTGTGATTGATCTTGATAATAGTAATAGTAAAAACTACCATCATTTTTTTCTTTTCGGTCATATTTATTCTGGTATTGCACACCTAAGGCTTCCATGATTTGATAAGAACTTGGTGTTTTTTCTTTTTTAAGAAGATTACTTAATTTGTTCTTTGTATAGGGTACTAATACAGTTACACTATAATTATCTTTTAAAAAATCTACAATACTACTTAAATCTTGTTCCTGTTTAAAAGTCAGTTTTTCTTTTTCGATCTGTTTTATATAGGTTTCAAATCTTGAAAGTTGGCTGTTTCTAGAAACTGTATTTGCGCTTTGTGGTCCAACCAGCGAAAGCAATGCAGCAATGCACATACTAATAGGGATGAATTTTATCTTGGGTTGTTTCCAGATTAAAAAGTAACCTACTATAATGCTTAACCAGATTGCCAATAATAAAACGTAATAGCGTTCATGGGTAAAGCCATAAAGATGAACTCTGTATAAAATAGCCCAGAATAATAATCCTAAAAGTGGGATTAACAAATAATAAAACCAACGATTAAAAGTTCGTATCCAGAGATTTCCTGTCTCTTTGGCAATTGGTAAGATCAATAAAAAAGAAAGAATACCAAAAATGGCAAATACCAAAACCAAATAAGAAACCCATCCAGCAGGTAATGAAAGTTTGATTAGTATTTTGGCTTCATAACATATAAGAATCGCCAGATATAGGCTTATTAATGGTAATAAAACATATTGAGTAAAGTTTTTAAGTCCTTTTGGATAACTTAACGTGAGCGGTATTTCTTTATTGTTGGTTTCGGGAACACCAGCCAAGAAGAAAATAGTATTAAAAACGCCTGCAATAATAAAGAATAGATGGATGTAGATATTTCTATAAAACTCCACATTAAATAAATTATCTACTGCTAGAATCGCTAAGGCTAAACCTGAGTAAAGAACAACGCTGTATAAACCAGCTGTTAGAATACGCAAGAATAGTTGCTTGTTGAATTCCCAAAATTCATCTTGATGGTAAGTTTTTGGAATAAATCCGGCAAACGAAACCAATAAGTGTAAAGCAATATTGAGTACCAGAAATTGTAAGGTTTCAATATAGGTTATGCTTTTGGAAAAATTAAATACAAATGCTGTTACTATCCCTCCTAATAGTATACTTATAGAATAGCGTACCCAGTTCTTTTTTTCTGCTGCTGCAAAATATAAACTCACAGATAAAAATAACACCAAACACAAAGTGCAACACAAGAGCATTTTCTCATATATGTTTTGTGAATTATATTCCTGTTCCGAAAGTATAATTGCTACGATAGTCCCGAAAATCGTAGTTATGGTTTCCAGAGGGAATCTGGAAATGGTTTTTAATGCTGCTTGAAGTACGTTTTGTAATGAGGGAAATTTGGCCATGTTTTGGTAGGGTTTATTTTACGAAGGAAAGAAAATTGCAGGACATAGCCAAAGAAAAACCCCGAAGTATGAATGTACAAACTTCGGGGTTTAATATATAAGTAAGATTTAATTCTAAGATTCTAAAAAGAACCAAGAGTTACAATTATATTCCAAATGCAGCTTTTACCTGGTCAACAAAATCAAGTTTTTCCCAAGTAAACAATTCTACAGTAACAGTTTTCTCATTTCCGCCTGGAGCGAAAAAAGTTTTAGTTACAACTTCTGGTTTACGTCCCATGTGTCCGTAAGCAGCAGTTTCGCTATAGATAGGATTTCTTAATTTTAAACGTTGCTCGATAAAGTAAGGACGCATATCAAATAAAGCTTCTACTTTCTTAGCAATTTCTCCATTTGTTAAGTTTACTTTTGAAGTTCCGTAAGTATCAATAAAAATACCCATTGGTTTTGCAACACCAATTGCATAAGAAACTTGTACCAGGATTTCATCGGCAATTCCTGCAGCAACCAAGTTTTTAGCGATATGACGTGTAGCATAAGCAGCACTTCTATCTACTTTACTTGGATCTTTTCCAGAGAATGCACCACCACCGTGAGCACCTTTACCACCGTAAGTATCTACAATGATTTTTCTTCCTGTTAATCCAGTATCTCCGTGAGGTCCTCCAATTACGAATTTTCCTGTTGGGTTAATATGATATTGAATTTTATCGTTGAATAAGTGTGCGTGTGTTGGGTTTTTAGCGATAATTCTTGGGATAAGAATCTCGATAATATCTTTTTTGATTTTAGCAAGCATTGTAGCTTCTTCGTCAAAATCGTCGTGTTGAGTAGATATTACAATAGCATCAATACGTGTAGGCTTGTTGTCATCACTGTATTCTAATGTTACTTGAGACTTAGCATCAGGACGTAAATAAGTAATCTCCTTATTTTCGCGTCTTAAGATCGCTAATTCTTGTAATAATTTATGAGATAAATCAAGTGCCAATGGCATGTAATTTTCTGTTTCGTTAGTTGCATAACCAAACATCATACCTTGATCACCAGCTCCTTGTTCTTCAGGATTAGCTCTGTCAACTCCTTGATTAATATCTGCAGATTGTTCGTGAATAGCAGATAAAATACCACAAGAGTTTGCTTCAAACATATACTCGCTTTTTGTGTAACCAATTTTTCTGATTACCTCACGAGCAATTTGCTGAACATCTAAGTAAGTATTTGACTTAACTTCACCAGCCAATATTACTTGTCCAGTTGTTACTAAAGTTTCACATGCTACCTTAGAATCAGCATCAAATGCCAAAAAATTATCAATTAATGCGTCTGAGATTTGATCCGCAACTTTGTCCGGATGTCCTTCGCTAACAGATTCTGACGTAAATAAATAAGCCATAATATTTATTAAATTAAAAATTAAGCGAGGAAAAATAATTGCTGGAAATGCTAAAGGAGGATTCCTGCTTTAGCATTTTTTAAATACTGAAATGAAAATCTTTCAGCACCCATAATGAATGTTTTCATTATGAAGAGGTTGCAATCAGTTCAAATTTTTCCTCTGTATTCGGTTGCAAAGGTATAAAACCATTTTGAATTGCAAATTAATCTTTCGTTTTTTTAATTTAATAATGAGAAATTTAACATATTCGACTTGTCCTATAGGGTTTGGAAAATAAATCGAATTTTGTTTGGTAGACTAAAAAATAGTTTGCAAATTTGCCTCACCAAAATAAAAGAAAAATGAAATTAGCAATTAACAATATGTCTTGTATGATGTCGGAGTGTTCCGCAGAGATACTATTGTAGTTTTTTTTCAAAAATATATAAATAGAACCTCTGCAAATCGCAGGGGTTTTTTTATTTAAAAAGAAAAGCATAATTTAATGTCGTTTTTTAACCAAATAACAACTAATCAGAAAAAGAGATGAAAAAAAATGTAGTATTAGCTTTAGGTCTTTTGACATTTTCTGGCATTTATGCCCAGGAAAATAAAAAAGAGAAAGATACTTTAAAGAATAATGAATTATCAGAGGTTACGATAATTGGTTCTAGAAGTAAAAACAGAGTAAAAACCGATGTGCCAGTTCCAATTGATGTATTTAATATTTCTGAAATTACAAAGGGTTCCCCACAAACTAGTGTAACCCAGATATTAAATTATGTAGCGCCTTCTTTTACAAGTAATCCAACTTCTACTGCCGATGGAACAGATCATGTCGATCCAGCACAGTTAAGAGGATTAGGACCAGATCAGGTTTTAATACTTGTAAATGGAAAAAGAAGACATACAAGTGCTTTGGTAAATATTAATGGAGCTCCGGGTAGAGGTTCTGTTGGAACAGATTTAAATGCAATTCCATCATTTGCGATCGAAAGAATTGAGGTTTTAAGAGATGGTGCTGCAGCTCAATATGGTTCGGATGCAATTGCAGGAGTAATTAATATAGTATTGAAAAAGAATGCTAATTTCTTTTCGGGAGATGTGCAATATGGTGCAAATATGTCTTCGGGATCTAATAACTTTAAAGGAGGAACCGATGGTCAGGCTTTACAGGTGGATTTGAATTACGGAACATCTTTGGGTAAAGAAGGTAGTTTCTTGAATATTACTGGTAGTGCAGTTACAAGACAAGCAACTAGTAGAGCAGGAATTAGAAATAATGCTATTTTTAATGCTTACAATGCTGTGGAGTATAGAGCGGCTCAAAATGGTGTGAGTATTAATTCTTTGTTCAGTAATATTAATACGACTCCAAATTCATCACAGATTATTAGTTCGTTACAACAATATGCACCACAAGTTGGTTATTTTACAGCAGCACAACAAACAGCAATTTCATCGGCAACGAATATTACTCAATTACAAACTGCTTTAAATTTTGATGTAACCAATAACGAGATTAACTATAGAGGACAGGAAAGAAGCGATTATAATATGAGTGTAGGTCAATCGGAATTGGCTTCGGGACAGCTTTATTATAATGCCAAATATCCATTGACTGAAATTACATCATTATATTCTTTTGGTGGAGCTTCCTATAGAAATGGAAAATCATATGCTTTTAACAGACTTCCTAATGGATCCGGAACATTTACACAAGTATATGCAAATGGATTTTTACCAGAAATTCAGTCTGATATTTTAGATCTTTCTTCTGCAGTAGGAGTTACAACGCAATTATTTGGTTTTGATACAGACATCAGTACAAATCTTGGATCAAACTCTTTTAAATATGATGTGAACAATACTATCAATGCTACTTTGGGAACAGACTCTGCAACTAATTTTTATGCTGGTAAAGTTTCGTTTTTGCAAAGTACAACAAACTTAGATTTAAGTAAAAAGTATGATGTTCTGGAAGGATTGAACGTTGCTTTTGGTGGAGAATTTAGATATGAAAACTATCAAATAAAACAAGGAGATGTAGAATCTTATGGATTATACGATGTAAATGGAAATCTAGTGCCAGGAATTTTGCCAAGTAATTCACCATTAATTGTTACCGACTTTTTTGGTAATAAGCGTGGAGCAGGAGCACAGGGGTTCTCTGGATTCCAGCCTTCGGATGCTAAAGAAAAAGATAGAAAAAGTGGTGCTGCTTATGTCGATTTAGAATTAAATGCAACCAAAAACTGGCTTATAAATGGTGCTGTTCGTTATGAGAACTATTCAGATTTTGGAAGTACAGTTATTTTTAAACTAGCTTCTCTTTTAAAATTGAATGATTTTATAAACTGGAGAATTTCTGGACAAACAGGTTTTAGAGCGCCATCATTACAACAAAAATATTTTGAAAGTAGCTCTACACAATTTATCAATGGTTCGCCGTACCAAGTTGGTTATTTTACAAATGACTCACAAGCTGCAAAAAGTATTGGAGTTGAAAACTTGAAACCAGAGAAATCTAAAAGTATAAGTACAGGATTTACATTTAAAATTCCTGAAGCAAATATTACAATTGCAACAGATGCTTATTTTACAAGAATAAACGACAGAATTGTTTTAACAGGACAATATGCAAGACCTACAGATGCACAAATAAATGCAGCAACGTCTCCAGAACAAAAAGATGCATTAACATTGTTTCAACAAGCTTTTGATTTAAAAGGTGTTGAGAGAGCTTCTTTCTGGACAAATGGAATTAACTCTGAAACAAAAGGTATTGATGTAGTTATTTCTCAAAAATATAATGTTATTCAGGATTTTACAATCAGAAATGATTTTGCTTTAAGCTATAATACAACCAAAAGAGTTGGAGAATTAAATGTTCCTCAGTCTATTATTAATGCTGGTGGAGATCCATATGTATATTCATTTTTTCCAGAATCAAGCAGAATTTATCTGGAAGAAGCTATTCCTAAGTTGAAAGCTAATTTAATGACAACTTTCAATATTAAGAAGTTGGATATTTATTTAAGAAACAGCTACTTTGGTAAAGTTACAGATCCAGGAGCAACAGATGTAAACTTAGATGGTTTTTCTTCTGTTTACGAACATCCGGTATATAGCGCAAAAATAGTAACCGATTTATCTTTAGGATATCAGATAAATGAGCATTTAAGAGTAACGCTTGGTGTTAACAATATCGGAGATGTTTATCCAGATAGAAATAATCCGGCTACTCCGGCTTTTACAAATACAACACCAACTTTATCTCCTGCACCAAGCACAGATTTAACAAACGCAAATCAGTTTGCTTACTCTAGAGCGGTATCACAATTTGGATTAAACGGAAGATTTGGTTTTGCACGTTTAAGCTTTAAAATATAATTTAATTGCTGGGTGCCATTTTGAAATTTAAAAAAGATGCACCCAGCAATTTTGTTAAAAAACTAACCATTTAAGTAATGTAAGTACATTTAAGTAACTCTGGAAAAAGGTATATCTTCTTAAATTACTTATATGATTCAAAAAACAAGTGTTTAGGTAGCAATTATAAAGGATTATACAGTTAGAAAATCTTTTATGTGTTAAAAGTTGATTTTAAGTTTGGTGGTTAAAATAATAGTTATTATATTTACTCTATCAAATTAGTAGAACTAATAAAAAAAGATAAAACAAATTTTATAAAAATGAATACAATAGCAAATAAAATGATGATATGTTGTATGATGCGCGCCTGCATCCAAATTTGCTATTGCCAAAAGTGAAAGATTAAATCTTTGTTATAGTTAGAACTATAAGCCCTTTTGGTAGCCATCCGAAAGGGCTTTTTTTTATTCTATAACAAAAATTAAAATCATGAAAACGCAAAATAAAATTTCAAAAGAAATTCAGTCATTATTGAAAACGGATTCCAAAAGAATCTTAGAAGTAATACAAGAAGAAAGTGTTAGTACTGCCGAAATAAAAGGGAAATTATATTCCAATGAATCAAATTCATTATTGTTTCAAATGTATGCACACGAAGACGAAGATCTTTTTATATAAGTAAAAATTAATCAAGAAATATAAACCTACAATCTTTTAACTAACTAAAAAATAACAATATCATGAGCACACAAAAATTCGCAACAAACGCATTACACGCAGGACACGACGTAACTAAAAATGGTGGAACAAGAGCAGTTCCTATTTACCAAACGTCTTCTTATGTATTTAATAATTCCGATCATGCAGCCAATTTATTTGGTCTGGCCGAGGCAGGTTTTATTTACACACGATTAAATAATCCTACAAATGATGTCCTGGAGCAACGTCTGGCAGCACTGGAAGGTGGTATTGGAGCAGTTGTTACTGCATCTGGCGCTTCGGCAATTGCAACAACCTTGTTAACCTTGCTTAAAGCCGGAGATCATATTGTAGCTTCGAATAGTTTATATGGAGGAACCTATAATTTATTAAAAGTTACTTTACCAAGATTAGGAATCACAACCACATTTGTAGATCCATCAAATGCTGAAAATTTCACTAAAGCTGCTAAGGAAAATACGAGAGTATTTTTTGTAGAATCATTAGGGAATCCAAAATTAGATGTATTGGATTTGAAAGCAATTTCGGCAGAAGCCAAAGCATTCAAAGTACCATTTATAGTAGATAATACTGTTCCAACACCGTATTTACTAAACCCAATTGAGTATGGAGCAAATATTGTCATTCATTCCTTGACTAAATATATCTCTGGAAATGGGACTTCGCTAGGAGGAGCAATTATCGATGCTGGAACTTTTGACTGGGCAAACGGGAAATTCCCTGAATTTACAGAACCATCTGCAGGTTATCACGGCTTAATCTATAATGATGCATTAGGTAGTGCAGCATTTATCGCCAAAGCACGTATAGAAGGATTGCGTGATTTTGGCTCGGCATTGAGTCCGTTTAATGCTTTTCAAATCATTCAGGGATTGGAAACATTACCAATCCGTATTAAGAAACATAGTGAGAATGCATTGGCACTAGCTTCATGGTTAGAATTACAAGATGAGGTAGTTTGGGTAAATTATCCGGGTTTAAAATCGAATAAATATTATGATTTAGGGCAGAAATATTTGCCAAAAGGACAAAGCGGAATTATAACTTTTGGATTAAAAGGAGGCTTTGAAGCTGCAAAAAAAGTGGCAGATGAAACTAAATTATTCTCGCTTCTTGCTAATATCGGTGATACAAAATCATTGATTATTCATCCCGCAAGTACAACGCACCAACAACTATCAGAAGAGGAACAATTCTCGACAGGAGTTTCAAAAGATTTGATCCGACTTTCTGTTGGAATCGAAGATATAGATGATTTAATAGCCGATTTACAATCAGTATTTAAGAGTATTAAAAGTACTCAATTGGCTTAAGATTGGTTTTTTTGTTTTTTGTTAGAAAAATTGCCTTTAACCACGTGAGCACGGTTAAAGGTGATTTTCATAAAAAGTATCAAAAACAATCGCACAAAGTAAAAAATCAAAACAATATTTCTTGAGTTTACTTCGCAGCATAAGTATAAAAAAATAAACACAAATTTCGCAAACTAACTTAACCATTAAGATTTGTGTGAATTCGTGACTCGAGACTGAAAGTCGAACAGACGAAGTAAATTCGTGTTTAAATTGATTTATAATATTTGTATGTAGAATGTAATTTCTTGGATTTGTTTTAAAAAAATAAAAATTATGTCAAAGCTTAAAATAAATATCATCCTTTTTGGAATAGGAAATATTGGCAGCACTTTAATAAATCAGATAATTGAAAGTCAAACGTTTTTTAGTGAAAACAAAAGTATTGACTTGAGATTTCCAATTATAACCAATTCTACGTTAGCTTTTTTTGAAAAAGAAGGAGCCGAGAATGCTTGGGAAGCCAATTTTGTACATCTTGCAATTCCTTTTAAAGTAGAAGATATTATTGCTTTTGCAAAAGAAAATGCTTTCGAAAACCTAATAGCGGTTGATGCAACGGCAAGTGATGAATTGGTGGATCATTATATTCCGTTAATCCAAAATGGATTTAATATCGTAGCAGTAAATAAAAAAGCAAATACATTGCCAATAGATTTTTATAAGGAATTACGAGAGAATCTTAAAAAACACGATAAGGAGTTTTTATATGAAACCTCTGTAGATACTGGATTTCCAGTATTGCAAACAATTAGGGATTTGTATAACTCGGGAGAGAAAATCACGAAGATAAGAGGTGTATTCTCAGATTCATTAAGTTATGTTTTTAATCGATTTTCATCGGAAGATACTTGTTTCTCTACTATTTTAAAAGATGCCGAAAAACTTCAGTTAATAACATCAGATTATGAAGGGGATTTGTCGGGAAGTGATGCTGCAGAGAAGCTGCTTATTCTGATAAGAGAGATTGGAAAGGATTTTGAACTCTCAGACATAAAAACGACACCACTTTTAGATCATAATCAATACGAAGTTAATGCCAAATCAAAACGAGTACTCAATAAAGAGATATTGGACAGAGCTTTTAAAATCGCTAAAATAACCCAGTCTGATAATCATGTCTTACGTCATATCGGTGAGTATAATGTTTTGGAAAACAAACTAGAAGTTAAATTGGTTTCTGAATCTACTAAAACTGCAATTGGACAATTAAAAGGATCAGATACTATTTTTGAAATCTATACACAATCTTACGGAAACATTCCGATAGTTATTCAAAGTGCAGCTGCAGGAAAACAAGCTATAGCAAGAGGAGTTATAACAGATATTCTCAAGGTTGCCGAAAAGATGAAAAATAAAGAAGCTATTTGGGCTTAGAAATTTTTGAAATTGAATTTTATATTCAATTTTTTTTTGATTTAATGTGTGATGTTCTTTGAAATTTATGTTTAGTGAGGAAGTTTTAAGTAGTTGATTTTTAAAATAATAATCACTTCTGTAACATTTCGTCGTAAAAAAATAACATTTCGTCGTTTTTTTGTTTTTAAATGCAAATTTAACATGACTTTATCATTAAAAAACGGGTCATAGCTTGGATAATTCGAAAATAGGTTGCATATTTGTTAAACCAAAAAGATACCAAAAATGAATTTTAATATTTGTAAAATTAATAAGGTCATGTCGGAGAAATCCGCAGGGAAGTCTATTGCTTAAAATTATATCTATACAATAATATAGCAAAGCCTCCCAATAATCTTGGGGGGCTTTTTTTTGAACATTACAAATATTGAAATTTTTTTTAAAATGATAAATAATAATATACAAATGAATAACAACTCGAAGTTTAAGATGATGCAGAATGTCGCGCTTATTTGCGTACGCGTCTATTGATTTCCAAAAGTATAATAAGTTTAAATAACTTAACCCTTTTGGTATCATAATCCAAAAGGGTTTTTTTATGGAATCGAGATTCATTTAATAAGAACAAAACAAACACGAATAAACAATTATAAAAAACACACGTTATGAAAACACAAAGCTACTTCGCAAAAAGGTTCGGATTCTTCAAATTTTTTAGAACCAAAAAAACGATCATCATCCAAACTACAAATGAGTTGGTACATCCAAGATTTGGAATGGAAACAACAGATGAAACAACAGAAAAGAAAGTACCTAATTCTTTGCTTTTCTTGATGTATTCAAAAGAGAATGAAACATTATTTATTTAAATTAAAACCTTAAATAAAATACAAGCCAACAATAGAAATTTTCTGGATATACGTGTCCAGCGATTGTTTGTACGTGATTGTTTTGTTTGAGCTATTTTGTAAACGAACCAAAATCAAATGAATAAAAAATTTGGTCGTTTAAGAAAATAGTAGTTAATTTGTGCCATTAAGTTCAAAAACGTATTGAAATGTTATAAAGAAAGGACGAGGGATTAGACCCGATGAATCCTTAGCAACCCTTCGATAAATCGAAGAAGGTGCTGCATTCTACCACGCCCAACGTGGAAAGATAACACAAAGAATTTTTCTAGCTTCGTCCTAGTTTTTTCTTTTTAATATTTCCATGTACAAATCAAAAATTACAAAAGATTTGAAATTGGAAAATAAAACCAACCCGATTATATTAAACAATTTTGTCACCGAAAGTGGCGCTTCGTATGCTGCGATTAACCTAAGTTATGAACTTTTTGGTTTACCGTTACACACCGCGCCTATTGTTTTGGTAAATCATGCATTAACAGGAAATGCCCAGGTTACGGGCGAAAATGGTTGGTGGAATGATTTAATTGGTGATAATAAAACCATCAATACTACAAAATATACAATTCTAGCCTTTAATGTTCCAGGAAATGGACATAACGGAACCTCGATTGAAAATCATACAGATTTTACCGCCAGAGATATTGCCCGAATTTTTATAAAAGGGATTGAGTTTTTAAAGATCAATCAATTATATGCAATTATAGGCGGTTCTGTAGGTGGCGGAATTGCATGGGAAATACTAGCATTAGAGCCTAAAATCACTAAACATTTAATACCGATTGCAACCGATTGGAAAGCAACCGATTGGTTAATTGCAAACTGCTATTTGCAAGAGCTAATCCTTAATAATTCTTCGAAGCCAATAGAAGATGCGCGTGTTCATGCGATGTTATGCTATCGCTCGCCAGATTCTTTCAAAGAGAAATTTCAGCGAACCAAAAATGAAGAACTAGCTATTTTTAACGTAGAAAGCTGGTTGGGTCATCACGGAAAAAAGTTGCAAAAAAGGTATCAAATTTCATCATATAAATTAATGAATCAGTTGCTTAAAACAATTGATATTACAAGGAATACAGCCGATTTTAAAACGCTATTATCAAAAACAACTGCCGATATCCATATCATAGGAATTAATTCGGACTTGTTTTTTACAGCAAAAGAAAATCAGGAGACCTATCAGGAATTAAAAAAGTTCAAAGAAAATGTTTCTTATAATGAAATAGATTCTGTTCACGGACATGATGCTTTTTTAATCGAGTACAAACAATTAGATAAATTGCTTGCATCTATTTTTTAGAGCAACATAAAATACAAGACAAATAAAATGAAAATATTAAAATTTGGAGGTAAATCTCTATCAAACGGAGAAGGACTTAATAAAGTAGTTTCTATAATTATTGATAAAATAAACCAAGGCGAGAAAATTGCCGTAGTTGTTTCTGCCCGTGGGAACGCAACAGATGAACTAGAAGATATATTAACTATTGCCTCCAAAAATGGAAATTACAAACCATTATTGGAGAGTTTTAAAACATACCAGGTTTCTGAATATAAAGAGGTTGATTTTTCTGAAGAGTTTAATGTTCTAGATAAACTTTTTGAAGGTGTTAGTTTAATTGGTGATTATAGTAAGAAGATAAAAGATCAGATTCTTTCAAAAGGAGAGTTACTTTCGGCTAAATTATTGACTGCAATCTTAATCGAAAAGGGAGTTCCTGCAAATTTTGCCGATTCCAGAGAGCTGCTTAAAACTGATTCTAAATTTGGCGATGCACAACTTCTTGAGCAATTATCTAAGAAAAATGTAATTAACTATTTTAAGCAACATAACGGTTCTACAGTTAATGTGGTTACAGGTTTTATTGGCTCAAACAATAATAATGATACGACCACTTTAGGAAGAAACGGTAGTAATTATACTGCTTCTTTATTGGCTAATTATCTTGATGCAGAAGAGCTTCAGAATTTTACTCACGTAGATGGGATTTATACTGCAAACCCGGATTTAGTAAGAGATGCTAAAAAAATAGAATTTTTATCATTCAATGAAGCAAATGAGTTAGCCAATTTTGGAGCAACCATTTTACATGCAAAAACGATTATTCCATTAATCGAAAAAAATATTCCGCTTCGTATTTTAAATACATTCAATCACGAAAATCGCGGAACATTAATCACTTCAGATTCTGCCAAAGAAGGAATTAAAACACTTTCGGTATTAGAAAACTTATCATTGGTTAATCTAGAAGGTCGTGGATTACTTGGTAAAGCTGGTGTAGATGCCCGTATTTTTAAAGTAATGGGGGATAATGATATTAGTGTTAGTATTATCTCACAAGGTTCGTCTGAAAGAGGAATTGGGCTTGTTGTTGCTACAGATAAAGCGACAACAGCAATGATAGAATTAGAAAAAGAATTTGAAAATGACTTTTATTCTAAAGATGTTAACCAAATTACTGTTACCGATAATGTTTCGGTTATCTCTATAATCGGACAAGATTTGAGTACTTTCCACAAACCATATACTGCTTTAATCAAGAATAAAATTGTTCCGATTTTGTTTAATAATACCGTCACAGGTAAAAACGTGAGTTTGGTAGTTAAAAAATCAGAACTTCATAAAGCCTTAAATGTAATTCACGGTGAGATATTTGGAGTTTCTAAGAAAATTAATATTGCCATTTTTGGTCACGGTTTGGTTGGCGGAACTTTGATTAATCAAATTTTAGCTTCAGCAGCAAGTATCGAAAAACGTAAAGATATTAAGCTGAATGTTTTTGCAATTGCCAATTCTAAAAAGGTACTTTTAAATAAGAAAGGCGTTACTACAGATTGGAAAAAAGATATCGAAAACAATGGAGTTGCTTATACAATCAAGGATGTTATTGCTTATGCAAATGAGCATCATCTGGAGAATTTAATTGCGATTGATAATACCGCAAGTGCAGCTTTTGTTGAAAATTACATTTCATTGATAGAAAGTAGTTTTGATTTGATTTCATCTAATAAAGTGGCAAATACACTTAGTTATGGCTTTTATAAAGAACTAAGAAAAGCATTGGCAGACAATCAAAAGAACTATTTGTATGAAACCAATGTTGGAGCAGGATTGCCATTAATTGATACAATAAAATTATTACACCTTTCGGGTGAAAATATCACTAAGATAAAAGGAGTTTTCTCAGGAACGTTGAGCTATTTATTTAATAATTTCTCTGCCAAAGATGCTCCGTTTAGTCAGATTTTACAAGAAGCTATTGATAACGGATATACAGAACCAGATCCTCGTGAGGATTTATGTGGTAATGATGTTGGTAGAAAATTATTGATTTTAGCTAGAGAACTAGATTTACAAAATGAATTCGAAGAAATCTCTATTCAGAATTTAATTCCAGAGCATTTACGTGAAGGTAACGTTTCTGATTTCTTGACTAAATTAAAAGAATTTGATCCAATTTATGATAAGATAAAAAAAGAACAAAAACCAAATCACGTCTTAAGATATATTGGTGAGTTATCTGGAGATTTGCAAAATGATAAAGGAGTTCTCGAAGTGAAATTAGTTTCAGTGCCTTCAGATACAGCATTAGGCGGATTAAAAGGATCTGATTCTTTCTTCGAGATTTACACAGAATCTTACGGAGACAGACCAATCGTAATACAAGGTGCTGGTGCTGGTTCGGCAGTAACTGCGAGAGGTGTATTTGGAGATATATTGAGATTGTCTGATAAAGAATAGATATTTTAGATTTCTGAAAGCGTATTTCCCAAAGTTTATTATTTTTACTATAGAGTAATAGTACTCGAAATATTTAAGTTTAAAATTAAAAAAAATGGTACCATTTAATGAACTTATAGGTTTTATGTTAGCAGCATTTCTTCTGGTATTAACCCCGGGACCGAACATGCTTTATTTGATTTCAAGGTCTATTACCCAAGGTAAAAAGGCTGGAATAATTTCGTTAACCGGAATAGTCTTTGGGTTTTTATTTCATATTGTTTTAGTATCATTTGGAATAACGGCTCTTTTATTTGCTGTTCCTTTTGCATATCTAATTTTAAAAACGTTAGGAGTTGTCTATCTTTTGTATCTGGCTTTTCAGGCAGTTAACCCAAATGGGAAAAACATGTTTGAAGTAAATGATAAATTAACAATCGATAAACCTGGTAAGTTGTTTGGTATTGGTTTTTTAACAAGTGTTCTAAATCCTAAAATAGCAATGTTTTATTTGTCATTTTTCCCACAGTTTATAAAACCAGAACATGGCTCAATAATGATGCAAAGTTTGCAATTAGGAATTACTCAGGCAACCATAAGTTTTACTGTAAATTTTGTAATTGTATTAACAGCATCAAGAATGGCAGTATTTTTTGCAACAAAGCCTACATGGTTAAAAATTCAGAAATGGTTTATGGCTGGAGTTTTGACCTCAATGGCAATAAAAATAGCTTTTTCGAAAGCAAAATAAAATAAAAACAAAAAACATGAAAGTAACCTTAGACAGAGTAAACGATGCGTTTCATTTTAAGCTCAAAAATGAACGTGGTCATGTAGTTGATGTGGATAGCAGAGCCGAATTTGGCGGAAGCGATTTAGGTGCAAGTCCAATGGAATTAGTATTGATGGGAGTTGCAGGATGCAGCGCTATTGATATGATTTCGATTTTAAAGAAACAACGTCAGGAAATAACCTCATTTAAAGCTGAGGTTGAAGGAGAGCGTGTGCAAGTTGGAGAGGCAAAACCTTTTAAAGAAATCTTTGTGGTTTTTTATTTAGAGGGTGATATTAATCCTGAGAAAGCACAACGAGCAGCACAGCTTTCTTTTGAAAAATACTGCTCAGTTGGTAAAACTGTTGAACCAACAGCCACAATAAAATATAAAGTGGTTTTAAATAATGAAGAATTAGGAAAGTAAGCAATGAGATAATTAAATAACTCTCGGACTTTACTATTAAAATAAAAGAACTGTTTTGGTTAAGATTATATCAAATTTCTTTGCAAATCTCTGTGCTTCGTTTGAGAATATTTGCATAATAGCTCTTTAAGAATAAAATAAAAAACAAAATGAATGATCAAGAATTTGGTTTTGAAACTAAAGCCATAAGAACACAATTAGAAAGAACACAGTATTTAGAACACTCAGTGCCATTGTACTTATCGTCAAGTTTTGTATTTGAGGATGCCGAAGATATGCGTGCTTCATTTACAGAAGAGAAAGACAGAAATATTTATAGCCGTTTTAGTAATCCAAACACAACCGAATTTGTAGATAAAATTTGCAAAATGGAAGGAGCAGAAGCTGGTTATGCTTTTGCAACAGGAATGGCTGCAGTGTATTCTACTTTTGCAGCTTTATTAAATGCTGGAGATCATATTGTATCTGCTAGTAGTGTTTTTGGTTCAACTCATGCTTTGTTTGTGACTTATTTTCCAAAATGGAATATTGAAACTTCTTATTTTGATATTAATAAACCAGAAACAATTGAGAGTTTTATTAAACCGAATACAAAAATATTATATGCCGAGTCGCCTACAAATCCTGGTGTCGATGTAATTGATTTGGAATTGCTAGGAACGATTGCTAAAAAACACAATTTGATTTTAATTATTGATAACTGTTTTGCAACGCCATACATTCAGCAGCCTATAAAATACGGTGCTCATTTGGTAGTACATTCAGCTACTAAATTAGTCGATGGTCAAGGTCGTGTTTTGGGAGGGGTAACAGTTGGAAATGCGGATTTAATTAGACAAATTTACTTGTTCTCGAGAAATACAGGACCAGCTTTATCTCCATTTAATGCTTGGATTTTGTCAAAAAGTTTAGAGACATTGGCTGTACGTGTAGAGAAACATTGCGAGAATGCGCTTAAAGTTGCTGAGTTTCTAGAAGCGCACCCAAATGTGAACAGCATTAAATATCCGTTCTTAAAGTCACATCCGCAATATGAAATTGCCAAAAAACAAATGCTTTTAGGTGGCAATATTATAGCTTTTGAAATAAAAGGCGGAATAGAAGCTGGTAGAAAATTTTTGGATAAAATAAAATTATGTTCATTATCTGCTAATATTGGAGATACCAGAACAATTGTAACACATCCAGCTTCGACTACACACAGTAAATTGTCTGAAGAAGATCAATTAGCAGTTGGTATTACACAAGGTCTAGTTCGTGTTTCGGTAGGTTTAGAAACAGTAAAAGATGTAATTGCCGATTTAGAGCAAGCGCTTTCTTAGATTATAGATTTAAGTCCCGATCCTGAAATATCGGGACGGGATAGATTATAATATATTGACGATTTTTGACTGTAGATTTATTACGGTTAAAAATCGTCATTTTTTTTGAATTGTTGTTTTGGTAAAAAATCTACTTTTGTTAATACTGAAATTGGGACTAAATTAATTAAACTATACTTGTCCCGTAGAACTTAGTCGTTCATTCTGTTATTTTTCTCGTACAAAAAACCTATTTTTGTTGCAGAAAAACATACAGCTTGTAAATTTTAGATAGAAATCTTGAATTTGCATTTTGCAATCTAAAATTTATATAAATGCTTTCAAAGAAAACAAAATACGGAATTAAGGCACTTACTTTTTTGGCCAGACAGGAAGATCAAACTCCTGTGCAAATAGCTGAAATTGCCAGAAGTGAAAATATTTCGATAAAATTTTTGGAGAGTATTTTATTGTTACTTCGTAACTCTGGTTTTCTTGGGGCAAAAAAAGGAAAAGGCGGTGGTTACTACTTGATTAAAGATCCCAAAGATATTAGCATGGCTAAAGTATATCGCATCCTCGAAGGTCCAATTGCTTTGCTTCCTTGTGCCAGTCATAATTTTTATGAAAAATGCGATGATTGTGCAGACGAAACTACTTGTGCAGCAAGACGTTTAATGACCGAGATTAGAGATAATACACTAAAGGTTTTGGAGAATAATTCACTGGCTGATATCGCATTTTAAAGAAAATTTTGAACTATATAAACTATGTAAGGCAATACAAGTGTTGCTTTAAAAATATAAATTTTGTAAGCTTTTATTAAATGAACTTATGTCACTTATATTGTGGAGAAATTAAAAAATCAATTTATATCCAGCTAAAAAAAGCATTACTGCAATAGCATTTCTAAGGAATAAATCAGGCACTTTTCCGCTTAACATACTTCCTATGAAAATCCCGGGAAGTGATCCCATTAATAATTGTGCTAGTAGAGTTAAATCCAAATTTCCCATTGAGGCATGTCCTATTCCTGCAACCAAAGTTAAAGGAACAGCGTGAGCAATCTCAGTTCCTACCAAGCGAGGTGTTGGTAAAAGCGGATAGAGGAAAAATAAAGTAACCGTACCCAAAGCCCCAGCTCCTATTGACGTAAGTGTTACGGTTGCTCCAAGTAATACGCCAATCCCAATGGTTAGCATATTTTGCGTATGGCTTTCACTGTGAAATTTATCGCCAGCGTGTTTTTGAGAGTATATTAATAATTTTTTTTTGAATAAAATTGCAATCGAAGTAAAAAGCAATGCCCAGCCTAAACTATATTTTATAACCGCATTTATGGTTGTAATATCAGTTTTAATACTGTTTAATACCCATAAAGTCAATAAAGCAGCAGGAACACTACCTAAAGTAAGCCAGCCAGTAATTTTCCAATTGATGTTTCCTTTTTTATGATGTACAAATACGCCTCCCATCTTGGTAAAAGCGGCGTATAATAAATCGGTACCAACTGCTGTTGTAGGAGGGATGCCGAACCATAATAAAATTGGAGTCATTAAAGAACCGCCTCCAACGCCTGTTAATCCGACAACAAAACCAACAACTAAACCTGCAATTACGAGACCTATTTGGAAATCCATAAATAATTTTTTGGGTAAAAATAACAACTATTTCATAATTATCCTATGGATATGGTAGACTTTAAGAATGTATTTTGAAAATTGAAATTGTTGTAATTTTATATTACTGAAATACAGCGAAATACGTTTTGTTGTTTATTGAATTATTTTGTTAGATTGTTAAAAGTATGTTATGGTGTAACTTAAAGGGAATTAGAGGTATAAAAAAATCTAATATTGTTTTGATATTTAGAAATAAGTATTAATTTTGCATAATAATCTATTAGCCCGATAGGGTAATAGATTTTTGAAACAAAGTATCATTTAGGAATATGGAAAAAGAGCTGAAATTAAATACTGTAGCAATAAAGCAAGGGGAATCGTTCTCGAAAAAATTATGGGTTGTAATTCCTGCTGTGTTATTGTTGGGTTTGATTTTGGTATTAGTTTATAATCATCATGCTGAATTTTCCTGGAAAGCTCTTTTGGATGGATTTAATCAGGAATTTTTAGTATTTTTCTTAATTGGCGCTTTTGCACAATTGGTAGATGGAACGTTGGGAATGGGTTACGGAGCTACTTCTACATCCTTTTTGTTAGCTTATGGAGTTTCTCCGGTTGTTAGTAGCGGAGGCGTTCACGTAGCAGAAATGTTTACAACGGGAGCATCGGCGATATCTCATCACAAGTTTGGGAATATCAATAAAAAATTGGTTAAGAATTTATTAATACCGGGAGTTTTAGGGTCAATTACAGGAGCTTATTTACTATCAGATGTAATCGACGGAGATGTTATTAAGCCATTTATTGCAGTTTACATGATTGTATTGGCGATAATAATCATCAGAAAAGCATTAGCCAAAACCATCGTTAAAAAGAAAACGAAACGATTAGGAATCTTAGCGACCTTTGGAGGTTTTATGGATTCTGTTGGTGGCGGAGGTTGGGGACCAATTGTAACTTCGACATTGTTAGGAAGAGGAAGAAATCCTCGTTATACAATTGGGTCAGTAAATGCAGCCGAGTTTGCAGTATCGTTTGCAAGTGGGATAACATTTATGCTTTTTGGAGGAATTCACGGATGGCAAGTTATAGTAGGTTTAATTTTGGGTGGTGTAATAGCTGCTCCTCTTGCTGCTTTTTTAGTGAATAAAATTAAAAGAAAGCCAATGATGGTGGCAGTAGGAATATTAATTATCCTTTTGAGTTTAAAAACATTATCTAAATTATTGTAATAATCATTTAGGAATATCAAGAATATGAGTGCAACAAACATTACATCTTTATTAGCTAAAACAAAAGATTTTTCTTTAGAAGAAACATTGACTTTTTTGGCTAATGAATACAAAGACAAAGTAGTTTTCTCGACCTCATTTGGTCAGGAAGACCAGGTTATTACCGATTTTATTGCTAAAAATAATATCGCAATTACCATTTTTACATTAGATACTGGAAGATTGTTTCAGGAAACATACGATGTTTTTCATAGAACATTAAAAAAGTATAAAAAACAAATCGAAGTTTATTTTCCAGAAGCAACAGCGGTAGAAAATTTATTAAAAGAAAAAGGACCGAATAGCTTTTATGATTCGGTAGAGAACAGAAAAGAATGCTGCTTTATCCGTAAAGTAGTTCCGTTAAGAAAAGCCTTGGCAGGAAATACAGTTTGGATAACAGGTTTAAGAGCCGAACAATCGGAAAACAGAAATGATTTACAATTGTTTGAATACGATGCCAACTTCGAAATAATAAAATTCAATCCATTATTAAAATGGTCATTACAAGAAGTTGAGGATTATTTACAAGAACATAGTGTACCTCAGAACGCATTACATAAAAAAGGATTTGTAAGTATAGGTTGTGCACCATGTACAAGAGCAATTTTGCCAGACGAAGATATTAGAGCCGGAAGATGGTGGTGGGAGTCAAGCCATAAAGAATGTGGTTTGCACGGAAGTAAAAAATAAAAGTTAAATCGTTTATTCGGTTAAACGAATAAACAGACAATCAAATAAACAGATAATGAGTTCAGTATTAAAAACAAATGCTTTAGAAAGCGAAGCGATATACATTTTTAGAGAAGTAATTTCTCAGTTTGATAAACCGGTTTTACTTTTTTCAGGAGGTAAAGATTCGATTACTTTAGTGCGTTTAGCACAAAAAGCATTCTTTCCTGCAAAAATACCTTTTCCGCTATTGCATGTTGATACAGGACATAACTTTCCTGAAACAATAGAATTTAGAGATAAATTAGTTGCAGAGTTAGGATTAGAATTAATCGTGAGAAATGTTCAGGATGCTATCGATGAAGGAAAAGTTGTAGAGGAAACTGGAAAATATTCTAGTAGAAACAGCTTACAGACAATTACACTTTTAGACGCTATCGAAGAATTTAAGTTTGATGCTTGTATTGGTGGAGCACGTAGAGATGAAGAAAAAGCAAGAGCAAAAGAACGTATTTTTTCAGTTCGTGATGATTTCGGTCAATGGGATGAAAAAAATCAACGTCCAGAGTTATTTGATATACTAAACGGAAAAATAGAAAATGGACAAAACGTACGTGTTTTTCCAATTTCTAACTGGACAGAACTAGATGTATGGAGTTATATCGAACAAGAAAAAATTGAAATTCCATCTATTTATTTTTCACACAAACGTAAAGTTTTCTTGAGAGACGGATTAATATGGTCGCATTCAGAATTTGTTTATCAAGAAGAAGACGAACAAATTGAAGAAAGAATCGTTCGTTTTAGAACCGTTGGAGATATGACATGTACTGCAGCTGTTGATTCATATGCTGCAACAATTAAAGAAGTTGTGGGTGAAATTAGAACATCGACAATTTCTGAAAGAGGAGCCAGAATTGATGACAAACGTTCTGAAGCAGCAATGGAGAAAAGAAAACAACAAGGGTACTTTTAATCCCCACCCCAGCCCTCCCCGAAAGGGAGGGAGAAAAAGCGAACAAAAAAATAAGATTAATTTATAAAAGATAACAACTCGGCTCCCTCCCCTTCGGGGAGGGTCGGGGAGGGGAAAATAATATGGAAGTTTTAAAAATAGCAACAGCAGGAAGTGTAGATGATGGAAAGAGTACTTTAATCGGAAGATTATTGTACGATACAAAGTCATTGACTACAGATAAAATAGAAGCAATAGAAAAAAGCAGCAAATTAAAAGGATACGATTACTTAGATTTTTCATTGGCAACTGACGGATTAGTAGCAGAAAGAGAACAAGGAATCACGATTGATGTAGCGCATATATATTTTTCGACAGCTAAAAAAAGTTATATCATTGCCGATACTCCGGGTCACGTAGAGTATACACGTAACATGGTTACAGGAGCTTCGACTTCGCAAGTTTCAATCATCTTGATTGATGCTCGAAAAGGAGTAATCGAGCAAACGTACCGTCACTTTTTTATCAATAATTTATTGAGAGTAAAAGAGGTAATTGTAGCGATTAATAAAATGGACTTAGTTGATTATTCTGAAGAAGTTTATAATAAAATCAAAGCCGATTTTCAGGCATTAAATGCCAAAAGTACTTTTAAGGAACAAAACGTAAGTTACATTCCGTTAAGTGCAATCAACGGTGGAAACGTAGTTGACAAATCAGAGAATATGAAATGGTACGACGGACAAACTGTTTTGGAACATTTAGAAGCTTTAGAGCCAACAGATGTTTTCGAAAAAGGAGAAGCACGTTTTCCAGTTCAAACAGTAATTCGCCCAAAGACCGAAGAGTACCATGATTTTAGAGGATATGCTGGTAAATTATACGGAAACTCAATTAAAGTTGGAGATGCAGTAACAGTTTTACCTTCATTAACAGAATCTAAAGTAAAGAACATTCACTTTTTTGATAAAACATTTGATGAAGCCGTTGCAGGTTCATCAATCACAATTGAATTAGAAAATGATATCAATGTTACCAGAGGAGATATGATTGTAAAATCTACCGAACTTCCTAAAATAGAAAAAGATATCACGACAACAGTTTGTTGGATGGATTCTAAAAAGTTAGTTCCGGGAACAAAATATATCGTTCAGCATAATACAAACAGAGTTTTGGCAAAAGTAGAAAGTATCAAAAATACAATCGCAACCGATTATTCAGGTACAACACCAGCAACTCAATTAGCAATAAACGAAATAGGTGAAGTAAGCATTAAATTAAGCAAGCCTTTATATTTTGATGCCTATAACGACAATAAATCAAACGGAGCTTTTATCCTGATTGATACCGCAACCAATACAACTGCAGGAGTAGGATTTATCAGGTAAATCCCCCTAACCCCCGAAGGGGGAATAATTAAGAGTCTAGTTAAAAAAAATAATAATTCTCCAGTTTTTACTCCTTCCCCTTCGGGGAGGGTTGGGGAGGGGAAAGCGAAAAAAACAAATGGAAAGTTTTAGAACAGAAATAGAAAATCCGATAGTTCAAAAAGAGATTATCGATTTAGAAAAAAAGATTCATTTATTCCGTGGAGGGAAAATTGATGATGAACGTTTTCGTAGTCTTCGTTTAGCACGTGGAATCTACGGACAACGTCAGGAAGGCGTTCAAATGATTCGTATTAAATTGCCATTTGGTAAAGTTACCAGCGAGCAATTAGTACGTATTACTAAAGTTTCTGATGAATATTCTACAGGACGTTTGCATATTACAACACGTCAGGACATTCAGATACACTATGTAAGTTTAGACAGAACTCCAGAACTTTGGGCTAATCTAGCCAAGGATGATGTTACCTTGCGTGAAGCTTGTGGTAACACCGTTCGTAATATTACTGCAAGCGAATTAGCAGGTGTAGATGTAAACGAACCATTTGATGTTTCGCCATACGCACATGGCTTGTTCCAATACTTATTAAGAAACCCTATTTGTCAGGAAATGGGACGTAAATTTAAAATTTCGTTCTCATCATCAGATGAAGATACTGCTTTGAGTTATTTGCACGATTTAGGATTTATTCCAAAAATTGTAGATGGCGTTCGTGGATTTAAAATCATGTTAGGTGGAGGATTAGGTTCGCAACCAGCACATGCCGAATTACTTTCGGAATTTGTACCAGCTAACCAAATTATCCCAACGGCAGAAGGTGTGATTCGTATTTTTGACAGATACGGAGAACGTGCAAAAAGAATGAAAGCGCGTATGAAATTTTTAATCAAAGAAATAGGAAGAGATACTTTCCTTGATTTGGTTGAACAAGAGAAAAAAGCAATTGCTTTTGAAACATACGAAATAGATACAACAGCTTTTGATGCACCGATTCCAGAACCATTATTAACCGTTCCATCGGTTACTATCGAAGATACATCGGCTTATGAAGCTTGGAAAAAATCAAACGTAATTGCTCAGAAACAAGATGGATATTACGCTATCGGAATCAAAGTATTACTAGGAGATTTTTATACAGATAAAGCTAGAATATTAGCAGACTTGATTAAGAATTATGCAGCAAACGAATTGCGTTTTTCATTACGTCAGAACATTGTAATACGCCACGTAAAAGAAGAAAATTTGCCTTTCTTTTATCAGGAATTAGCAAAGTTAGGATTCGTGAATTTAGGATACAATTCTACAGCCGATATTACAGCTTGTCCAGGAACAGATACTTGTAACCTAGGAATTGCAAGTAGTACAGGAATTGCCGAAGAATTAGAAAAAGTATTAAATGCCGAATATCCACAATACAGCAATAACCAAGAAATCGAAATAAAAATTAGTGGTTGTATGAATGCTTGTGGGCAACACAATATGTCAGCAATCGGATTTCAGGGAATGTCAATTAACTCAGGAAAATTAGTAGCACCAGCGTTACAAGTTTTATTAGGAGGAGGAAGATTAGGAAACGGTTCAGGTCGTTTTGCCGATAAAGTAATCAAAATTCCAAGTCGTAGAGGACCAGATGCATTACGTACTATCTTAAACGATTTTGATGCTAATGCAAACGGACAAAAATTCCTTAATTATTACGATGCAAAAGGAGAGAAATATTTCTATGAAATTTTAAAACCTTTCGCTGATGTTACCAATTTAACCGAAGCTGATTTTGTAGATTGGGGTAATGCCGACAATTACGTAAAAGCAGTTGGAGTAGGAGAATGTGCTGGAGTTGTTATCGATTTAGTTGCTACTTTATTATTAGAAGCAAAAGATAAATTAACGTTCGCACAAGAATCATTCGACGAAAATAAATGGTCAGATGCTATTTACCATGCTTACGCAGGATTTGTAAATGGAGCTAAAGCATTATTACTTTCAGAAGATGAAAAAACAAATAATCACGCAGGAATTGTTGATTTGTTTGATACTGTTTTTGTAGCAACATCTAAAATAGAATTGCCAACAACATTTAAAGAATTAGTTTACCAAATTAATAAAGTAGAACCTTCAGAAGCATTTGCAAAACAATACATCCAAGAAGGGATTGCTTTTTTTGATACCATCGAAAAATATAGAGCCAAAGATTTAGCTAATGCTTAATATAATAAAACCCAAAGTAACTTTAGTCGGAGCAGGTCCGGGAGATCCGGATTTGATGACATTAAAAGGTGTAAAAGCACTTGCAGAAGCAAATGTGGTTTTGTACGATGCTTTGGCAAATGATGAAATTTTAGAATATGCGCCTAAAAATGCAATCCGAATTTTTGTTGGCAAGCGAATCGGAAATCATGCTTATACACAAGACCAGATAAATCAATTAATAGTTGATAACGCATTAACTTACGGGAATGTAGTACGACTAAAAGGTGGAGACCCATTCGTGTTTGGTCGCGGCGGCGAAGAGATAGAATACGTAGAGAGTTTCGGAATTCCTACTTTTGTAGTACCCGGAATCTCATCGGTAATTGCAGTTCCGGCTTATCAGGGAATTTCGATAACCAAAAGAGGAGTTTCCGAGAGTTTTTGGGCAATCACGGGAACAACATCAGACAGAAAATTATCATCGGATGTTGCTCTTGCAGCAAAATCTTCTGCAACAGTAGTAATCTTAATGGGAATGAGTAAACTATCACAAATAGTTGCTTTGTTCCAGAAAGAATCAAAAGGAGAAATCCCGATTGCGATTATTCAAAACGGAACAACTCCAGATGAAAAAGTAGGAGTAGGAACGATAAATACAATCCAGGAAATTGCTGCAGAAAAAAAACTAGGCTCACCAGCTATTATAATAATTGGAGAAGTAGTTGGAGAAAGTACCAAACTAAAAGGATTTTACGAAGAATTTGTATCGAATAAAATAAGGCTGTAATGGAAAGAAACGAATTGTATCCCATTTTTTTAAAACTACATAAACTTAATGTACTTATTGTAGGTGGTGGAAATGTGGGATTAGAGAAGCTTTCCTTTTTATTAAAATCAAGTCCAAATGCCAATGTTGAGGTTGTTGCAACGACTTTTTTACCAGAGATCGAAATCTTGGCAGAGAAGTATAATCTAACATTAACAAAGGCAAAGTTCAAAAAGAAAATGCTTAAAAGAAGGCATATGGTTATTGCCTGTACAGACGATTTATTGGTTAACAAAAGGATATATGATTTATCTACAGAAAGATATCTTATATGTAATATTGCCGATACGCCCGAATTATGTGACTATTACTTAGGCGGAATCGTAACCAAAGGGAATGTGAAAATTGCCATTTCGACAAATGGAAAATCACCAACAACAGCCAAAAGGTTGCGTGAGTTTTTTGAAGAGATAATTCCAGATGATATAAATCAGATGGTAGAAAACCTTAACGAGTATCGAAAAACCCTGAAAGGGAACTTTGAAGATAAGGTAAAAAAAATGAATGAGATTACCGCTTCATTAAAAAACACACAATAAATTTTTTTGAGCAAAGAAAGAAATGAATGATAAAAATCATTGAAAATAGTGTAAATTATTTGTTTCTTTGTATTTATTAAGAATGATTATAAACAACAATAAGATGATTAAAACAGACATACTTATAATAGGAGCTGGTCCAACTGGTTTATTTGCCGTTTTTGAGGCAGGATTATTAAAATTAAAATGCCATATATTAGATGCTTTACCTCAAGCAGGAGGGCAACTTTCAGAATTATATCCAAAGAAACCTATCTATGATATTCCTGGATTTCCAGAAGTTTTAGCAGGAGATTTAATTGATAATCTACAAGAGCAAATTAAGCAATTTGAGCCAGGTTATACATTAGGAGAACGTGCTGAGACAATCGAAAAACAAGAAGACGGAACTTTTATCGTAACCTCTAATAAAGGAACTAGATTTCACGCACCAGTAATTGCTATTGCAGGGGGATTGGGAAGTTTTGAACCACGTAAGCCACTTATTGAAGATATCGAGTTTTATGAAAATAAAGGAGTAAAATACTTCATCAAGAATCCAGAAAAATTCAGAGACAAAAGAGTTGTAATTGCAGGAGGAGGAGATTCAGCTTTAGACTGGAGTATATTCCTTGCAAATATAGCTTCAGAAGTAACTTTAATTCACCGCAGAAACGAATTTAGAGGAGCACTTGATTCTGTTGAAAAAGTACAAGAATTAAAAACATCTGGAAAAATTAAATTAATCACACCAGCAGAAGTAATCGGAATCAACGGTGCAGAGCATATCGAATCCCTTGTTATCGAAGAAAACGGAGCACACCGAACTATCGAAACCGATTATTTTATTCCACTTTTCGGATTAACTCCAAAATTAGGTCCAATCGGAGACTGGGGATTAGAAATCGAGAAAAATGCCATTAAAGTAAACAATGCATTAGATTACCAAACTAATATTCCGGGAATCTTTGCCATTGGAGACGTTAATACCTACCCAGGAAAATTAAAATTGATTCTTTGCGGATTCCATGAAGCAACACTTATGTGTCAAGCGGCATACCAAATCATCAATCCAGGTAAAAAATACGTACTTAAATATACAACCGTTTCAGGTGTAGACGGATTTGACGGAACTCGTAAAGAAGCCCCAAAAGCAGTTGTTAAGGCAATTGTTTAATTTTTAAGGTGTAAGAAGCTAAGTTTCTAAGAAACTAAGATTTTATATATAAAGCTCAAACTATAAATGGTTTGGGCTTTTTTTTGTTTATAATATATCAATCCCAGCGGGATATCATATTTATAGAATTAAAAATATTTGTTGGCAGAAACCCCATCGGGGTGACATATCAATATAACGATAAAATTAAAATATCGCTCTGCTGGAGCTTTTAATAACAACATTATCTATAGTTTTAATCTTAGAACCTCAGTATCTTAGCGACTAATGAACTTAAAAAAAAACAACCTTTTTTTGTTACTAATTCGACTTTTACAAACTAAAATTCAAGAAGCGTTATTCATACCTTTATTGAGTAAAAAAGATTTAAAATAGTAAAAGGCATAAATGAAAAACAAGATAATTATATTGTTAATTTCCTGCAGTTTCTTAGTAAGTTGTAAAGAATCAAAAAAAGATATTATTACAGTAAAACAAAAAGAAATAAGTGCCAAAAAAAGCTTGCCTCGCCTCATCGATGATCCGAAACTTGAGGATGAAAAGGTTCTTATTTATGCCGGAGATAGTAATGATTCTTTTGTTATTTCTAAAAATAAATTGAATAAAATTGAGCAACTTTTTCCTGTATTCAAAGCAGAACTTCCCTTAAATCCAAATGATTCATACAAAGGGAATGAATGGAAGAATTATATAAATCAGGATGGAAAAGAGGAAACTATTACATTTGGGAGTGAATCAGATAGAGATCGTTTTTGTTTAATTTATGCTTATTATCTTAAACAAAAAAATGGGGAAGAAAAATTTAGACTAGAAAGAGAAAAACTAATTCAAATGTACCGAGCAGTAAACGAACTTTACGGGGGATTGAATTATGGAGGAACATATTTTGGACATCAATTTGAAAGGCTAAATGCAGATGCGGAATATTCTATTTATCGATTATCACTTGACAAAGAATATTATGATAAGAAGTATGATTTTCAGAAACAGAAAAAACTATATATACAATCCTTAGCCCAATATGTTGCGGACGAAGAAAGTCAGGATCCCTATCAAGATAATTCAACAGATGGGAAACAAAAGAGTGCAGAAAGAGCAAAAAGGCTTCAAGAAAAAATAGATATTTTGCAAAAACTAATAACAAACTATTTCTATTTAAACGAAGTGCAGAAATTTGAAATGAACTATTATAAGTAAAACAGTTATGGGAGATTGGTTTGAAGAATTATCAGAAGAAGAGAAACAAGAAATCGAAATAGGGCTTTATCAGGCAGAAAACAACCAATTTGTAAATCATGAAGATGTTATGGAGATTTTCCAAAAATATAAACAGAAAAATACCTAGAGTTTTAAACTTAGTAGCTTAATACGATATGATTTTTTTATAATATATAATTCCATCGGGATGGAATATTTAATAATCAGAATTACTATATCGCTCCGCTGGAGCTTTCGTTGAATGATACTCTTTTTCGGCTATAATTATTATACTCCGCTAGAGCTTTTAATATAAAAAGATACAGAGGATTCTAAACTCAGCACCTTAGTATCTTAGCTTCTCAACATCTTTTAAAGAAAACTTAGAGCCTTAGTTACTTAGTCTCTCAGAAACTTTTAAAAACACTTGCAATTGTTAGCGCTATGTGTTTACTTTGCACTGTTCATATTTTTATTGAAAGTTATCACGAAAGGCGGAGGGATAGACCCATTGAAACCTTAGCAACCCTTTATCATAAAGAAGGTGCTACATTCTACTTTATACATTTACAGTATTAAAGATAGATAACACATAATACAGCAATGTATTTCTCAAAACTTTTCTTGACAAACTTATCGACATTAACTGAATAAAATTTCAGTATCAGAAGCGAATTATTGGCGCATTTTTGCCCATAACATTCCCGCTTTCCGCTATATCTTTTTTTCTATCCCGTCCCGATGTTTCGGGATCAGGACCAGAAAAAAAGGATACCGCTGCAATCGGGGCTAAAAAGCTATGATAGTGAATTTTTGGAATTATTAAATAAAAGCTTTTACGCCTTAGCGTCATTGCAAGAAAAGAAAAAACATGTCAACAATTCAAGAAGCAATTAAAAAAAACATACTCGTGCTCGATGGAGCAATGGGAACAATGTTGCAACGCTATAATTTCTCAGAAGAAGATTTTCGTGGAGAACGTTTCAAAGACTTTCCACATCCCTTAAAAGGAAACAACGATTTACTATCCATAACACAACCACAAGCAATTCGCGATGTCCACGCCGCTTATTATGAAGCGGGTGCCGACATCGTAGAGACCAACACATTCTCGGGAACAACAATTGGTATGGCCGATTATTTCCTAGAGGAGTACGTTTACGAATTAAACTACGAATCGGCTAAACTAGCACGAGAAGTAGCCGATGAGTATACAGCCAAAAATCCAGACAAACCACGTTTTGTTGCAGGATCAATCGGGCCAACAAATCGTACAGCAAGTATGTCGCCAGATGTAAACGATCCAGGATACAGAGCTGTAACGTTTGATGATTTACGAATTGCCTACAAACAACAAGTAGAAGCCTTAATGGATGGAGGTTGTGATTTATTATTGGTAGAAACCATCTTTGATACATTAAATGCTAAAGCAGCACTTTTTGCAATCGAAGAGGTAAAAGAAGAACGCAATATCGATATTCCAATCATGGTATCTGGAACAATTACCGATGCTTCAGGAAGAACACTTTCAGGACAAACAGTAGAAGCTTTCTTGATTTCAGTATCACATATTCCGTTATTAAGCGTAGGATTCAATTGTGCTCTTGGAGCTGATTTATTGAAACCATACCTTAAAACATTAGCACAACATACTAGTTTTAATGTTTCGGCACACCCAAATGCAGGATTACCAAATGCATTCGGACAATATGACGAAACACCAGAACAAACACAAGCATTCATAAAAGAATATTTAGAGGATAATTTAATCAATATCATCGGAGGATGTTGCGGAACAACTCCAGATCATATTAGATTAATTGCCGAAGTTGCGAAAGATTATAAACCACGTGTAGCGCCAGTTTTTGCGTAGTTTGTTTGGTGATTTTTCAATAAGTATGAAAAAGATTTTGCTTTTGATTAGTTTAATACTTGTAAGCTGTAATTATACCACTAATACAGTTTTTCAGAAAAGCATTAAATGTGAAGATTGTTTAGTTACAAAAGAAGAAACAGCTGTTGGAATAGCGGAACCTATTTTATTTGAATCATATGGTAAAGATCAAATAGAAGATCAAAGACCTTATACAGTAACAATAGATAATGATTCTATTTGGCATATTGAAGGCACTTTTAATAAAATTGGTTTTGGAGGTGTGTTTGATATTAAAATTTCAGCAAAAAATGGTAAAGTTCTTTATATGATGCATGGAAAATAATTTAAAACAAAGATTGTTTTAAAGTTCCTATGCTAGCGCGAGCTTCCAGCTCGTGCCCGTAAAGAATTAAGATTAAATTTTAAAGATATAATAGGCACGAGCGGGACGCTCGC